>NZ_LZLY01000017.1 GCF_001673535.1 Mycobacterium sp. 1081908.1 | reverse complement strand
GGAGCAGTATGTGGACCTGCGCCCGCGGCACAACGCCGGACCCTACCTCGAAGACGGCTCGGTAATTCCCGTCGAGCGCACCACGATTCCGCAGGCGGTCGGGCCGATGCTGGACCGGGTCAGCGCGCTGATCGACAGCATCCCCAAAGGCAAGATGAGCGCGCTGCTCGACGAATCGTTCCGGGGGCTCAACGGGGCCGGCTTCGATCTCGGATCCCTGCTCGACTCGGGGGCCCGGGTAAGCCGGGACGCCAGCGCCGTCGCCGATCGGACCCGCACGCTGGTGGATGACGCTGTGCCGCTGCTGGATTCACAAGCCGAAACCACGGACTCCATCCGCACCTGGGCGCACAGCCTGGCCGGTGTGACGCACACGCTGGCGGCCGACGATGGACAGCTGCGCGCGCTGCTGAAAACCGGCCCGGGCGCCGTCAACGAGGTCTCTCGCCTGCTCGACCAGGTCAAGCCGACGTTGCCGGTCCTGCTGGCCAACCTGACCACCGTGGGTCAGATTCTGGTGACGTACAACCCGTCGCTCGAGCAGCTGCTGGTCTTGTTGCCGCCGGTGATCGCGTCGTTGCAGGCCTCCGGGTTGTCGAAGAACAACCCGACCGGGATGGCGCTGGGCGAGTTCGCGATCAGCGTCGGTGACCCGCCGCCGTGCACCGTGGGGTTCCTGCCGCCCTCGTCGTGGCGTTCCCCCGCCGACACCACGACGATCGACACGCCGGACGGGCTGTACTGCAAACTCCCTCAGGATTCCCCGATTTCGGTCCGCGGCGCCCGCAACTACCCGTGCATGGGCAAGCCCGGGAAACGCGCGCCGACCGTGCAGATCTGTGACAGCGACAAGCCGTACGAACCGCTGGCCATGCGCCAACACGTGCTCGGCGCCTACCCGCTGGATCCGAACCTGGTGTCGCAGGGCATTCCGCCCGACGATCGGGCCACGTCCGGCGACCACACCTTCGGTCCGGTGGAGGGGACGCCGCTGCCGCCGGGTGCCTCGCCATCCGGAACGCCTCCGGGAGCCGCGCCGAGCTCGATGACGACCACCGGGCCCGAGGCCACCTCGCCGGTGGCCGTCGCGCGATACGACCCGCGCACCGGCAAGTACCTGGCGCCGGACGGCCAACTGTTCCAACAATCCGATCTCGTTGTCACCGCGGCGCCGAAGTCGTGGAAGGACATGCTGACCAGGTAGGCCGCCAAGCGATCACCAGGCGTGGACGCGATTCTGCGCGGGCTCGAGCCCGAGTTCGATGAGCGCCTCGGTGGCGTCCGCGGCCTGCTCGCAAATGGTGGGCAGTTCGGCGCGCTCGGCCGCGGTGAAGTTCTCCAGCACGAACGCCGCCGGGTCCTTGCGCCCGGGCGGACGCCCGATCCCGATGCGCACCCGCTGAAACTCCTTGGTGCCCAAGGCCGCAACCACCGAGCGCAGCCCGTTGTGTCCCCCCTCGCCGCCGCCGATCTTGAGCCGGATGCGGCCGAACTCCAGGTCGAGATCGTCGTGGATGACGATCATGTCGGCCGGGGCGACCGAGTAGAACTTCGCCAGCGGACCCACCTGCCGGCCCGATTCGTTCATGAAGCGGCGCGGCTTGGCCACCAGCACCGAGTGCCCGGCCAACCGGCCGCTGACAACTTCGGCGCCGGAACGCTTGTGCGCCTTGAACTTCGAACCCAGCCGCGCGGCGAGCAGGTCGGCGACCATGAACCCGAGGTTGTGCCGGGTGCGCGCGTAGTTGTCTCCGGGGTTGCCCAGGCCGACCACCAATTGCGGTTCGGCCACGTCGGGGCCGCCTACTCGGACTCTTCGGCGGAGGCCTCGGCTTCGCCGGCCTCTTCGGCCGCGGGAGCCGCAGCCTCGCCTTCGGCCGCTTCGCCGGCGCCCTCTTCCTCGAGGTCGGCGGCGGTCGGTGCGTTCACCACGTTGACCACCAGCATGTCGGGGTCCGACACCAGGGTGACGCCGCTGGGCAGCGCGATCTGGCCCGCGGTGAACTGGGTGCCGGGCGGGGCGTCCTCGACCGACACGGTCAGCTGCTCGGGAATCGACATGGCCTCGGCCTCGATCTCGATCGTGTTGGTCTCCTGGGTGACCAGGGTGTCGGGTCCGGCCTCGCCCTCGACGACGACGTTGACCTCGACGTGGACCTTCTCGCCGCGGCGCACGATCACCAGGTCGGCGTGCTGAATGGTGCGGCGGATCGGGTGGATGTCGAGGGCCTTGGTCAGGGCCAGCTGTTCCTTGCCCGCGATGTCGAGGGTCAGCACCGCGTTGGTGCCCGAGTGCCGCAGCACCGCCGCGTAGTCGTGGCCCGGCAGCTCCAGGTGCTGGGGGGCGGCGCCGTGACCGTAGAGGACGGCGGGAATCTTGCCATCGCGGCGGGCCCGGCGGGACGCGCCCTTGCCGGTCTGGGCTCGCACCTCGGCCTTGAGTTGGTTGACTGCGGATTTGGCCATCGTGTCGCTCCTATGTGCTCAATACCTGGATCGGGAGCACGGCAAAGGTCGCGACAATGAAGTCGGTCTCCGTCGATAACGGTGCTGGCGTGCCAGCCACCCTCGCCGTGACGCCCGGTCAGGTTAGCGCATGTGCGGCTCGGAGCGGAAATTCGGTGAGTGTGCGCTCAGGGCTTCGCGCGTGAATCCAGGGCGCAGATTTGACCAAATTCTCGCCCTCAACGCGCGGTGAAAGCCCTCAGCGCACACTCGGCTAGAGCGGAAATTTGGTGCCGGTGAGCTGCTCGGACAGCTCCCACAGCTTGGTGGCGGCGGCCGCGTCCTGCGCAATGCGGCTGCGGCCGACCGGCTGTGTTCGGCCGACCCAGCCGAATCGCGGGCCGACGAACGTGTCGCCCGGAACGTCCTGCGACGCCGCGTACAGGGTTTGCCGGGCGCCGAAATCGGCGTCGGTGGCCACCACCCGGGTGGCGGCCGACATCAGCGCGTCGCCCAGCCGGCGGCCGGACGCGCCCTGCAGGTTGGTGTGCGAGTAGCCGGGATGGACCGCCAACGCCCGCAGCGGCGAACCGGCCGAGTCGAGGCGTCGCTGCAGCTCGCTGGTGAACAGCAGGTTGGCCAGCTTCGACTGGCTGTAGGCCAGCCAAGGGGAATAGCGGCGGTTCTTCCAGTTCAGGTCCTCGAAGTCGATGCGGCCCGGCCAGTGCGCCATCGACGACACCGTGACGACGCGGTCGGTGAGCTTGGGCAGCAACAGATTGGTCAGCGCGAAGTGACCCAGGTGGTTGGTGCCGATCTGGCTCTCGAACCCGTCGGCGGTCAGCGCATAGGGGGCGGCCATGATGCCGGCGTTGTTGATCAGCACGTCGGCCCTGTCCAGGCCATCGGCGAATTCGCGCACCGACGACAGGTCCTGCAGGTCGAGCCGGCGCACCTCCACGTCGCCGGTCATCTGCTTGGCGGCCTCGTCGCCCTTGCCCGTGTTGCGGACGGCCATGACGATCCTCGCGCCCTTGCCGGCCAGCTCGCGGGCCGTCACCGCGCCCAGCCCGCTATTGGCGCCGGTGATGAGCACGGTGCGCCCGGCAAACGACGGCAGATCTGCGGCGGTCCAGTTCGTCATGGGTGATGAGCTTAGTGACGGGGCGCCGCGATTACTTGGCGGCGACGACGAAGCCGTGGATGATCGCCTCGATGCCGGTTGCCTCGGCGGCCGCCTGGTTGGCCAGGCTGGTGATGGTCAGCTGGACCAGGTACCGCTGGTTCGCGGGCGGCGACCCGGTGGCGATGACGATCCGGTTCCAACTGTGCAGCCGCTGGCCGTCGAGGTCGTAGCTGCCCTGGATCATCGACGACGGAAAGCCGTTGTAGTTATCCGCGGACGCGTCGAGTTGCTTGAAATTCTCGAACAGCTGGGCGTCGTCGTTGCCGTGCTTGACGACTTGCGCCGGGTCGAAGTCGCCGTGCAATTTGAAGACCACCAGCCGCGCGGTCGGGTACTTGCCGCCGTGCGAGATCATCACGGTCTCCTTGGCGATTTTGGGGCTGGAAAACGGCGACCAGTCCGGCGGCGTCGGTATCGACACGTTCAGGTCGGGCAGCGATCCCGGCGCCACCTGTTGGCCGGTGACGCCGATGTTCTGCAGATACTCCGACAACGGAACGGGCTTTTCCGTCGGCGTGGGCGCGGCACTAGTTGTCGAACTCCTGGTCAGGATCGACTGGTAGTCAGGGGCTTTCGGCGGCGAGCACGCCGCCACCGGCACGCTCAGCGCGACCAGCACGACAGCGGCCCTGCGTAACCTCACAGAATCTCGTGCACCGCGTCGATCGGCCGCGCCAGCCGGGTGCCCTTCGGCGTGACGACAAAAGGCCGTTCGATCAGGATCGGGTGTTCGGCCATGGCGTCGAGCAACTCGTCGTCGGTCGCGTCGGCCAGGCCGAGTTCGGCATACAGCGGTTCGCGCTTGCGCACCGCGGTGCGCACGTCGATACCGGCGTCGCGGATCATCCGCACCAGCTCCGCGCGAGACGGCGGCGTCTTCAGGTACTGGACGACGGTGGGGTCAATCCCATTGTCGCGCAAAAGGTCTAGCGTCTTGCGGGAGGTGCTGCACTTCGGGTTGTGGTAGATGACGGTGTCGGCCATCTAGGCGTCCCCGTCGAAAAGTCCCGTGACGGAGCCGTTTTCGAAGACGGCGCGGATGGTGCTGGCCAGCAGCGGCGCAATGGACAGGACGGTGAGCTGAGGGAAACGCTTCTCCTCGCCGATCGGGAGCGTGTTGGTGACGATGACCTCCCGCGCGCCGCACGCCGCCAGGCGCTCAGCGGCCGGGTCGGAGAGCACGCCGTGGGTGGCCGCGATCACCACGTCACTGGCGCCGTCTTCGCGCAGCAGGTTCACCGCGCCGGCGATGGTGCCACCGGTGTCGATCATGTCGTCGATCAGCACGCAGGTGCGGCCCTCGACCTCGCCGACGACGCGGTTGGAGACCACCTGGTTGGGCACCCGCGGGTCGCGGGTCTTGTGGATGAAGGCCAGCGGAACCCCGCCCAGCGCGTCGGCCCATTTCTCGGCGATGCGCACCCGGCCGGAGTCGGGGGAGACGACCACCATGTTGCCGTCCGGGTAGTTGTCCTTGATGTAGCCGGTCAACAGGTTCTGGGCGCGCATGTGGTCGACGGGCCCGTCAAAGAACCCCTGGATCTGGTCGGTGTGCAGGTCGACGGTCACGATCCGGTCGGCGCCGGCGGTCTTGAGCAGGTCGGCGACCAGCCGCGCCGAGATCGGCTCGCGGCCGCGGTGCTTCTTGTCCTGCCGCGCGTAGGGATAGAACGGCATGACCGCGGTGATCCTCTTCGCGCTGCCCCGCTTGAGCGCGTCGATCATGATCAGCTGTTCCATCAGCCAGTTATTGACCGGCGCCGGGTTGGACTGCAGGACGAACGCGTCGCAGCCGCGCACCGACTCGTGGAACCGAACGAAGATCTCGCCGTTGGCGAATTCCCGGGCCGTCTGGGCCGTGACGTGGACGTCGAGCTCCTTGGCCACCTGTTCGGCCAGCTCGGGATGCGCGCGGCCCGAGAAAAGCATCAGGTTTTTTCGATTATCGGTCCAGTCGTGGCTCAACGCACTGCCCTGCCTCGGGATCGAAATGGAAGCCCCATCGTACGTAGCGAATCGTACGGAAATGTGGCCGGGTTGCCAGGGACCAAACTCACGGTGTCTATTCGGGCCCTGAATTCTCGGGATTTTCTTCGGCCAACTTCGCGGCCGCCTTTTCCGCGGCCTCGGCCGCCGCGCTGCCCGGCCGCTTGCGTTGCACCCAGCCCTCGATGTTGCGTTGGGGTCCCGCCGACACCGCCAGCGCCCCCGGCGGCACGTCGTCGCGCACCACCGTGCCGGCGCCGGTGTAGGCCCCGTCGCCGACGGTCACGGGGGCGACGAACATGGTGTCCGACCCCGTCCGCACGTGCGAGCCCACGGTGGTCCGCCGCTTGGTTTCGCCGTCGTAGTTGACGAACACGCTGGACGCGCCGATGTTGCTGTGCTCGCCGATGTCGGCGTCGCCGACGTAGGTCAGGTGCGGAACCTTGGTGCCCGTCCCGATGACCGAGTTCTTGGCCTCGACGAACGCGCCCAGCTTGGCGTCGCCCCCGAGCACGGTCCCGGGCCGCAGGAAGGTGAAGGGCCCGACCGTGGCGCCGTCGCCGATCGCCGAGGACGTGCCGTGGGTGCGCACCACCGACGCGCCGTCGCCGACGGTGACGTCGGTCAGGGTGGTGTCGGGGCCGACGACGCAGTGACCGCCCACCCGGGTGCGGCCCAGCAGCTGGGTGCCGGGATGAACGACGGTGTCGCGGCCGATCGTCACGTCGACGTCGATCCAGGTGGTGGCCGGATCGATGACGGTCACGCCGGCCAGCTGGTGGGCGGCGACGATCCGGCGGTTCAGCTCGGCGCCCAGCTCGGCCAGCTGGACGCGGTTGTTGACGCCGGCCACCAGCGCGCTGTCGGCGACGTGCTGGGCGCGCACGGCCCGCCCGTCGCCGCGAAGGATGGCGACGACGTCGGTCAGGTAGAGCTCCTGCTGGGCGTTGTTCGAGCTCAGCCGGGTCAGCGCCGAGCGCAGCGCCGCCACGTCGAAGGCGTAGACACCGGCGTTGACCTCGCGGATCTCGCGTTGCGAGGGCGTCGCGTCGGTGTGCTCGACGATCGCCATGACCTCGTTGTCCTGGGTGCGCAGGATGCGGCCGTAACCGACCGGATCGCTCAGCGTGGTGGTGAGCACGGTGACCGCGGCCGACTCCGCGGTGTGGGTGGCGATCAGGCCGGCCAGGGTGTCGGAGTCCAGCAGCGGGGTGTCGCCGGAGGTGACGACGACGACGCCGGCGTAGTCGTCGGGCAGGGCCGACAGGCCGCACAGGACGGCGTGGCCGGTGCCCAGCGGCCGTTCCTGCAGCGCCACGTCGATCGAGCGTCCCAGCGTCTCGGCGAGCTCGCCGACCAGCGGCGCGACGCGCTGGTGGTCGTGGCCGAGGACCACGACCAGGTGCTGGGGCGCGACCTTGGCGATCGCGTGCAGGGAATGCGACAACATGCTGCGGCCGGCGATCGTGTGCAGCACCTTCGGGGTGTCGGACCGCATCCGGGTGCCCGGTCCGGCCGCGAGGACCAGGACGGCGGTGTCACCACGAAACGACATCAACTCTCCTATTGCCCTTCTGCGCGAGCGTGCGTGTTTGCACGCCGACACGCCCTCAAGCGTGGCATTTCATGCACGCTCGCCGCAAAGGGCCACGCTGCTCCGTCGCCAGGACTCGAACCTGAACTCTCAGAACCAAAATCTGATGTGCTGCCGATTACACCACGACGGATGGGATACCCACGGTGACTCTAGACGGTAAGCGGCCGGGTCGCGGCCGGCGTAACCGATAGGCTGATTGACGTGGCCGTTCTCGACAAGGAACCGGACAAAGAGGCGCGGGCCCCGCGCGCCCGCATGACCGGTAGCGATCGCCGCCAACAGCTCATCGGCATCGCCCGCTCGCTGTTCGCCGAGCGCGGTTACGAGGGCACCTCGATCGAGGAGATCGCCCTGCGCGCCAACGTGTCCAAGCCCGTCGTCTACGAACACTTCGGCGGCAAGGAGGGGCTGTACGCCGTCGTCGTCGACCGGGAGATGTCGGCGCTGCTGGACATGATCACCTCGTCGCTGACCAACAACCGGTCCCGGGTGCGGGTGGAGCGGGTGGCGCTGGCGCTGCTCACCTACGTCGAGGAGCGCACCGACGGCTTCCGGATCATGATCCGCGACTCGCCGGCCGCGATCAGCTCGGGCACCTACTCCAGCCTGCTCAACGACGCGGTCAGCCAGGTCAGCTCGATCCTGGCCGGCGACTTCGCCCGCCGGGGCCTGGATCCCGACCTGGCGCCGCTGTATGCCCAGGCGCTGGTGGGTTCGGTGTCGATGACGGCGCAATGGTGGCTGGACACCCGCGAGCCCAAGAAGGAAGTGGTGGCCGCGCACCTGGTCAACCTGATGTGGAACGGCCTCACCCACCTGGAGGCCGATCCGCGGCTGCAGGACGAGTAGGGCTTACGGCCGCACCCCGTCGAGGAAGTTGTTCAGGGCGTGCTTGCCGATTTCCCGAATGCCCAGCGATCGCGGAAGCAGGCGGGTGACCACGAACATCATCCGCCGGTTCGGCGCCCCCACCTGCATGCTGGGCCGTTTGCCGAGATAGAGGACCGCCTCTTCGACGTTTTCTTCGGGCGTGTTGATCAGGCTGCCCCTGGCCCGCGCGACCTCGAGCGCGTCGGCGGCCCCCGGTGAACTCGTCAGGCCGGCCATGCACGCCAGCACGTGCACGTTGTCGGGTTTCAGTTCGTACCAGAGCCCTTCGGCGAGAATGATGTTGTACGCCCTCGTCGCGCCGTAGTGCGTGTAGTACGGGCTGCCGATCAGCCCCGTGCCGCTACTCATCAGCACGATGCCGCCGCGCCGGCGCGCCTTCATGAGCGCCCCGTAGTGGTAGGTCAGCCCAAACGGACTGCCGCAGTTGATGTTTATCCGCTTCCGCTCGAATTCGAGGTTGTCGGCCCAGAATCCCCCGACCGTGGCCAGCGCGGCGTTGGAAACCAGCAGCCCGATTTCGCGATCGCCGACGGCCGCGACGATGTTTTCCACGGCATCCGTCGCCCCGAGTTCCTGGGAGATGGCCAGCACCTCCACGCCGAACCGTGTCACCAATTCCTGGCGCTTCTTCTCGAGCTTGTCGGGGTCGCGCGCGACGATCGCGACCGACAAGCCTTGGGACGCAGCATAATCCGCCCATGCGCCGCCGATGCCCTCGCTGGCGCCGGACACGAGTGCCCACGGTCCGTACTGCCCGGCGAAGTTCTTCGGCGGGCGCCGGGCCAGCGGGCTGTGCGAGCGCCATTGCCGGGCCACCACGGATTTCAGCGCCAGAGCCGATTGTGCTGCGTTCATTGCTACCTTCCTGGTGTTTGTTCCCCGAGGGTGGGAATGGCCTTGAGGCGGTCGATGAGCATGGCCAGCACGTCGTCCGGCACGCCGGTCACCGGCAGGCTCAGGCCGGTGCACACGCCGGAGTACCAGCGCGCCAGCACCGCGGGGATTTCGTCGTAGGTGCCTTGCGGCACAACCCGATCCATCACCTCGTCGGTCAGGTGCGCGGGCAGGTCGGTCCATTCGTTGCGGCGCGCCATGCCGCTGAGCGCTTCGCCGATGTCCTCGAAGCCGAAGAGTTCGAGCTGCCGGCGGTAGGCGGGGGTGCTGTAGAGGAAGGCCAGTTCCGACCGCCGGTGTTCCCGCAGCCGCGCCAGCTCGTCGCCGGTGGCGGCCATCAGCGGTTGCGGGTTCGCCACCACCGCGAGCGCGCCTCGGTTGCCGCGCCCCTTCCCGGCGCCCTCGGCGAGGGCCGGCAGCGTCTGCGTCGCGAGGACCGACGGATGCGAGTTGGTCGGATGGCAGACGAAGCCGTCGGAGAGCTCACCGGCCAGCAGGCACATCTTCTTGTTGACCCCACCGGTCCAGATCTGCGGGGGCGGGCACTCAAGCGGGCCGGGGTTGAAATACGGCTGGAGGCGGTCGAATCGGTAGAACCGCCCGGTGTAGTCGAGGGGCTCCCCGGTCTGGAAGGAGTGGAATATCGCCAGCACCGATTCGATGTACTCCCGCATGCGCAGCGCCGGCTGCGACCACGGGACCGAGAAGCGGCCGACGATGTTCCCGCGCACCTGGGAGGCCAGGCCGAGCTGGAAGCGCCCGTCGGAGTACCTGGCGAGGTCCCAGGCCGCGTAGGCGGTGATCATGGGGCTCCGCGGAAACGCTAGGGCCATGCTGGTCCGCACGGTCAGCCGCGTCGTATGGGCCAAAGCCATTGCCGCGATTGTGAATACGTCGTGGATGGTCTCGGACACGTGAACGACCTCGAAGCCGATGCGCTCCATGCGCGCGGCCCACGGGCCGATTTCGCCCAGGCCCAGCTGGGCCGGCGCGGAGGCGACGACCTCCATCGGCGGCGCGCCGTTGCTGCCGGCGGTCATCGGGTCAGCCCCCGCACGATCAGGGCGGTGTTGTGCTCGAGCCAGGCATCGTCGAGCGTGCGTTCGGTGGCCATCGACATCATCACCGTGCCGCCGATCATGTCCATCAGCAGGCGCGCGTCGATGCCGTCGACCGCCAACCCCTTGCCGGCGGCGTGATCGAGGTAGCCCTGCAGGCGTTCGTAGGTGCCGCCCTGCAGCCGGTCCAGCAGCCGCGCCGACAATCCCGGCTCCGAGGGCAGTTCGGCCGTCAGGCCCGACACCGCGCTGTGCACCGCGGGCCGGCTGAACAGGTGGATCGATCCTTCGAGCAGGCTGCGCACGACCGTCCGCAGATCACCGGTCAACGGCAACTCCGCGCGCGGCGTCGGGGGAAACACCGCGGCGAAGACGAGCTCGATCTTGGTGGGGAAACGCCGATACACCGCGGGCGGCGTCGCGCCGGCCCGCGCCGCCACCAACGGAATGCTCAGCCGGGCATAGCCGATCTCCTCGAGCAGCTCGTTGGTGGCCTGCAGCACCGCGTCGTCGATGCGCGCATCGCGGGGCCGCCCCTGCGACTTGGCCTCGCGACTGTTGCGCTCGAAAGGTGTTGATTTCATTACGTTCAGATCGTAATGTTTTGTGAGACCGAGCACAACGGTCACCCGAACGCCGGGAGGCGCCCATGGAACTCTGGCCGGGGCGGCGAGTATTACTGCGCGCCAATCGGATTGACGCGACCACTCAACGGTGAGGAACGCCCGTCATGGCCATCGACGCACCACCCAGACCGCTGCCGTTTCGCATCCTCAACGGCGCCTACAGCGCCGCCCGCCGCCTCGGCGCCCATCCCGTGCCGCTGCGCAAGTACGCGCTCATGGACCGGGCCAGCCGGCGCGCGGGCGGCCTGACCGACTTCGGCGATCCCCGCTTCGAAGAAGGCCTGGACCGGCTCATCGAGTCGATCAACTCCGAGGACAAGCTCAACGGTTTCGGCCGGATACTGGCCGCGACGCACATCACCAACCTGTTGCGCCAGCGGTTGCTGGTCATGGACCACATCCGCCGCAATCCGTCGATCCGCGAGGAGGTCATCGCCAAGCCCGTCTTCCTCGTCGGCGCGCCCCGCACCGGCACCACAATCACCCATCACCTGCTCAGCCAGGATGACCGGTTTCGCTTCCCCCTCACCTGGGAGTGCGACGAGCTGCACCCGCCGCTGGACCCCGCCACGATGCGCACCGACCCGCGAATCGCGCGCAGCGAGAAGCAGATCCGCCGAACCCTGTCGCTGGCTCCCGACCTGGACGCCGCGCACCCGCTCGGCGCGTGGGAGGCCCAGGAATGCGCGCTGCTGCACGCCTACGCCTTCCACAGCGAGACGTTCCTGGTCATGTTCAACTGTCAGGGCTACGACCAGTGGCTGGCCGATCAGGACCGCACCTGGGTCTACCAGGAGGAGAAGCTGCTCCTGCAGTACATGCAGAGCGGGGGACTGCGTCCCGAGGAGAGCTGGCTGCTCAAGACCCCACCGCACATGGCCAACATCGACAAGATCCTCGACGTCTTCCCCGATGCGCGCTTCGTCACCACCTACCGCGAGCCCACCGAGGTCATCGCCTCGAGCTGCAAGTTGTCCGGCACCGTCTTCGCGATGGTGACCGACGGCGTCGACTGGCACGATCACGGCCGCTACATGCGCTGGCGCACCGGGGGCATGCTCGCCCGCAACGTCGAGTTGAGGCGCCAATTCGCCAAGCGTTCAGCGCAATTCATCGACTTCCCGATGGATCGCATGGTCCGCGAGCCGCTGGCGTGCGTCACGGAGATCTACGACCACTTCGGCATCGAACTCACCGCCGAGGTGCATCGCAAGATGAGCAGGTTCATGGACCAGCGCGGCGTGGCGACCCGCAAACCCAACATCTACCGTGCCGAGGATTACGGGCTCGACATCGCGGCGCTTTGGCCGGAACTGCAGTACTACCGCGACTTCTACGGAATCGAGGGACAGCCGTGACCGAAACCTCAAGTGACGCACTGCGCTCGGCGTGGCGACGATTCGGTGACCTGCACGACGAGCTGCTCGGGATCGCGCTGGCGCAGGGCGACCTCGACGAAGGCTCCGCCAGTGCGCTGCTCGGGCACATGATCGGCCACATCCAGTACATGGGGCTGCAGCTGCGCAGCGACCCGGCGCGCCCCACGCTGATCAACGCCCAGTACGCGCCGTGGAATTGGGGCCACTCCAACCCCGACACCCTGTACCTGTCGGCGCGCATCGACGACGCCCACGACTACCGGGTCTACGGCACGCTGGGCTCCGTCGCGCAGACCACCTTCGGCGTCTACGCCGGCAAGGACGACCAGGCCCACGCGGTCAAGACGCAGTCCGAGGACCTGGACATCGCGGCGGACGGATCCTTCGAGATCTACTTCAGCCGTCAGAAAACCGGGGGCGCCAACTGGTTTGAGCTCCCGCCGGGAGCCGAGTCGTTCTGTTGCTACCAAACCTACGGCGATTGGCAACGCCAATCCAAGGGCACCGTCCGCATCGAATGCCTCAATCCCCAAACGCCGGCGAGCCCGCCGTCGCCGGCGCAGACCGTCGCCGCGTTCGACGAGCACCTCGCCGCGTCGCGCGACCTGTTCACCATGTGGGTCAAGGACATTCCCGCGCGGGTCTTCGGGGCCCTGCCGAAGAACTTCGTCATCCCGCCGATGCAGCCGCCGTCGGCCATGGCCGGCGCCTGGTTCGTCCCCATCTCGTGGGAACTGGACGACGGCCAGGCCCTGGTGATCGACTACCAAATCCCCAGCGGCAGCCCATATGTCGGAATCTGCCTGACCAATCGGTGGAGCGAGATGATCGACATCGCGACCCGTCAGACGAGCCTCAACCTCGGCCAGTCGCTCGCCGACGGCGACCGGGTGCGGGTGCTGCTGTCCACCGAGGACCTCGGCGTGCACAACTGGCTCGACGCGCGCGAGTATCGAAGCGGGGTCGTCACCTGGCGCGCCACCGCGGCCGAGCAGCCCGCCGCGCCGACGGCCACGGTGATCGACATCGACCGCGTCGACGACTACTTCGACCCGTCGCTGCGAGTCACCGCCGAGCAGCGGGCGGCGGCGCTGCTGGCGCGGCAACGCCACTTCGCCGAGCGGGACACGCCGTAACGGCTTAACCGCAGTCGCGGACCAGCAGGTCCGCGACCGTCTCGCGGCGCACCAGGGCGCGGGCCCGGCCGTCCCGGACCGCCACCAGCGGCGGGCGGCCGACCATGTTGTAGTTCGACGCCATGCTGTGGTGATAGGCGCCGGTGCAGGCGACGGCCAACAGGTCGCCGGGGTGCAGGTCGGCCGGCAGCTCGATGTCCCGGGCGATCTCGTCGCCCGCCTCGCAGTGCCGGCCCGCCACCGTGACGCGCTGCCTGGCGCCCAGCGAGTGCCGGTTGGCCAGCGTGACGGTGTACTGCGAGCCGTACAGCGACACCCGCGGGTTGTCGCTCATCCCGCCGTCCACCGCCGCGAAGGTGCGCCCGCCCGGCTGCGTCTTCACCGAGCAGACCCGGTACAGCGTCACACCGGCGCGCCCGCTGATGGCGCGGCCCGGCTCCACCACGATGGCCGGCCGCGGGAAATGCTCGGCGGCGCAAGCCTCGTCCAGCGCGTCCTCGACGACGCGGGAAAGCTCGTCGAGGTCGAGCTCGCGATCGCCCGGGAGGTAGGGGATGGCGTGGCCGCCGCCGATGTTCAGCTCGGTGAGGATGACGCCGTGGCGCGAGCGCACGTCGGCCATGGCGGCGATCATCCGGCGAATCGCCTCGCCGTAGAGGGCGGGGTCGGCGACCTGCGACCCGATGTGGCAGTGCAGCCCGACCAGGTCCAGGATCGGATGCGCCAGCACGCGCCCGACCGCGTCGGAGGCGTGGTCGCCGGCGAGGGTGAAGCCGAACTTCTGGTCGCTGATGCCGGTGGCGACGGCGCGGTGGCCGTGGATGTCGATGTCCGGGGTCACCCGGACCAGCACCGCCTGCCGGCGCCGCGCCAGGCCGGCGAGGTAGGCGATCTCCATCGTCGAATCGAGCACGATGCGCCCGACGCCGGCGCCCGTCGCGTCGCGCAGCTCGTCGGGCGATTTCGCGTTGCCGTGCATGACGATGCGCGCCGGGTCGACCCCGCCGGCCAGGGCGACGGCCAGTTCACCGCGCGAGCAGACGTCGACGCCGAGGCCCTCCTCGCGCGCCCACCGCGCCACCGCGGTCGTCAGCAGCGACTTTCCGGCGTAGACGACCGTCACGCCGCGCAGCGCCCGGCGGTAGCGGCGGGCGCGGCCGCGGAAGTCGGTTTCGTCGATGACGTAGGTCGGGGTGTGGAACTCGTCGGCGATGTCGACCAGTGGGACGTCGCCGACGCAGAGCCGTCCCCGCTCGTCGGAATGCGTGGTGGCGGGCCAGATCGCAGAATCGAACCGTCGGGGGGCCGCATGACCGATCGACGGCAAGATGTCCAGCAATGTCATGAGTCAAACGTGCGCCCGCAATGGTCCGGGTGCCGCTTTTCTTACGATCCCTTGACGGCGCCGGGCTCGATATTGACGGAGTTTGGCGCCCCTAGAATGGATTCATCATGACCGGACCGGGGCCTGCTCGCCCAGAAACCCCGATCGCGGGGCTCGTGGATCTGGCGCTGAGCGCGCCGACGTTCCAGCAGTTGATCGACAGCGCGGCCGCCCGGCCCGCCGAGTTGAGGCTGGTCGGGCCGGCCAGCGCGAGGTTGTTCGTCGCCACCGCGCTGGCGCGGCTGGGGCCCCTGCTCGTGGTCACCGCGACCGGGCGCGAGGCCGACGACCTGACCGCCGAACTGCGCGGCGTGCTCGGCGACGCAGTGGCCGTCTTCCCGTCGTGGGAGACCCTGCCGCACGAACGGCTCTCTCCCGGCGTCGACACCGTCGGCGCCCGGATGACGGTGCTGCGCCGGCTGTCCCACCCCGACGACGCGCGGCTGGGGCCGCCTTTGCAGGTGGTGGTGACCGCCGTGCGCTCGCTGTTGCAGCCGATGACGCCGCGGCTGGGCGACGTGGAGCCGGTCACGCTGAGCGTCGGCCGGGAGGTCGAATTCGAGGACGTCATTGCCCGGCTGGTCGAGCTGGCCTACACCCGGGTGGACATGGTCGGCCGGCGCGGCGAGTTTGCCGTGCGCGGGGGCATCCTCGACGTCTTCCCGCCGACCGCCGAGCACCCGGTGCGCGTCGAGTTCTGGGGCGACGAGGTCAGCGAGATGCGCATGTTCGCCGTCGCCGACCAGCGGTCCATACCCGAGATCGAGGTCGACACGGTCATCGCGGTGGCGTGCCGCGAGCTGCTGCTGACCGACGGCGTGCGGGAGCGGGCGGCCGCCCTCGCCGCGCGGCACTCCGGGGCCGAGCCCGCCATCACCGGCAGCGTCACCGACATGCTGGCCAAGCTGGGCGAGGGCATCGCGGTCGACGGCATGGAGGCGCTGCTGCCGGTGCTGCGTCCCGGCGAACACGTGCTGCTGGCCGACCAGCTGGCCGGGGGCACGCCGGTGCTCGTGTGCGACCCGGAGAAGGTGCGCACCCGGGCCGCCGACCTGATCAAGACGGGCAGCGAATTCCTCGAGGCGTCGTGGTCGGTCGCGGCGCTGGGCACCGACGCGCCCGTCGACCTGGCGCAGTTCGGTGGGTCGGGGTTCGCCGAACTGGACGACGTGCGCGCCGCGGCGGCGCGGTCGGGGCATCCCTGGTGGACGCTGAGCCAGCTCTCCGACGAGTCCGCCGTCGAACTGGACGTCCGGACGGCGCCGTCGGCCCGCGGGCACCAACACGACATCGACGGCATCTTCGCGATGCTGCGCGCCCACGTCAGCACCGGCGGGCACGCCGCGGTCGTCGCGCCCGGCACCGGGACCGCCCACCGGGTGGTCGAGCGGCTTGCCGAGTCCGACACCCCGGCGGCCATGCTGGAACCGGGCGCCGCCCCCAAACAGGGGGTGGTGGGCGTGCTCAAGGGCCCGCTGCACGACGGTGTCGTGATCCCGGGCGCCAACCTCGTCGTCATCACCGAGACCGACCTGACCGGTAACCGGGCCACCGCCGTCGAGGGCAAGCGGCTGGCGGCCAAGCGGCGCAACACCGTCGACCCGCTGGCGCTCACCGCCGGCGACCTGGTGGTGCACGACCAGCACGGCATCGGGCGGTTCGTGGAGATGGTCGAGCGGACCGTCGGCGGGGCGCGGCGCGAATACCTGGTTCTCGAATACGCGTCCAGCAAGCGCGGCGGCGGGTCGGACAAGCTGTACGTCCCGATGGACTCGCTGGACCAGCTGTCGCGGTACGTCGGCGGGCAGGCGCCCGCGCTGAGCCGCCTCGGCGGCAGCGACTGGGCCAACACCAAGACCAAGGCGCGCCGGGCGGTGCGCGAGATCGCCGGCGAGCTGGTGGCGCTCTACGCCAAGCGGCAGGCCAGCGCCGGACACGCGTTCGGGCCGGACACTCCCTGGCAGGCCGAGATGGAGGACGCGTTCGGTTTCACCGAGACGGTTGACCAGCTCACCGCGATCACCGAGGTCAAGTCCGACATGGAAAAGCCGGTGCCGATGGACCGGGTGATCTGCGGGGACGTCGGCTACGGCAAGACCGAGATCGCGGTGCGGGCGGCGTTCAAGGCGGTCCAGGACGGCAAGCAGGTCGCCGTGCTGGTCCCCACCACGCTGCTCGCCGACCAGCACCTGCAGACGTTCACCGACCGGATGGCCGACTTCCCGGTGACCGTCAAGGGGCTGTCCCGGTTCACCGACGCCGCCGAGTCCCGCGCCGTGATCGAGGGCCTCGCCGCAGGGACGGTCGACATCGTGATCGGCACCCACCGGCTGCTGCAGACCGGGGTGCGCTGGAAGGACCTGGGCCTGGTCGTCGTCGACGAGGAGCAGCGGTTCGGCGTCGAGCACAAGGAGCACATCAAGTCGCTGCGCACCCACGTCGACGTGCTGACCATGAGCGCCACCCCGATCCCGCGCACGCTGGAGATGAGCCTGGCCGGGATCCGCGAGATGTCGACGATCCTGACCCCGCCCGAGGAGCGCTACCCGGTGCTGACCTACGTCGGCCCGCAGGACGACAAACAGGTCGCCGCCGCGCTGCGGCGCGAGCTGCTGCGCGACGGCCAGGCGTTCTACGTGCACAACCGGGTCAGCTCCATCGACCGGGCCGCGGCGCGGGTGCGTGAGCTGGTGCCCGAGGCGCGCGTCGTCGTCGCGCACGGGCAGATGCCCGAGGAGCGGCTGGAACGCACCGTGCAGGGGTTCTGGAACCGCGAATACGACATCCTGGTGTGCACCACGATCGTGGAGACCGGGCTGGACATCTCCAACGCCAACACGCTGATCGTCGAGCGCGCCGACACCTTCGGGCTGTCGCAGCTGCACCAGCTGCGCGGGCGGGTCGGGCGGAGCCGCGAGCGCGGTTACGCCTACTTCCTGTATCCGCCGCACGCGCCGCTGACCGAGACGGCCTACGACCGGTTGGCGACCATCGCGCAGAACAACGAGCTGGGCGCGGGCATGGCGGTCGCGCTGAAGGACCTCGAGATCCGCGGCGCGGGCAACGTGCTGGGGGTCGAACAGTCCGGGCACGTCGCCGGGGTCGGGTTCGACCTGTACGTGCGGTTGGTGGGCGAGGCCGTGGAGGCCTATCGGGCCGCCGCCGACGGTGAAACGGTCACCGCGCCCGAGGAGCCCAAGGACGTCCGGATCGACCTGCCGGTGGACGCGCACCTGCCGCCGGACTACATCGCCAGCGACCGGCTGCGGCTCGAGGGCTACCGGCGGCTCGCGGCGGCCTCGGACGACGCCGCCGTCGGCGCCGTCGTCGAGGAGCTCATGGACCGCTACGGGGCGCTGCCCGAGCCCGCCGAGCGGCTGGTGGCCGTGGCGCGGTTGCGGCTGCTGTGCCGCGCCGCCGGCATCACCGAGGTGTCGGCCCCGTCGGCGGCGACCATCCGGCTGTCGCCGGTGACGCTGCTGGACTCGGCCCAGGTGCGGCTCAAGCGGATGTATCCGGCGGCGCACTACCGCGCCACCACGTCCACGGTCCAGGTGCCCATTCCGCGGGCGGGTGGGGTCGGCGCGCCGCGGCTGCGCGACGTCGAGTTGCTCCAGATGGTGGCCAACCTGGTGACCGCACTCGAGGGGAAACCACAGATAGAGATTGGTATAACGAGCTCAGGGCCAGCGAGAAGTGAGGAGCGGCGAGCGCGATGACTTCCATCGTCGTCTTGTTCGACCCCCGCCGCCCGTCGCTGGTGCCGGTCGAGGCCATCGAGCACCTCGCCGGGGAGGTGCAGTACACCGAGGAGATGCCGGTCGCGGTGCCCTGGTCGCTGGCCGCGGCGCGGCCCGTGCACTCCGGGGACGACGCGCCGGTGCTGCTGTCGTCCGATCCGGACCACCCCGCAGTCACCGCCCGGTTGGCCGCCGGGGCCCGGCTGATCTCGGCGCCGGACACCCCCCGCGGCGAGCGACTCGTCGACGCCGTCGCGATGATGGACAAGCTGCGCACCGCGGGACCGTGGGAAAGCGAGCAAACCCACGACTCGCTGCGCCGCTTCCTGCTGGAGGAGACCTACGAGCTGCTCGACGCGGTGCGCAGCGGCAACGCCGACCTGCTGCGCGAGGAACTCGGTGACGTGTTGCTGCAGGTCCTCTTCCACGCCCGCATCGCCGAGGACGCGCCGCAGCTGCCCTTCACCATCGACGATGTCGCCACCACGCTGATGCGCAAGCTGGGCAATCGGGTCCCCGGAGTCCTTGCCGGACAATCGATTTCGCTCGAAGAGCAGTTAGCGCAGTGGGAGGAGCGCAAGGCCGCGGAGAAGTCGCGGAACTCGGTGATGGACGACGTTCACACCGGTCAGCCGGCATTGGCGTTGGCGCAGAAGGTGATTCAGCGCGTCGAGAAGGCGGGGCTGCCGGCCGAACTGATCCCCGCCGAGATCACGTCGGTCGCCGTGTCGGCCGACGTCGACGCGGAAGGCGCCCTGCGCGCGGCCGTTTTGGAGTTCGTGGACACCGTCCGCGGTGTGGAGCGCTCGATCGCGGCCAGCCGCCGCGGCGATACCGTCCCGGTCGAGCTGGACGTGGCACCGCTGGGCGAGGTCACCGAGGAGGAGTGGCGCGCGCACTGGCCGGCCGGTGAACCCGAGGCCGACGTGGCCCCCGAGGTCGCGTCCAAGGCCTCCGGCGGGGGCTCCAAGCGGCGTAAAGGGCGGAAGTAAAGCCATTCGATCAGGCGAAACGCGTGCCGCACCGGTCGGTACGGGGCGGGAATCGACGGGGTCGGGCCGAAACCCGTGGGACGATGGTCGTGGTCGAAGTTTCGGGTAAGGAAAGTCCAGGGGAGCTTTAGAGGGGCATGGTGTCGCCGAGGCGTTGGTTGCGTGCGGTCGCCGTGATCGGCGCGACGGCCATGATTCTCGCCTCCAGCTGCACCTGGCAGTTGAGCCTGTTCATCCCGGAAGGGGTGCCGCCCCCGGCGGGGGATCCGGTGCCGCCGGTGGACACTCACCTCAGTGGCCGGCCCGCGGACCAGTTGCGCCAATGGGCCGAGCAACGCTCGGCGGCGCTGGAGATTCCCGTCGTCGCTTTGGAGGCCTACGCCTACGCCGCGCGTGTCGCCGAGGTCGAGAACCCCAAGTGCCACATCGCGTGGACCACGCTGGCGGGCATCGGGCAGGTCGAGAGCCACCACGGCACCTACCGGGGCGCGACGCTGTCGCCGAACGGTGACGTCAGTCCGCCCATTCGGGGGGTCCGCCTGGACGGCAGCGGGGGCACGCTGCGCATCGTCGACACCGAGGACGGCGCGGGGGGTGACGCCGGGGTGGTCCGCGCGATGGGGCCGATGCAGTTCATCCCGGAGACGTGGCGGCTGTACGGGGTGGACGCCCACAACGACGGCGTCGTCAGCCCCGACAACATCGACGACGCGGCGCTCGCGGCGGCGGGTTATCTGTGTTGGCGTGGCAAAGATCTCGCCACACCGCGGGGGTGGATCACCGCGCTGCGGGCCTACAACAACTCCGGGGTCTACGCGCGGGCGGTGCGGGACTGGGCGACCGCCTATGCGGCGCATCACCCGCTGTAGCAGGATGTATCGCTGACGGCGCCAGCTACGACAAGGAGAAACCCAGTGCCGATTATCGAGCAGGTCGGGGCCCGCGAGATCCTCGACTCCCGCGGCAACCCGACCGTCGAGGTCGAGATAGCTCTGATGGACGGGACGTTTGCCCGCGCGGCGGTGCCGTCCGGCGCGTCGACCGGCGAGCACGAGGCCGTCGAGTTGCGTGACGGCGGTGAGCGTTACGGCGGCAAAGGCGTGCAGAAAGCGGTGCAGGCCGTCCTCGACGAGATCGGTCCGGCCGTGATCGGCCTGGCCGCCGACGACCAGCGGCTGGTGGACCAGGCGCTGGTGGACCTCGACGGCACCCCCGACAAGTCGCGGCTGGGCGGCAACGCGATCCTGGGTGTCTCGCTGGCGGTCGCCAAGGCGGCCGCCGATTCCGCCGACTTGCCGCTGTTCCGCTACATCGGCGGGCCGAACGCGCACATTCTGCCCGTGCCGATGATGAACATCCTCAACGGTGGCGCCCACGCCGACACCGGCGTCGACATTCAGGAGTTCATGGTCGCGCCGATCGGCGCGCCCAGCTTCGCCGAGGCGTTGCGGTGGGGCGCCGAGGTCTACCACTCGCTCAAGTCGGTCCTGAAGAAGGAGGGCCTGTCCACCGGACTGGGCGACGAGGGCGGATTCGCCCCCGACGTGGCCGGCACCACCGCGGCGCTGGACCTGATCGGACGCGCCGTCGAATCGGCGGGTTTCAAACTGGGCAGCGATGTGGCGCTGGCCCTCGACGCCGCGGCCACCGAGTTCTACGCCGACGGCACCGGCTACACCTTCGAGGGCAGCGCCCGCACCGCCGAGCAGATGGCCGAGTTCTACGCCGGCCTGCTCGGCTCGTATCCGCTGGTGTCCATCGAAGACCCACTGTCCGAAGACGATTGGGAAGGATGGGCGGCCCTGACCGCGTCGATCGGGGACCGGGTGCAAATCGTCGGCGACGACATCTTCGTCACCAACCCCGAACGCCTGGAAGAGGGTATCGACAAGGGCGTGGCAAACGCGTTGCTGGTCAAGGTGAATCAGATCGGCACGCTGACCGAGACGCTCGACGCCGTGGCGCTGGCCCATCACAGCGGGTATCGCACGATGATGAGCCACCGTAGCGGCGAGACGGAGGACACCACCATCGCCGACCTGGCGGTGGCCGTCGGAAGCGGCCAGATCAAGACCGGCGCGCCCGCCCGCAGCGAGCGCGTGGCCAAATACAATCAACTGCTGCGGATCGAGGAAGCTCTCGGCGACGCGGCACGCTACGCCGGCGATCTGGCCTTCCCGCGGTTCGCGCTGGAGCAGAAGTAGGTTGAAATAGGTTGACGCCCAAGCCCGATCCGAAACGCCGCTCCCCGGCATCGCGCCCGGGGAAGGCCGGTGATTCGGTTCGGCGCCGTAGGTCGGCCAAGCCCTCACCAACCGCAAACCATGCGAACCGGTCGCTGCAGGAGCGTGTCGTCGAGCCCCTCAAGCGGCAGGTCGCCGAGTCCGTCGAGCAGCGCTCCGATCAGCGGCTCGGGTTCACCGCGCGGCGGGCGGCGGTGCTGGCCGCGGTGATCTGCGTGCTCACCCTTACCATCGCCGGCCCGGTGCGCACCTACTTCGCGCAGCGCACCGAGATGAACCAGCTGGCCGCCAGCCAGGCCGCGCTGCGCCGCCAGATCGCCGACCTGGAGCAGAAGAAGGTCAAGCTCGGCGACCCGGCATACATTGCGGCGCAGGCCCGCGAGCGCCTCGGATTCGTGATGCCCGGCGA
>NZ_LZLY01000016.1 GCF_001673535.1 Mycobacterium sp. 1081908.1 | reverse complement strand
CACCTCGAACGCGGCCAACCCCGCACCAACACCTACTGGCACCCCGAAAAACTCCTCCACACCGGCGACGATGACGGGGAGGACAAGGAAGACGAAAGCCACGCCTAGCGTCCCGGCCGCGAGTACCCTCACAGCCACTGATCGCGTCCGGGGGCAAGGAGGCACCGGGTGTCGTATGTCCTGGCCACGCCCGAATTGTTGTCGGCTGCTGCCGAGGACCTGGCCGGGATCGGCTCCGCGGTCATCGCCGCGAACGCGGCGGCCACGAACTCGACCACGTCGCTGTTGGCCGCGGGCGCCGACGAGGTGTCGACGTGCATCGCCGGGTTGTTCGGCGCCCACGGCGCGGAATTCCAGGCGCTCGCCGCGCAAGCGGCGCAGCTGCACGACAGGTTCGTGCTCGCCCTGGCGGCGAACGCCAACACGTATCTGACCACCGAAATCGCAACGGCGCAGACGCTGTTGGGAAGCCCGCTGGTCCCGGGCGCCGCGGCGGGCACGCGGATCACGGTTCCCGGCGCGGGACCGCTGTACTACCCGAACTTCATCACCAATCTGCCCTATCTGGGGCAGTTGGTATATGCCGGCAGCCTCCCGGGGCCGATCAACGTATCGATCCTGCAGGGGTACGACCTGCTGAACCACGCCATCGGGCAGAACTGGTTCCCCGGCACCACCCCGCAGGTGGTCAACTACCCGGCCAGCATCGGCCTCATCAGCGGTAGCCTGGCCGCGCCCGGCGTCAACCAGGCCGTCGCCATGGGACAGCGAGCGCTCAACGACCAGATCATGAATGCGTTCATCAACGGCAACGGTTCACCGGTGCGCATCGCGGCGCTGTCGGAGGGGACCCTCGTCGTCAACCGCGAATTGGCCGCCCTCGCGGTCGACCCGAACGCGCCACCGCACAGTGCCCTGCAGTTCGCGATGTTCAACGGCCCCGAGTCCGGCTTGTTCCACGCCTACCTGCCCAACGGGTTCACCGTCCCGTTCGTCGACTACACCGCGCAGGGCGTGCCGAACACCCAATACGACGTCAGCGTGGTGTTCGGCCAGTACGACTTCTTCGGCAATCCGCCCGACCGGCCCTGGAATATCCCGGCATGGGTGAACTCGCTGGCCGCCGGGATCTACAACCACAACACCACATCGCTGGCCTCGATGTCGGACGCCGTGCAGGTCTCCAGCGTGACCACGCCCTTGGGCGGCACGATCACCACCGACATGGTTCCGGCTCCGACTCTGCCGATGTTGTTCCCGCTTGAGCAGCTCGGCGTCCCGCAGCCAATCGTCAACGACCTCAACTCATTTCTGCAGCCGATCGTCAACGACGGCTATTCGTCCCTGACCCCGAACGCCGGGCCGTACTTCTTGCAGGGCACCCTGCAAGGCCTGCCCCCGTTGCCGAACCTCTTCGGGTGACGCGAACGATGGAACTTTCCGGCGCGGTCGCGGTCATCGCCGGTGGTGCTTCCGGCATCGGCCGGGCCACGGCGCTCGCGCTGGCGCGGGCCGGGGCCGACGTCGTGGTCGGCGACATTCACCAAGAGCGAATGGACGAGACCGTCAATGCGGTCGCCGAAACCGGGCAGCGTGCGCTGGCGGTGCGCTGCGACGTCACCTCCGACGCCGACGTCGACGCCCTGGCGCGCGCGGTGCTCGCCGAATTCGGCAAGGTGGACATCGTCATGAACAACGCCGGCGTGGCGCTGCTCGGTCCGCCCGAACGAGTCCCGATGCGGGACTGGCAGCGGCTGTTCGACATCAACGTGTTCGGCGTGGTGCGGGGCATCCGCGCATTCGTCCCCATCCTGCTCGAGCAGGGCCACGGCTGGATCGTCAACACGGCATCCATCGCCGGCCTGTATGCCCACGGCTACGACAACATCCCCTACATCGGCGCCAAGCATGCGGTGGTCGGGATCACCGAAGGCCTGTACCTATACCTTCGGCCCAAAGGCATTGGGGTTTCGGTCCTTTGCCCGGAGTTGGTGGCCACCAACATCGGCGAGAGCGCGCGCATGATCGGCATCGACGACCCGCGCTGGATCAACTTCCCGCCCCACCTGCTGCGCCCGATCCAGCCCGAAGACGCCGCCGAGCGGGTCGTTGCCGGCATCCGGGAGGAACGCTTTCTCATCCTGACCCATCCGG
>NZ_LZLY01000015.1 GCF_001673535.1 Mycobacterium sp. 1081908.1 | reverse complement strand
TCTACAGCGGTGGCAGAGCCTGGACCGGCAAACATGAGCTGTGGCTGCGCGCTCAGCGGTTCGACAATCCCGCCCTGCAGTTGGCCTACGACAGTAGCTTTGAGGCGATGCTGGTCACCCTCAATCGCCGCGAGCGCCTCGATCGCGCTATCGAACAGATGGCTGCTGATTCTGAGTTCACCCCGGTGGTGAGCAGGCTGTGCTGCCTGCGCGGAATCGCGACGTTGACCGCGTTCGGGTTGGCCGTCGAGATCGGCGACTGGCATCGGCTGACCGGCCGCGCGATCGGCGCCTATCTCGGGCTGGTGCCCAGCGAGTATTCCTCGGGGCCCAGCCGGATTCAGGGCGGGGTCACCAAGACCGGCAACAGTCATGCCCGACGACTGCTGATCGAAGCAGCCTGGCATCACCGGCCCCGCTACCGTGTGAGCGCCAAGCTGCAGCGGCGCTGGGCTGCTGCTGATCCCGCGGCCCGTGCGCGCGCCCAGCTGGCCAACCAACGCCTGCATACTCGGTGGCGCTCGTTCGATGCACGCAAGAAACGCGCCGTGGTCGCCAACACCGCGATCGCCCGCGAGCTGGCCGGATGGTGCTGGTCACTGGCCGTACTCGACGGATAGATCGCCCCACAGGCCCCGGATGAGGTCGATGAACAGGCCGGCAAGCGCCTTGGAGTGACCCGCGACTGAGCTATGAGCAATCTGCTTGCAACACAGGCGATTACGCTCGCTCCTAGACACAGCAAGCCGCTCCAACTCGAAACTCCCGTCCTGCGGTAACCAACCCGCGCATATCAGACTGACACGCGTCGAAAGACACGCTCGACCTCGACAACGACCTCATCCGGCCAACGAAAAGCGGCGGCCGCAACACACCGCGACCGCCGCTTTTCCCTGCCCACTTGACAGAACCGCTTACATATCAGCTCAGGCGCTGGTGTGGACGATCAGCACGTCGACCTTGGACCTGCGGGAGACTTCGGATGGGACCGATCCCAGCAGCCGCCCGGCGACGCTGCTGAGCCCGACGTTGCCGACGACCAGCAGGTCGGCGCGGACCTCCTCGGCCAGCTGCACCAGCACGTTGATGGGGGCGCCGACGATCGGCTTCTCCTCCACGTTCTTGGCCCCGGCCTGGTGCGCCCGCTCCCTGGCGTTCTGCAGGATCCCGTAGTAGGGCGCCTCGCCCACCAACCGGTAGTCCTGGCCATGGTCACTGCCCGGGGGGATGGCGTAGCGGCCCTTTTCCTCAGGGACGGGGTTGTGCGCCGTCACAACGATCAATTTCGCGCCGTGATCCGCCGCGATCGCGGCGGCGCGATCCACCGCACGCAGCGACGAATCCGAGCCATCGGTGCCGACCACCACGGTCTGATAAGCGCTCATTGCCCTCCCAATGTAAGGCCCGACGGCGGCTCAACTCCATACCCACGAGCAACTCGGGTTTGATTAGCCGGCGGGGCTTGGGTCCCTCTGATCCCGGGTCCGGCGCACGCCGAAGAACTGATACTCGTCTCGCTTCACCGCACGGGTCGCCCGCCAGTACTCCCAGGTGTAGCCGCCCCACAGCACGGTGTTCTTGCCGTGCTCGTCGAGGTACCAGCTGGCGCAGCCGCCGGTGTTCCACACCGACTGCGAAAGCCTTTGCTGCAGTTCGTCGTTGAACCGGTCCTGCGCTTCGCGGGTCGGGGCCAGCGCCTGCGCGCCCAGCTTGTCGCACGTGGCGATCGCGTCGGCGACGTAGCGGATCTGGGATTCGATCATGAACACCACGGAGTTGTGCCCGAGCCCCGTGTTGGGCCCCAGCAGGAAGAACAAGTTCGGCACGTCGGCGACGGTGATGCCCCGATGCGCGCCGATGCCCTCGCGGTTCCACCGGTCGACCAGGTCCTCGCCGTGCCGCCCCTTGATCTGGACGTAGGTGTAGGAGTCGGTGACGTGGAAGCCGGTGGCGTAGACGATCACGTCCGCCTGGTGTTCCCGGCCGTCGGCGGTGACGATCCCGTCCGGCGTGATGCGGGTGATGCCGTGGGTGATCAGTTGGGTCTTGGGGTCCGCGACGGCACCATAGTAGGTGGAGGAGTTCAGGATTCGCTTGCAGCCGATGCGGTAGTGCGGGGTCAGCTTGCGGCGCAGCTCGCGGTCCTTCACCGAGCGCCGGATGTTGTATTTGCAATAAGCCTCGATGAACCTCAGCGCATTCGGCCGCTTGGTCATGCCGAACGCCAGCGCCTCCTGCGCCCAGTAGATCCCCAGCCGGGTCAGCGCCCGCAACCCGGGAACGTTCGCCATCGCCCGGCGCAGGACCGGCGGCAGGTCCGGGTTGGAGCGCGGCACCACCCATGGCGGGGTGCGCTGGTACAGCTGCAGTTCGGCGACCTGCCCGACGATCTCGGGCACGATCTGGATCGCGCTGGCGCCGGTGCCGATGATCGCCACCCGCTTGCCGGTCAGGTCGACGCTGTGGTCCCACTCCGCGGAATGGAAAGCGGGACCGGCGAATTCGTCGCGGCCCTCGATGTCGGGGAACGACGGGATGTGCAGCGCGCCCGCGCCGGAGATGAGGAACTGGGCGACGTATTCGCGGCCGTCGGCGGTGAACACGTGCCAGCGGTTCTCATCGTCGTCCCAGTGGCCGCGGTCCACCAGCGAGTTGAACACCATGTAGCGGCGCAGCCCGTATTTCTCGGTGACGCCTTTGAGGTAGTCCCATATCTCGGGCTGGTAGGAGAACGGGTTCTTCCAGTCGGGCTTCGGCTCGAACGAGAAGGAGTAGAGGTGCGACGGGATGTCGCAGGCGCACCCGGGATAGCTGTTGTCGCGCCAGGTGCCGCCGACGTCGTCGGCCTTCTCCAGGATGACGAAGTCCACGCCCTGCCTCTGCAGTGCGATCGCCATGCCGAGACCGGAGAACCCGGTCCCGATGATCACGGCGCGGGTGTGCACCGGTTCTTGCGCGTGAGTCGGCTCAACTTGTGCGATGACATCGGTCACGGTGGATCGGTCTTCCTGTTAGCTCGCAAATACCCAGTACCCAAGGTATCGGATAGGGCGAGTGTTATCGATGCCGGCAGCGCTGTCAACGTGCCGAACGTTCTCAGCTCGCGGCGGGATTGCTGGGCACCACGCTGTGAATCGGCTGGTCGGGATCCATCGCGACGCCCAGCGCGTCGGCGGTGCCGACGATGACGCCCATCATGATGGTCGTCAGGTGGGCGACGAATTGCTCGCGCGGCATGCGGCGCGGGCTGTCGGCCTCGGGACCCAGCCACCACTCGGTGGCCGAGGCGGCCGATCCGAAGGCGGCGTGACCGGCCAGTTCGATCGCCGCGTGGTCCAGCTCCATCTCCCGCAGCTCGTTGTCGAACATGTCGGCCACCGCCAGGGTGATTCCGCGGCCCTCCTCCAGGATCTTGGGGCTCGCGGCCGAACGGCCCTGGATGAACACCCGCAGCACGTTGGGGTGCTGGTCGACGAGGTTGACGTACTCCTCGACGGCGCGGTGGATCACCTCGCGGGCCGAATCGGTCTTCAGGTCGATCGACGGGAAGATCGCCGCCCACAACATGTCGCGCAGGCGCTCGCCGATCGCCTGAAACAGATCGGATTTGTCGTGGAAGTGCCGGTAAATCTTGGGCTTCGCGGTGCCGGCCTCCTCGGCGATCTCCCGCACGCTCAGCTCGGGCCCCAGCCGGTCGATGGCGCGAAACGCCGCGTCGACGATTTCGCCGCGCACCTTTTTGCGGTGCTCGCGCCACCGTTCGCTGCGCGCGTCGACCTTGACCCCGGGCTTCACGCTCGGATGGGGTCGGGGAGGTCGCGGAATTCTCACCACATCAAGCACCATACCGCGCGAGAGGCGCTGACCTGGGCAGACTGGCGCCGACGCCGTGGGTCCCGCGCCCTACAGCATGCAGGAGACGCAGCCCTCGACCTCGGTGCCCTCCAGCGCCATCTGCCGCAGCCGGATGTAGTACAGCGTCTTGATCCCCTTGCGCCAGGCGTAGATCTGCGCCTTGTTCACGTCGCGGGTGGTGGCGGTGTCCTTGAAGAACAGGGTCAGCGACAGCCCCTGGTCCACGTGCTGGGTGGCCGCGGCGTAGGTGTCGATGATCTTCTCGTAACCGATCTCGTAGGCGTCCTGGTAGTACTCCAGGTTGTCGTTGGTCATGTAGGGCGCCGGGTAGTAGACCCGCCCGATCTTGCCCTCCTTGCGGATTTCGACCTTGGACACGATGGGGTGGATGGACGACGTCGAGTGGTTGATGTAGGAGATCGATCCGGTCGGCGGCACCGCCTGCAGGTTCTGGTTGTAGATGCCGTGCGCGGCGACCGACTCCTTGAGCCGCTTCCAATCGTCCTGCGTCGGGATGCGGATCTCCGCGTCGGCGAACAGCTGGCGCACCTTGTCGGTCGCCGGCTCCCACACCTGCTCGGTGTACTTGTCGAAGAACTCCCCCGAGGCGTACTTGGACTTCTCGAACCCCTTGAAGTGGCTGCCGCGCTCGATCGCGATGCGGTTCGACGCCCGCAGCGCGTGGTAGAGCACCGTGTAGAAGTAGATGTTGGTGAAGTCGATGCCTTCCTCGGACCCGTAGAAGACGCCCTCGCGGGCCAGGTAGCCGTGCAGGTTCATCTGCCCCAGCCCGATCGCGTGGGAGTCGTTGTTGCCCTGCTCGATTGAGGGCACCGACGTGATGTGCGTCTGGTCGCTGACCGCGGTGAGCGCGCGGATGGCCACCTCGATCGTCTGGGCGAAGTCCGGCGAGTCCATCGTCTTGGCGATGTTCAGCGATCCCAGGTTGCACGAAATGTCCTTGCCCACATGGGCATACGACAGGTCCTCGTTGAACAGCGACGGCGTGGACACCTGCAGGATCTCCGAGCACAGGTTCGAGTGCGTGATCTTGCCCTCGATGGGGTTGGCCCGGTTCACCGTGTCCTCGAACATGATGTAGGGGTAGCCGGACTCGAACTGCAGCTCCGCCAGCGTCTGGAAGAACTCGCGCGCCTTGATCTTGGTCTTGCGGATGCGCGCGTCGTCGACCATCTCGTAGTACTTCTCGGTCACCGAGATGTCGGCGAACGGCACGCCGTACACGCGCTCGACGTCGTACGGCGAGAACAGGTACATGTCCTCGTTCTTCTTGGCCAGCTCGAAGGTGATGTCGGGGATCACCACGCCCAGGGAGAGCGTCTTGATCCGGATCTTCTCGTCGGCGTTCTCCCGCTTGGTGTCCAGGAAGCGATAGATGTCGGGGTGATGCGCGTGCAGGTACACCGCGCCGGCGCCCTGGCGCGCCCCCAGCTGGTTGGCGTAGGAGAACGAGTCCTCGAGCAGCTTCATGATCGGGATGACGCCCGACGACTGGTTCTCGATGTTCTTGATCGGCGCGCCGTGCTCGCGAATGTTGGAGAGCAGCAACGCGACTCCCCCACCGCGCTTGGACAGCTGCAGGGCGGAGTTGATCGATCGCCCGATCGACTCCATGTTGTCCTCGATGCGCAGCAGAAAGCAGCTGACCGGCTCGCCGCGCTGCTTCTTACCCGAGTTCAGGAACGTCGGGGTGGCCGGCTGGAACCGGCCGTCGATGATCTCGTCGACCAGCTTCTCGGCCAGGCCGGTGTCACCGGACGCCAGCGTCAGCGCGACCATGACGACCCGGTCCTCGAAGCGCTCCAGGTAGCGCTTGCCGTCGAACGTCTTCAGCGTGTAGGAGGTGTAGTACTTGAAGGCGCCCAGAAACGTCGGGAACCGGAACTTCTTGGCGTAGGCGCGGTCCAGCAGCTCCTTGACGAAGTTGCGCGAGTACTGGTCGAGAACCTCACGCTCGTAATAATTCTCGCGGATCAGGTAGTCGAGCTTCTCGTCCTGGTTATGGAAGAAGACGGTGTTCTGGTTGACATGCTCCAGGAAGTACTGGCGCGCCGCGAGAACGTCCTTGTCGAACTGAATCCTGCCGTCCTTGTCGTACAGGTTCAGCATCGCGTTCAGAGCGTGGTAGTCCGTCTCGTCGGACGACGCATGCGTGGCGGCGGCTACAGGCTCTGCAGTGACGGTTGGTGGCACGTCTGTTCCTTCCAGAAGTCAGCCAGGCCCGCGCGGACGGCATCCACGTCGTCCGGGGTTCCCATGAGTTCGAAGCGATAGAGGTAGGGCACGCCGCACTTGCGGGAGATGACGTTGCCCGCGTAGGCGAATTCGGCCCCGAAGTTGTTGTTGCCCGCGGCGATGACGCCGCGGATCAACGACCGGTTGCGTTCGTTGTTCAAGAAAGCGATGACCTGCTTGGGGACGTAACCCCCGGCGTTGACGTCCGGTGTGGCCCGGCCGCCGCCGTAGGTCGGCAGGATCAGGACGTACGGCTCATCGACCTCGATGTGCCCGTGCAGCGGTATCCGCGTGGCGGGAACACCCAGCTTCTGCACGAAGCGGTGGGTGTTCTCCGACACGGAAGAGAAATACACCAGGTTGGGCCCCGTGATGTCCATGGCACCGCAACCTTCCTTACCTAATGTCCGACTAAGCGCTGAGCGCCGACTCCGCGAGCGCCTTGATGCGATCGGGGCGGAAACCCGACCAGTGGTCGTTGCCCGCGACCACCACGGGAGCCTGCAGGTACCCCAGCGCCATCACGTAGTCCCGCGACTCGGAGTCCAGCGTGATGTCCACCTTCTGGTAGGCGACGCCCTGCTTGTCCAGGGCCTTGAAGGTGGCGCTGCACTGCACGCACGCGGGCTTGGTGTACACGGTGATGCTCATGGATGCCGCTCCTTTGCGGAAGGGAGAACCTGTAACGGACTGGCAACTACTTCGGTACTGCAACGAACTCGGTCTTCGCTGTGTTTCAGCGGCCCGTCAGGGCCCCAGATTCCCGTCTTGCGGCGCTGGAAGCCGAAGGCGCCGCCTTCAACCTCTTCGAGCCGATTCGGGGAGGTCCCCAAGCCCGGCCAGCGTGGGGATCCTGGGATCTGCCGGTGCCTCGAAACACTACACCTAGTGGCCGACAAGTTGTCCAGATACAAGATGTTCTGAATAACAATTCTGAAATTCCCTGGTCGTAAGGCCTCGCCGCGACACCCGCCCGGCGTGTCGCAGATCACAGGTTGGTTTCGAGGGGACATGCGAACCGGTATATCAGCGGCCACCGACAGAAGCGCCCCGATCGCCGGTCCCAGCCGTCCCCGGTCCCGCTCACCAGCAAAGCCGCCGGCGCGGGCTGGCGGCTTCGGCTATTCGGTTATCGAAACGTTGCTGGTGACCGGCGGGCGGGTTGTTCGTTCCCGCCAAATTCAGCCGACTTCGGCGGCGAGCTTGCCGACGGCGTCGCGCACATTCGCCGCCAGCTCGGCGTCGTCGGCGGGCGCCTTGCCGTCGAGGGACTTGAACGGGACGGACAGCTTGATCGCCTCGATCACGCGGGCGCCGGCGATTCCGAACGACTTGCGGGTCTCGTCGTGCGCCCACACCCCGCCGTACCGGCCGAAGCCACCCCCGATGACCGCCAGGGGCTTGCCCTTCAGCGCGCCGTCGCCGAACGGGCGGGACAGCCAGTCGATCGCGTTCTTGACGACCGCCGGGATGCTGCCGTTGTACTCGGGGGTGACCACCAGCGCGGCGTCCGCACCGGCGGCCGCGGCGCGCAGCGCGGTGACCGGGGCCAGTGGCGGGGCGCCGGGGGTCATCGCTTCGTCGATCTCCTCGTTGTAAAACGGCACCTCACCCAGTCCCTCGAAGATCGTGACGCTGACGTCGGCGGGAGCGACCGCCCCCGCCAGTTCCGCGATCTGGCGGTTGATCGACGCCGCGCGCAAGCTGCCCACTAACGCCAAGATTTTGATCTCTGCCACTGTGTGATCCCTTCGGCCGATGGTGTACATCCTTGCACGCCCCAACCGGACCATAGTCCGGTTTATTCCGGCGGCGCTAAAGTGCGGTTGTGAGCGGTGTCGAGCGGTCGCGCGCGTTGCCCGTGTCGGTTCCCCAGGAACGGGGCGACGCGGCGCGCAACCGCACGCTCCTGCTGGACGCCGCCCGGCGGCTGGTGGACGAGCGCGGCGCGGACGCGGTCACCATGGACGACGTCGCGGCCGCCGCGGGCGTCGGCAAGGGCACGCTGTTCCGCCGCTTCGGCAGCCGGGCCGGCCTGATGATGGTGCTGCTCGACGCGGACGAGCGGGCCAGCCAGGAGGCGTTTCTGTTCGGGCCGCCGCCGCTGGGGCCCGACGCGCCACCGATGGACCGGCTGGTGGCCTTCGGCCGCGAGCAGATGCGCTTCGTCCACACCCACCACGCGCTGCTGTCGGCGGCCAACCGCGATCCGCAGCTGCGCCACGCCGGGGCGGGCGCCGTGCAGCGCACGCACGTACGGGTGCTGCTGGCCGCGGCGGGCACCACCGGCGACCTCGACGTCCAGACCGACGCGCTGCTGGCGCTGCTCGACGCCGATTACGTGGAGCACCAACTCAACGACGGCGGGCACACCATGGCGACGCTGTGCGACGCGTGGGAAAGCCTGGCGCGCAAGCTCTGCGGGCGGTGAGGGCCGCATGACCTGGGTCCTTCATGTCGACCTGGACCAGTTTCTGGCATCGGTCGAGCTGCGCCGCCACCCCGAACTGGCCGGGCTGCCGGTCATCGTCGGCGGCAGCGGTGACCCGACCGAACCGCGCAAGGTGGTCACCTGCGCCTCGTACGAGGCGCGCGAGTTCGGTGTGCACGCCGGCATGCCGTTGCGCACCGCCGCGCGGCGCTGCCCCGACGCGACGTTCCTGCCATCGGACCCGGCCGCCTACGACGCGGCCTCCGAGCAGGTGATGGGCCTGCTGCGCGACCTGGGGCACCCGGTCGAGGTGTGGGGCTGGGACGAGGCGTACGTCGGCGTCGAGGCCGCGGACCCGACCGAGGTGGCCGAGCAGGTCCGAGCGGTCGTCGCGTCGGAAACCGGGCTGTCCTGCTCGGTCGGCATCAGCGACAACAAACAGCGGGCCAAGGTCGCCACCGGCTTCGCGAAACCGGCCGGCATCTTTGCGCTCACCGACGCGAACTGGATGACCGTGATGGCCGACCGTCCGGTCGACGCACTGTGGGGCGTGGGTCCCAAGACGGCGAAAAAGCTTGCGGCCCTTGATATCACCACGGTTCGCGAGCTTGCGCACGCCGATGCGGAGCTGCTGACGTCCACGTTCGGCCCGCGCACCGGCCTCTGGCTGCTGCTGCTGGCCAAGGGTGGCGGCGACGCCCAAGTCAGCGCCGAACCGTGGATACCGCGCTCCCGCAGCCACGTGGTCACCTTTCCGCGCGACCTCACCGATCGGGCCGAAATGGACGCGGCCGTAACGCGATTGGCGCGCCACGCATTGGACGACGTGCTCGCGGCAGGACGGATCGTGACCCGCGTCGCCGTCACCGTGCGGACCGCGACGTTTTACACCCGCACCAAAATCCGCAAGCTGCCTGCCGCCACCACCGACGCCGACACCATCACCGAGGCGGCGCTGCGCGTCCTGGACCTCTTCGAGCTCGACCGGCCGGTTCGGCTACTCGGCGTGCGACTCGAGCTGGCCATGCCGGGCTAGCGGCGCCGGGGCGGGACGCAGCGCGCGCGTGAAGATCGCGTTGACCTGACGCATCGCCACGCTGTAGGGCCACCAGGCCAGCCGCTTGAACGCATACAGCGCCCGGATGTCCGGGGAGGTGTAGATCAGGTAGCGGTTCCTCGCGACCCCGGCCAAGATCTTGTCGGCCGCCCTTTCCGGCGACACCGCGTGACCGCTGAAGCGGTCCACCCAGCGGGCGACCCGGGGGTCCTCGCGGTCGACTCCGGCGATCTCGACCGTCTCGACCAACGGGGTCTTCACCGCGCCGGGCACCACGACCGACACCCCGATGCGGTGCCGCGCCAGGTCGAACCGCAACACCTCGGACAGCCCGCGCAGGCCGAACTTGCTGGCGCTGTAGGCCGCGTGCCACGGCAGCGCCACCAGCCCCGCGGCCGACGACACGTTGACCACGTGCCCGCCCCGGCCGGCCGCCAACATCGGCGGAACGAACACCTCGATGACGTGGATCGGACCCATCAGGTTGATCGCGATCATCTTGCGCCACTGGTCATGTGTCAGCCGGTCGACGGTCCCCCAGGCCGAAACGCCGGCGATGTTCAGCACGACGTCGACACTCGAATGCTCGGCGTGGATGTCGGCGGCGAAGGCCGCTACCTGGTCGTAGTCGGCGACGTCGAGCGTCCGGTGCACGGGCACTTCGGCGCCCAGCGCGCGGGCGTCGGCGACGGTCCGTTCCAGACCGTCCGAATTGCGGTCGGTCAGATACAGTTCGGCGCCCTGCGCGGCCAGCCGCAGGGCGGTCACACGACCGATCCCGCTGGCCGCGCCGGTGACCAGGCACCGCTTCCCGGCGAAATACCGCCCCGCTTTCCGCAGCCCCATGGCCGTGACCATACCGCGTTACTTCGGCCCGCCACCCCACAGCGAATTGAGCCACAGCTGCTCGAGCACCCGCACCCGGCGCTCCATGTCGTCCTGGTGGCCTTGGCGTCCGGCGAGGAGCGGGTCGCCGCTCAGCGTCAGCGAGGTGGTGCCCGCCAGGGTGCGCACCAGCGCCGGGACGTCGTCGCTGATCGGATTCGCGGTCCCCGCCTTGATCTCCGCCTCGACGATCGCGGTGATCTGGCCCAGCACCACCTCGAACTGCCGCTCGAGGAGCTCGCGGATCTGAATGTCGGTGTGCCGGGCCAAGTTACAGGCCGCCATCACCGGGTCGTTGTGCGCGTAGACCGCCGCGGCGCTGCGGACCATCCGCTTGGCGAACTGCTCCGGCGACTCGCCGGGCTGGCGGGGGGCGAAGTAGTGCGTGAGCTCTTCGAGTTCCTCGGCGGCCTCGGCCATGATCTGGGCGAGCACCGCGTACTTGGAGTCGAAGTAGAAGTAGAAGCCGGATCGGGCCACCCCGGCCCGCAGGCTGATGGTGCTGACCGACAGTTCCGCGAACGGCTGTTCCTCGAGCAGGTCGCGCACCGCCTGCATGATCGCCTGCCGGTGTTTGTCGCCGCGCCGGCGAATGGCCGGTTCGCCCGGGTCCGCGTCGGCGTGGCTGCTCACGTCATCGACCTTGCACCACGCCGCGGGAAAAGCAAACTTGACAGCCGTCAAGTTTTTCCCGAAGGTATGAATCAGTGACCGCTGTCACCCGCCCCGGGCCCGCAAAGGAGCGTCTATGGCCGCCACGATCAGCACCCCGCACTATCTGCTCGATCAGGCGCGGCGCCGGTTGACCCCGTCGTTCAACAACTTCCCGGGCATGGGCCTGGTCGAGCGCAGGCTGCTGAACACGCAGTTCCCGGAGCACAAGCTCGCCGATCCCCCGCCGGACAGCGGGCTCAAGCCGGTGCTCGGTGACGCGGGCCTGCCGGTCATCGGGCACATCATCGAGATGTTGCGCGGCGGACCGGACTACCTGATGTTCCTCTACCAGACCAAGGGCCCGGTCGTCTTCGGCGATTCGCCGGTCCTGCCGGGCGTCGCGGCGCTGGGCCCCGACGCGGCGCAGGTCATCTACTCCAACCGCAACAAGGACTACTCGCAGCAGGGCTGGGTGCCGGTGATCGGGCCGTTCTTCCACCGCGGGCTGATGCTGCTCGACTTCGAAGAGCACATGTTTCACCGGCGGATCATGCAGGAGGCGTTCGTCCGGTCCCGGCTGGTCTCCTACGTCGAGCAGATGGACAAGGTCATCACCCAGACGGTCGCCAACGACTGGGTCGTCAACGACGCGCGCTTCCTGCTCTACCCGGCGATGAAGGAGTTGACCCTCGACATCGCGTCGATGGTGTTCATGGGCCATGAGCCCGGCACCGACCGCGACCTGGTGACCAAGGTGAACAAGGCGTTCACGGTCACCACCCGCGCCGGCAACGCGATCATCCGCACCGGTGTCCCGCCGTTCACGTGGTGGCGCGGCCTGAAGGCGCGCGAACTGCTGGAGAACTACTTCCGCGAGCGCGTCAAGGAACAGCGCGGGAAGGACGGCAACGACCTGCTGTCGGTGTTGTGCCAGAGCGAGGACGAGGACGGCAACAAGTTCTCCGACGAGGACATCGTCAACCACATGATCTTCCTGATGATGGCCGCGCACGACACGTCGACGTCGACCGCCACGACGATGGTCTACCAGCTGGCCGCCCACCCGGAGTGGCAGGAGCGCTGCCGCGACGAATCGGACCGCCTCATCGGCGACGGGCCGCTGGACATCGACTCCCTCGAGAAGCTGGAGTCGCTGGACCTGGTGATGAACGAGTCGATCCGGCTGGTGACGCCGGTGCAGTGGGCCATGCGCCAGACCGTGCGCGACACCGACCTGCTGGGTTACTACATTCCCAAGGGCACCAACGTCATCGCCTACCCCGGGATGAATCACCGGCTGCCGGAACTCTGGACGGACCCGCTGAAATTCGACCCGGACCGGTTCACCGAGCCGCGCAGCGAGCACAAGCGGCACCGCTATGGCTGGACGCCGTTCGGCGGCGGCGCGCACAAGTGCATCGGAATGGTGTTCGGGCAGTTGGAGATCAAGTCGATCCTGCACCGCCTGCTGCGCGAGTACCGGCTGGAGCTGCCCCGCCCGGGATACCAGGCCGAGTGGGACTACGGCGGCATGCCGGTGCCCAAGGACGGCATGCCGATCGTGCTGCGCCCGCTCGGACGCTAGTCACGCCGCCAGCCGGTTGGCGCACGCGATCACCGCGCGCAACGCGGACTGGGTCGGATCCTCCGCGAGGCCCATCGCCCACTCGGCGCGAATCCCGTCGCTGCCGCGGATGAACGTGGCCGTGGCCGCGCCGCAACGGATCTGGTGAAACCGCAGCACCTCCACCGTGATCCCGCGCTGATGCAGCATCTCGGTGAGGGCGGCGATCGGGCCGCTGGCGGCGGCGGTCGACGTGCTGATGTGGTCGCCGACGGCGATCATCGCCCGGAAATTGCGGGCCTGCGGGCCGAGCCGCCCTGCGGGTCGCTCGGCGTCGGTGCAGGCCCAGTGGCCCAATCGCACCGGGCCGGCGGTGCGACCGTAGGTGGCGACGAAGGCCTCCCACGACATCGCGTCGGCCTCCTCGCGCAGCCCGCGCGGCAAGGCTGCGCCGAAGTGGCCGCCCGAGGGGGCGAGGGATTTGGAAAGAGCCTTGGTAAGAGCCACGGTGTCGGTCTTCTCTGATCAGCGGGAGCGACCGACGGTAGTAGCTTCCGACCCACAGCGGGGGGTCGGTCTGGGATCAGACCCCGCTGCGGGTGCTGGCTACTACGGCACGCTGAAGAAGACGCACGAGCGCCGACACTAGACGCCGCCGGCGCGCAATTGCAAATCTATTTCGCGCGGCGGGCTAAGCCCTTGCCGCACAAGTGCTTCCTATCCGTGCCCGGACGCCGCGTCGAACCGCAGATAGGCCTGGATCGTGGTCCCGGCCGGCGTGGTGTGCGTGCGGACCAGGTCGGATATCGCGTTGACCAGATACAGCCCGCGGCTGGCGGGGCCGCTCGGGCCGGGGTCCAGGCGCCCCACCAGCGGGTCGCCCAGCCGTCCGGTGTCGCGCGCCTCGCAGACCAGATGCTCGTCCTCGCGCCAGAAGGCCAGCCGGCAGGCCCCGTCGGTGTACATCAGGCTGTTGCTGGCCAGCTCCGTCGCGATCAGTTGCAGATCCTCGATGCCGCCCGGGGACATCCCCACCCAACCGGCGTAGTCCACGGCGAACGAGCGGGCGGGCCGCAGGTCCGCCGACTTCCTGACCATGTACGTGACGGCGCCCGGGTTGGCGGCGAGCGGTTGGTTGCAGCGATCCAGGACGTCGTCGGGCGCGTATTCGGCGCTGCGCTGCAGCGCGCCGCCGCTCCACAGCAGTGGATGCGTCGCGCGGGCGTCCGCCAGCACCTCGTTGCCCAGCACGCTGGCGTCGTACAGGCACAAGGCGGTCGCCGGGTATCCGTCGAGGGCCGCGTTGACCAGTGCCTCGTGTTCGGAGCAGGCGACGATCTCCTCGTGGGTGCGTTCCGGCCAGGCGAGCTCGCTCACGATTCGCACCCGCCGGCCGTGGTGCTCGTCGATGAAGGAACCCTCCATGGCCATGAATCGGCTGGGGTTGCGGCCGATCTCGGCGATGTCGACCATCCGCAGTTCCGCGGTGAAGCCGGCGTCGGGTCCGGGTAACGCGTCCCGCAACGCGTCCAGCTTGTCGCCGGGCACCGCCACCAAAACGTCCTCGTCCAGCGCCAACGCGTCGACGATGAAGCGAACGACAAGGTCCCGGTATTCCCCCTGCGAACGGTAAAGGAGTCCGGAATGAACGAAACCCGATTGGCCGGCTTGCGTTCCCCCGAAGCCCCCCGTCACCCTTGCGCGCTCGCTTTCGATCACAAGTGCCAACCCCCTGCTGGACCGGCCGTTTGTCACTTCTCCATCCCAGTACCCCAGAAGGCCGTTCGATATGCCATCGAAAGCGTCACACCCGGTCGGATCCGGGCCGCTATAGCCACCAGGAGGCCGCGGCGTCCAGGTGACGGCGGATGCGATACCGGGCGAGGCTGTCGTCGCCGGCTTCGATCGCCTGCACAATCCGGAGATGGGCGTGCTCGACGGCGTCGACGTCGGTCCAGGTCGGCTCGGTCGGCACGGTGCTGGTCCAGTGCCGGCGAAACAGCTCGATGATGATGCGCAGGAACAGGTCCAGCAGCGCGTTGCCGGCCAGCTGCGCCAATCCGAGATGGAATCGGACCTCCTCGGCGACCGCCTTGCGCACGTCGCCCGCGTGGGTGCCCGGCCGGGTCGCCAAGAACGCCGCCACCTCGGACTCGCTGCGCCGCTTGACGATTCTGGCGACGTTGTCGATCTCGATGGCGTCGCGAACGCACCGCAGGTCTTCCCGCGTCGGCCCGCGGTACTGCAGGTACAGGGCGATGGTGTCGATGCTGGCCTCGGCGTGCGGTTTGGTGACGATCAGCCCGCCGCCGGGCCCGCGGCGCATCTGCGCCACCGAGTGATATTCCAGCAGCCGCACCGCTTCCCGGAAGACCGCGCGGCTGACCCGGTAGCGCTCCAGCAGGGCCGTCTCCGTCCCGAACAGCGAGCCGACCCGCCAGCCGTCGGCGGCGATCTCGTCGCCGATGGTGGCGGCCAGCATCTCGGCGAGTTTGCCGTGGGGCGCGTCGCCGCCGGCCGGCCGCAGCCGCCGCGTCCCGCGCGCCCGGCTCCCCCCGCCGGGGTAGTGCCGCTGCAGCCAGGAGGTCACCGCTTCGACGTGTCGTTCGCTGAGCGTCTTGGCCCGCGCCGCGTCGCCGGCGGTGACGGCGTCGACGAGTCGGGAATGGTCGCGGTGCATGTGCTCGACCGCCTCGATGGCCTCGGTCGCCGAGTCCGCCCGCGACTGCAGGGCGTATCGCGTGGTGAGCCGCATCAGGATGTCGATGAACAATTGCAGTACCGGGCTTTTCGATTGCTCCGCCAGCGCGATGTGGAACTCGTCGCGCGGCGCCGGGAGGCCCGGCCGCCACTGCTCCTCCGCCCGCAGCACCGCGCGCAACCGGTCGATGCCGGCTTCGTCGATGCGTTCCGCCGCAAGGGAGGCGGCCAGCGGTTCGAGCACCAGGCGCGCGTTGAGCAGGTCGACCAGCGTCGTGCCGAGGTACTCGAGGTAGATCACCACGGCGCGGGTCGCGGGGCCGGCGTCCGGCCGGCAGATCAGCAGCCCGCCGCCCGGTCCGCGGCGCATCCGGGCGACCTGGTGGTGTTCGACCAGGCGGACGGCCTCCCGCAGCACCGATCGGCTCACGCGGTATCGCTGTTGCAGCGCCTGCTCGGAGCCCAGCGATTCGCCGACGGTCCAGCCGCGCCGGACGATGTCCGCCTCGATGTGGCGGGCAATCTGCGCGGCGAGTTTGTCCGCGGGGCCGGAATCGCGCTGTGCCACAAGCTATCTCAACAGGTGAGCAACATGCATCCGGCGACGGGTCCGCCGCCCACCGAAACCACGGCGACCTCGGGGCGTTTGGACACCTGACGCTCCCCGGCGTCGCCGCGCAGCTGCAGGCACCCTTCGTGCAAAGCCCAGTAGCCGTGCATGCGCCCCGCGGAGAGCTGGCCGCCGTAGGTGTTCAGCGGCAGTTGGCCGTCGCGGGCGATCCGCGCGCCGCCCTCGACGAACGGGCCGGCCTCGCCGTCGCCGCATACCCCCAGCGCCTCCAGCCACGCCAGGGTGAGAAACGTGAAACCGTCGTACAGCTCGGCCAGCTCCAGGTCGGCGGGTGTCAACTGCGTGCGCGACCACATCTGCGCCGTCGCGTCCGACATCGCCATCTTCGGGTAGTCGTCGCGGTGGAACCAGCCGCCGGCGCCGTCGGATCCGCCGATCGCCTCCACCGCCACCGCGCGGTGCGGGCAGTCGCGGGCGTACTCCGCGTTCGACACCACCACCGCGATCGAGCCGTCGATGGGGACGTCGCAGTCCAGCAAGCCGAACGGCGTCGACACCGGTCGCGCCTCCAGGTAGTCGGCCATGGTCATCGGTTCGCGGTATACCGCAAGGGGATTCAGCGCGGCGTTGCCCCTGCCGTTGAGCGCCAACCAGCCCAGCTGTTCCTTGGTGGTCCCGTACAGCTCCATGTGGCGGCGGCAGTTCAGCGCCAGCCAGTTCGCGGCGGAATAGGCGTGGGCGGCGACCAGGTCGTTGACGTCGTCCATCGCGCCGACGGCCGGCTTCGGCGTCCCTTCGGGGGTCTCGAACATGCGCGCGAGGGCCGGCGCGGGCGCGTTCTCCTCGCGCTTGACCGGGACCGTTCCGCCGAGCATTTGGATCGTCCGGTAGACCACGACGTGGTGTGCGCGCCGTTCGGCGACCGCGCGGCACGCCGACATCACCGGGCTGAGCAGGCCGCCGGTGCCGAAGCCGGCGCCGCAGTCGGCCGCCTCGATCCGCAGTTCGGCGTTGACGTCGGCGGCCGGCGTGTCGCCGAGGGTGGCGATCCCGTCGATGTCGGCCGGCGAGAGGCCGGCGTCCTCGATGGCGGCGCGCACCGCCTCCATGGTCAGCTCCAGGCCGGGGATCCCGGTGCGACGGCCGATTCGCGAGATGCCGAGCCCGGAAACGATCGCGTCTTTTTCGAAGTAGGTCATGTGCACCATCCGTCCAACCGATCCGCCACCCACGCCGAACCAATAGAGTGTACTGTATTGGCCGTGTCAGGCGAGTTGCTCATCGAACACTGCGACGCTTGCGCACGCTGGGTGCACCCGGCGGCCGGTCAATGCCGGGACTGCGGCGGCCCGCTGGTGGCGCGGCCGGTTTCGGGGCGCGGCACGGTGTTCACCTATACGGTGAACCACCACCCGTATAACCCGGAGATCCCGACGCCTTACGTGATCGCGATCGTCGAGCTCGCCGAGCAGAGCGGGCTGCGGGTGGCCGCCAACATCGTTGGCTGCGAACCGGATTCGGTGACCTGCGGGATGCCCGTCGATATCCAGCCCGAGAGGGGCAGCGGCGGCGCGCCGCTATTCGCGCCGGCCTAACCGCCCCACCCGCGCCGAGCGTGCGCAGAATGCCAGCCCGAGCGGCGTGTCGCCGTGCAGACACGCACACTCGCCGGGGGGAGATTAATTGATCAGCGGGTCGCGCGGCATGACGATCGCCGGCGGCACCTCCGAGGTGACCCGCAATCAGATCGCCGAGCGGATCCTCGGGATGCC
>NZ_LZLY01000014.1 GCF_001673535.1 Mycobacterium sp. 1081908.1 | reverse complement strand
CGGCCGGCCCGCCCGGCCCCCCGCGCGGCGGCCCGCCTGGCCGCGGGGGCACCGCGCGCGCCGCACGATCCCACCCACCCCGGCTCGCTGGAGCCGTCGCGGGCCGCGCACCCGGACCAGCTGGAGCCCAGGCCCGCCCGGGAACTGGCGGCCGGCGCGCCGAGCACGCCGTCCGCGGCGAGCACCACCCGCCTGCAGGCCCAGCCGGGCCAGCCCGTCGAGGCCAAAACCGCGCGCCTCTCGGTGCCCACGAACGCGGCCCCGGCCGCACCCGGTCGCGAACGGCCGGCCGACGTGCGGGGCCCGGCGGCGCCGCGGCCACCGGCGCCCCCGTCGCCGGCACCGACACCGTCGAGCGGTCAGACCCGGGCAATTCCGGTGCCGCCCAACAACTCCGGTGAGCACGACCCGGCCGACCCCACCGCCGCCCTGCCGGTGATGGGTTCGGACGCCAACGACTCCGACGCGGCCACCGAGAAACTCAACGCCCGCGGGCAAGGCGAGAACGGCGACCGGCGTCGCCGCGGCGCCGGCGGGGGCGTCAGCGCGCAGGATCTGCTGCGCCGCGAGGGACGGTTATAGGGTCCGACTCTCAGTCGGGCTCGTCCGGTTCCGCCTGCACGACGACCCCGGCCTCGTCGGCGTCCTCGGTCTGCTTTTCGGACTCGGCGGAGGGATCCCGGGCGAGCAGCACCTGAACCGCGTTGTTGAGGAAAGCGACCGTCGGCACGGCGAGCAGGGCCCCGACGATCCCGGCGAGCACGCCGCCGGTGGAGATGGCCAGCACCACCGCGAGCGGGTGGATCGAGACGGCGCGGCCCATCACCAGCGGCTGCAGCAAATGCGCCTCGAGCTGGTTCACCGCGATCAGCAGGCCCAGCGTGATCAGCGCGTAGACCAGGCCCTTCGCCAGCAGGGCGACCACGACCGCCAGCAACCCCGAGATCAGCGCACCGATCAGCGGAATGAAGGCGCCGAGGAACACGATCGAGGCCAGCGGCAGCGCCAGCGGGATGCCCATGATCGCCAGCCCGGTGCCGACGCCCGCGGCGTCGGTCAGGGCGACCAGGAAGGTGGCGCGCACGTAGCCGATCAGCGAGCCGTAACCGGCGTTACCCGCCTCGCGCACCCGCGCGCGGGCGTTCTCCGGGAAGATCTTGGTGACGTACTGCCAGATGTTGCGCCCGCCGTAGAGGAAGAAAATCAGCGTGAACAGGGCCAGTACCGCGGCCGTCACCAGTTCGGTGATCGTCGCCGCCGTGGACAGCGCGCCGCTGGTCAGCTTCGACTGATTGTTGTGCAGCGCCTGGATCGCGGCGTTGCCCGCGTTGGAGATCTGCTCGCCCCGCAGATGCAGCGGGCCCTCCATCAGCCACCGGCGGCTGGAGTCGATGCTGCGGCTGATCTGCTCGGTGAGGTCGGGCAGACCGTAGACGAACTGGACGATGACGAACGCCAGGATGCCGCCGAAGATCGCGAACCCGCCGAACATGACCAGCGCCACGGCCGCCCCGCGCGGCAGGCCCCGCTTGTCTATCCAGTCGACGGCCGGCACCAGCAGCGCGCTGATCATCAGCGCCAGCAACACCGGAACGACGATCACTTCGAGCTTCTTGACCACCCAGAGCACCGCCACCACCGCGGCCAGGATGACCAGCAAGCGCCACGACCAGGCGGCGGCCTTTCGGACCAGGGGCTCGACGGACCCAGCCTCCAAGGCGTGGTCGGGGTTTGCCGGCATCAGGCCAGCCTATCTGGCGGCGGCGCGCCGCGACCGGCCGTCGCGCGTCCCCCGCGCCGACGGACCCGGCACGATCCGGTTACGACCCCGACACAGTCGGAGCTTCGCCTCGCTGGCCGCGCCACCTGCGCGGTTACCCTAAAGCACGTGTCGCACGACGCACCCGCCCGCAAGCTGGACCTGACGCGCGAAGAGACCCCGCGCGGCAGGTACTGGTGGGTGCGCTGGGTGGTCCTCGGGATCGTCGCGATCGTGCTTGCTGTCGAGATCGCGCTCGGCTGGCGTCAGCTGGCGAAAGCGTGGATGAGCCTGTACGAGGCCAACTGGTGGTGGCTGCTCGCGTCGGTGGTGGCGGCGGCCGCGTCGATGCACAGCTTCGCCCAGATCCAGCGCACCCTGCTGAGATCCGCGGGCGTGCACGTCAAGCAGCTGCGCTCGGAGGCCGCCTTCTACGCCGCCAACTCGCTGAGCACGACGCTGCCCGGCGGGCCGGTGCTGTCGGCGACGTTTCTGTTCCGTCAGCAGCGGCTCTGGGGCGCCTCCACGGTGGTGGCGTCGTGGCAGTTGGTGATGTCGGGCGTGCTGCAGGCGGTGGGGCTGGCGCTGCTCGGCCTGGGCGGCGCCTTCTTCCTGGGGGCCAAGAACAACCCGTTCTCGTTGCTGTTCACGCTGGGCGGCTTCGTCGCGCTGCTGCTGTTGGCCCAGGCGGTGGCGTCGCGCCCGGACCTGATCGAGGGGATCGGCAGCCGGGTGCTGTCGTGGGTCAACTCGCTGCGCGGCCGGCCGGCCGACACCGGCCTGGGCAAGTGGCGCGAGACCCTGATGCAGCTCGAGTCGGTGAGCCTGGGCCGCCGCGACCTGGGGGTGGCGTTCAGCTGGTCGATGTTCAACTGGATCGCCGACGTCGCCTGCCTCGGCTTCGCGGCTTACGCCGCCGGCGATCACGCGTCGGTCGCCGGGCTGACGGTCGCGTACGCCGCCGCCCGCGCGGTCGGCACGATTCCGCTGATGCCGGGCGGCCTGCTGGTGGTCGAGGCGGTGCTGGTGCCCGGCCTGGTCTCCAGCGGGATGTCGTTGCCGAGCGCCATCTCGGCCATGCTGCTCTACCGGCTGATCAGCTGGTTGCTCATCGCCGCCATCGGCTGGGTGGTGTTCTTCTTCGTGTTCCGAACCGAGACGGACGGGGGCGCCGACGACGACGACCCCATCACCGGCCCGCTGGCCGTGCTGCGCGACGGTGACCCGCCCACCGACCCGACGGAGGCCGCGCTGCAGGGTCCGCTGCCGCCGCCCGAGCCCACCCACGAAATCGACCGCTAGTTCGCGGCTTTGAGTGTTAACCCAGGGCGGGATTCCGGCCGATATTGCGCCCAGGCTTCACCCTCGCGGCCCACGCTTCACAATCAACGGCGAGGGCAGCCGGCCGCTGGTTAGTGCGCCCCGCCGATCGTCACGCCGGGCAGCAGCGGGGCCGGGGCGCTGCCGACCGGGGAGGCGCCCGGGGCGCCGCCGCCGGGCAGCGCGGGCACGCCACCGGGCAGGCCGCCCGCCGCGCCCTGCGCCTGCTGCATCATGCCCATCGCCTGCGGGATGCTGATCGGCAACTTGCACTGCGTCGACAGGCTGGTCAGCGGCGACGCGATCGACGTCATGTCGCCGGCCACCTTCGGGTTGGCCTCGAAGTAGGACTTCAGCCCGGTCAGCGACTGCGGGCCGGCCTGCTGCTGCAGCATCGAGGTCATCGCCTGGTTGGTCTCGGGATGCGAGTCCAGGTAGTCGCCCATCGACTTGGAGACCGAGCCGATCGTCCGGGCGATCTCGCTGGCCGCGCACGGGTCGTTGGCGCCGGTCGCCGGTGGCCCGGCGAGGACCGCGACGGCGGCGCCGGGCAGCGCGACGGCAAGCAGCCCGGCGAAGATCCTGCGGCGCCCGGTCGCGGTGCCTGTCGTCATGGGTCACTCCTCAAAGTTCGCGTCGGGTGTGCCCAGCGCCGGACCCCTCGCAAACGGCTGCAGTAGACGGCATTTCGCGTCGGAGTCCCCCCGGAGTTTCCCGAGCCCCGCGCGGCCACCCGACATCCTGCCATCCCCACCCCGCCGCTGCTACTTCGTGTGATCCACGTCCCGGTTGGTCACCAGTTCACAACGCCTGGGCGGCGTCTTGGCAACATCCGTGTCGTTGCAGCTCAGGATGCAGATAACCCGACATAATCCACAGCCTGCTGCGGTATCCTCGCCTGCACGCATTGCGTGAGAACCCGGGGAGTGAAGAAATCCAGCAGTTCATGATGCGCCTCAGTCGCAGCCTGCGTAAGTACCGCTGGTTGGTCTTCACAGGCTGGTTGCTGGCGTTGGTGCCGGCGGTGTATCTGGCGATGACGCAGTCGGGAAACCTCACCGGCGGCGGTTTCGAGGTGGCCGGCTCCCAGTCGCTGGCGGTGCACGACCAGCTCGAGGACCTCTACCACGACCAGGGCGCGTCGTCGTTGGCGCTGGTGGCGGCCCCGCGCCCGGACGCCAGCTACGCGGACATCAACGACGCCGTCGCGCAGCTGCGGCAGATCGCCGGCGAGTTCCCCGGCGTCAGCGAGGTCCCCAACCCCACCCAGCGGCCGCCGCAGCCCGACCGGCCGTACGTGATCTCGCTGCGGATGGACGCGCGCAACGCGGGCACCAGCGACCTCGCCAAGCAGCTGCGCCAAAAGGTCGGCATCAGGGGCGACCAGTCCGGCCAGACGGCGGACGGCCGGGTGCGGCTCTATGTGATCGGGCAGGGCGCGCTGAGCGCCGCCGCCGCGGCAAACACCAAGCACGACATCGCGGCCGCCGAAAAGTGGAACCTGCCGATCATTCTGGTCGTCTTGCTGGCGGTGTTCGGTTCGCTGGCCGCCGCGACGATCCCGCTCGCCCTCGGCATCTGCACGGTCGTGGTCACCATGGGCCTGGTCTACTTCCTGTCGGCGTACACGACCATGTCGGTGTTCGTGACGTCGACGGTGTCGATGTTCGGGATCGCGCTCGCGGTGGATTATTCGCTGTTCATCCTCATGCGTTTCCGCGAGGAACTGCGCGCCGGGCGCCAGCCGAACGAGGCCGTCGACGCCGCGATGGCCACGTCGGGGCTGGCGGTGGTGCTATCCGGGATGACCGTCATCGCCTCGCTGACCGGCATCTACATCATCAACACGCCGGCGCTGAAGTCGATGGCGACCGGCGCGATCCTGGCCGTGGCGGTGGCGATGCTGACGTCGGCCACCTTGACGCCGGCGGCGCTGGCGACGTTCGGCCGGGCGGCCGCCAAGAGGTCGCGCCTGCTGCACTGGTCGCGCCAGCCGGAGGGCAGCCAGTCCCGGTTCTGGATCCGGTGGATTTCAGCGGTGATGCGCCGGCCGTGGGCGTCGGCGGTGGCGGCGTCGGTGGTGCTCCTCGTCATGGCCGTGCCGACGGCGTCGATGGTGCTGGGCAACAGCCTGCTGCGCCAGTTCGACTCGGCGCATGAGGTTCGCGCCGGCGTCGGAGCGGCCGCCCAGGCGCTCGGGCCCGGCGCGCTCGGCCCGATCCGGGTGCTGGTCACGTTTCCCGACGGGGGCGCGGCGTCGCCCGAGCACAGCCAGACCGTCACCGCGATCCGACAGCGAATGACGCAGGCCCCCAACATCGTTTCGGTGTCGCCGCCGCAGTTCGCCGAGGACAACGGCAGCGCCCTGCTGTCGGCGGTGTTGTCGGTCGATCCCGAGGACATGAAGGCCCGCGAAACCGTCGGCTGGATGCGCGCGCAGCTGACCAAGATCCCCGACGCGGGAACCGCGCGCGTGGACGTGGGCGGCCCGACGGCGCTGATCAAGGACTTCGACGACCGGGTGTCGCAGACCGAGCCGCTGGTGCTGCTCTTCGTCGCGCTGATCGCGTTCGTGATGCTGCTGATCTCGATCCACTCGATCTTCCTGGCGCTCAAGGGCGTGCTGATGACCCTGCTGTCGGTCGCCGCCGCCTACGGCAGCCTGGTGGTGGTCTTCCAGTGGGGCTGGCTGAGCGACCTCGGTTTCACCCAGATCAGCTCGATCGACAGCACGGTTCCCCCGCTGGTGCTGGCGATGACCTTCGGGCTGTCGATGGACTACGAGATCTTCCTGCTCACCCGGATCCGGGAACGCTTCCTGCACTCCGGGAACACCCGCGACGCGGTCGCCTACGGCGTGAGCACCAGCGCCCGCACGATCACCAGCGCCGCCCTGATCATGATCGCGGTGTTCATCGGGTTCGCGTTCGCCGGCATGCCGCTGGTCGCCGAGATCGGCGTGGCGTGCGCGGTCGCGATCGCGGTCGACGCCACGGTGGTGCGGCTGGTCCTCGTCCCGGCGCTGATGGCGATGTTCGCGCAGTGGAACTGGTGGATGCCCCGGTGGCTGCGCCGCGTGCTGCCGTCGGTCGACTTCGACCGGCCGCTGCCCCAGGTCGACCTCGGCGACGTGGTCGTCATCCCCGACGACATCTCGGCGCTGGCCGCGCCCAGCGCCGACCTGCGGATGGTGCTCAAATCGTCCGCCAAGCTCAAGCACCTGGCGCCCGACGCCATCTGCGTGGCCGACCCGCTCGCGTTTACCGGGTGCGGGCGCAACGGCAAGCTCGGCCCGACCGAGAAGGGCCCGGGCGACCGCGGCCTCGGCCCCGGACAGATCCCGCACCAGGTCGACATCGACGACGGCGGCGCGGGGATCGGGGCGAGCCCGGCCAAGAACGGCAACGGCCACTCGCCCGCCAAGAAGCTGGTCGGCGGCCTGGCGTCGCGCAACGGCATCGCCCGCGCGCTCGCCGGGGATAGGCCCGTCCATCCGGTCACGCTGTGGCGGGGCCGCCTGTCGGTCGCGATCGACGCGCTGGAGACCGACGCCGGGGCGGCGGACCCGCCGCCGTACGAACGGCGCAGCCCGGTGGAGACCACCCACGTGCAACTGCCCACTGGGGATCGGCTGCTCGTCCCGACCGGCGCGGAGGCGCTGCGCCTCAAGGGCTACTTGATCATGCGCCGTAACAGCAGCCGCGATTACGCCGACTTTGCAGACATGGTTGACAACGTGGAACCGGAGACCGCCGCGGTGGTGCTGGCCGGCATGGACAGGTATTACTGTTGTCAAACACCCAGGCGGGAATGGATGGCCACCCAGTTGGTCCGCCGGCTCGCGGACCCGCATCCCTCCGATATCAGCGACGAATGGTCGGATTCCGACGCGAAAGCGGACTGGGACGACGTCAGGCAGCGCTGCCTGTCGGTGGCCGTCGCGATGTTGGAGGAGGCGAGGTGACGTTGGCATCCGAACGGCGCTCGGCACCGCCGCCCGAGCGGCCCGCCGGCGAACAACGCACGGCCGGTGGCCCGTTTGCCGACCCCGAGCAGCCCGTCGAGTTCTGGTCGACGTCCGCCATCCGTGCGGCCCTGCAGGGCGGCGACATCGCCACCTGGAAGCTCATCGCCGCGGCGCTGAAGCGCGACCCGTACGGCCGGACCGCCCGCCAGGTCGAAGAGGTGCTCGAGGGGACGCGCCCCTACGGCATCGCCAAGGCCCTGTGGGAGGTGCTGGAGCGCGCCCGCACCCACCTGGAGGCCAACGAACGCGCCGAGGTGGCCCGGCACATCCGGTTGCTGATCGACCGGTCGGGCCTGGGCGAACAGGAATTCGCGTCACGAATCGGGGTGTCGCCCGAGGACCTGGGCAGCTATCTCGACGGCAGCAGCAGCCCCACGTCGGCGCTGATGATCCGGATGCGCCGGCTGTCGGACCGATTCGTCAAGGTGAAGTCGGTGCGGTCGGCCGATTCCAACTGACGCGTCACCGGGCATTCATCGGCGTCACGTTGGACACCAGCCAGGCGTCGCCGCGTTTGGCCAGCGTCACCCGCAGCGCGGGCGCGGCCTGACTGGGCGGCTGGCCGGGTGCGTTCTGGGTGACCCGCAGGATCACGGCCACGCTGGCCGCCGCCGGCCCCAGCGCCTCGACCCCGGCCGCCAGCGTCGCGGCCTGCGCCGTCACGTTGTGCTGGGCCAGCTCCGCGCTGGACTTTCGGTACTGCTCCCGAAACGCGTCCGCCTGGTCCGGCACCATCATCGCCGCGGCCCGGTCGATCGAGCTGGTCGGGGCGCTCGGGGTGAACGACGCCATCGCCTCGGCCATGCCCGCGGCGATCTGGACCACCTCGCGGGTGTCCTTCTTGAAGGTGCGGTCCGTCCGGGTCCAGTGCGTGTACCCGGTCGCCACCGCCGCGCACAGGGCGGCCGCGCACAGGAAGACGACGGCCAGCCGCAGCCCCGGCGCGTCGTCGTCGGTGCCGACGCTGACCGAATCGCGGCGCAGCAACCAGAAGTTGACGCCCACGCCCTCGACGATCAGCAGCACCAGGACCGAGCACGCCGACACCCACCACAGCGGCCAGCCGAGGATCAACCCGATCGCCAGCAGCGCGGCGATCGCGGCCAGCGGGGCCGCGATGTCGAAGGCCAGCAGGCGCCAGATGTTTCTCATCGGATGGAACTCAGCCCGGAGATCATCAGCTTGCCGTCGACGTCGGCGACCTCGAGCCGCAGGTTCCAGTGCACGACCTGCGGCTTGGCGCCGACGTTCTCGCTGACCGACGTCGCGATCAGCATCACCGAGTCCATCCGGCTGGCGAACGGCGGCAGCTTGGTGGTCACCACCGGCCGGGAGGCGCCGGGCTGGGTGTCCAGGTCGCGGTGCACCGTCTCGATCGCCACCGCCTCGATCCGGCCGGCGCTCTGCGACTGCAGCTTCTGCACCACCTGCCGGTAGGGGTCGACGGCCGCGTCGAAGTCGGTGTTGAGTTCGCCGACCGTCCCGTCGTGCAGCTTTTGCAGGCTGGCGTCGATGTTGCCGCTGTTCATGTTGATCAGCACGCCGGTCCACTCAGCGGCGGTCTGCATGACGCGGGTCAGGTAGACGCGCTCGGCCAGCTCGTCGCGGTGGCCGGACCAGATGACGTAGCCGAGCACGACGGCGGCGACCGCCAGCACGCCGAGCACCGTCGACGCGATGCCGTAGGGGGAGAAGATCCGTCCGTCCGCGGGTCCGGCCTCGTCTTCGTCGTCGGACTCGGCGTCGTCTTCGGCTTCGACGTCGTCTTCGGTTTCGACAGCCTCGGCGTCGTCGGACATGGGCCGATCGTCGCATCCAAAAGAAGATGGAAGGATGGCGGGGTGACTGTAGAGGCCATTCGATCGGGCGTCGACCTGAGCTTTGTCGACGCGAACGCCCGCCCCCAAGACGACCTTTTCGGCCACGTCAACGGCCGCTGGCTGGCGGACTACGCCATTCCGCCGGACCGGGCGACCGACGGCGCGTTCCGCGCGCTGTACGACCGGGCCGAGGAGCAGGTGCGCGACCTGATCACCGAGGCGGCCGGCGAGCAGGGTGCCGCGGAGGGCACGGATCTGCAGCGCATCGGTGACCTTTACGCCAGCTTCCTCGACGAGGACACGGTCGAGCGCCGGGGCGTCCAGCCGTTGCTCGACGAGCTGGCCGTCATCGACGCCTGCGCCGACACCGCGGCCCTGGCCGCCGCGGTCGGTGCCCTGCAGCGCACCGGGGTCGGCGGCGGCGTGGCGATGTACGTGGACACCGACGCCAAGAATTCGGCCCGCTACCTGGTGCACTTCGCCCAGTCGGGCATCGGGCTGCCCGACGAGTCCTATTTCCGCGAGGAGCGGCACGCCGAGGTGCTGGCCGCCTACCCGGGCCACATCGCGCGGATGTTCGGGCTCGTCTATGGCGGGGGCCCCGAAACCCACGCGGACACCGCGGCCCGGATCGTGGCGCTGGAGGCCAAGCTGGCCGCCGCCCACTGGGACGTGGTCAAGCGCCGCGACGCCGACCTCACCTACAACCTGCGCACGTTCGCCGAGCTGCGGACCGACGCGGCCGGCTTCGACTGGGACGGCTGGGTCACCGCGCTGGGCGGCGCGCCCGGCTCCGTCGCCGAAGTCGTTGTGCGCCAACCGGATTACCTGGCCGCGTTCGCCGCGCTGTGGGACAGCGAGGACTTCGAGGACTGGAAGCGTTGGGCGCGTTGGCGTGTGATCCGCGCCCGCGCCTCCTGGTTGACCGACGACATCGTGGCCGCGGACTTCGACTTCTACGGTCGGCTGCTGACCGGCACCGAGCAGATCCGGGACCGCTGGAAGCGGGCGGTGGCCCTGGTGGAGAGCCTGATGGGCGACGCCGTCGGAAGGCTTTACGTGCAGCGGCATTTCCCGCCGGGCGCGAAGGCCCGAATCGACGCCCTGGTGGACAACCTGAAGGCGGCGTACCGCCAGTCCATCGGCGAGCTGGACTGGATGACGCCGCAGACCCGCGAGCGCGCGCTGACCAAGCTGGAGAAGTTCACCGCCAAGGTGGGCTACCCGGAGAAGTGGCGGGACTACTCGAAGCTGGTCATCGACCGCGACGACCTGTACGGCAACTACCGGCGCGGGTACGCGGTCAACCACGACCGCGAGCTGGCCAAGCTCGGCGGCCCGGTGGACCGCGACGAGTGGTTCATGACGCCGCAGACGGTCAACGCCTATTACAACCCGGGGATGAACGAAATCGTCTTCCCCGCAGCCATTTTGCAGCCGCCGTTCTTCGACGCCGACGCCGACGACGCCGCCAACTACGGCGGCATCGGCGCGGTGATCGGCCACGAGATCGGGCATGGCTTCGACGACCAGGGCGCCAAATACGACGGCGACGGCAACCTCGTCGACTGGTGGACCGATGACGACCGCACCGAGTTCGGCGCCCGCACCAAGGCGCTGATCGAGCAGTACGACGCGTACGTGCCGCGGGGGCTCGGCGACGGCCACCACGTGAACGGCGCCTTCACGGTCGGCGAGAACATCGGCGACCTGGGCGGGTTGTCCATCGCGCTGCTGGCCTACCAGCTGTCGCTGAACGGCCAGGCCGCCCCGGTCATCAACGGCCTCAGCGGCGTGCAGCGCGTGTTCTACGGCTGGGCGCAGGTGTGGCGCACCAAATCACGTGAGGCGGAGGCGATCCGGCGCCTCGCGGTGGACCCGCACTCCCCGCCGGAGTTCCGCTGCAACGGCGTCGTGCGCAACATGGACGCGTTCTACGACGCCTTCGGCGTGGCCGAGGGCGACGCGCTGTACCTGGCCCCGGCCAACCGGGTCAGGATCTGGAACTAGGCCACCGCCTCGATGCGCGCCGGCACGTGCTTGTGCCACGGCGTCCCCGCGTAGCGGTCGCGCCATTCCGTGGAGGTAAGCGCGTTGGGGGCGACGCCGGGAACCACGGTGCGCCCGTCCTCGCCGACGTAGTCGAGCCCGAAGCCGTTGGGCAGGGCGGCGTGCCCGGCGAGCATGGTCTCGGTCACCTCGACGGTCGCCTCGGCGCTGCCGGCCGCGGTGCTGACGCGCGCCCGGCCCCCGTCGACCAAACCAAGGTCCTGGGCGTCCTCGACGCTGACGCGCAGCGCCCCATTGGCGTCGCGTCTGCGCCAGGACGGGTCGCGGAAGATGTCGTTGGCGGTGTAGGCGCGCCGCTCGCCCACCGACAGCACGATGGGGAATTCCGGCGTGGTCAGCTCGGACGGCGCCGCGGCCAAAGCCCTTAGGTCGTCCAGCATTTCGGGGATCTCCAGCGCGATCTTGTGGTCGGCGTGGCCGATCAGCGCGAAGTCGTCCTCGTAGGTGTGCAGGGTGAACGTGACACCGGACGGGTTGTCCAGGATCGCGTCGAACAGCGCGTTGCCGTCGGCGTGACCGGCCCGCCGCACCGCCTCGGGGTAGGCCATCGCGGTCTTCTGGGCCAGCCCCCAGGCGGCCGCCGCGCCGGCCAACCCGTCCGGCAGCGTCGGCCCCAGCGTCTCGTAGAGCACATACGGAATCAGCTTCGCCACAGTGGGATTGGCGGCCACGGCGCCGAGGAACGCTTCGGCGTACGCCTGCCGGCCCCGCCGCGCCGCCTCGTGCAGGGGGCGCAGTTCGGCGTCGTCGAGCACGCCCAGCGCGCGCACCAGGCGCGCCCAGATCTCCGGTTCGGGCAGCGTCCCGGGCAGCGGCTCCAGCAGCGGCCGGCGCAATTGGAAAGCGTTGCCGGGGAATTCGAAATTGAAGAAGGTTGCCTCGGGCTTCTCGAACTGGGACGCCGCGGGCAGCACGTAGTGGGCGAGCCTGGCGGTTTCGGTCATCGCGACGTCCACGACCACCATCAGCTCCAGCGTCGCGAAGGCCTCGCGGCATGCGGCCGAGTTGGCCAGCGAATGTGCGGGATTGGCGCTTTCGACGATCATGGCCCGGAAGCGGTCCGGGTGATCGGTCAGGATCTCCTCGGGCACCGCGTTGCTCGGGATCAGCCCGGCGATGATGGGCGCACCGGTGACCGGCGTGCGGCCGGAGACCTGGCTGAACAGCGGCGCGAACGACGAATGCAGGTGCTGCCCACCCTTTTTCGCGAAGTTGCCGGTGAGGATCCACAGCATCTTGTTCAGGTAGGAGCACAGCGTGCTGTTCGGCGCCTGCTGGATCCCGAGGTCCTCGAACACGGCCACGCTGGCGGCGGCGCCGATGCGCCGCGCGGCCGCGCGCAGCAGCTCCTCGTCGACCCCGCAGCGCTGCGCGTAGTCGCCGACGGGAACCTCGCGCAGCGCGGCCCGGACGGCGTCGGCGCCGCGCACGTGCTCGGCGAGAAACGCTTCGTCGCAAAGGCTTTCCTGGACGAGGACGGCGGCCAGCGCCGCCAGGCACCAGGCGTCGGTCCCGGGCCGCACCCGCAGGTGGAAGTCGGACATCTTGGCGGTGTCGGTGACGACGGGGTCGATCACGATCATCGACCGCTCGGGGTCCTTGGCGATCTCGTTGAGCACCACCCGGGCGCGGGGAAAGCTCTGTGACATCCACGGGTTCTTGCCGACGAACACCGACACCTCGGCGTGCTCGAACTCGCCCCGCGTGTGACCGCCGTAGAGCTGCCCGTCGACCCAAGCCTCGCCGGTCTTCTCCTGCGCCAACGCATTTGACCGGTACCGCGCGCCGAGCGCCTTCAGGAACGCGCCGCTGTAGGCCCCGCCCAGGTGGTTGCCCTGGCCGCCGCCGCCGTAGTAGAAGATCTTGTCGCCGCCGTAGGCGTCGCGGATGTGCTTGAAGCCCTCGGCGATCTCGACAATGGCGGTGTCCCAGTCGATCTCCTCGAAGGTGCCGTCGGCGCGGCGGCGCATCGGCGAAGTCAGGCGGGCGCGGTTGTTCTGGTAATGGTCCAGCCGCAGCGCCTTGTTGCAGGTGTACCCCTGCGAGGCGGGGTTTTCCTTGTCGCCCCGGATGCGGGCCAGCCGGCGATCCTCGACCTGCACGACGATGCCGCAGTTGCATTCGCAGAGGATGCACGCGGTGGGCTGCCAATCGGTGGTCGTCATTGCGGGTTCCTCTCGGAGAGCTCGGCCGCGAGCAGTCGGTGTAGCTGGCGGTGTACGACATCGAGGGGCGTCAGGTCGCGCCGCACCCGGGCCAGCACGATCGCGCCCTCGAGCGCGCTGGTCGCCAGCACGGCGAATTCGCCGGCACGGTCGGGAGCCACGCCGTCGGCGACGACGCGCGCAGCGATCAGGTCCGACCAGCGATCGAACACCGCCGCCGCGCGCTCGACCACCGGCGCCATCCGCTCGCGGTCGGATTGCTCGCCGGCCTCGACGGAGACCGCGACGACGGGGCAGCCCGCGCGGAAGTCGCTGTCGAGCAGCTGGCGGCGGTACTTCTCGATGAGGGTGTCCAGCAGCTCGAGGCTGCCGCCGGCCTCGGCGATGACGCCGGCCACGTGCTCGCCGGCGTAGTCGACCGCCTCGCAGAGCAGCTGGGTCCGCCCGCCCGGGAAGTAGTGATAGGCCGACCCGCGCGGCGCGCCGCTGTGCTCGAGAACCTCCGAGATGGCGGTGGCGTGCGCCCCGCGCTCCCGGATCAGCAGCGCGGCGGAAATCACCATCCGCTCGCGGGGGCTACGCATATGTATGATGCTATACATAATTGCCGCTCCCGCGAAAGGGGCCGACAAACACAAAATCGCCCCATCCCGAGCCGGGACAGGGCGATTTTGGTCGGCTGAGCCGTTAGTTCATCCAGTCGGCGGAGCCGTCGTTCTTCTTGTAGTCGCCGCCGGTCGAGTTCTTCACGATGATCGGATCGCCCGGCCCGAAGTTGTCGAAGAACCACCTCGCGTTGCTGGGGCTGATGTTGATGCAGCCGTGGCTGACGTCGCGCTTGCCCTGGTCGTCCACCGACCACGGGGCGCTGTGCACGAAGTCGCCGACGTTGTCGAAGCGGACGGCCAGCTCGACCGTCACCTTGTAGCCGTATGTGGAGTTCACCGGGACCCCATAGGTCGAGGAATCCATCACCACCGAGGGCATCTTCTCCTGCACGTAGTAGGTGCCGTTGGGGGTCTGGTGGTTGCCGGACGTCATGCCCATCGACATCGGGATGGTCTTCTCCACCGTGCCATTGCGGGTGACGGTCAGTTGGTGCGTGGCGTCGTCCGCGGTGGCCACCAGGGTGTCACCGGTGTGGAAGCTCATTACGGTGCCGCCGGCGTCGACGGTGACGTCGGTGTGGGCGGGCCAGAAGCTCAGCGGGCGCCAGCGGAGCTGGGTCGGAGTCATCCAGTAGAACTTGCCCGGCACCGGCGGGGTCGACATCACGTGGACCGCGTCGATGGCCGCGCCCGCGTCATCGACCCGGCCCGGGAAGTTGATGATGATCGGCTGGGCCACGCCCACCGTCGCGCCGTTCTTAGGGACGAACGAGGGCGGCCCGAACGGCGCCGTGCCGGTGAACGGCGTCGGGTTCTGCCCGGCGGCGGGACCCGAGGCCGCCGGCTGGGCGCCGGGGAAGGTGAATGGCGGTGGCGCGAGCGGGTCGGCCGGCGGCGGCGCTGCGACGGGCGGTGGCGCGGGAGGTGCGGGCGGGTCCGCGGGGGCCGCGACGGTCCCTGGGTCGCCCGGGCCCGGGTCGGGATCGGCGAGCGCGGGCACCGCGCCCAGCACCAGGGCCCCGCTCAACACGGAAGCCAATCCGGCCGCCTTCAGAGCCGCAAACATACGCATCCCTCCAGTCGATTACTCCGAAATAGTGTGGCATAGCGCGCACCCCAGCTACCTATCGCGCGGCGGGCGGCGCACCGGTGCGTGCCCGGGTCGACCCCGCTGACCTGCGCAGCTATGAATTGCGTGAGCTTGCCGGGGCAACGACAGGAGCAGGGTCCAGCATCTGTCGATTGGCGGCCATGCCGGCCAGCGCGGCGCCCATCAGCCCGGCGGAGGCGGTCAGCATCAGCGCGACGCTGCGCTCGTAGAGGAGTCCCCCAGCAAGGGAACCGGCCATGATGCCCACCTGAAACGCCGTCACGTACAGGCCCGAGGCGCCGTCGGGGTCGTCGGCCCCGTTGCGCATCGCGGCGGACTGCAGCATCGGCGAGACGGCGGTCGCCATCGCGCCCCACAACACGATGGCCCCGATCCCGACCAGTGCGACCGAATAGTGGGCCCCGGCGCGTCCGCCGCCGAACGCGAGCGCCGTCAACACAGCGAAGGCGACGGTCAACCCCGCCATGCAGAAGAGCACGGCGCCGCGGGGCCGGCGGTCCAGGGGCCGCGCCACCAGACCCACGGCGAACACCCCGGCGGCGCCGTAGGCAGCCAGCACCCAGGCGAGGTTCGGCCCGCGCACACCGACGACCTCGCGGATGATCACCACGATGTAGGTGTACGACACGAAATGGCCGGTGACGCCGACCATGGTGATGAGGCTGACGACGATCAGGGCGCGGTTGCGGTGGTGCCGCGCCCGCGGGCCCACGCACTTGAGCTGGTCGGCGGACAGCACCAGCTCGGGCAGCAGCAGCCAGGCCGCCACGGTCACGATGGCCGCGGCGACGGTGACGCAGACCGCGGCCAGCCGCCAGCCCCACATCAGGCTCAAGGCGGCCGTCAGCGGGCTGCCGATCACCAGCGCCAGGCTGGTGCCGATGTAGATCGACATGGTGGCGCGGCCGGCGTGGCTCGGCGGCACCAGCCGCGTGGCGATCGGGGCGATGATCGACCACAGCAGCCCGTGGGTGAGCGCGCACAGCACCCGCCCGACGGCCAGCACCGCGAAGTTGGGCGCGAGCGCCGAGATGAGCTGCGAGACGGTCAGGCACACCAGGCTTACGACCAGCGCCCGCCGGCGCGGCCAGTGCGCCGTCCAGCGCACCAGCGGAAACGTCGACAAGGCCGCCACCAGCGCGTACCAGGTCAGCAGGGTTCCCACCAGGACGACGCTGACCTGCAGGTTCCGCGCGATCGCCGAGAGCGCGCCCACCGGCAGGATCTCCGCCGTGACATAGGTGAAGGCCGCGGCCGCCAGCACCGCCAGCTGCGCCGCGACCCGTGGCGTCCACGTTCGCGCGGCAGTGGTGGCGGCTTCGACAGTCATAGGATCGGGTACGCAATCGGCCGGGCGAGGCTGCTGGGCGAGATCACGCTGCACCTACCGTACGCACCGCAACAATAGGTTCCCCGCAGTTAGCGGTTCAACACGCCTACCGAGAAGCGGTCACGAACGGACCAGGCGCGCGATCGCGGCCGAGGCTTCGGCCAGCTTGTCGTCGGCCTCGTCGCCGCCCTCGGCCACGGCCCGGGTGACGCAGTGGTTCAGGTGCTCGTCGAGCAGATTGAGCGCCACCGACCGCAAGGCGCTGTTGACCGCGCTGATCTGGGTGAGGACGTCGATGCAGTACTTGTCTTCCTCGATCATGCGCGCGATGCCGCGCACCTGGCCCTCGATGCGCCGCAGCCGCTTGGCGTAGTTGTCCTTCTGCTGCGAGTAGCCGTGCTCGGTCGTCATGCGTCCATGGTACTTGGTACCCCGACGGGGTATGCCGGCAAATATTGGTTTGGTCGCGCCGCGCATACTTGCACGATGGCCCCTGACATCAAGCCCCGTAGTCGTGACGTCACCGACGGCCTGGAGAAGGCCGCCGCCCGCGGCATGCTGCGGGCGGTAGGCATGGGGGACGAGGACTTCGCCAAGCCGCAGATCGGGGTGGCCTCGTCCTGGAACGAGATCACGCCGTGCAACCTGTCCCTGGACCGGCTCGCCAAGGCGGTCAAGGAGGGCGTGTTCTCGGCCGGCGGCTACCCGCTCGAGTTCGGCACGATCTCGGTGTCCGACGGCATCTCGATGGGCCACGAGGGCATGCATTTCTCCCTGGTGTCCCGGGAGGTCATCGCCGACAGCGTCGAGACCGTGATGCAGGCCGAGCGCCTGGACGGCTCGGTGCTGCTGGCGGGCTGCGACAAGTCGCTGCCCGGGATGCTGATGGCCGCGGCGCGCCTCGACCTGGCGGCGGTGTTCCTCTACGCCGGCTCAATCTTGCCGGGGGTGGCCAAGCTCTCCGACGGCAGCGAGCGCGAGGTCACGATCATCGACGCGTTCGAGGCCGTCGGGGCCTGCGCGCGCGGGTTGATGCCGCGCGAGGACGTCGACGCGATCGAGCGCGCGATCTGTCCCGGCGAGGGCGCCTGCGGTGGCATGTTCACCGCCAACACCATGGCCAGCGCCGCCGAGGCGCTGGGCATGTCGCTGCCGGGCAGCGCGGCGCCCCCGGCCACCGACCGGCGCCGCGACGGGTTCGCCCGGCGCAGCGGCCAGGCCGTCATCGAACTGCTGCGCCGCGGCATCACCGCGCGCGACATCCTCACCAAGGAGGCGTTCGAGAACGCCATCGCGGTGGTGATGGCGTTCGGCGGCTCCACCAACGCGGTGCTGCACCTGCTGGCCATCGCGCACGAGGCCGGCGTGGAGCTGTCGCTCGAGGACTTCAGCCGGATCGGGTCGAAGGTGCCGCACCTGGCCGACGTCAAACCTTTTGGTCGCCATGTGATGTTCGACGTCGACCACATTGGCGGGGTTCCCGTGATCATGAAGGCGCTGCTTGACGCGGGCCTGCTGCACGGCGACTGCCTGACCGTCACCGGCCAGACCATGGCCGAAAACCTCTCGGCCATCGCCCCGCCCGATCCGGACGGCAAGGTGCTGCGGGCGCTCGACAACCCGATCCACCCGACCGGCGGCATCACCATCCTGCGCGGCTCCTTGGCGCCCGACGGCGCAGTGGTCAAGTCCGCCGGCTTCGACTCCAACGTGTTCGAAGGCACCGCAAGGGTTTTCGACGGCGAGCGCGCCGCGCTGGACGCCCTCGAGGACGGCACCATCACCAACGGTGACGCCGTGGTGATCCGCTACGAGGGCCCCAAGGGCGGCCCGGGGATGCGCGAAATGCTCGCCATCACCGGTGCGATCAAAGGCGCCGGACTGGGCAAGGACGTGCTGCTGCTGACCGACGGCCGCTTCTCCGGCGGCACCACAGGCCTGTGCGTCGGGCACATCGCCCCGGAGGCGGTCGACGGCGGACCGATCGCGTTCCTGCGAGACGGGGACCGAATCCGCCTCGACGTCGCCAACGCCACGCTCGACGTCGTGGGCGATGAAGCCGAATTCGCTTCTCGGCGGGAGGGTTTCACTCCACCGCCGCCGCGCTACAAGACCGGCGTGCTGGCCAAGTACGTTAAGCTGGTCGGCTCGGCGTCGAGCGGCGCAATCTGCGGCTAGCCGTGAGTTGCCGCCTCGCGCGTGCGCATGCCGAAGTAGGTGGCGTTCAGGCCCAGGAACGTCAGCAACGCGCCCGCGACGACATTCGACCAGATCATGCCGGCGGTCGCGGTGAAGCCCGGCAGCACCCACGGCGCGACGACGAGCCACACGCCGAGCACCGGCAGCGTCCACGTCATCCCGTGGGCGCGGTCCAGGGCCGTCGCGAAGCCGTAGGCCAAGAACGCCACCGCGATCCCGACGATCAGGTCGGACGTGGCAAGCGATCCCGTCCCGCTGAATCCCACCATCCACGGTGAGGCCGCCACGTAGAGGCCCGTCAAAAGAGCCAGGCCGAACGTGACATGCGCGCTCGTCGACTCGGCAACGCGCTCGTAATTCGCGCGCAGAGCCAACAAATCAGGGTGGTGATCTATCGATGAATGGACCGTACTCATTTTGTGACCTTTCTGTTATGCAGCAAGCCTTTTGAGCCAGGCTGCACCCATCCATCCACTGTCAAGATTACGCTCGCGCGTCGCCCAATTCGAGGCGCGGCGTAGCGTCGTGGGCATGGACGTTGCGGACCGGCTGCGGCTCGATGTTCCGGTGGCGCAGGCCGGAATGGGCGGCGGCATCGCGCGGGCTCCGCTGGCCGCCGCGGTCGCCAACGCCGGAGGGCTCGGAACCCTGGGCATCGCCACCGCCCGGCAGCTGCGGGCGTCGATCGACGAGGTACGCGAGCGGGCGCCCGGCCGTGCGGTCGCGGTAAACCTGTTGATGCCCTTCGTCCATCGCAAGCACGTCGCGGTCTGCGTCGACGCCCGCGTGGACGCCGTCGTGCTGGCGTTCGGCGAAAAGCGCGGGCTCGTTGAGCACCTGCGCGAGGCGAGGATCTTCGTGTTCGTGATGGTCGGCACCGAGGCGCGGGCGCGCGCCGCGATCGCCTGGGGCGCCGACGGTTTGATCGCCCAGGGGCGCGAGGCGGGCGGCCACCTCGTCGGGACCATGCCCGCCCTGCAGTTCCTGCCCCAAGCCCTGAAAGCTGCCGGGACGCGTCCGGTGTTCCTGGCCGGCGGCATCGCCACCGCCGCAGATACGCGCGCCGCGCTGGACGCCGGGGCCCGCGGGGTCGTGGCCGGCACGCGGTTCCTGTTGACGCACGAGGCCAACGCGAACCGGGAATATCAGCGCCGAGTCATCAACGCGGACAAGACCATTGAGACGAACCTGTTCGGCCTGAGCTGGCCGCTTCGCCACCGCGTGGTGCCCAACGCGGCGACCCGCCGCTGGTGCGGCGACGACGGGAAGGCCAAGGTGTTGCCCGCCGCCCTCAACGCGGCGAGCCGCCCGCTTTCGGTTCTGGGCTATTTCGACGCGGGCGCGCTGATGCGGCTGCAGTCGCCGGGCCGCCCGTTCTTCACCCCGCTGGCGCCCGTGGCCCGTGTGCCCGATTCCTGGCTGGACGGCGCCGCCCTGTACGCCGGCGAAACCGCGCTGCGCATCGGCGAACTCACCTCCTCCGCGCAAGCGGTCGCCGACCTCACCCCGCGGTGACGGCTACCGCACCGACGCGAAGGCGAAACCGTCCCATTGCTTGGCCCCGACCGTCTGGATCACCGCGGTGTCCAGCCGTGGGTGCTCGCCCATCAGCTGCAGCGTCCGCCGCGTCGCCCGTACCCGCTCATCGTCGCAATCGGGATCGAGGATCCGGCCCTCGCGAATGACGTTGTCCACCACGATGACCGAGCCCGGGCGCGCCAGCCGGACCGCCCACTCCAGGTACCCGGCGTTGTTCTCCTTGTCGGCGTCGATGAACACCAGGTCGAAGGGCCCGCCGGTCAGCGTCGGCAACGTGTCGAGGGCGGCGCCGACGATCACCTCCACGCGGTCGGCCACGCCGGCGCGCTGCAGGTTGGCCCGCGCGACCTCGGCGTGCTTGGGCTCGTATTCCAGCGTCACCACCCGCCCCTGCGGGCCCGCGCCGCGCGCCAGCCAGATGGTGCTGAAGCCGCCCAGCGTGCCGATCTCGAGGACGCGGCGCGCCTGGATGGCACCGGCCAGCAGGCACAGGAATTTCCCCTGCTGCGCGGACACGGCGATTTGGGGTAACCCGGCCGCGTCGCTGGCCTGGAGCGCCGCGGCCAGGGCCGGATCGTCGCCTACCACGGTGTGGTCCAAGAATGCGTCGACGTCTTGCGGGGTCGGGTTTTCCGTCATGCCGCCAACGCTAGGCTGCGGTGTTTACCGGATACCCATAGGGGGTATATAGTGACCGGTGTCCACCACGACAGAGAAGGGTGATCTAAATGGCCGAGTACGACGCGGGAACGTTGCTGAGCTGTGGCCACGAGGGCTGCGGATGTCGGGTTCGCATCGAGGTTCCCTGCCACTGCTCCGGCGCGGGTGAGCCGTACCGCTGCACCTGCGGCGACGAGCTGACCCCGGTCGAGTAACCGCGCGCCGGGCCGGTCGCGCGTTCGGCCGCGCGGATCCCAGCGATCAGCGCCCGAACGCGCGACCGGCCAGCTCGACCCGGGCGTCCAGCCGCAGGGCGGCGGCCGACGCGCCGACAGCCATCTCGTGACCGCCGGTTGCGATGCGCCAGGTTTGCGCGCCGTCGTCGTAATGGGCGAGCAGGCGCGGATCGGCCTCTATGGTCACCCGGCGGGTCGCGCCCGCCTCGAGCTCCACGCGCTGAAATCCCAGCAGCCGCAGGCATCGCTCGCCGGGGGCCGCGGTGAGGTACAGCTGCGGGACGTCGGCCCCGGCCCGGTCACCGACGTTGGCGACGGTGAAGCTCGCCGCGACGCTTTCTCCGCCGGTCACCACCAGGTCCCGGTATTCAAAGCTGGTGTAGGACAGGCCATGTCCGAACGCGAACATCGGTGCCAGGCCGTTGCCGGCGAACCAGCGGTAGCCGACGTCGGCACCCTCTAGGTAGTCGATCGTCGTCGGCGTCCCCCACGGGGCGTCCGGGTCGGGCAGCTCCGGGCGCGGCGTCTGGCCCAGGTCGACCGGGAAGGTGATCGGGAGCCGGCCCGACGGATTCACCTGCCCGGCAAGGATTTCCGCGATCGCCCGGCCGCCGGCCTGGCCCGGATACCAGGCCTGCACGATGGCGTTCGCGGAATCCCGCCACGGCATGGCCACCGGGTTGCCGGTCTCGAGCACCACGACGGTGTTCGGGTTGGCCGCCGCCACGGCGGCGATCAGCGCGTCTTGGCCCCACGGCAGCGCGAGGTCGGCGCCGTCGAAGCCCTCGCCTTCGGCGCGGACGGCGAACACGATCGCGATGTCGGCGCGGCGCGCCGCCCGCACCGCCTCCGCGGGGCTGGCGCCGGGATCGAAATCGATCTGCGCATTGGGAAGTTGGGTGCGCAGCTCGCTCAGCGGGCTCGACGGCAGCAGGTACAGGTTGCGTAACCCGGCCTCCAGGCCGAGTCCACCGATCGGGATCACCCCGGCGTAGCCGCCCGGGGGGACCACGGCGCTCGAACCGTAGCCGGCCGCGACGCCCAGCTGCGCGTATCCACCGATGACGGCGATGCGCGCCGCGGACTCGGGCGCGATGGGCAGGACCCCGCCGTTGGCGAGCAGCACGATGCCCTGCCGCGCGACCTGCAACGCAATGTCGTTGTGCGCGTCCAGATCCGGTGCGGGCGCGGACTCGCGCCGCTCGACCCCGACCGCGAACATCGACCGCAGGATCCGCCGGACCATGTCCGACAGGCGCTCCGGAGGCAGCCGCCCGTCGGCGTGGGCGACCCGCAGGGCCTCGCCGAACGCCTCGGATTGCCACAGCAGCGCGTCGATTTGCGCTCCGCACTCCTGGTCGAGGCCGGCCAGCGCGCACTCCCAGCCGGGCGTCCCGCCCCAGTCGGACATGACCCAACCGCGGTATCCCCAGGCGCCTTTCAGCACCCCGTTGATCAGGGCGTGGTTGGCCGCGGCGTAGTCGCCGTTGACCTTGTTGTAGGCCGCCATCACGGCGCCGGGCGACGAGCGCTCGATGGCGATCTCGAAGGCCAGCAGGTCGGATTCGCGGTGCGCGGCGGGATCGATGACCGCGTCCAGCCAGTGCCGGTTGGTCTCGTTGCAGTTCAGCGAGAAGTGCTTGACCGTCGAGATGACGCCCTGCTCCTGGATCCCGTTGACCGACTCGGCGGCGATCGCGGCCGTCAAAAGCGGGTCCTCGGAAAGGTATTCGAAGTTGCGGCCGTTGCGCGGGTCGCGCGCCAGGTTCATCGCCCCGGCGAGCTGCACGTTGAACCCGCGGCTGCGCGCCTCCCGGCCGATCACGGCGCCGGCGGCGCGGGCCAGCGCCGGGTCGAAGCCGGCGGCCAGCGCCAGGCCGGCCGGCAGCGCGGTCCGGGGCTCGCCGGGGCGGCAGCCGGGGTTGGTGATGCCCAGGCCGGCGTCGCTCATCAACAACGCCGGGACACCGAGCCGCGGAACCCCGGGCGCGTACCCGGCGCTCATCGGGACGCCCGCCGGGATGCGGTCGTCGCGCAGCGGCCAGAGCTCGCCCGCGCCCATTACCCCGACGATCAGCGCGAACCGCTCGTCGTCGGTCATTTGGGCTTCGACCTCGCGCGCCCGCGCGTCGGGATCGCTCACCGCACCCCCTCTTTGGCGTAGACGACACGCAGCACGTGCCCGAGTTCGGGTCCCATCACCAGCTCCGCCAACTCGCAGATGGTCGCGACGAATTCCGGGCCGTGCGCCGGCTCGGCCCGGCACAGGTGGTGCGCGACCTCGTGCAGCACCACCAGCTCGCGCAGCGCCCAGTCGGCGGTGTCGCGGTCGGGAACCGCGATAGTGCCTGCGCCGTCATGGTTTTCGTAGTGCGCCGCGGTGGCGGCCCGCCGCGACCGCACCCGCAGCGGCGAGACGTCGGGCCAACGCCGCCGCACCGACGGCAGCGCGAGCACCTCGTCGACGTAGCGCTGGACGGAGGCGATCGACCCGAATCTCCCCTCGGGCGGCAGGGTCAGCTGCGTGCCGAAGAACTCGACGGAGGGCGATCCGTGCTCGGCGGCGCGGTCGAACAGCGTCCGGACGAAGTCCTCGGCCGCGTATACCTTGGCGCGCTGCAAATCGCGGGCCGTTGTCACCGGCGCAGTGCGCTCCGGGCGCCGGGCAGTTCGGGGCTGTTCCCGAGCCGCGCCCGCCGACCGGCCCGGTCGCCCGCCCGGCGTGCGGCCGACGAGTACCCCGCCGTCGCGCGGCTGACTTGATAGGTGCCGCGCGCCTTTGACGCCCCGCGGTAGAAGTCCCGCAGCTCGAGTTCCTTGTCGCGCAAGGCGATCGCGGTGCCGGGCGGGCGGCGGCGGTCCTTGGTGGCCTCGCGGGTGGCCTCCTCGCGCGCCTCGGCCAGGCGCTGACCGACGCGCGCCCCGAACGCGAGCTGAAAGTTGAGGCGGGCCGTGATCGTCGGCGTCGGGCGGTGCGCGCCGGAGGCCAGGTAGGCGTCCGACGCCCGCACCATCTGGACGACCAGGCTGGCGTAGAGGGCGTGCGTCGCGTCGATGTCCTCGGCGAAGCCGTACGCGTAGACGAATGTCGAGTTCGACGCCACGTCGCAGCGCACGTCGTTCGCCAGGGCGATCACCACGAAAAGCTGCACATACGTCCGCAGCCCGCGGGTGCCGGCCGCGCCGATGGTGATGGTCCGCTGCGTCGGGGCCTGCACCGGCGAGCGCTTGGCCGCGTGCGACCGCGCCACCGCCAGGTCGATGGAGGCCGCCGTCGCCAGCCGCTGCGCCGCGCTCAGGAAGGCGTCCGCCTCGTGCGAGTTGTCGGTGCCCTCGGCCTGACGCAGCAGCGCGGCGATGCGAGCCAGCATCTTGTCGTCCGTCATGTGCGCCAAACTAGCGCAGCGGCACGACACGTCGCCTACAGCCGGGCGGTGATCCAGGAGACGACGTCGCCGAGCACCTGGTCGCGCTCCGGCTCGTTGAAGACCTCGTGGTACAGCCCGGGGTAGACCTTCAGCTCGACGTCGGTGGAACCCACGCATTCGACCAGGCGGCGGCTGCCGTCGACGGGGATGAGCCGGTCGTCGGAGCCGTGCACCACCAGCAGCGGCGCCGTCAATGCCGGTGCGCGCTGCGGCATGGTCTGGCCGACCTCCAGCAGCGCGCGCCCGACGCCGGCCGGGACTTTCCCGTGGTACACCAGCGGGTCCGCGTTGTAGGCGGCCACCACCGCGGGATCCCGCGAGATGGCGTCGACGTCGAGTTCCTGCACCGGCAGCCCGGGCGCGACGACGCCGAGCACCTTGGCGGCCAGGATCATCAACGGGGATACCAGCTCCTGGGCCGCCACCGCCGGAGCCGACAGCACCATCATGTCGTAGTTGTCCGGGCGTTCGACGCCGTAGGCGAACACGATCCCGCCGCCCATGCTGTGCCCGAGGACGATGCACTTGAGGCCGGGATGCTCCCGCGTGGCGATGCCGACCAGGGTGTCGAAATCGGTGGTGTACTCGGAGATGTCCCGTACCAGCATCCGCTTGCCGCCGGAGCGGCCGTGGCCGCGGTGGTCCAGCGCGTAGGTAACCAGCCCGGCGGTGCCGAAGCACTGCGCGACGTGGTCGTAGCGGCGGGCGTACTCGCCGAGGCCGTGGGACAGCACCACCACCGCGCGGGGCGTGGCCTCCGGCGTCCAGACGTCGTAGACGATGCGCACGCCGCCGAGGCCGTCGAAGGTCCGTTCAGTGCGCGTAGTCATCAGGGAGAGCGTAGTGGCTCACGGCGCGGGCCTTGACAAAGACCGTGTCGAAGACACAACGAAGACTCTGTCGGGGACACTGCGTAGGCTCGTATCGCATGGGGCTGCTCACCGAAAACGCGGAGAAATCTGGCGGTGCCCCGGCGGCCGGCGGGGACTTCTCGACCGACGCCGAGCCGTACCGTCGCGAACTGCTCGCGCACTGCTACCGGATGACCGGGTCACTGCACGACGCCGAGGATCTGGTGCAGGAGACCCTGCTGCGGGCCTGGAAGGCCTACGACCGTTTCGAAGGCAAGTCGTCGATGCGGACCTGGCTGCACCGCATCGCCACCAACACCTGCCTGACCGCGCTGGAGGGCCGGCAACGCCGGCCGTTGCCGACCGGGCTGGGGGCACCCAGCTCGGACCCCAGCGCGGAGCTGGTGGAAAGCCAGGAGGTGCCCTGGCTGGAACCGCTGCCGGGCGGATCGGACCTGACGGACGACCCGGCGGACCCGTCGGTCATCGTCGGGTCGCGCGAGTCGGTGCGATTGGCTTTTGTTGCCGCGCTGCAACACCTTTCACCCCGGCAACGCGCGGTGCTGCTGCTGCGCGACGTGCTGCAGTGGAAGGCCGCCGAGGTGGCCGAGGCGATCGGCACCACCACGACCGCCGTCAACAGCCTGCTGCAGCGGGCCCGCACCCAGCTGGAGACCGTCCAGCCCAGCTCCGGCGACCGGCTGACGCCGCCCGACTCGGCCGAGGCACAGGACCTGCTGGACCGCTACATCGCGGCGTTCGAGGCCTACGACATCGACCGGCTGGTCGAGCTGTTCACCGCCGAGGCCGTCTGGGAGATGCCGCCATACACCGGCTGGTATCGCGGCCCGCGGGACATCATCGCGCTCATCCACCAGCAGTGCCCGGCCGAGCATCCCGGCGACATGCGCCTGCTCCCCGTGGTCGCCAACGGCCAGCCCGGCGCGGCCATGTACATGCGCGCGGGGGACGCGCACGTGCCGTTCCAATTGCACGTCCTCGACATCCGCGACGGCCGGGTGTCGCGGGTGGTGGCGTTCCTCGACGACACCCTCTTCGAGAAATTCGGGTTGCCCGGTACCGTGTGACGATGCCGAACCCCCCGCTCGTCACACCCGCGCCCGGGAAGCCGCTGCTGCTGTTGGGCGGCTTCGACGTCGCCGCCCTGGGCTACGCCGTGGCGGAGTCCTTCGTCTCCGGAACGGCCACCTCCTACGCGCCCACCACCGCGCTGGGCCCGGACGGGGGGTGGAGCGTAATGCCCAGGGACACCGCGGAATACACCACGCGGATCGTGGCGCTGACCCCAACCGATCCGGCCCGCTTCAATGGGACGGTGCTGGTGGAATGGCTCAACGTGAGCGGCGGCATCGACGCTCCGGCGGTGTGGATGATGGCGCATCGCGAAATCCTTCGCGCGGGCTACGCCTACGTCGCGGTCTCGGCGCAAAAGGTGGGGGTGGATGGCGGCGGTGTAAACATGCTCGGCTTCGACATGTCGCTCAAGAGCCAGGACCCGGCGCGCTATGCCGCGCTGGGCCACCCGGGCGACGAGTACTCCTACGACATCTTTTCCCAGATGGGCGAACTCGTCCGCGGCGGCGTGCTCGGCGATCTGGCGGTGCGGCACGTGGTCGCCGTGGGCGAGTCGCAATCGGCCATGTTCCTCACGACGTACGTCAACGCCGTCGATCCGCTCGCCCAGAGCTACGACGGCTTTTTGGTGCATTCCCGGTTCGGGTCGGCCGCGCCGCTGGACGGCGTTTCCATCTTCGACGAAGCGCGGCTGGACGTGCCCGACGCGGTGACGTTCCGCGCCGACCTGCGCGTCCCGCTGATCACGATCATCACCGAGACCGACCTGTTCGGTGGCCCGCGGGAAGGCTATTACTTCGCGAGGCAGCCCGACAGCCAGCGGCTGCGGGTCTGGGAGATCGCCGGCGCCGCACACGCCGACAACTACACGATCCAGGTGGCGCCGATCGACGACGGCTCCGCGCCGCTCGAGGCCATCGTGGCCGCGTACGCGCCGACGAACACGCTGATGGGCCAGCAGCTGGGGCATTACATCAACTTCGCGCCGCAGCACCATTACGTGGTGCAGGCCGCGCTGGCCGCGCTGAACTCCTGGGTCCGCACCGGCGAACCGCCGCCCACCGCCCCGCCGATCGAGGTCCGGCACGGCGAGCCGCCTCGGCCCGTCATCGATCGGCACGGCCTGGCCCGGGGCGGCGTGCGGACGCCCTGGGTGGACGTGCCGATCGCCCGGACGTCCGGTATCGCCGAAGTCGAAAGCCTCATGGCGGCGATCTTCGGCACCGGTGAACCGTTCGACGCCGCGACGGTGGACCGGCTCTACCCCGGCGGCGCCGAGCAGTACCTCGGCGGCTTCACCGCGGCGCTCGACAGCGCGATCGACTCGGGGTTCATCCTGCCGGCCGACCGCGGCGAGATTCTCCAGCTCGCCGCCGCGATGTACCCCCAGAACTAAAGGGCGCGTTCAGTTTTCGGCGGCCAGCACGTCGCGAACCGCGGCGTCGGCGGCGCTGAGCAGGTCCGGGTCGATGCCGGCGCGGCCGCGCACCAAGACCGTGGCGCAGTTGGCCGCCGGCAGCCCCTCGGCCGGGCACAGGCCGTCGGGGAGCTTGCCGATCATCGGCAGCAACGCCAGCCCCAGGCCCGAGCGCACGGCCGCGTAAAGGCCTGACAGGTCACCGCATTCGGCGGCGATCTCGTAAGCGGTGCCGTGTTTCTCGAGGATCGAGAAGGCCGGCTCGCGCAACGTGCACGGCTCGGCGAAGATCACCAACGGCAGCGGGTCGCCCCGGCGAGCGACGAAGGTCCGCGCCGAAACCCACCTCAGCTGCACGACTCCCGACGCATTGGCGCGATCCAACCCCGACCCGTCGAGCATGATCGCCAGGTCCAGCAGTCCCCGGTCGAGGGCGTCCGCCAGGGAGACGTTGCGGTCGAGCCGGAACCGCGGCCGCCGGTCGGGAAGCCGCTCGCGCAGCACGCTGGTGAGCGCGGGCAGCATCACGTCCGCGCCGTGCTCGGTGGCCCCGATCGTCAGCAGCCGGTGTTCGGTGGCGCCGAGGTCGTCGAGCGCCGCGTCGTGCGCGGCCAGTATCGTGCGGGCGTGCCGCAGCACCTTCTGGCCGACCTCGGTGAACAGGACACCCCGGCCGGAGCGCTCGACCACCGGCCCGCCGACCACGCTCTCCACCCTGCGCAGATGCTGGCTGACCGCGGACTGGCTGACGTGCAGCGCGGCGGCCGCCCGGTGAAATCCGCCACAGTCGGCCACCGCGACGAGGCTGCGCAGCGGCGCGATATCGAGGACCTGAGCCATGCCCACGAAGCCTAGTCCGATCAGCAACGATGATCAATTGATCGCGCCGATCACCGGGGATTTCGCCCCATTACCGGACATCCGATCACCATTTGTGATCGATTGCGATCGCTAATAATCGTTGGACGGCATGGGTCGGGCTCCGCGACCATGGATGCCATGGACCAGTCGCGCATGCCGTTGACGACCGCTGCGGCGGTGACGTTCTTCTATGCGATCGGTTACCCCATCGGAGCGCTCGCGGTGGCGGGGATGACGCCGATGGCCGTCTTGGTGCTGCGATTCGGTTTGGCCGCAATCATTCTCGCCTGCTGGGCCGCGGTGGCCCGGGCGGCGTGGCCGCGGGGGGCGCAGTTCGGTCACGTGGCGGTCGCCGGTCTGCTGATCCAGGCGGTGCAGTTCTGCTGCCTCTACGAGGCGCTGCTGCTGGGAGCGCCCGCGGTGCTGGGTGCGGTGGTAATCGCGATGAACCCGGTCATCACGGCGATCCTGGCCGCGATCTTCCTGCGCGAACCGCTGGGCACGCGGCGCGTGGCCGCCCTGGTCCTCGGGGTCGTCGCGGTGCTCGCCGCGTGTGCCACCCGGCTGGCCAGCACGCACGGCGTCGACCCGGTGATCGCGCTGCTTGCGGTTGCGCTGCTTGGCCTTTCGGTCGGCGGCGTGTACCAGCAGCGGTATTGCGCCGGGGTCGACTTCCGCACGATGAGCGCGTTGCAGAACGCCGTGGCGCTCATTCCCGCGGCGGCACTCGCGATCGTGACGCCATTCGCCGTGCACGACGCGACCAAGGCCGCCGTCGCGATCAGCGGCGTGGTGCTGCTCAACGCCACGCTGGCGGTCAGCATCTACGTGCGCGCGATCAGCATGCACGGGGCGGCGGCGGTGGCGATGCTGTTCGCCGTCATTCCCGCGGCAGCCGCGGTGCTGTCCTGGCTGATGCTGGGGCAGCGCCCCGACGTTGGCGTCGCGGTCGGCCTGCTCGCCGGGGGCCTCGCGTGCTGGCTCAACAGCGGGGCGTCCCGCCGGGCGCGGGCGCCACGCCCCGATCCCGTACCGGTGCGGTCAGAACTGAAAGAGGCGGCTGTCGGGTGACGGGCCCGGCACCGGGCGGACCAGGCCGGCCCCGGTGATCAGCGGCAGGTCGAGCGCGGACAGCAGGCCGGGCCGGGCCGCGCAGACCGCGGGGATGGCGTTGACCATCCGCGACGCGCCGGCGACGCGCGCGCCGAGGTCGTGGTCACGCTCCTCGGCCATCTCGAATTCGCAACGCATGGTAGGGGATCCCTCGATCTCGACGCGGTAGAGGCCGCGGCCCGACGCCGGCCCATAGCCGAGGTCCTTGGGCGGGATGCGGATGTGCGGCTGCGGCCAGTCCGGGGCGACGTCGTCGCGCATCCGCGTCACGTGGTCGACGACGAAAGTCGCCTTCTCGCCGACGTATCCGGTCAGCGTGGAGCGCATCGCCGCGATGGTTCCCGCCGCGATGTGGCCGGTGGGCGTGTCGAACGACTCGGTGGCGGCGACGCGTTCGTTGCTCTCCTCGACGCGGTCGATCTTGACGCCGAGTCCCGCGGCGAGCTGGTGCAGAACCGGCCCCCAGCCGAAGGTGAAAACCCCCGGCGCCGCCGCGAGGGCCTGGTACTCCGGTGGCTTGCCGAAACCGAGGATTTCGTAGACCGCGGCCTGGTCCGGATAGGTGGCGTAGTTGAACATCTCCGTCACCCGCACCGACTCGATCACCCGCGATACGCCCGAAAGGACCAGCGGCAGAACGTCGTTGGCGAATCCGGTGTCGATCCCGGTGGTGAAGAACGACGCCCCGCCATCGAGCGCGGCGCCCCGCAGCGGGTCGGTGAACGCACGGTCCACGCCGTCGGGAAACACCAGCGGCACCACCGAACACGACACCACGTTCTTCCCGGCCCGCAGGAGCGACACCATGTCCTCGACGGCCTGAAGCGGCCGCAGGTTGGCACCGGCGGCGTACACCACCGCGTCGGCGTCGCCGGCGATCATCGGCGCCGGGTCCTGGGTCGCGACCACCCCCACCGGCGCGATGCCGCACAGCTCTCCGGCGTCGCGACCCGCTTTCGCGTCACCGTGCACGACGACGTCGACCAGCTCCAGCTCCGGGTGGTCGATCACCCCGCGCAGGGCGATGACGCCCATCGAACCCGGACCCCAGACCCCCACCTTTAACACCGCAGTTATCTCCTATTATTAGGACGCTTATCGTTAGATTTCGGACGGATCGTAAGGAGCTTCGCGTGGGTGAGTCAACCGCCAAATCGCCGCCCACCGCGCGCGTCATGAGTGTGCTTGCGACCCTGGCGGATTCACCGAACGGGCGCACTTCGGCCGAGCTGGCGAAGGCGTGCCAGATCAGCACCTCGACCTGCGCGCTGGTGCTCGCCGAGCTGGAACGGCGCGCCTGGGTGGCGCGGCACGAGGACCGCCGCTACGTGCTGGGCAGCGGCCTGTTCGGCCTGGTGCACGGGCTGCGGACGCAGTTCCCGCTGCTCGACCGCGGGCGTGACGCGCTGCGCTACCTGCACGACGCGCTCGGCGCGGGCTGCTCGTTGTCGAGGATCGGCGATCGCCACCTCACCACCGTCGACGCGGTCGGCCACGGCACCGACGGCGAGCACGCCGTCGGGCAGCGCTTCCCCATCGACCCGCCCTTCGGGCTGGTCGCGATGGCCTGGCGCGACGACGATTTCGTCGACGCCTGGCTGCACCGCGTCACGCCACGGCTCACGCGCACCGAGGTGGCCGCGCATCGGCGGGTGCAGGCCGACATCCGCGCCCGCGGCTATGGCGCGTGGCGATTCGACGACACCCACCGCTCGCTGCACCACCGGCTGGCCGACGTGCTGGCCTCGCTGGAACCGACCGCGCGGGTGACGCGCCAGCTGACCACGCTGATGACCATGGTGACGTTGCGATCGGTGACCGCCGCGCTCGAAACCGAGTTGGAGGCAACGGAATTCGTCGTGCTGCCGATCTTCGGCCGGGGCGGCCAGCCGGAGTACCAGATCGAGATCCACCTGGGCCGTCCGGCCGGGCTGACCCTGGAGGCGCTGGACACCGCGCTGCGGCGCGCGCAGGAAATGTTGGCCTAGGCTGGACCCATGCCCGCAACCGTCGAGGTCCGCCGCGCGGCCGACCGGGCCCTCACCTCGACGCCCTGGCTGCAATCACGGCATTCGTTCTCGTTCGGCGACCACTACGACCCCGGCAACACGCACCACGGGCTGCTGCTGGTCAACAACGACGACATCGTCGAGCCGGGAACGGGATTCGAGACCCACTCGCACCGCGACATGGAGATCGTGACGTGGGTGCTGAGCGGCGAGCTGACCCACCGGGATTCCGCCGGCAACCACGGGATCATCTATCCCGGCCTGGCCCAACGCATGTCGGCCGGCAGCGGCATCCTGCACTCGGAGAAAAACGACTCCCGCACCGAGCCAGTCCATTTCGTGCAGATGTGGGTGGTCCCCGACGAGGCCGGCATCGATCCGAGCTACCAACAGCACGAGATCGATCCGGAGCTGTTGGGCTCCGGACTTGTGACCATCGCCTCAGGCATACCGGGCAATGAGGCGGCCATCACTTTGCACAACCGCAGCGCCGCGCTGCACGGCACGCGGCTGGCGCCGGGCGCCTCGGTGAGCCTGCCCCAGGCGCCCTACCTGCATCTATTCGTCGCGCGCGGCCGGATCGACGCGGCCGGAATCGGCGCCCTCGAACAGGGTGGCGCCGTCCGATTCACCGACGCCGACGGCCCGCGGGTTACGGCGAGCGAGCCATCGGAGCTGCTGATCTGGGAGATGCACGCGGCGTTGGGAGTTTGAGGGTACCCGGCGAACACATAGAGTGGGCACGACAGACAGGAGCCCGCATGTCTCAATCGCAGCCGCGGCACGCGGCGCCGAACCCCAAGCGAAATATCAAGGCAGTTCGGACCGTGCGGTTCTGGTCACTCCCTATCGTCGTCACGCTGGCGCTGATGTCGGCGCTGTGCGCGCTGTACCTCGGGGGCATCCTGAACCCGATGACCAACCTGCGGCACTTCCCGATCGCCGTGGTGAACGAGGACGCCGGACCGACGGGCGTCCAGATCACCGACGGCCTGGTTGCGGGGCTGGACAAGAACAAGTTCGACGTCCGGGTGGTCTCCCACGACGAGGCGCAACGCCTGCTGGACACCGCACAGGTCTACGGGGAGTTGGTCATTCCGCCGACCTTCTCCTCCAACCTGCACGAATTCGGGGCCAGCGCCGTCGCGCCGGGCCGCGCGACGCGGCCCTCGGTCACCATCTCCACCAACCCGCGCGCGGGCACCCTCGGGGCCAGCATCGCCGGGCAGACGCTGACCCAGGCGATGGCCGTCGCCAACGGCAAAGTGGGCCAACGACTTACGGCCGACGTCGCGGCCGAGTCCGGGGGCGCCCCGCTGACCGGTGCATCGGCGCTTGGCCTCGCCAGCCCGATCGACGTCAAGGCCGGCGTCTACAACGCGCTGCCGAACGGCACCGGCAACGGGCTGTCGGCGTTCTATTTCGCGCTCTTGCTGCTGCTGGCGGGCTTTACCGGCAGCGTCGTGGTCAGCACGCTGGTGGACGCGCTGCTTGGCTACGTGCCGGCGGAATGGGGCCCGGTGTATCGCTTCGCCGAGCAGGTCAAGATCTCGCGATTCCAGACGCTGCAGCTCAAATGGGCCATAATGACCCTGCTGGCGCTGCTCACGTCGGCGGCGTACCTGGCCATCGCGCACGGGCTGGGCATGCCCATCCCGCTCGGCTGGCAGCTGTGGGCGTACGGGGTGTTCGCGATCATCGCGGTGGGCATCACGTCGAGTTCCATACTCTCGGTGCTGGGTTCGATGGGCCTGCTGGTCAGCATGCTGATCTTCGTGATCCTCGGGCTGCCGTCGGCGGGCGCCACCGTCCCGCTGGAGGCCACGCCGCCGTTCTTCCGCTGGCTGGCCGAATTCGAGCCGATGCACCAGGTCTTCCTCGGCGTCCGGTCGCTGGTCTACCTCAACGGGCGCGCGGATGCCGGTCTGTCCCAGGCGTTGTGGTTGACGGCGATCGGGCTGGTCCTCGGCCTGTTGCTGGGCGGGATCATCACGCACCTCTACGACCGCAAGGGCTTCCACCGGATCCAGGGGGCGGTCGAGATGGCCATCGCGGCCGAGCACCAGGCGCAGTACCGGGCGCGGGTTGGCAAGCGCGAAGACCCGGCCGAGGAGCCCGCCGAGACCCCGAGCGACGTGGCAAGCGAAAGCCCAAGCGAGCAAACGTAATTCGAGTGCGCCCTAAGCGTCACGCGTTCGTTATCGAAGTTGACGCTGTGACTGGTGTGACTGATGCTATTAATGTTGCATAGCCACCAGTGCCGAAAGGTCCATCGTGCTGACGCCTCTCGCCAGCTTGCGCCGGCTGGCGGCCTGCTGCACCGCCGTGGTTGCGTGCGCGGTTCTTTCGAGCACCGCGGGGCAGCCCGTCGCCCACGCCGCCGACGGCCGCGACCTGCTCGCCAGCGCCATCGAAACCACCAAGGGCGCGTACCTGGTCTACAACTTCGGTCCCGGTCATCCCACGCCGATGCTCAACGCCGGCGGCAGCTGGTACGAGATGAACAACGGCGGGCATTTGATGATCATCAAGAACGCGGCGGGGCGGCTCGCGCCGCACCTGCTGGTGGACACCCACCAGGGCGACCAGGCGCGCTGCGAGAACAATCCCGGGGCGCGCACCGGCGAGGGCCTGTGGCAGGCGTCGGAGGTGTACGCGCCGCTGCAGGCGTGGCAGCGGATGGGGCAACCGACGATCGCGATCAACGCCAACTTCTTCGACATCCGGCCACAGAAGGCCGGCTCCTGGCGCCAGACGGGCTGCAGCTCGCCGCTGGGCGCGTTCGTCGACAACACGCACGGCCAGGGCCGGGCGAACCAGGCGGTCACCGGCACGGTCGCGTACCCGGGCAAGCAGGGCCTCTCCGGTGGCGGCGAGAGCTGGAGCGCGCTGTCGACGATGATCCTGCCGTCGGGTGGCGCGCCGTATGTGTTGCGCGCCAGGAGCCCACAGGACTACGACGTCGCCACCCCGGTGGTCGCCGACCTGCTCAACCGCAACGAGCGGTTCGTCGCGGTGTCGGGGATCGGCCTGCTGTCCCCCGGCAAGACCGGGCAGCTCAACGACGGCGGTCCCAGCGCGGCGCGGACGGCGCTCGCCTACGTGAAGCAGCGCGACGAGATGTACATCTTCGAGGGCGGCAGTTACACGCCGGACAACATCCAGGACCTGTTCCGCGGCCTGGGCAGCGACACCGCGGTCCTGTTGGACGGCGGCGGCTCGTCGGCGATCGTGTTGCGACGCGACACCGGCGGCATGTGGGCCGGCGCCGGCTCTCCGAGGGGATCGTGCGACACCCGGCAGGTGCTGTGCGACTCCCACGAGCGCGCGCTGCCCAGTTGGCTGGCCTTCAACTAGGGGCCCGGGCCGAAGCGGAAGATCAGCAGGCTGGTCGCCACCACCGCCGCCGTGACCGCGAACACCGGGGCGACGACGAATCGCGACATCGTCGCGCCGAGCAGGGCGCCCGCGCACATCGTGAAAACGACGCTGAAGCGCAGCTTTTCGCGCTCGCCCGTGCCGCCGGCCAGATGGCTGTCCAGGCCGAGGCTGACGATGGTCGACGTCAGCACCGTGGTGGACAGTTCCTGGATCCCGAACTGGCGAGCGCTCGAGTGCTGCAGGCCGAAGGTCACCGCGAGCAGGCCGATCATGATCAGCTTGCTGTTGTCGTGGTAGTGCAACACGCCGGTGCCGGCCAGGATCGACAAGGCGACCAACAACACGATCTCGGTTGCCAGCACCGTGCTGATCCACGACCGCGTCCGGCGGTCGAAATGCCTTGCCAGCCGGCCACTGACGATTGTGGTGCAGACAAAGGTGGGCAGGGCCACCACGACCGCCGTCAGGTCGATGTTGGTTCTCGGGGCCAGCCAGAAGCCGAGGAAGATCACGTTGCCGGTCATGTTCGCCACGAAGACGTGGCCCAGAACCAGGATGCTGATCGCGTCCGCGAGGCCGGTGGCGAAGGTCAGCAACAGCAGCGCCGCTACGGTCGAGCGCTCGGAAACCGGCGACGCAACGGCCATGGGCTGCTTGGGATCCCGGCTATACGTGCGGCGTCAGGTCCAGCGACGTGATGGTCGTCATCCTCGTCACCAGCCAGCGGCCGTTGGTGCGCTTCATGAACAGCCGATAGGACAGGTACTTCAGCGACGGGATGTTCTTGGTCAGCGGACTGGTCGACGTGGTGTTGGTGTACACGATGACGACGGCGTTCGGGTCGTCCAGCGATTCGACCGCCGCGCCGGTAACTTCGGTGCTGTTGGTCACCTTGGCCTGCTTGTTCGGCCCCACGATCGCGTCGACGAACTTGCGGTACTGGGCCTCGAAGTCGCCGCTGAGATAGGCCGCCGCGCGATCGGCGAGGCCGTCCATGTTCTCCGGGGTGTAGGTCCACAGCGCCGTGATCGCGTTGGCCGCGGTGCGCGCCACCTTCAACTTCGTTGCGGCCGTGGCGCGATCGGTCAGGTATGGCTGCACCGCCGCACCCGCGAACGCGGCGGAGCCGACGAACAGCACGGCGGCCACCGCGACGGTGATGGCGAGCCGCTTGCCGGCCAGAATCTTGCGCCGCGGGCGCTTTTCTTTGGCGCCCGTCGCGCCGTCGTCGGCCTCCTCGCGCCCTTCGTCGGGAGTGGCCTCGTCGGATTCCGTTGTCGCGTCGGCGCTTTCGCGGTCCTCGGCCGTGGCGGCGTCCGTCGTTGCCGCGTCGGCGGTCAGATCACCTGTATCAGGTTGCTGATCTTCCACTGATTCCCTTCCTGCGTGACGGTTGCCATCCACCGATTGGTGTTGTCGAACACCTGCTTTTCGTCCGGCGACTTGGAGGTCACGTCGGTGGCCACCATCACGGTGGCGCTGCCGTCGTCGTTCCACCGTTCCAGGCCGGCGCCCAGGACGGTGCCGTTCGCGGGCTCGGCCCGGGCCACCTGGAGCAGGATTTCGTTCGCCTTGTCGTGGTACTGCTTGGCGAAATCACCGGTGGCTTGGGCCATTACCCGCGTCACGTAGTCGTTGGCGTGATACGGGTCGATGGAGGTGAACTGCACCATGAAACCCGACACGTAGCTGAGCACCTCGCGCTCCTTGGAGGCGGCGCGCACCCGCGACTGATGCGAAAACAGCATCAGGGTGCATGCCGCGATCGCCGCAACCATCAGCACCGCCGCGGCCGGGGCGGCCGCCGGCTGCCACCAGGGCCACCCGGGCGGAACCGGGCGCGCGACGAGCAGCGATTCCTCGCCGGGCTCAAACTTGCGGCGGGGGCTCATTTTCCGTTCCCGGGCTGTTTCGGCCTGGTCAGTACCGTGAGGTCGTCGACGCGCCAATGCTGGTCCGCGCCTTTCGCGAATTCCACCCGAACCGTTGCGCTGATCGGGCGTTCCTCGGGCCCCACACCGCGCCTGCCCTGCAGGAACAACAGCATCGTCGCCCGGTCCGGCGCGGCGGATTGGACCGACCCGTCGGCGGGCCAGTACTCGTTGATGACGGGATTGCCCTTCTGGACCACGTCCTGCTGCGCCGCCAGCTGGCCCCGGTACTTGTCGGTGGCCAGCGACCGGGCGCGAGCGAAGTCGTCGCGCAACGACTTTGGGTCGTAGGTCAACATCTGTGCGACGATCTTGGGCCCCTGAACCGCGATCTCCGCGCGGGCTTGATCGCTCGCCCGGTCGCGGGAGTACACCACCAGGTAGCTCACGGCGGCGCCGCCGACACACACCAGCGCCGCGGCCAGGACCGCGACCGCGGTCCAGCGCCGCAGCCTGGGCAGCGCCTCGTCGTCGGCTTCGACCCGTCTCACTTCCGTGCCCAGCAGCATGTCGGCGAACGTGCGGCGCCGCGAATCCCACAGCGGCCAAAGCCATCCCACCACCGACACGATGTCCAGCAGGTGGGCCAGGTCCCGCAGCAGCAGTCCCCACGGCCCGATGGCCGCGCCATCGCGGCGCACCACCCCGATTCGAAACAAGCCGCGTCCCAGGCTCCAGCCCGTGACGGTCGGCAGCAGCAACCGGTTGACCAGCATCACCAGGATGGCGAGGCCGGCGACGAGGACGGAGGCCCACCACCAAGCCGGGTGCTGATCCACGGTCCAGGCGACCAACGCCATGGTCACCGCCACGGCGATGCACGCAACGGCGTCGATGACGAATGCGGCCGCGCGAAGGTGCCAGGGGGCCAAGGCATCCCGCGGTGACTCCGGTGTGGCCGCCGTGGTTTGAGCCCGAGCCTGAATCTCCTCGACCACCACCGTCACTTCGTCACCTGGTCGAGCTTGGAAATCCGGTACTGCCCTTCGGCGAAGGCCATCTTCACCCGCAGGCGGTACCCGGTTTCCTTTTGCGTCTGATCGCTTGCCACCTTGACGCGCATCGCGACGAGCACGTCGACCGAACCGTCGTCGTTGTTGCGCTCCACGGCCGCCCGCACATCGGACACCTGAACGTGGATGTTGGCGGCCTGATAGGCCTGGACGATCATGTTGGTGTACAGCAGCGCCTGGGAGCGGTACGCGTCCGTGCCGCACTCGATGATCTTCTGTTCGCTCTGGGCCATGGCGTTGGTGTCGGGCGCCTGGGTCGCCGACACACAATCCACCGCCGCCTTCAGCGCGGCCGCGTCGTTGCGAGCGATGACTTGGCTCTCGTGGTGGTAACGCAGCGCGAAGTAGCCGCCCGCGCCGAGGCCCGCGGCCAACAGCACGAGCGCGGCGGCGATGCCGGAAAGCCAACCGCGCCCCAGGCGCGAGGGGCGGCGCTCGGCGTCCCGGGCGGCTGCCTCGGTTTCGGCGCCCGTTTCGGCGTCGGTTTCGGCCTCGAGCTCGGCTTCGGGTTCCGGCGCCTCGTCCTCGCGTTCCGGTGCGTCGTCGAGCGCCGCGGGGGCGGCCGCTTCGGCCCCGGTTTCGGGCGACTCCTCGTCAGTCGCCTGGGTGGTCGCCTCGTCGTCAGCAGCCGCCGGCTCCTGATGAATCTTCGGACTTGGTCTCTGGGAGGGCCTGCGCAGTCGACGAAACCTCGGCATGGGTGGGGGGTTCAGCCGGCCGGCGCCAGCATCTCCTTCCATCCGTCGTCTCCTGTTTTGGTCGAGTTCTCGACGGAGTATTTCACTCCATCGGGCCCCACCAGCTCACCACTCTGCGGACTGTAGATGGCGGCGGGGGGCCCGCTCGGAGTGTAGACACACGGGTTGGGCTGCTGGCCGTTGCACTGCACCGTGCCGCTCCCCGGCCGCGACAGGGGGTCGCTGGTCGGCGGCGGCGTGCCGGGGACCCGGTCCGACGGAGCCGGGTTGAGGCCGTTGTTGACGGACGGTGCCGGAATCACCATGCCGGGCCGCACCGACTGGTCACAGCGCGCCGCGGGGGCGGGGCAGGTCAGGATCTGGTTCGGGTCGCCGTACCAGGGGTTGGTTCCCGCCGGAACGTACGGCCTGGGATCGCGGCACTCTCGCGGGGTGGCAGCCCGCTTGCCGGGAGCGTCGATACACGGAATGTTGCGCGACCCGCGCACGCTGTTGGCCGGCGTCTCCATCGGAATCTTGCAGTAGGTGCCAGACGGCAGCGGCGCCAGGTTGGTGTCCGCCGGGGACCGCCACTCCGACGCCGGAATGAAGCCGGTCAGGCACGGCGGCGGCTGGTTGATCGACAACGCCAGGTCGAGCGCGGCCTGGTTCGGGAACGGCGCGGCCACCGTCTGCGCGATGGATGCGCCCTGGGGCAGGAAGACGAACACCTGCTCCACGCCGGTGTGGTAGCGCTTGAGCAGGTCGAACACGACCTCGAGGTTCGCCAGCGTCTGGGGCAGCGAGTCGCGGACGTCGCCGAACAACTCGTTGACCTGATCGGCGGTCGGGGCGGCCTGGCGCAGCACGCTGCGCACATGGCTGTCCTCCCGCGCGGCCTGCGCGGCCAGGTTATTGAGGTTGCGTGCCCACCGCTCGATCGCGGCGTTGGAATTGACCTGGCTGTCCAGGATCGGCCCGGAGTTCTGGATGATGTCGTTGACGTTGGTGATGTTCGTCTTGAAGTCACCGACGATCGCCTGGGTGGAGTCGACCAACCGCTGCAGGGCGGGGCCGAGCCCGCCGACGGATTGCGCCGTCTCGTCGAGCAGTTGCCCGATCTTCTCCTTGGGCAGCACGGCAAGACCGCGGTTGGCGGTGTCCAGCGCCGGACCGATCTCGGCCGGCACCGTGCCCCTGGTGATGGTCTGGCCGTCGGCGAGGTCCTTGCCCGGGTTGCCGGTCGACACCAGGTCCAGATACTGCTCACCGACCGCCGACACCGAGTGCACGTTCGCGACCGCGTCGACCGGGATCTTGTAGCGGCTGTCGATGCTCATCGTCGCCTTGGCGCCGGTTTCGGTGGGCTCGACATCGGTGACCTTGCCGATGGTGATGCCGCGATAGGTCACGTTGGCCGTCGGGTACAGGCCACCCGACGCCGGCAGGTCGGCCTTGAGCGTGTACCGGCCGACGCCGATCAGGCTCGGAATCTGCAGGTAGTAAATACCCAGCACCAGAATCGAGATCACCGTCAGGATCCCGAAGGCGATCAGTTGGCGTCGGACGAAGGGAGTCAGCAATTCCTGTCCGCCCTTTCCACCAGGGGTCCGCCCGGAGCGTCGCTCGGGTTCGGCGTGTAGCGGACGTCGGGAATCATCGTCTCCGGGTCACGCCCGTACGACTGCTCAAGAGCGCGCAACGCGCCCGACAACCCGGTTCCCGTCAGGAACGCGTTGTCGATCGAGCTGTAGGTGACGTCCAGGGTGATCGAAATGTTCTGGTAGTCACCACGCATGAGCTTCGGAATGGTGTCGATGTCGTAGGGCTGCGTCAGGATCAGCTTCAGCGCTCCGATCAGGTACGGCGACGCCCGGCCGAGCTCCTTGAGCGGGCACTGCAGCGACTGCAGGTCCTGGTGCAGGGGGCCCCTCGCCTCCGACAGGTACTGGTCGGCGGCCTGGCTGAGCCGTCCCACCGAGTCGAGGGCGTTGATCAGCAGCTGCTTGGTGTCGGCGAAATGCTTGATGAGCGGCGGGATATCGGTCAGCACCCGGTCCAGCACGTCCGAACGGCCGCCGACGTAGGCGAGCAGGCGGTTGGTGGAGTCGATGGCGTGGGTGATGTCATCGCGCTGCTGGTTGAGCTGGTCGGTGAAGGTGTCCAGCTTGCCGAGGAAGGCTTTGATCTGGTTGCCCCGCCCGTTGAAGATGTTGAAGACCTCGTTCTGCAGCACCTCCAGGTTGGGGATGCCGCCGCCGCGCAGGATCAGCGACAGGCTGGCCAGGGTCTGCTCGGTGGTGGGGAATGCCGACGAGTTCTTCAGCGGGATGGTGTCGCCGTTCTTGAGCAGCTCCGGTGACGGGTTGGGGGGCGCGGCCAGCTCCACGTGCTGGGAGCCCAGCAGCGAGGTCTGACCGATCTTGGCGGTGGCGTTCTTCGGCAGCTTGACGCTCTTGTCGATGCCCAGCGTCAGCGTCGCCACCCAGTTCTTCAGGTTGATGGCCTTGATCGAGCCGACGAAGACGTCGGCGACCATGACCTTGCTGTTGCCGTTGATCGCGAGCGTGTCCGGCATCTGGACGTAGAGGGTGTACGACCCGCCGCCGCTGCCCGGGCCGCCCGGGATCGCCACGTTGGAGATCCCCTTCCAGCCGCACGAGCTCAGCACCAGCGCGGCCACCAGCAGCACCAGGCCCTGCCAGGCCCGGCGGCGAACGATCCGAAGCGCGCTCACTGCCCACCTCCGAGGCCGGCGGCCGCCGGCGGCCCGCCGGCGTTGGGGGCCGGCGCCGCGACCGGCGCGGGCGTCGGAGCTACCGGGCCGGGGGCCACCTCCGGTCCCGGCGGCGGCGGAGGTATCGGCACCTGCGGCGGGTTCTGACCGATCACCGGCGAGGGGCCCTCGTCGTAGGCGTTCGGCGGTCCGGGCGGGGTCTGCAGCGTCGACTGCACGGGCGGAATGTTGGGCCCGCCCATGAGTTCGGCCAGCGACTCGGGCGTCATCAGGCCCGCCGTGATCGGGCCCACCTGCTGCCCCTGCATGCCGGGCGCCACGATCCATCCGTGTTCGGTGTTGCGGTGCGACGTCGGCGTATCCGGTGACCAGATGCCCGGCACGGTGGTGTCCTTATATCCGTCCGGTGGATGCAGGCGCGGCTCGGAGTAGGCGACATCCTTGGGCAGCGTCTCGGCCGTGCTGGCGATGTTCAGGCCGAACGGCAGGTAGTTGAACTTGATCGCGTCGAGGATCGGCGCCAGGTACTGCGCGCACAGCTCGGCGGACTCCTGGTAACCCAGCCGGCTGCCGGCCTGGATCGAGCTGCAGATGAACTGCATCGGGTTGGCGAAGTTCGTGATCGCCGGAACGGCCACCACCGAACCGTGCGTCGGGTGGTAGATCTGGTTGATGTTGGCCGCGGCCGTCGGCAGGATGTGCAGCGCCGTCTCCAGCCCGTTCAGCGGATCCGGTTGCAACAGCGCGTTCGTCGCGGTCGCCAGGTTGTTGACGTCGTGGGTCAACACCTCACGGTTCTGGTCGAGCCAGGGCCGCACGGTCTTGAGCAGGCCGTCGAACTGCTGGATCGCGTCGGCCAGGGCGCCGTCGGAGCTGGCGAGCCGACCGGTGACGTCCGCCAGGTTCTGGTTCAGCGCGACGAACTGCTGGTCGTCCTGGTGCAGCGCGTTGACGAACAGCGCCAGGCTGCGCACCACCGCGAAGAAGTCGCCGCGCCCCTCGTTCAGCGCGGTCAGCGCCTGCGACAGGCTGTTCAGCGTGTTGTTGATCTGCTTGCCCTTGCCGGCCAGGCCGTTGGCGTACGACTCGATGACCTCACCGAACGGGCCCTTCGGCTGCTCGGGCGTGGGACCGAGCTTGGAGATGATGTTGGTGATGCTGTTGCGCAGCTCGTCCCACTCCACCGGCACCTGGGTGCGATCCTCCGGGATCACCGCGTTGTCGGCGAGCACCGGCCCGCCCTTGTAGGCCGGCTCCAGCTGGATCGCGCGCGAGGCCACCAGCGTGGGGTTGAGGATCACCGCCGACGCGCTGGCCGGCACCTTGTACTTGTTCTTGTAGTGGAAGGTGACCTTCATCTTGTCGCCGGCCGGCTCGATCTTGTCGATCGCCCCCACCCGCAGCCCCATGATCTGCACCTTGTCGCCCGGGTAGAGCGCGTTCGCCGCCGGGAAGTAGGCGACCACGGTGTTGTTGGTCAGCTTGTCGTAGAGCCGCCAGCCCGCGTAGCCGATCACCAACGCCAGCACGATCACCAGCGACCCGATGATCACCGAGGTCCGGGACAGCTTCGGCAGCCGGATGTTGCGGACATCAAAGATGGTGCTCAATTCTGGCTACCTCCCGTGATGCCGCTACCTCCGGTGCCGCCGGGATTGATGAACGGCGCCGGCAGCTGGACCCCCGGCCCGGGCGGTGCCGGCGGTCCGGGCGGCAGGGCCGGCGCGAACGTCGACGGGGGCGGCGTCGGGCCGGCCGGTCCCAGGTTCTCGGTGCGGGCGCCCGGCGGCGCCTGCGTCGGCAGCGGAACTGGGGTGCCCGGAACGTTGGGCGGCGGGTCACCCGGGCGCCCCGCGATGTTGATCCCCGGCGTGGGCGGCAGCCCGTCGGGATTGGGCGGTGACGCCTGGACGTCGACGGGGGCCGGGAAGCCGACTCCCCCGAAGGGGCCGATGGTCGCGCCCGCGCACGGCAACGGGTTCCACGGCCGCGGCAGGCCCTCGTCGCCCACCGTGACGTTGCCGCCGGGATTGGCCGGCGTGTACGAGCACGGCGACCCGGGTCCGACGGCCGGACCGGGATGGTCGGGCGTGCCCTCCAGGACCGGCGGCGCCGGCGGTGGCGCGCCGTTGGGCTGCCGGGTGCCGTTGGGGTCGGGCCAGCGGAACTCCGGCAGACCGGCGCTGCGCCAGAAGTTCTCCGGGTCGATGCCCCGCTTCTTGAACGCGGCGTCGACGAACGGTTGCACGATCTGACCGGGGAACAGGTTGTGCAGCACCACCTTGAAGAACGGGCCCGACGCGATGGCCTCGTTCAGCGACGGAAGGAACTTGCCGACCTCGGTGAAACCGGCGGCGAGGTCGTCCTTGCGCTGGACCAGGATGTCGCTGACCGTGCGCAACTGCTCGAGCACGTGGTTCAGGTTGGGGTTGTCGTTGATGAAGCCCTTGATCTGTTCGGAGAAGGCGGCGATGTTGCTCAGCAACGCGTTGATGGCCTGGCCGCGCTCGTTGAAGGCGGCCAGCAGCACCTTGGCGTTGACCAGTAACCGGTCGACCTGGTCGGCGCGGTCACCGAGGATGCTGGCCACCTGGTTGGACTGGGCGAGAAGGTGTTTGACCTCCTCGTCGCGCTTGCCGATGGTGTCGGAGAACTTGGCCACCCCGTCGAGCGCGGCGCTCAGGTGCGGGTAGGTCTGGTCGATGGTCTCCGACAGGACGTGCAGTGACTGCTTGACCGTGTCGATGTCCCAACCCTGGGCGGCCTTCGTCACGTCGAAGAACGCGTCGTAGATCTGATACGGCGTGGTGCTCTGGCCGATCGGCAGCGAGGCTCCGGGCCGCAGCTCTTTGTTGCCCCGGTTTTCGATCTCGAGGACCTTCTTGCCGAGGATGGTGTCGGTCTTGATGGCCAGCCGGCTCTCGGTGCCGATGCTTTGGGTGCCGATGTTGAATTTGATCAGGACATGGTCGCCGTCGATGTCGAGGCTCTCGATCTTGCCGACGTCGAAGCCGGCGATGCGCACCTTGTCGCCGACGCCGAGGCCGCCGGAGTCGGTGAACTGCCCGTAGTAGTGCGGCTTGGCCATCAGCATGGGCACGCTCGTGAAGCTTTGACCGACGCCGATGACCAGGATCGTCACCAGGATGCCCATCACGCCGACGCGCATCCGGTTGGGAGGTTCCAGGCTTCTCATTGCGGCGTGCACCTGCCCGTCGGCTGGTTGAAGAGCTTGACCGTCCGAACCGGACCACCGGCCTGCAACCCGTTGATCTTCAGGGAGATGTCGCAGGCATAGAAGTTGACGAAGTCACCGTAGGAGCCGATGGTGCGCCCGATCATGTTCAGCGCCGTCGGCACCTTGTGGATGAAGTCGTTCAGCTGCTCGCGCTGGTCGATGAGCGGCTGCTGCACCGCGTCCAGGTAGTTGAGGCTGCTGTGCAGCAGCCCGCGGTCCTCGGCCAGCAGGTCGGCCACCGTCCCGGCCGCGTTGCTGATGTGCGCGGTCCCGCCGGCGAGCTGCTCGCTGTGGCCCTTCAGCCCGGTGATCAGGACTTCCAGGTTGTTCACGGTCTGATCGAATTGCTGGCGGTGTCGAACCGTGGTGTCCAGGACGATGTTGAGGTTCTTGATCACCTCGCCGATCGCCTGGTCGCGCTCGCCGAGCTGAGTGGTCAGCTGCGCGGTCTGGTCGAGGATGTCGTTGATGGTGCCGCCCTGACCCTGAAACACGGTGACCAGGGCCGTCGCGATGGTGTTGACCTTCTGCGGGTCCAGCGCCCGGAACAGCGGCTTGAACCCACCGATCAGCGCGTCGAGGTCAAGCGCCGGCGACGTCCGCGACGCGGGGATGAATCCGCCCGGCGGCAGGACCCGGTCGGCCCCCTCGCCCTCGCCGCGTTTGAGCTCCAGGTACCGGTTTCCGATCAGGTCGAGGTAGCGGATCTGCGCGGTCGTCGACTGGTACAACGGGATCGAGCGGTCGACGTTGAACTCCACCCGGGCTCGCCTGCCATTGTCGACCAGCTTCACCGAACTGACCTTGCCGATCTCCACCCCGGAGGCGCGGACGAACTGGCCCTGCCGCAGCCCGCTGACGTTGGTGAACTCGGCCGAGTATGCGCTGGTGCGGTCAAACCGCATCTGGCCGAACACCACGACGATCATCACAGTGAAGACCAGCAGCACCAGCGAGAAGATGCTGAGTCGGACGATGGTACCGGTGATTTTCATGGGTTGATCGTGTTATCCCCTACCTGGCGGCCCCAGACGTACTCGATCGCATACGGCGAACCGGTGTCGAGGTGGTTGTACGGCGCGATGCTGTTGCCGGAGTCCATCACCAATTCGGGTGCGGGCCACAGATCATGGGTGATGTGCTGCCAGCAACCCGGCGCGCCGCCCGGCCCGCCGCGCGCGTTAACCCGCGGTAGGTTCTCGGGCCAGATGTATGGGTTCGGCGCCCCACCGATCAGCGTGGCGATGTTGCCCAGGCCCGAAAGCCCTTGGGTGGGCAGCGCGAAGATCCCGATCAGGCCGACGAGCGTTATTGCCGACACCGGGTTGAGCAGCAAGCCCAGCCCGGACAGCAGCTTGGTGTCGGCGTTGAGCGAATAGCCGTTGCCGCCGAGGAACGTCCGGGCCGTGGGTTCGATGTCGTGGTAGTTGCGGACGGTGCAGAACAGCTCGGGGCTGTAGGTGTCCAGCAGCTCGGCCGTCGGCACCAGGTCCTTGGCCCCGCGCGCCAGGTACGGCCCGCCCCTCTCGAAGATGTCGGCGCCGGTGTTGCCGAAGCCGGCCGCCGACAGCAGGGCCTGATCGAGGTCCTTCTGCTGCGCGTTGATCGAGCGCGCGGTGACCACCGACTTGTCGAGGAAGTCGATCAGGTCCGGTGCCGCGTTTGCGTAGGTGTCACCCAGGCCCGCCAGCTGCTGGATGTCGTGACGGGCCTGCGGCATCTGCGGGTTGACGTCATCGAGGATCGCGTTGGCGTTGACGATCGACTGCCCGAACCGGTCGCCCAGCCCCGCCAGCGACTGCGCCGCGGCGCTCAGCGTCAGGTTCAGCTTCACCGGGTCGACCTGCTGCGCGATCTCGGTGATGGTCTGGAACAGCGTATTGATCTCCGTCGTCACCGATCGGGCGTCTATCACGGTCTGCGGTGAAATGTGTTGCGGCGACGGGTTTTTCGGCGTCGTCAGCGACACGTACTTGCCGCCGAACACCGTGGTGGCCTTGATGTCGGCGTTGACGTTCGACGGAATCAGCTTGAGGTATCTCGGATAGACGTCGAGGCTGAACTTGGCCGCCGGCTTGCCGTCGCGCACGATCTCGGAGATCTTGGCCACCCGGCCGATCTCCACCCCGTTGTAGGTGACCTTGGAGCCGGGATCCATGACCAGGCCGGCGCGGGCGGCCACCATGGTCAGGTGTTCCTTCTTGGTGAAGTCGCCCCGGAACTGCCCGTACACCAGGACAAGCGCCACGGCCGCGACGATGAGCAGCGCGACCCCGGCCAGCTTGTACGGCGGGTTGCGGGGCGGGTTGACCTTTCCGGGGGCGCCTGGGGTGCTCATGGCTACACCGTTAACGCGAAGTTGGGGTTGACGCCGTAGAGCGCCAACGCGGCGGCCAGAACCACAACCTGCACCGACACCAGCGAGAACCGCATCGACCGGCCGACGGCCTCACCCACGCCCACGGGCCCGCCGCCGGCGTTATATCCGTAGAAGCAGTGGGTGATCATCACGACGGCCGTGATGAGGATGGCCTCCACGAACGACCAGAACACGTCGTCGGGGCGCAGGAACGTCCGGAAGTAATGCTCGTAGGTGCCTTGCGACTGCCCGTACAGCACCGTCGTGGTGATCTGCGGGGACAAAAACGACATGATCATCGCCAGCGCGTACAGCGGAATGATCACCACCAGCCCGGCCATGATCCGCGTGGTCGCCAGGAACGAGATCGACTTGATGCCCATCACCTCGAGGGCGTCGATCTCCTCGCTGATCCGCATGGCCCCCAGCTCGGCGGTGGCGCCGGCGCCGACCGTGGCCGCCATCGAGATGCCGGTGACGACGGGCGCGGCGATGCGCACGTTGATCAGCGCGGCGAAGAAGCCGGTGAACGCCTCGACGCCGATGTTGCCCAGCGAGGCGAACCCCTGGATGGCGACCAGCGAGCTGCCGGACAGGGTCACGAAGCCGACGATCGCCACGGTGCCACCGACGACGGCCATCGCGCCGGTGCCCATGCCGATCTGGGCGATCAGCCGGAGGGTTTCCTTGCGGTAGTTCCGCAGCGCGTGCGGGATGTGGCCGAGGGCGACCGCCCCGAACCAGGCCATCTGCCCGGCGTCGTCGAGGCCGCGGCCCAAGGCGCCGCCGTAGCGGCTGACGTTCTCGGCCGCCCGCGGGAAGCGGGCGCGAACCACCGCACCGGTCGACATGTCAGCGCCCCGTTCCGAATCGCACACCGATGGTGGTCAGCACCACGTTGACCGCGTACAGCGCGACCACGCACAGCACCACGGTTTCGTTCACGGCGGTGCCCAGGCCCTTGGAGCCGCCGCGCACGGTCAGCCCGCGGAAACAGCCGACGAGGCCGGCGATCAGGCCGAACATGGCGGCCTTGACCGTCGCGATGACGACCTCCGGCAGCCCCGTGATGGTGGTCAGGGTGGCGAGGTAGGCGCCGCCCGACACGTTCTGCAGGTACACGCCGAACAGGTAGCCGCCGACCAGGCCGACGGTGATGACGAGCCCGTTGAGCAGCGTGGCGACCAGGGTCGCGGCGATCACCCGGGGCACCACCAGCCGGTGGATCGGGTCGATGCCGAGCACCTCCATCGCGTCGATCTCCTCGCGGATGGTGCGGGCACCGAGGTCCGCGCAGATCGCGGTTGACCCGGCGCCGGCCACCACCAGCACCGTGGTCAGCGGGCCGAGCTGGGTGACCGCGCCGATGGCGGCGCCGGCTCCGGACAGGTCCGCGGCGCCGAACTGGGCCAGCAGCACGTTGAGGGTGAAGATCAACAGCACGGTCAGCGGGATCGAGACCATGATGGTCGGCAGGAACGCCACCCGCATGATGAACCAGCACTGCAGGACGAATTCGCGCCATTGGAAGGGCCAGCGGAACAGCGCCCGGCCGGTCAGCACACACATCCGGAAGAATCCACCGATGAGCGTCAGCGGCGTCTCCAACTGGTCGCGCAGGTAGCCGACCAGGTGTGGACGATCCGTCGTCGAAGTCACCGGTTCCCCCTCACCTCGACATCGTGTGCCCCGGGGGCCCGCAGCGAAACGAGTCGCACGCGTCGCCCCCTCTCCGTCCCGCGGTCGGGGGAACCCCCACCTCTCCCCGACCATGTGTCTGTGACCATCGGCTCCCTACCCGCAAGTAGTAACGGAGACCACAGGAATGTACCCGATGGCCGTGAGCGTGTGAACTGCATCCGCACAATTAACCCTTCGTCAACAGCGGGCAAACGTTACAGTTTCGGTCAACCTTCCCCTCGAGTGGTCAAATCCATTGCCGCGGACCCGCTTTCGAGATTATTGACGGCCCCGTAGCGAACCCGTAGCTCAGTTTTGAGCACCTTCCCGGCCGGATTGCGGGGCAGCGCATCGACGATCTCGAGCGCCTTCGGATGCTTGTACCGCGCGAGCCGCTCGGCCAGGAACTCGAGGAGGTCCTCCAGCCGCGGCGGGTCGCCGGTGACCGCCGCGACCGCGATCGGCACCTCGCCCCACTTCTCGTGGGCCCGGCCGATGACGGCGACCTCGACGATCTGGGGATGGCTGGCGAGAACGTTCTCCACCTCGGCGCAATAGATGTTCTCGCCGCCGGAGATGATCATGTCCTTCTTGCGGTCCACCACCCAGACGTAGCCGTCCTCGTCCATCCGGACCAGGTCCCCGGAATGGAACCACCCACCGGCGAAGGCCTCCGCGGTGGCCTGCGGGTTGTTCCAGTAGCCGCTCATCAAAGTCGGTGCGCGGTAGACGATCTCGCCCACTTCGCCGACGGGGACGTCGTTCATGTTCTCGTCGACCACGCGCGCGGCGACCGTGGGGATCACCTTGCCCACCGAGCCGCGCTTCCGGATCGCGTCTTCGCCGAGCAGCATGCAGGTGACCGGCGACATCTCGGTCTGGCCGAACGCGGCCAGTATCTGGGTCCCGGGGAACGTTGCCGACATCTCCCGCAGCAACGCGTCCGTCGCCGGGGCGGCGCCCCACGACATCACCCGCAACCTCAGGTCGCGGGGCCGCGCCTGCTGCTCGGCGCACACCGCCTGCCACTGCGCCGGAACCAGGAAGAGGCCGGTGACCTTCTCCGCCGCCAGCACGTCGAGCAGCTGGCCCGGGTCGAACGCGCCCAGCGGGTAAATCACCGTGGGGATGCCGAGCAGCATCGACGTCAGCATGTTGCCGATGCCGGCGATGTGGAAGAAGGGGACACCGACGAAACCGACGTCGCTATTTATATCGGCGCCCATGGTGTACAGCCCGGTCATCGTCTGCCCGGTCAGGTTGGCGTGGGTCAGCACCGCGCCCTTGGGCCGGCCGGTGGTGCCCGAGGTGTACATGATCAGCGCCGGCGAATCGTTCGGGATGTCGGGGACGTCCCTGGACCCGCGCGCATCGCCGGGCTCGTTAATGAGGTCCTCGTAGCCCAGGACGCGGTCGTCGGTTGCCGCGCCGGCCACGACGACGGTGTCCAGCATCGGCTGGATGTCGCGCACCCCGGTGGCCACCGGCGCCAGCACCGCCTCGGTGATCAGCACCCGCGCCTCGCAGTCCTCGACCAGGAAGACGATCTCGGCCGAGGTGAGCCGGAAGTTGAGCGGGACCGCGATGGCTCCCAGCGCGTTGACGGCCAGGACCGACTCGACGAACTCGGTGCGGTTGAGCATCAGGATCATGACCCGGTCGCCGAAGCCGACGCCCCGGCGACTCAACGCGTCGGCCAGCGCCATCACCCGGCGGTGCAGGCCCTGCCAGGTGACCGTGTTGCCCAGGAACCGCAGCGCCGTCGCGGTGGGTTGCATCAGCGCGTGCCGCTCGAGTTGGTTGACCCAGTTCTGCCGCCGGGCCAGGTACGGCTGCTCGGCGGCTTGGATCAGGTGGCTGGCCAGTTGCGCGGTCAACTAGTTGTCTCCCCTTCCCCTCGCGCACCGCTTGCGTCAGGTTGATATTTGATAAAACATGGTGTTGTGTGGGTCACATTATGGCTTTAGTGCCGCAAAGACAAGACCCGCAAATCCGGCGAAACCCCTGGCAGCTCGCGTGAACGCACCGACATCGACGCAGCCGAGGACCCGGCGGCCACTGCGCCGGGCGCAGTTGTCCGACGAGGTCGCGGGCCACCTGCGGGCGGCGATCATGTCGGGGGCGCTGCGCCCCGGAACGTTCATCCGCCTCGACGAGACCGCCGCCGAACTCGGGGTCAGCGTCACGCCGGTGCGCGAGGCCCTGCTGAAGCTGCGCGGTGAGGGCATGGTGCAGCTGGAGCCGCACCGCGGCCACGTCGTCCTGCCGCTGAGCCGGCAAGACATCAAGGACATCTTCTGGCTGCAGTCGACGATCGCCGAGGAGCTGGCGGCCGCCGCGACCGACAACATCACCGACGCCGAGATCGACGAGCTGGACCGCATCAACAACGCGCTCGAGGAGGCCGTCGGCTCCAGCGAGCCGTCGACGATCGCGGGCATCGAGTTCGCGTTTCATCGCGTCTTCAACCAGGCCAGCGGCCGGATCAAGCTGGCGTGGTTCCTGCTGAACGCGGCGCGCTACATGCCGGCGGAGATGTATGCGGCGGATCCGGAATGGGGCGCGGCCACCGTCGCCCACCACCGCGAGTTGATCGCGGCGCTGCGCCGGCACGACGCGGCCGCGGTGATCGAGCACACCGTCTGGCAGTTCACCGACGCGGCCGCCCGGCTGACCGTGATGCTGAACCGGGCCGGAAACTTCGACTGAGCGGTAACGGCGATCGCGGCTTTTGGGTGTGAAGTCTGGACTTTGCTTGTGTTGCCTGGGCGGAAATGCGGCCGGGATCCCGCCCTGCGTTCACACCGAAAGCCGTGAGCGCACACGAAAGCCGCGAGCGCACACTCGACGACCGGGCGACTAACTCGCGGCGAGCTGCTCGGCTCGCTGCTTGAGGTTCTCGGCGAGATGGTCCAGCACGTTGCCGGCGAGCGACTTCACCATCGGCGCCGGAATCGGCATCGACGTCTCGACGTCCATGTCCACGGTCAGCAGGCTCGACGTGCCGGTGTCCACCGCACTGAACAGCTGCTCCTGCTTGGTGAACAGGTCGCCCTGCTGCAGGACGGTCTGGATCTGGTTTTCCCCCGGGTAGTAGATCGCCTGGATGAAGGTCGCCTGCATGCCTTGGTAATCGGCGTCGAGGCGCACCTGGCTGGGGCGCCCGTCGTCGTAGCGGGCGAGTACCCACAGGCCCTTGATCTCCTCGTTCCACTCGGGGTAGCGCTCGAAATCGGCCACGATGCCCATGATCGACGCGGCGTTGGCGCTGACCTCGACGGTCTTGCTCAAAACTGGCATCGCGCAAGCATATCGGGCGACCGGCCGCGCTATTGATCCACGCGGGCCGTCGACAGCAGCGAGCGGATGGCGTCGGGAATCGGCACCGGCTTGCGGTTGGTCCGGTCGACGTACACGTGCACCCAGTGTCCCAGCGCGGTGATCGGTTGCGGTCCGTCGCCCGACCGGAACACGCCGAGCCGGTAGGTGACGCTGCTGCGGCCCAGGCGCGTCACCGCGAGGCCGACCGTGAGGCCCTCCGGGAAATGCAATTCGGAGAAGTAGCGGCAGCCCGACTCGGCGACGATGCCCAGCGCCGGCGCGGCGAGCGGGTCGATCCCGACGGTCGTGTTGATCCAGGCGTTGATCGCGGTGTCGAACAGTTGGTAATACACGGCGTTGTTGAGGTGACCGAACATGTCGTTGTCGGCCCAGCGGGTGAGCACCGGCCACAGCACCGGGAAGTCGGCGCTGGTCAGGTTGTCCGACGGAGGTGAGCTCATGGTCTACCAGTACCGCATGGCCCGCCGAAACAGGTCCCCCAGAACCGGTTTGGTCATCTCGCGCGGCGCGTTCTGCAACAGGCGCTGCTGGGGAAAGGCGCCCTCGGTCAGGGCCGCCGCGTCGGCTTCGGTGTAGCCCACCCCGCTGAGCCCGTTCGGCATGCCCACCGCCCGCATGATCCGGATGAGCTCGCCGGCGAGCACCTCGCCCGCGTCGTCGGCGGCGGCGCCCCGGGTGTCGGCGCCGAGCAGCCGCGCCCCCTCCAGGTGGCGCTCCGGGCTCGCCTCCGCGGTGAAGCGGAACGACGACGGCGCGTTGAGGATGACGGCCATGCCATGCGGCACGAGCGGCTCGTCGGCCGGGTAACCCGTGGGGCGGAAGTCACGCACCAGGCCCGCCACCGCGTAGGCCATGCCGTGCGGCGCGTGGACACCCGCGTTGCCGAACGCGATGCCCGCAAGCGTTGCGGCCCACATCATTTGCTCGCGGGCCTCGCCGTCGGAGGGGTCGTTCGTCGCGCGCTCCAGGAACTGGCCCAGCAGGCGCAGCGCCTCCCGGCAACCCAGATCGCTCCACGGATTGGCGCCCTGGCTCATCGGCCGCAGGCTGGGCCGCTCGGGAGCGCGCCGCCGCACGTAGGGCCGCGCGGTGTAGGACTCCAGGGCGTGGGACAGCACGTCGAGCCCCGCCGAGGCGACCACCTCGGGGGGCAGGCTCGCGGTGCAGTCGGGATCGACGACGGCCTCGGTGGGGCGCAGCGCATGCGAAGCGATGCCCGTCTTGGCCTTCAGTGACACCAGGTCGAAGATCGCGATGCCGGTCACCTCGCTGCCGGTGCCCGCGGTGGTGGGGCAGGCGATGTGCGGCCGGAGCGGGCCGGGCACGGGTTTGCTCTCGCCGATCGGCGCGTTGACGTAGGTGAGGAAATCGGCGGGATGGGTCGCGTAGAGGTTCGCGGCCTTGCAGGTGTCGATCACCGAGCCGCCGCCCAGCGAGATGTACCCGTCGGGGTCGCACTCCTGCGCGAAGCGTGCCGCGTCCCGAAAGGACGCGTCGGTGGGCTCGACGTGGACGTCGGTATAGGCGACGACGTCCAGGCCGGCCGCGACGAGCGAGTCGCGCGTCGTGGCGAACACCGGCAGCGCGGCGACGCCGGCGTCGGTGAACAACGCCACCCGCCGCAGCCCGAGGGCGCTCGCGCGGTCGCCGACCTCCGCGAGGCAGCCGCGCCCGAAGGTGACCCGTGACGCGTCGACGGTGAAGGCGCCGTCGCAGTCCTCGGCCGGAATCGGGAAACCACAGCACGCCATCCACGCCATCCTAGGGGCGTTCAGGCCTCGCACCAGACGCGCCGCAGGGCGTGGCCTTGCAGGGCGAACAACCGCTCGGAGTCCGACCAGTCCGGCAGCAGCGAATCGAACCCGTGGCAGGCCCGGGGAAACACGTGCAGCTCGGCGGAGACGCCGGCGCGGAGCAGCTGCAGCGCGTAGTCGACGGCTTCGTCCCGGAAGGGGTCGATCTCCGCGCAGGTGATCAAAGCCGGTGGCAGACCACCCAATTGGACTCGTCGGGCGGGCACGGAGCCCGGCAGTCTCGCGTGGGGACCCAGGTAGTGGCGCCACATCAGCTCGGCCGCCTCGCTGTCGAAGGCCGGGCTGGTGCAGAACTCGGCTTTGGACGCGGTTTCCCGATCGTCCAGCACCGGCTGGTGCAGCAGCTGGAACACGACCGCGGGCAGCGAGCCGTCGGCCGCGCGGTGCGCCAGGCACGCCGCCAGGGTGGCGCCGGCGCTGCTGCCCCCGACGGCCAGGCGCGCCGGGTCGACGCCCAGCTCCGTCGCGGTGGCCGCCACCCAGCGCAGCACCGCGATCGCGTCGTCCAGCGCGGCCGGGTAGGGATGCTCCGGGGCCAGCCGGTAGTCGACCGATACCACCGCGCAGCGGCCGCGGCTTGCCAGCTCGATGCACTGCCGGTGGTCGGTGTCCAGGTTTCCCAGCGCGAAGCCGCCGGCGTGGCAGTAGACGAGTACCGGAACCGTATTCGCCTCGCCGCCACGGTAGATGCGCACCGGCACGCCGCCGGATTCGGTCGCCACCGTGTCGTCGGCGATCCGCACGCCCCTGGCGTCGGTGCGTTCGGCGGCCTCCCGGCGGCGCTGGTTGAACGGTTCGCGGATGAGCTCGATCGAGTCGGCGGAGAAGTCGGTCCGCGCGGTCGCGACGGCTTGCAGCGCGGGGTCCAACCGCTCGAAGCCGTCCAGGCCCGTCACCGCGCGTGCTTGTCAGCCGGCGAGAAAACGAAGTCGGCGGGCTTGAATCGGCGCGTCATTCCCCAGAACGTACGCGCGCTGCGCGGCCACTGCGTCACCACCCGCCCGTTGGGGGCGCGGAAGTAGTTGCTGCACTGGGTGGTCCACACCGTGCCGACCATCCAGCGGTCGACCTTGGCGACGAACTCCGCCAGCGCGGCCGGTCGCACGGCGACGTACGTCTTGCCCCGGCGCCGCATGTGTTTCAGCGCCCGCACGATGTAGCGGGCCTGGGCTTCGAGCATGAAGATCACGCTGTTCGAACCGACGTTGGTGTTCGGCCCGTAGAGCATGAAGAAGTTCGGGAACCCGGGAACGGCCATGCCGAAATACGCGTGGGCCCCGTCGCGCCACACCTCCCGCAGCGTCGTCCCGCCCTCGCCGGACACGTTCAGCCCGGCCAGGTAATCGGCCGCGGCGTAGCCCGTCGCGCACACCACGACGTCGACGTCGCGTTCGGCGCCGTCCTCGGTGACCAGGCTGCGCCCGCGCAGGCAGCGCGCCGGGCTGTCCAGCACCTCGACATTGGGGCGGGTCAACGCCGGCAGGTAGTCCGAGGAGAACACCAGCCGCTTGCAGCCCATCGGATGGTCCGGGGTCAGCTTGCGGCGCAATTCCTCGTCGGCGACGGTCTTTTCGAGCATGTCCAGCGCGATCGCCTTGAACTCCTCGGTCTTTTCGCTGCCGTGCTCGATCACCGAGATGTTGGATTCGCTGCGCAGCCACAGCCGGGTGCGGTACAGCTTCTTGGCGAACGGAATGTGCGCGAATAGCCAGCGCTCCCGTTCGGTGTAGGGCCGGTCGGGCTTGGGCAGGATCCAGGTCGGCGACCGTTGCACCGAGTACACCCGATCGGCCACTTTCGCCAACTCCGGCACCAGTTGCGACGCCGTCGATCCGGTGCCCAGCACGGCGACCCGGGCACCCTCGAGCGAGACCGAATGGTCCCACCGCGAGGTGTGCATCAACGTGCCGGTGAACGGCTCCTCTTCCACCAGGTCCGGGAACAGCGGGCGGGTGAACAGGCCCACGGCGGACACCACGACGTCGAAGTGGTGCGTGTCGCCGGCCCCGGTGGTCAGGCACCACCGCCGGGCATCTTCTTCCCAACGCGCGGCGACGATTTCGGTGCGCAGCCTCAGGTGCGGACGCAGGCCGTACTTGTCGGCGCACCGCTGGAAGTACTCGAGGATCTCGGGTTGCGCGGGCCAGAGCCGCGACCAGTCGGAGTTCAGGTCGAACGAGTAGGAGTACAGGTGCGACTTGACGTCGCAGGCCAGCCCGGGATAGGTGTTGATCAGCCAGGTGCCGCCGACGTCGTCCTCGCGGTCGAAGATGGTGAAGTCGTGGAAGCCCGCTTGGGACAACAGGATTCCCAGGGCCATGCCGCCGGGTCCGGCGCCGATGATGCCGACCGACAGGTTGCCGTTCATTGGATCTGCAGGCATTGCCCACCGTCGACGACCAGTTCCGCGCCGGTGATGAAGGACGCCTCCTCGGAGACCAGGAAGGCCACCGCGTCGGCGATCTCGGCCGGTTGGCCGATCCGTCCGAACGCCGACGACGCGGCCAGCCGCAGCTGGGTGGCGTCGTCGAGCATCGGGGTCGCGACGGGGCCGGGAAACACCGCGTTGACCCGGATGCCGAACGGGGCCAGCTCGGCCGCGGCGTTCTGGGTCAGCCCGCGCAGCGCCCACTTTGACGACCCATAGGCGCTGTGCCGCGGAAAGGGCCGGATCGCCCCGGTGCTGCAGATGTTGACGATGGCCGCGTTCGTGGCCGCGCGCAGCTGCGGCAGCGTCGACTGGATGCCGAGGAACGCGCCGAAACAGTTCACCCGCCAGGCGTTTTCGAAGCCCTCGGCCGTCTCGTCGGCCAGCGAGGCGCGGTGCAGCGCGCCGGCGTTGTTGACGAGCGCGGTCAGCGACCCGAAGCGCTGCACGACCGTGTGGACGGCCGCCTCCCACTGCGCCTGCGAGGTGACGTCGAGCGGGACCCCGATCAGCCCGTCGTCGCCCAATTCGTCGACCGCGGCGGCCAGTTCGTCGGCGCGACGGTCGCATGCGACCACCGAATGCCCGGCCGAGCGCAGGCGTTTGGCCATGGCCCAGCCCTGTCCGCCGGCGGCGCCGGTCACCAGCGCGACGCGTTGATTCACGATGACGGCACCTCCGGGCTGTCGGAAAGGCCGCGGCTGGTGACGAATTGGCACCGCCGGCGCCGGAAGCGCCAGCGGCCGTCGGCGCATACCAGCTCGTCGTCGTAGAGGGCGGGCCGCAGTTGCAGGTCACCGGCCCGGACGAACAGCACCTGCGACCGGGCCGTCGCGGTGTCACCGTTCACGTCGATTTGCGAGACCCCGGTCAGGTGCAGCCCGCGCGGCGCGTCCCGGAACATCGTGCAGATCCCGTCGACGCCGGCGAAAGCCCGTCCATAGACTTCGAATTCGGCGTCGGGGACGAACAGTGCCACGCAACCGTCGATGTCGCCGGCGTCGAGGGCGAGGGCGTAGGCGGCAATGAGTTCGCGTATTGCGGTCTCGGTCACTGTTCGCGAGCCTCGCGTAGGTGTTCGGCCGCTCCGCGCCGCAGGGCCTGCGATTCGGCGGCCAGGGTGATCATCCGGATGCCCAGCTCCGCCATGGCGCGCCCCGTCTTGCCGTCCCCCGCGTGGATGCCGGTGATCAGGCCCACGTCGGCGGCGGCGCGATGGATCCGGCCTATCGCGTCCAGGACCGCCGGATGTTTGGTCGCGCCAACGACATCCACGCCCATCGACAGGGCCAGGTCGGCGGGACCGATGTACAGCCCGGCCAGCCCTTCGACGGCGCAGATTTCCTCGAGGTCTGACAGCGCCGCCGCGGTCTCGATCATCGCGAACACGCTGACCCTTGATTCCAGCGCGGCCGTGTCGTGACCCAGGCTGGCGCGCAACGGGCCGAAGCTACGGAAGCCCGCCGGCGGGTATCGGGTGGCGGCCACCGCGGCGGCGGCCTCGTCGGCCGACTCGATCATCGCGATGACGACGGCGTCCGCGCCGGCGTCGAGCACTCGCCCGATCGGCGCGGCGTCGGCGTTGGGCAGCCGCACCGCCGTGCCGATCGGCACGTGCTCGATGCGGCGCAGCATGCCGGCGATGTCGGCGTCGTCGATGTAGCCGTGCTGCGCGTCGAATCCGACGTAGTCGTAACCGGCGCGGGCGAATTCCTCGGGGCCGAGCAGCGTGTGTCCGGTGATCCAGCCGCCCCAGATGGGGGTCCGGCGGTCGACGTCGAAGACGCTCACAGGGCGATCGCGATCTTGATGCGCTCGGGCGATGGCCGGCAGGCCAGGTCGAACGCGCCCTGCACGCCCTGGACGTCTTGGACGCCGAAGGTGTGGGTGAGATAGGTGCCGAGCAGCTCGGGATGCTCGTCGGCGAACTTGGCGGCGACGTCCAGGACCCGCCGCCGGTCAAGCGTCACACCGGATTTCAGCGTCAGGTTGTTGCGCAACATGAGACGCATGCTGATCGGGTAGGCCTCGTCGTCCGCCACGCCGAAATAGAAGACGGTGCCGCCCGGCGCGGCGGCTTCGATGGCGTGCCCCAGGGTGGCCACCTGGTGCCCGACGGCTTCGATGACGACGTCGGCGCGGTCGGCGGGGGCCAGCTGGCTCACCCAGCGGTCGCTGGTGGCTCGCACCGGGTCGTCGACGCCGAATGCCGTTGCGTGGCCGGCGCGGTCGACGGGGTCGACCCCGGTGACGCGCCGCGCGCCCGCCGCCTTGGCGACGTAGGAGAACAGCAGGCCGATCGAGCCCTGCCCGATGATCGCGACGTGCCGGCCGGCCAGGTCCGGCAGCTGCTCGCAGGCGTAGAGGACGCACGCCAGCGGTTGCAGGCCGACCGCCTCGGGCGGGCTCAGCGCCGGGTCGTACGGCGCCAGCATGTTGCCGTCGCTGATCACGCGCTCCATCAGGCCGTCGAAGCCGGATGCCCAGCCCACCACGCGATCGCCGATGCGGTGATCCGGGTGACGGCTGGCGATCACCTCGCCGGCCACTTCGTGGATCGGGAACCCGTCCTTCTCGGCGGCGCTCGGCCCGTCGTCGCCGGGTAGCCGGCCCCTGTTACCGCGGAAGGCCGGCAGGTCGCTGCCGCAGACGCCGGCGGCCGAAAACCGGAGCAGGACTTGGCCGTCGGCCAGCTGCTCGGGCGTCTTGTCGGGGATCGAGGTCCGCTCGAACTGGTAGGGGGCGATGATCCGGTAGGACCACACGTCAGACCTCCACCGGGATCTTGTTCCATCCCCACTGGAAGCTGGACGGCAGCCGGGTGGCGGCGTCGCCCTGGATCGCGAAGTCCGGCACCCGGCGCAGCCATTCGGCCAGCAACACATCGATTTCCAGCCGGGCCAGGTGGTAGCCGATGCAGAAGTGCTGGCCGCGGCCGAAGGCCAGCGAGCGACGGATCGGGCGGTTCCAGACGAACTCGTCGGGGCGTTCGTACTCGCGTTCGTCCCGGTTGGCCGAGGCGAGCAGGGTGATGACGCGCTGGCCGGGCTCGATCGTCTGCCCGTGGATTGTGTACGGCCTCCTCGCCGTTCGAGCGAACCACTGCGCCGGAGCGCAGAACCGGATCATCTCCTCGCGCGCGACCGGCACGTTGGTGTCGAGGTCGGCGCGCACCGCGGCCATCTGGTCGGGCCGCTGGGCGAGTTCCCACAGCCCGTGGGCGACGATCTTGGGCACCGTTTCGGTCCCACCGATGAAGATGCACAGCATCTGGGTGGCGGCTTCGACGTCGGACAGGGCGCTGCCGTCGGGCAGGCGGTAGCCGAGCAGGCCGTCGACCACGGGCAGCGCATCGCCGGAGGAGTCGGCTCGGCGCCGCTCGACCACCGGCGTGAGGTATTCGAGGTAGTTGGGCCGGGCTTGCGCAGTGTCGACGCCCTCGCCGGGCTCGGCCAGGCTGCCGGCGTTGACCGCGGCCAGCACTTGCGGTGCGAGATCGTCTGGCAGCCCAAGCAATCCGCACACCATCGAGGCCGCGACGATGCCGCCGTATTCTTGGGTCAGGTCGAAGGAACCCCGCGGTAGCAGCTCGTCGAGGCGCTCGTTGGCCAGCGTGCGGATGCGGGCTTGCAGCCCGGCGACCGACCTCGGCCGCAGCGGCGCCGAATGCGCGCGGCGGATCTCGGCGTACAGATCGGTGTCGAAGACCGCGTGAAACGGCAGCGGGTGCAGCGGTGGGTCGTCGAGCGGGCCGGTGTTGTGCTTGGCCAGCACCGACGCCGCGGGCAATGTGCCCTCCGTCGCGACGAACGTTCCGTCGTTGACCTCCAGCACCCGCCAGATGTCGTCGAAGCGGGAGAGCGCGTAGGTGTCCCACTGCGGCATGTAGTACACCGGGTGCTCGCCGCGCAGGATCCGGTAGTACGGCAACGGGTTTGCCATGACTTCCGCGTCGAACGGATCGTAGGAAAAGCTCACTGCAGTGGCGAAGGGGGTAGGGCTTGCAGTATCGAGTCCTCCCAGCCGTCGCGCAGGGCCGGGGCCACGCTCATCCAGGTGACGAGCTCGGCGGGTGGGCTCTCCTTGAACGACGGGTAGTGGTTGGCGAAGCACTCCCAGCCGCCGTCCAGCGCCCAATAGTGGATGACCTCGTTGTAGCGGAAGGTCGTGGTGAACGAACCCAGCCACCGCTTGCCGGTGCGCTCCGACCATGGGACGTAGAGCCGCTCCAGCTCGCGGATGTAGTCGTCCTGGCGTCCCGGTTTGGTCTGCATTATCTCCTGAATCACCAGCGGCGCAACGAAATTGGCCTCGCGCAGCTGCGTCAGCGTCTTGTTGCTGGGCCCCGGGTACATGATCCGCCCCTCACCCGAAGCGCCGATCCCGGCGAGGAACTCCGACCATTTGCCGGCGGCGACCTCGTGGCTGCCGCCGCGCGCCTGGGCGGCCCCGATCCGGGCGTAGTCGGCGAATCCGTCGATCTCCCAGATGATCGTCGCCTGGGGCCAGTGACCGTTGTACGGCGTGGTTTCCCAGATGGCGAACAGCCGGGCGCCGAGCTCGTCCATCATCGGCTGGTAGGTGCCGGTGAACATTTCGGTGAAGGCGTCGCTTCGCCCTGATCCCAGTGAGATCGTCTCGTGCAGGTAAAGCAGTGTGTGGCCGTAGTACTTCTTCATCAGTCGAGCCGGGTGGCCATGTCGCAGAGCAGCGTCTCCGTGGGATCGACTGACGCGCAGGGCAATCCCGCCGCCGCGAGCGCGTAGCCCTTGAATCTGCGGGCCGCCGCGCTGAGCACATGTTGCGTCCGGGTCATCGCCCGGTCGATGCCCAGCGGCCATCCGTCGCCCCACAACGCGACCTCGGTCAACCGGTCGCCCAGCGACTCCAGCACCTTTTCGCGCACGAGGGGGTCGGCTGTGAACGCCTCGGCGCTGACCGCCAGGCTCTGGCCCCTCGACGCCGTCAGGTGAGGCCGCGCCTCGCCGTCGAATGCCTGCACGCCGAGGATCCGCAGCGAGCGGGATTCGCGGCCGTGCGGCAGGAGCGCGGTCACCTCCCAGCCGGCCATGACCCGGTCGTAGAGCCAACCCCCGGCCGATTGCACGACATCGGCGGCGCTGGCTGCCACGACGTCCAGCCGATATCGCAGGCACTCGGCGTCCGCGCGGGTCGCTCGCGCGGCGCTGACCCGGCGGCTGTGGCTGACGTCGAAGGTTGGAGTGACCATCAATCCGTTCCTCACGGCGGGGCTGCTGTCACCGGACAGCGTGACACTTCTGGGGAAATTTGTAAAGGTGCCTATCCGCGCCGGGCCTTGAGTTCGGCGAGAATCTCGTCGGTGTGCTGGCCCAATTCGGGGGCCACGGAGCGCGGCGCCCACGGCGTGCCGTGAAAGTCCGCCGGCGTGGCCACCATCGCGACGCCTGCCTCCCCGTCCGGGACTTCGACCAGGCCGCCCGCGGCGTGGAACTGCTCGTCGGCCACGACGTCCTCGAGCGCGTTGACGGGCGACCAGAAGAAATCCGTTTCGCCCGCGAAGACCTCCGCCCACTCGTCGAGCGACTTGGTCGCGAAGATCTTGTCCAGCTCGGCGATTAGCTGCACCGCGTTGACGGCGCGGGACCGGGCGTCGGCGAAGCGGGGATCGTCCAGCCACTCGGGACGGCCCACGGCGCGACACAGCGGCGGCCAGTGCCGCTCGACGTCGAGCCCGACGATCCAGAACCGCCGGCCGTCGCCCGCCGCGTAGTTGTTCATCGCCGGGTTGCCCATCGACTCACGCTGGCCGACCGCGATCGGTTGCCCGGTCAGCAGGTAGGTGTTCAGGTCGAAGCTCACGGTGTAGGCGCCCTGGCGGTACAGCGAGGTGGTCACCAGTTGGCCCGCGCCGGTGCGATCGCGGGCGACCAGGGCCGCACACACGGCGGCGGCCAGGGTCATGCCGGCCGAGTGGTCCCCCATGCCGCCCCGCTGGAACGGCGGAGTATCCCCGGGTCGGGTGAGCAGGTGCGCCAGACCGGCGCGCGCCCAGAACGCCGCGATGTCGTAGGCGGCGCGGTCGGCATCGGGCCCGGTCTCGCCGTACCCGGTGATCAGGCCGTAGACGAGGCGGGCGTTGTGGGCGGACAGCTTCGCATAATCCAGGCCGAGGCGCTGCAGCGCCCCCGGACGCACATTGGTGATGAAAACGTCAGCGTCGGAAAGCAATTCGAGCGCGGTGCCGCGATCGTCCGCGGCGGTGAGGTCTAGTACGATGCTGCGCTTGGACCGGTTGTCCATCTCGAACGGCGGGTTGACGCCGAGATCGCAACCCAGCATCCGGCCGAACATGCGACCGGGGTCGCCGGTGGGCGGCTCGATCTTGATCACGTCGGCGCCCCAGTCGGCCAGGATCCCGCCGGCGGCCGGTCCGGCCACCCAGACCCCAAGTTCGACGACTTTGATGCCTGCTACCGGTCCGGCCATGGCTTGCACCCTAATCAGCGTCCCGGTCGCCGGTCCTAGAGGTAACCGTTGGGTCCGGGGAGGCCGGCGCGGCCCGTGGCCCCCGCGACAGTCGGGGACTGGGCTTCAAACTGCATGACGCCGCTGGTGTGGCCGGCCAGGAGCGTGACGGCCACATTGCCCGTGCCGCCGCCGGTCATGAACGTCGTACTCGCTGGACTGATGCTGTTGATGTTGCCGCCGGGAGCGGGAAGGTAAATGACGGTAGTAGCTCCGGGCGTGTTGTTCACCATCGTGAAGCTGCCCGCCCCGACGGTGAGGTTCACGCCGGCTCCTGCTGTGCTGCCGGTCGCCCCTTGCCCACCGGCTCCGCCCAGGCCGTGAATCCACCCGCCACGCCCGCCGTCGCCGCCGTTGCCGCCGTTCAACACGACCGGAGTGCTCTGGCCGGGAGACACCGTCGCAAAGTTGGGGCCGACGCCACCGCCCTGCCCGCCGGTCCCGCCGGTGCCCCACAGCCCCGCGGCCCCACCGACTCCGCCGGTGCCGCCGGTAAAGGCGTTCAGGCCGCCGTCCCGCAGCGCGACCCCGCCGGTACCGCCGCCGCCGCCGTTTCCGTACAGCAACCCTCCGGTGCCGCCGGCCCCGCCCGCCGCGCCGGCCCCACCGGCGCCGCCGAGACCGCCGTTGCCGACCAACCCGGCCGCCCCACCGGCGCCGCCGACCACCCCGGCGTTCCCCGTTTGCGAAAAACCGTTGCCGCCGTTGCCGATCAAAAACCCGCCGGGCGCGCCGTCCGGGTTGGCCGCCGTCCCGTTGGCGCCGTCGCCGATCAGCGGGCGCCCAAACAACAAATTGGTGGGTGTGTTGATCGCCGCCAAAACGTCTTGCTCCACGGTCTGCAACGACGGGGCGTTGATCGCCTCGGCGGCCGCATACGCTCCGCTCGCGCCGCTCAATGCCTGCACGAACTGGGCGTGAAACGCCGCCGCCTGGCTGGTCAGGCCTTGAAAGGCCCGCGCGTGGCCGGAGAACACCGACGTGATGGCCGCGGAGATCTCGTCACCCGCGGCAGGCGCGATCGAAGTGATGGGGGCCGTCGCTGCCTCGTCCGCCGCGATCAGTCCCGCGCCGATGTTCGACAGCTCCGATGCCGCCCGTGCCAGGAAGTCTGGAGCCACCGCGAGATATGACATCGCTTCCTCCTGCCTGGCCGTCGACCCAGCGTACGCAGATACCAGCCCGAGATTTGGGCTTTCCGAGAACACGAATGCCTACGTTCATGTCGCGGCCGCGGCTGCCCTACGGAAAGGGTTGTGACGCAACGAGTCTGGTACCCGGACGTGGCCCGCTGAGTCACGCGTTTCCGGAGCCCGGCGCCGGGATCAGATGGTGCTGCCCGCGGAGACCAGTTCCCAGTCCTTGATGTCGGCGACGGGACCAAACAGATCGGCGGGAATGTCCCCAGCGAGCGCTTGACCCGCGCGAACCAGGTGCGGCCAATTGCGGTTGGCCAACGCTGGTTTAGCCAGAGTGATGACGTCGCCGATCCCGGATTCGATGACGGCGGCCGCATCGCGGGGATCGTCAAGGTGTCCGTTGACGAGGACGGGCAGGCCGCTGTGCCGTTTGGCCAATTCGGCCAACGTCTTCGGCCCCGCATCGAAAGCCGGTGCGAGCGCGCGGTACTCGGTCGTGTGGATGTAGTCGATACCCGTGTCGGCCAAGGCCCCGAAGATGACCGCGGCGTCCTGTTCGCCCCCGGCCCAGCGGTGCTGATGGTCGGACACTTTCCCTTGGGAGATGCGGATTCCGGTGGTGATCTCCGATCCCACCGCAGCCGCGACGTCGCGGCTGATCTCTGCGGCCAGGCGAACGCGATCCGCGACACTTCCCCCATACTCGTCGGTGCGGGTGTTCAAGTAGTCGGTGAGGAACTCGTCGAGCAGGTACCCGTTCGCGCCGTGGAGTTCGACCCCATCGAAGCCGGCATCGCGGGCGAGGCGCGCAGCCCGCACAAAGGCCCGGCGCACCTCGCGAACCTGCTCGGCGGACATCGCTTCGGGCATCGCGTACGGACCCGATCCGCGATACATGGCGGCTTGTGCACCCTTCGGACGCACCGCGGAGGGGCCTACGGTCGAGGATGTGTAAACGTTGCCCTGCGATTGGCTGCCGGCGTGCATCAACTGGGCAAAGATTTTCGCGCCGGCCGCGTGGACCCGCTCGACCACGGGCTGCCAGGCCTTGGCCTGAGCGGGGGTGGCGATGCCGGGCTGGAACAGATAACCCTGGCTGGCCTGCTCGTCCATGTAGATGCCTTCGGTGATGAGCAGACCGAATCCACCGTCGGCGTACACGCCGTAGTACGAAACCATCCGCTCGGTGGCCAGTCCCTCAGCGGTAGCGCTGACGCGGGTCATCGGCGCCAGGGCGACGCGGTTTTTCAGGTCCGCGCGCCCGATCGTTGCCGGAAGGAACAGGGACTCATGCGGCGGCGTGCTCTCGGCAGTCATCCGGCCGGCTACTTCCTGGTTCGTCACGGGCGACACAACAGTGCGCCCTCCGGAAATGTTCCAAACGGCCCGACGGCCCTGCCGATAAGCTTTGGCCAATGACTTTGGTAGCAGGACGGGGACCGCTGTCCGCTGATCCGGCCGGGCGGTTCGCTCCCCAGATACCCGCCGGGGTGGTCTACGTCGAGCCGCATCCGCGGCGGGTTCAGGCGCTGCTCAGGGGCCGCCTGGTGATCGACACCGAACAGGCACTGCTGGTGCACCGGCAGGGTCGCCCGCTCAGCTACGCGTTTCCGGTCGACGAGGTCGGCGACCTACCGAACCAGCCGGAGCCCGAGGCGCCGGGTTTCGTTCGCGTGCCCTGGGACGCCGTCGACACCTGGCTGGAGGAGGGGCGCCGGCTGGTGCACTACCCGCCCAACCCGTACCACCGCGTCGACTGCCGCCCGACCAAGCGCCGACTACGTGTCTCGGTCGACGGCACCACGCTGGTGGACACCGTCGACACGGTGATCCTGTTCGAGACCGCGCTCGAGCCTCGCCTCTACGTCGACCCGAAACACGTGCGCACCGATCTGCTGCGGCGATCCGAGACGTCCAGCTACTGCAACTACAAGGGCTTCGCGACGTACTGGTCGGCGGGCCCGGTCGACGACGTCGCGTGGAGCTACGAGGACCCGCCGCCCGAAAGCCTGCCCATCAAGGGGTTTTTCAGCTTCGACGACGCCCGCGCCGATGTCGTCGCCGAGCTCCCGCTCAGTCACCGCAGCTAATCGCCCCGGGAGCCTAACGTCGGGCTCGGGACTGGATACCGGCAAGCAGCATGTCGAGAGCCCGATCGAAATCCTTGGCCATCGTTGAGCGTTGGGACGTTTCTGCGAGCGCGGCCATGTGGGGGTGCTCGGCCGCCGCGAGCTGCCCGATACGTTTGGCCATTGCCACATTCGACTTCTCGCGAACGCTTGCGGGCGTGGTTTCGGACAATGGCCCGGCCAATTCCACTTGCGCAGCGCCCATTACAAGGCTGAGCACACCGCGAAACGCCGCCAACAGATCGAGGTCGCTCAGCCCTGCCCGGGCAAGGGATTCGATAAGTCGCTCGGCCGGAAGATACCCGGCTGCTGACACAACTCTTCGGGTAAGCACCAAGGACGCAGCGTTGGGGTGCTGGCGCACGGCCCGCCAAATGGCGGTTGCGATTCCCTTGACGTCGGAGCGCCAATCTTTCGACGGGCGCGGCAGGCGTACGTCGGCGAGCACCGCTTCGGCGACGAGGCCCTCGAGCTCTTCGCGGTCCGTGACGTAGTTGTAGAGCGTCATCGGCCCGGTGCCCAGCGCCGCGGCCAGCGACCGCATGCTCAGCCCGGCGAGCCCGTCCTTGTCGACGATCTGGAGAGCCTGCGCCCGCACCTCGTCGACGGTGAATCGTGCCTTCATGTCGGGATCAGCCTACTGATCATCGACCTGGCCGTTGACAAGTACACCGTACGTATTATACAAACGTACGGTGTACGTATCGTCGAATGATCACAGTGGGCACCCGTGGTCCGGCACCGCACGGGTGTCGTTCATTTCGCACGACACAGAATGCGCAGGCTGGGTGACCCTTCCGGAGGGACCCGGCCCTCATCCCGGCGTTGTGCTCGCCCATGGCCTGGGCGCAACTCACGGCATGATGCTGCAGCAGTACGAACGGCGCTTCGCCGCCGCCGGCATCGCCACGCTGGCCTTCGATTACCGCTACACGGGTGAGTCCGGCGGCGAGCCCCGGCAGCACTTCAACATGCGACGGCATCGACAGGACGTCGTGGCGGCGTGTGGATATCTGCGCCGGCACGACGCCATAGACGCAACCCGATTGGGCTTGTGGGGCACGAGTTTGGGTGCGCTACACGTATTGCAAGCGGCAGCACACGAAGTCGATATCCGGGCGATGGTGGTGCAGTGTCCGATCGTGCACGGCCCGGGCACGCTCACGCGAAATGGAGTGTGGTCCGCCTTGCGTTTGACTCCGGCACTCGCCGAAGACGCTGTGCGCCGTGTGTTTTCGGCCAGTCGACGCTACATTCCCATCGTGGGTCGGCCCGGCGACCTGGCCGCCGTCACCAGCCCGGGCGCACTGGACGGATGGTATTCAACCGTGCCGCCCGGCACTTCATTCGATAACCGCATGGCTGCGGCGGACGTCGTCGGCATCGCGACGAGCAGCGCCAAACGTAGCGCGAAGAAAATCGAAGCGCCGCTTTTGGTTTGCGTCTCACAGCGGGAAACGTTGATGGACCCGCGCCATGCCGCGGACATCGGCCATTCAGCCCCTCGCGGGGTGGTTCGGCACTACGAAGGCGACCACTTCCAGGTCTACCATCCCCCGTTGCTGGAGGCCCTCCTCGCAGACCAAGTCGACTTCCTGAAGGAGCACCTCAATGTCGGGGCCGGCTGACGCGCTGCGCGACAACGACGGGCGACTTGCCGATTTCGCGCGCGACATCACCGCGGCGCAGTGGGGCGAGCCGAGTCTTTGTAGCGGGTGGACCAATCATGACGTGCTGGCACATCTCGTCATCGGTTATGGCGTCGCGGCGCGGGACGTGGCCGCGGAGATGGTGCGACAGCGGGGCTCCTTCGACGCGGCGAACGCCCAGTTGGCCCGCGCTCTGGCTGCGCGTCGCCATCCCGCTCAGCTGATTGCCGACCTGGAGGAGCTGGCGCGCCGACCCCGAGGCATCGGCCGCGTGTTTCCGAAGCGTCTGCTGCTGGGCGATCACGTCATTCACGAACTCGACATCGCCTTCGCATTGGGTAAGGAATCGACGGTGCCCCTGTCCACCGTCAGCGCTGTGCTCGATACGCAGGTGCGCGTTCCCAACCCGTTCGTCCCCGCGGCCGCACGAGCCCGCGGCCTCAATCTGTATGCCACGGACGTCCACTGGTCTCATTCCGCCGGCGGGCCGACGGTTACGGGGCAAGCAGCACACCTCGCGTCGGTCCTGGCCGGGCGTCCCAGAGCCCTGCGGTACCTCAGTGGTGACGGCGTGGGCCTGCTGTCCGCCCGCATCAACGCCACCCGTCGCGAGCAGAGCTAGCCGCCGTAGCTAGGGCGCCCGAGGTTCAGCGCGTGCTGGGCGATCATGTTGCGGAACACCTCAAGGGTGCCGCCGTAGATGCCGAGCGGTAACGCAAGCCGGTAAAGGTGTTCGGCCGCACCGTCGCTCGCGGAGCCCTCGGCATCGGCGGGTAGCGCGGAGGCCGTCCCGAGGATGTCCATCAGGACCGGGGAGATGTCGCGCATCGTCTGCGCGACCGCGACGCGCCCGAACATCCCGGGAGTGGACAGCGCCGCCTCCATCCGCGCGACGGCCCGCCCGAGCCGGTATCTCACCGACCCGTCGTCGACCTCCGCGACGAGCGCCGCGACGGTGTCGACCACCTCGGCCATGATGTCGCCGTGCGCCGACATCGCCCCAACGTATTGCAGGCCATGGTCTTCCCGGTCCACGATGCCGTGCTCGGAGTCCAGCGCCGAGCGCATCACCGTCCAGCCGCCGTTGACCTCGCCGATGCGGTGGAGGTCGTCGACCCGGACGTCGCTGTAGTAGACGATGTTGGTGCGGTCGCCGTCCAGGGTGCGGATGGGTTGGATCTCGATGCCCGGCGAATCGAGCGGCACCAGAAACATGGTGAGGTTCTTGTGTTTCGGGCCCTGCGGGTCGGTGTTGGTGAGCAGGAAGACATACCGGGCGTTCTGCGCGTTCGACGTGAACATCTTGGAGCCGTTGATGATCCACGCGTCCCCGTCCCGCACCGCGCGGGTCTTGCAGGTGGCGACGTCCGAGCCGCCCTCGGGTTCGGTGTAGCCCAGGCACAACCGGATCTCGCCGGACAGCACGCCGGGCAGGACCCTGTCGGTGAGTTCCGGCGCGCCGAACTGCTGCACCAGCCGCGCCACGACGGACGTGGTTCCCCAGTGGTACCAAGGCGTGTGGGCCCGGGCGATCTCGAGGTGAAAGATGCGCCGACGGACCGGGCTGAATCCGCCCTCGGACTCTTGCCGCCAATCCGACTCCAGGTAGCCGGCTTCACCCAGCGCCAGATGCACTTGCTCGTCGAAGTTTTCACCGAACTCGCGCTGGCGGCACAGCACGTCGTCGGTGACGTGCTTGGCGATGAAGGCCCGGGTTTCCTCAAGGAATTCCTGGTCCTCGGCGCTCAGGTCGACGGCTGAGAAGTCCATCTACATCGCGTCGATCACGAGCGTGCGGAACCGGTCGAGGGTCTCGAGCGCATGCGCCATGCTGTCGCCCGGCAGGTGGACGCCGACCCACGTCACTCCCACCGCCGCAAGCTTTTCCAGGCCGCCGAGGTATGCGTCGGCGTTGAAGTCGTCGGTCGCGGGGCTGCCGCCCTCGAAGTTGGAGAACGTGATGTCGATCGCCGACCAGTCCCTGCCCGCCGCGTCGCAGCGGCGGCGCAGGTCGTCGATGCCCTCGGTGAGGCGCTCGACGGAGTCGATGACCGCGGTGCCGGAAGTCTGGGCCAGCTGCGGCGGGGCGGGAAACGGACACCAGCCGTCGCCGTACAGCGCCACCCGCTGGCGAGCGGCCGTAGTGTTGCCACCGATCCAGATCGGCGGATGCGGCTGACTGACCGGCCTGGGGTGCGCGGTGATGCCCTTGGCGCTGAAATGCTTGCCCTCGAACGAGATATCGTCACCGGTCCACACCGCGCGGATCACCTGAAGGGCTTCCTCGAACAGTTCTAGCCGCTCGTCATAAGTCACGCCCAACGCCGCGAACTCCCGCTTGAGATAACCCACCCCTACCGCGAGCGTGAACCGGCCACCCGAGAGCAGGTCCAGCGTGGCGCCGGACTTGGCCACCACGAACGGGTTTCGGTACGGCAGCACCACGATGTTGGGAATCAGGCGCAGCGTCGTCGTCCTCGCCGCCGCGAAACCCAAAGCGACAAAAGGATCCAACGCGTCGTGACCGCCGGCCTCCAGCCAGCGCTGCGACGGCGCCGGGTGGTCGGTGAAGCCGAAACCGTGAATACCCGCCGCTTCGGTGGCCGCGGCCACCTTCCCGATGCCTTCGCCGCTGACCAGCTCCGGGTTGTACGGATGGCTGTGCATGGGGTGGGTGATGGTGAAGCGCATGGGATACGTCCTGGCGGCTAGAACCGCGCGCGCGAATCGATCGCCGTGTCGCTGGTGCGCAGCGGACGGATCAGCGCCTCCTGGGCGAAGGAGGCCAGCAGCTCACCGTCCTCCGAATGCACCGTGCCGCGCACGTACGACATTCCCGCGCCGACCTGGGTGCTCTCGTGCGTGTAGAGCAGCCACCCGTCCCAGCGCACGGGCTCGTGAAACGCGACCGAGATGCTCATCGGTGCGGTGGACACGGTCAGGTGCGCCTGGCTGGTCCCGATGCCCGCGTGCGCCCGCATCGTCGTGGAGATCCCGAGGTGTCCGGTGAAGTATGCGAGCAGCGCCTTGGCCAGATCGTCCCGCTCCGGGATCGGGTCGTAGTGCAGCCACGCGTACAGCTCGGGCGGCCCGACCTCGTCGGGGCTGTTGACGTCGACGACGTCGACCAGGCGCAGTTCGCGCCCGACCATCGGCATCGGCGAGTGGTTGGCGTCCGCGGGCGCGGCCACCTCGGGGCGCGGGAGGTGGTGGCGGATGACGTCGCCCGTCGGGACGTCGGCCAGCACCGTGATGCTCAGGCAGCGGCGACCATTCTGATGCACAGCGACCACGGCGGTGGCGGTTGAACGGCCCTCGGCCACGACGTCGAGGACGAGTTCGATCGGCGGGCCGACGGTCACGGCGCGGGAGAACACCGCGTGCGCGGAGCGCACCGACTTGTCCGGGAATCGTTTGGCCACCGCGACAATCGCCTGGGCGAGCACCTGGGTGCCCTCCACCACCTGCCGTTCGTCGCCCACGGCGATCCCGGTGTCACCGGTAAACCGATCCTGCCCGTCCGGACGCACGTCGAACAGGTCCAGCAGACCCTGCACCGTCCATTCGATCTGCTCGGATTCCTCAGAAGCCTTCGTCAAATCCGGTCCACCTCCGCGCTAGCAGCTCCGGGCTCAGCGTGACACTTTGAGTAGGATTTGTAAAGCTGATCTAACAGACACAGGGAGGCAAGGCAATTGGGCATCGTGACGAGTACCTCGGAGACCGCCTTCACCCATTCCGCCGAGGCCGTGTACGACTTCGTCACCAACCCGGCGAACTGGACGAAGACCTATCCCGGCAGCGCGCACATCGGCAAGTTGCCGGAGCTTCCCCTGAAGGTCGGTGACACCTGGGAGGAAGCCGGGCCCGACGGCAACCGCATCTTCAGCTGGCAGCTGGCCATCGCCGATCGGCCGACGCTGTTCGTGTTCAACTCGGTCGGTCGCCTCGGCCATGACCGCGACGGGAACGGCGGGCTGGAGGGCCGGATCACCGTCACCTACCGCTTCACCAGGCCCGGCCAGGACGTCACGCTGTTCTCCCGGACCATGACGATCGAGGCGTCCAAGGATGCGCCGCTGCCGGATGCGCTCTTTCAGCAGGCCAATCCCGCGCGGATCGACGCCTACCACGCGGCCGTCGCGCGCGAGCTCGGCGAGATTGACACCGGCGCACGTCGTGCATGACACTTTTGCCGTGTTTTGTAAAGGCCTGAGCCGATGATCCCCGAGCCCCTGGCCAAGGGGTTCTGCTTCGGCGAGGGCCCGCGCTGGTTCGAGGGCCTGCTGTGGTTCTCCGACATGCTGGGCGAAGCCGTGCACACCGTGGACTTGCGGGGCTCGCTGACCACGCTCCCGCTGCCCGGGCGCTCCCCGTCGGGCCTCGGGTTTCGTCCCGACGGGTCCCTGCTGATCGCCTCGACCGAAGACCGGCAGGTGCTGCGCTACGACGGCGAAACCGTCGAGGTCGTCGCCGACCTGGCCGCCCTGACGCCGGTCAACCTGGGCGACATGGTCGTCGACGACGCCGGTCGCGCCTACGTCGGATGCCAGGCGTTCTCCGGCGGCGCGATCATCCGCCTCGACGCCGACGGCACCGCCACCATCGCCGCCGAGGACCTCGACTTCCCCAACGGCATGGTGATCACGCCGGACCGTAAGACGTTGATCGTCGCCGAATCGACGGGCCGCCGGCTGACCGCGTTCACCATCCGCGATGACGGCGCGCTGAGCGACCGCCGGGTTTTCGCCGACGGCCTCGACGGGCCGCCCGACGGCATCGCGCTCGACGCCGAGGGCGCCGTGTGGGCGTCGATGACGCTGGCGCACCAGTTCGAGCGGATCACCGAGGGCGGCGTCGTGACCGACCGCATCGACATGGGCGAGCGGGTGGCGATCGCGTGCGCGTTCGGCGGCCCCGCGCGCCGCACGCTGTTTCTGCTGTCGAGCACCGACGCTTATCCCCAGCGACTGATCGGCACCCGGCTCTCGCAGCTGGACGCGGTGACGGTTGACACCCCCGGCGCGGGCCTACCCTGACACCCGGAAGGCAGAGGATGACCGACTCCTATTACGAGCTGATCGACGACGCCGACCCGCGGGGCGAGAAGTTCGCGGCGACCGACCTGGCGCGGGGCACCTGGTCGGCCGCCATCCAGCACGGCGGGCCGGTGTCGGCGCTGTTGGTCAGGGCGCTGGAACGGTGCGCGCAGCGCGACGACACCCGGCTCGGCCGGGTCGTCATCGACCTGCTGGGCGGGGTGCCGGCCGAGGGCGACCTGTGGGTCGGCTCGCGAGTGCAGCGGGGCGGGAAACAGATCGAACTCGTCACCGCCGAGATGCTGGCACCGGGGCCCGACGGGGAACCCCGGCCGGTGGCGCGCGCCAGCGGGTGGCGGCTGCAGCGGCTGGACACGCAGGCGGTGGCCCACGCCGCGACTCCCCTGCCCCGGCCGCGGGCCGAGGCCCGCGACCGCAACCTCAGGGCGAGGGACTGGGATCGCAACTACGTGCACAGCCTGGACTGGCTGTGGCTGACCGAGCCGCTGAGCGCGGGCCCGGGCGAATCCTGGATCAAGCCGACCGTCGACCTCGTCAAGGGCGAGGCCATGACCCCGCTGGAGCGGCTGTTCGCGGTGGCCGACTGCGCCAACGGCATCGGCAGCAAGCTGGACATCACCAAGTGGACGTTCCTCAACACCGACCTCGCGGTGCACGTGTTCCGGGTGCCCGACGGCGAGTGGATCGGCATTCGCGCGGAGACCAGCTACGGGCCGGACGGCATCGGCACGACGATCGGCACACTGTTTGACGAGCAGGGCGCGGTCGGCGCCATTCAACAATGCGTGCTGGTGCGAGGTCGCCCTGGCCGGGAAGCGAAAAAGACGTGACACGCTCGCGATACTTCGTAAAGTTTCAGTTATGAGCCAGCCGGCCGCAGCGGCGGAGATCGACACGTCGACACGTCAGCGCATCCTCGACGCGACCGCCGAGGTGCTCGGCCGCAACGGCAAGACCAAGCTCAGCCTGTCCGAGGTGGCCGCCCAGGCGGGAGTCTCGCGCCCCACGCTGTACCGCTGGTTCGCCTCGAAAGAGGAGTTGCTGTCGGCCTTTTCGCACTACGAGCGGCAGTCCTTCGAGAGCGGTCTGGTCAAGGCCACCGCCGGGCTGAAGGGAGCCGACAAGCTCGACGCCGTGCTGCGATTCATCGTCGACTACCAGCACTCGTACTCCGGGGTGCGCATGGTCGACGTCGAACCCGAGCACACCATCGCCCAGTTCGGCGGCGTCATCCCGCAGATGCGCGACGGCCTGCAACGCCACCTCTCCGGGCCCAACGCCGCGGTGCGGGCCGCGACGGTCATCAGGATCGCGATCTCGCACTACATCGTCCGAAGCGACGATGCCGACCAATTCCTGGAGCAACTGCGCCACGCGGTCGGGATCAAGGGCGGCTCCTGATCAGTCGAGCCGCACCACGACCTTGACGCCGCCCTTCTCGTCGCGGCTGGCGAGCGCGTGTCCGGTGCGGTCGGCGCCGTCGAAGTTGAGCAGTGTGATCGGCCCGCCCTCGCCGAGGAAGTTTCGCCACCATGTCTTGCTATCGGGCGACATGACGTTGATGACGATGCCGTCGCCGGAGCGGCGGTACCCGACCGGGGTCTGGATCGTCTTACCCGAACGCCTGCCGACATAGCGAATTTTGATCAACCCGCGCCGTACCAATGGCCCGACGATGGGTGTGTCGATCAGGCCGTCAAAGACATTGTTGATGATTCCGGCGATGGGCGTGTCGAAGATTCGGGATGCCATGAATGCCAGCGTATGGCGCGATGAGGATCAGTCGAACAGCACGGCCGCGTTGAGGTACCCGGTCGGGTCGAGGGCGGCCTTGACCGCGCGCATCGCGGCGATGTCGGCGGGCTCCCGCGACATGCCCAGGTACGGGCGCTTGCGGCTGCCGACGCCGTGCTCGGAACTGACGTTGCCCCCGCACCGCGCGATGAGGTCCATCATCGGCGCATAGAGCGCCCGCTCACGCTCGGGCGGGCAACGCAGCACGTTGAGGTGCAGGTTGCCCTCGCCGATGTGGCCGAACAGCACGGGCAGGGCGTCGGGAGCATGCGCGCCTACCAAATCGACCGCCTGCCTTGCGAATTCGCCGATGGCCGACAGCGGCAAGGACACGTCGAATTTCAGCGGGGGCCCGTAAATGCCGAGCACGTCGGCGAGCGATTCACGGACACGCCACAACCGTTGCTGCGCAGCGGCATCCACGCCGACCGCGGGCTCGCCGGCCAGCCGCGCGCCCTCCAACAAGTCGGCGAGCCGATCCGTCTGGTCGTGGTCGGCGGCCAGCTCCACCAGCAGCAGCCAGTCGCCTTGCACGGGCGCGCCGACACCGAGGTGTTCGGAGGTCAGTGCCGCGGCCCGGCCGTCGATCAGCTCCAGCGCCGCGATCCCGTCCACGTCGCGAAACGTGCGGCCGGCCTCGACCAGCGCCTCCAGTTCGGCGAACCCGCAGACCGCCGTCACCCGATGCGACGGTGTGGGGTGCAACCGCAGCTCCAGCGCAGTGATCACGCCGAGGGTGCCCTCGGCGCCGACGAACAGCGCCGGCAGGTCGTAGCCGGTGTTGTCGCGGCGCACCTCGCTGTGGCGGCGCAGCAGCGCACCGTCGGGCAGCGCCACCTGCAGGCCGACGACCTGCTCGCCCATGTTGCCATAGCGCACGGTGCGCAAGCCGCCGGCGTTCGTCGAGGCCATGCCGCCGACGGTGGCGGTGTCGCGGGCCGCCAGGTCCACCCCGAACACCAAACCCGCTGCGGCAGCGGCATTTTGGACGACGGCCAGGGCGGCCCCTGCGCCGACCGAGACGCGGCGCTCGACGGTGTCCACGTCGCCGAGCGCGCAAAGCCGTTCGGTCGACAGCAGCACGTCGTCGTGCTCGGGCACGGTCCCGGCCACCAGCGAGGTCCGGCCGCCCTGCACCGTCACGTGCGCCCCCGCGTCGCGGCACACCCGCAGCGCGCCGGCGACCTCCTCGGCCGTACCCGGCCGCACCAGCGCGCTGGCCCGCCCCCGATAGCGCCCGGTGTGATCGACGCTGCGGCCGGCCAGCACGTCGGGGTCGGTGACGACATGCTTGGATCCGACGACGTCAGCAAGCCCGCGCAGCATGCTCGCGGTTATAGCACCTAGAACTCTTTGTGGTTCACGTCGGTCACCAGGCCACCGTCCATGACGAACTCGCTGCCCGTGGAGTAAGACGACTCGTCGCTGGCCAGGAATAGCACGAACGTCGCAACCTCGCGCACTTCGCCCGGACGGCCCAGCGGGATGGTGACCATGTCTTCGGGCAGGTGCGCGGTCATCGGGGTGCGGATGAAACCGGGGTGGATCGAATTCACCCGGATGTTCAACGGCGCCAACTCCAGCGCCGCCGACTTGGCCAGCCCGCGCACTGCCCACTTGGACGCGACGTACGGGTGCACCATCGGCGCGCCGCGCAGGCCCTCGATCGACGAGACGTTGATGATGGAGCCGCCCCCGGCCGCGGTCATCGGCTCGACGGCCGCCCGCATGCCCAGGAAGGTGCCGGTGAGGTTGACGTCGATCACCTTCTGCCACTTGTCCAGCTTGAAGTCCTTCAACGGCCCCAGCGCAACGGTTCCCGCGTTGTTGACCAGCACGTTCAGCTTGCCGAATTCACCGACGGCGGTCGCGACCGCGGCGTCCCACTGGTCGGGCTGGGTGACGTCGAGGTGGACGTAGCGCGCGGAGTCACCGATCTCGTCGGCCAGCGCCTTGCCCTGGTCGTCCAGGATGTCGCCGATAACGACCTTGGCGCCTTCCTCGACCAGCAGGCGCGCATGTTCGGCGCCCATGCCGCCCGCGGCGCCACTGATCAGCGCTACCTTGCCGTCAACCCGTCCCATTAAACAGTCCTTTCGAATTTACTGAACTACCAAGTCTTTTGGCGCATAGAGACCATTACCCGTCACCAGCGGCAGATCCAGCGTCGTTCTGATCCCGGGCGGCGCGGCGACCACCGCCGGGATTGCGTTGACGATGCGGCCGGCGGCTCCCGCGATCGCGGCGTGGTTGTGGTCGCCCTTGCGGCTGCTCGGAACGATGTCCACCGCGTAGGAAGGCTCGCCGGTGATCTCGACACGATACGAGCCGTCGCCCGAAGCGGGCTGCGGCAGGTCGGGCCGCAGGTCCGGACGCAGCCGGGTGACGTGCTCGATGACGATGGCGGGGTGGCCCTTGACCATGCCGCGGATCTCGAACTGCAGCACGGCCAGCGTGCCCTTGGCCACGTGCCCGACAGCGATGTCGAAGTCCTCGGGCGCCGGCTCCCGCTGGTAGGACTCGGTGATCTCGTCGACCTCGATGCCGAGGCCGGCGGCCAGCTGACGGATCGCCGTCCCCCACGCGATGCTGAGGATGCCCGGTTGCAACAGCATCGGAATCTCGTCCAGGGGCTTGGCGAACCCCATGTAGTCCATCACCTCGACGCCGTTGTAGCTCGCATAGTCGTGAATCTCCATGCAGCGCACCTGCTCGATTCGCTGGCAGGTCCCGGCGAGCGCGAACGGTATCAGATCGTTGGCGAATCCCGGATCCACGCCGCTGATGAAGATGCTCGAATTCCCTTGCTGTGCAGCGTCTTCCACGCGAGCGATGTATTTGTCGGGCATGACGCCCCACGGGTACTGCAGCAACCCGGGTGACGATCCGACGACGTTGATCCCGGCGGCCAGGATGCGCATGACGTCGGCCATCGCGTCGGGCAGCCGGGTATCGCCCATGGCACAGTAGACGACGCACTCGGGCTTGGCCGCCAGGATGGCGTCGAGGTCTGAAACGGCGGCCACACCCGTCACGGTGCCGGCATCCAGGCCGACGCCGCACAGCTGCCCGGCGTCCTTGCCCACCTTCTCCGGCGTGGACACACACACGCCCGTCAGCTCGAACTGAGGATTGGTGATCAGTTCGGCCAGGGCCAGCCCTCCGACATTTCCGGTGCCGACGTGCGCGACGCGGATGGCCATGAGAGTCTCCGTCCCTCGAACGCTCGAAACGTTTCTAGACAGTAGTCCACAACTTCTGCGACGCCTACCGGGCCGGGGCAGAATGGAAACGCTGATGACGCAACGTCAGGACGTCCAATTCCGATCCGGTGACGACCGGATCAGCGCATGGCTCTACCGGCCGGAGCGCGGTGGCGCCGCGCCGCTGCTGGTGATGGCGCACGGCCTGGGCGCGGTGCGCACCATGCGACTGGACGCCTATGCCGAACGCTTCAGCGCCGCCGGCTACGCCTGCCTGGTATTCGACTACCGCAACTTCGGCGACAGCGAAGGCCGGCCGCGACAACTGCTCGACATCGGCATGCAGCTCGCGGACTGGGCGGCCGCGGTCGCCCACGCCAGGACCCTCGAAGGCATCGATCACGATCGAATCGGCGTGTGGGGCACCTCGTTTGGCGGCGGACACGTGATCGCGACGGCGGCCCGGGTGCCGGGCATCAGGGCCGCCGTGGCCCAATGCCCGTTTACCGACGGCGTCGCTTCCGTTCGCACGCTGAGCCCCGCGATCTTCGGGCACGTCGGCGCCCTGGCCGTGCGCGACGTCGTCGCGGCCCGGCTCGGCAGGCCGCCGGTGATGATTCCCGCGGCGGGCAAGCCGGGTGAGGTCGCCTTGATGAACGCGCCCGACGTGTATCCCGGCTATCTCAGGCTGGTGGCCGAGGGCCAGACGGTGCCCAACGAGGTCGCCGCCCGGTTCGCGTTCAAGGTCATCGCCTACCGGCCGGGCCGGCTGGCCGCGAAGGTCGCGTGCCCGATCCTGTTCTGCGTCTGCGAGGCCGACTCGGTGGCTCCCCCGGTCCCGACGTTGCGCTACGCCGCGAAGGCGCCGCGCGGCGAGGTCCGAATGTATCCCGAGGGGCATTTCGATATCTATGTCGGCGAGGCCTTCGAGCGCGTCGTCGCGGATCAACTCGCCTTTCTCGACCGGCACCTGAAACGTGTGAACGCTTAGAACTTGCGCGAAACGCCGAACTTACTGGCGGGACAGATTTACCCTCGGTCAATACCTAATACCCACGGTTGCGGATAACTCCCGTTGGGCCGGGATGGCGTCGGTGGGGAAAGGACGGGGAGATGTCGGATCTAATTACTGTCCCTGAGACCTTGGCGTCGGCGGCCGCCGATGTGCAAAGCATCGGATCGACGATCGATGCGGCCGGCACGAACGCCGCGGCACGGACAACCGGTTTGCTGGCGGCGGCCGCGGACGAGGTGTCGGCGGCGATCGCGAACTTATTCGGCGCGTATGGCCGGGAATATCAGGCGCTGCTCGGGCAGGCCGCGAGTTTTCATAGCCAATTCACCCAGGCCCTGGGGGCCGCGGCGGCCGCCTACGCGCAGGCCGAGGCCACCAACGCGGCCGTTCTCTCCGGGACGTCCACGGGTAGTACCCCGCTGTCGGTGGTGCAGTTGGCGTCCGGGGGCGACCCCTTATTCGCGTTGATCATGGGCGGCACAAACAACCCACAACCGGACCCCAAATATGTGACCAGCGTCTTCAACTCGTACATCAAGCCCGCCTTCCCGACGGCCATCCCGCAGGGACTTTTCACGCCCGAGCAGTTCTGGCCGGTAACGCCCCAACTCGGCAACATGACGTTCGGCCAATCCGTGGCCAAGGGCGTCACGTTGCTGAACAACGCACTCGTGGGCCCCACCGGGGTAATCACGCAGGGAAACAGCGCCGTGGTTTTCGGCTATTCACAAAGCGCCACCATCGCCACCAACGAGATCAATGCGCTTTTGGCGGCCGGCTCACCCATCCCCGCCAACCAGTTGTCTTTCGTGCTGATCGGCGATCCCAACAACCCCGTCGGCGGCATCCTCGAGCGTTTCCCCGGCTTCTACATCCCGTTCCTGGACGTGGCGTTCAATGGCGCGACACCGCAATCCCCCTGGCACACCAGCGTTTACACGTACCAATACGACGGCATCGCCGACGCCCCGCAATACCCGCTGAATCTCGTCTCCGACCTCAATGCGTTCATGGGCTATTTCTTCGTCCACGGCCAGTACCCTCTCCTGACGGCAACCCAGGTGGGCACCGCCGTTCCGTTGCCGACGAACGGCGGAAATACCGACTACTACATGTTCATGACCCAGAACCTGCCGCTGCTGGAGCCGATCCGCGCCATCCCCTACGCCGGTCCGCCGATCGCCGACATCTTCCAGCCGGATCTGCGCGTGCTCGTCGACCTGGGTTACGGCGACTACGGGCCGGGCGCCAACTACGCGAACATCCCGACCCCGGCCGGGCTGTTCGACCTACCGAACCCGTTCACGGTCATTCCCGACCTCGCCTTGGGCGCGGTGCAGGGTCCGTACGGCGCCGCGGTCGAGATCGGCGTGGAGGCCGGACTGCTGTCGCCGTCGTACTTCCCGGACACCTACCCGTGGGTTCCATCTATCAACCCGGGCCTGAACATCTCGTTCGGCCAGTCCAGCACGACGCTGCTGTCCCTGTTGAGCGGCGCGACCGGCAACGTGCTGCATCTGATCCCGCCGCCCAATTTCGGCTGACGGCTACGGGCCGAGCGGGGAATGCTGCCTGATCGACTCGTCGCGGATCAGGCCCCGCAACAGCGCCGTGCTGAACTCGGCGGCGATCTCCTTGGCGGTGCGCCGCCCGCTCGGCCGCAGCCACCGGTAGCTGCCCAGCGTCATCCCGATGTACCCCAGCGCCACCACGTGCGAGTCGCATTGGTAGAACTCGCCGCTGGCGATCCCGCGGTCGATGAGCCCGTGCACGTGCTCGTAGACCTGGGCCTCCTTCTCCCGGACCTCGGCGACCTGCTCGGAGGTGAACCACTCGGTGATGTAGGGCTGCTCCTGGAAGTACACGGCGGCCCGCTCGGGATTGGCCGCGATCCCGGTCAGCAGGCGGACGGTGTATTGGTAGAGCGCCTCGCGGGCCGTCCAGGACGGATCGTCGTGCACGGCGGCCAGTGTGCCCTCGGCGGCCTGGCGGTAGATGTCGAAGAGGATCAGCGACTTGCTGGCGTAGTAGTGGTAGACGGTCGCCTTGTTCAGCCCGATCACGTCGGCGACGTCGTCCATCCGGGTGCCGTGGTAGCCGCGCGCGGCGAACAGCTTGGTGGCAACGGCCAGCAACTCCTCGCGGCGGGTCAGCCCGTTCTCGGATGGCATTCGTACTCTCTATCGTCACGGCCGGCGGGCCACGCTGAGGCCCGGATAAGGCAAAGTATCAATCAACTGGTTGGACAGTTTAAGGCCACCGCCGCCTGTCGCACCGGCGCCTCTGCGACTACGATGGTGTGTCGAACTGGTCGCGAGTCGAGAGGTGGGGACATGGATCCGAGTCCGGACTATGACATGAGCGACGAGATCGAGTTCTTCTTTAAGTACGTCCCGTGGGGCCTGCGCGGCGTCGTCGACGGCAACGGCTACCCGCCGCCGGCCTACCCGCCCGTCTAGAGCGCCTTTAGCTCCTCGGCGACCTCGGTCACCGATTTCTTCGCGTCCCCGAACAGCATCGTCGTCCCGTCGGCGTAGAACAGCGGGTTGTCGATGCCCGCGAACCCCGAGTTCATCGACCGCTTCAGCACAATCACCGACTTGGCCTTGTCCACGTTGAGGATCGGCATGCCGTAGATCGGGCTCGACTGTTCGTTGCGGGCCGCCGGGTTGGTGACGTCGTTGGCGCCGATGACGATCGCGACGTCGGTGCGCGCGAACTCGTCGTTGATGTCGTCCATGTCCTTCATGGCGTCGTAGTCCACCTCGGCCTCGGCCAGGAGCACGTTCATGTGCCCGGGCATGCGGCCGGCGACCGGGTGGATCGCGTACTTCACCGCGACGCCCTTGTCCTCGAGCAGCGAGGCCATGTCCTTGACGGCGTGCTGGGCCTGCGCCACGGCCAGGCCGTAACCCGGCACCACGATCACCTGGTTGGCGTAGGCCATCTGGATGGCCGCGTCGGCGGCCGAGGTGGACTTGACGTGCTTGTCGCCGCCGCCGTCGCCGCTGGGCGCCACCCCGCCGCCGCCGAAGCCGCCCGCGACGATCGCGGGGATGGAGCGGTTCATCGCCTTGGCCATCAGATTGGTCAGGATCGAACCCGAGGCGCCGACGATCATGCCCGCGACGATCATCGCGGTGTTGTTCAGCGCCAGACCGGCCGCGGCGGCGGACAGCCCGGTCATGGCGTTCAGCAGGGAGATGACCACCGGCATGTCGGCGCCGCCGATGGGCAGCACCACCATCAGGCCGAGCACGCCGGCCGCGGCCAGCAGGCCGATCATCCACCACAGCGCCACCCCACCCGTTCCCGGATGCGCGCCCAGGCCGATCACGACCGCGGCGGCCACCGCGCCGGCCAGCAGCAGCAGGTTGATCGGCTGCTGGGCCCTCCCGAAGCCGATCGGCGATCCGGAGATGATCTCCTGCAGCTTGCCGAACGCGATGATCGAGCCCCAGAACGAGATCGACCCGATGATCGCGGCGAACAACGACGCGACCACGATGTGCACGGTCGGCGACTCGCCGTGCTGGAAGGCCGAAAAGCCGTTTGTTTCAATGAATTCCGAGAGCGCGATGAGGGCGACCGTGCCGCCGCCGACCCCGTTGAAGAACGCCACCAGCTGCGGCATGGCGGTCATCTTGGTGTAGCGAGCCGGCGGGACGCCGAGCACGACGCCCACAACCAGCCCGAGGATGATCAGCACCCACTGGTCGGTGTGCCGGATCTTGATGAGCGTCGCCGTCACCGCCAGGGCCATGCCCACCGCGGCGATCAGGTTGCCGCGCACCGCGGTCTTGGGCCCGGTCAGGCCCATCAGCCCATAGATGAACAGCGAGAACGAGATGATGTAGAGGACGGTCACCAGGTAGTTCATTTGGCGGCCTCGTCCACTTTCGCGGGCACGGGCTTCTTCTTGCCCTTGAACATCCCCAGCATCCGGTCGGTGACGATGAAGCCGCCGATGACGTTGAGCGTGCCGAACACCACCGCGACGAACAGGATGATCTGCACCGCGAGCGACGGGTGCTCAACCTCCCCGAACACCACCAGCGCGCCGAGCACCACGATCCCGTGGATCGCGTTGGTGCCCGACATCAGCGGCGTGTGCAGCGTGTTGGGCACCTTCGAGATCACCGCGAACCCGACGAATCCGGACAGCACCAGGATCGCGAGGTTGGCCAAGAGTTCGTCGTACATCTAGGAGTCCTCTCGAGTCACGCACGAATCCGCGATGACCTCGTCGTCGAAGTCCGGCGCCAGCTTGCCGTCCTTGATCAGCAGGTCGAGCAACGCCGTGATGTTCTTGCTGTACAGCTCGCTGGCGTGCTCGGGCATGGTCGCGGGCAGGTTCAGCGGCGACGCGATGGTGACATCGTGCTTGACCACGGTGCGGCCCGGGTCGGTCAGTTCGCAGTTGCCGCCGGTCTCACCGGCGAGGTCGACGATCACGCTGCCGGGTTTCATCGCTTCCACCGCCGCTGCGGTGACCAGGCGCGGCGCTGGGCGGCCGGGCACCAGCGCGGTGGTGATCACCACGTCGAACCCGGCGATCGCCTCCTCCAGCGCCTTCTGCTGCTGGGCGCGCTCCTCGTCGGTGAGCTCACGCGCGTAGCCGCCCTCACCGGCCGCGTCGATCCCGATGTCGAGCCACTGCGCCCCCACCGAGCGGACCTGGTCGGCCACCTCCGGACGCACGTCGTAGCCGGTGGTGCGCGCGCCCAGCCGCTTGGCCGTCGCCAGCGCCTGCAGCCCGGCCACCCCGACGCCGAGCACCAGCACGGTGGCGGGCTTCACGGTTCCCGCCGCGGTGGTAAGCATCGGGAAGAACCGCGTGGATTCCGAGGCCGCGAGCAGGACGGCCTTGTAGCCGGCCACGTTGGCCTGCGACGACAGGGCGTCCATCACCTGGGCCCGCGAGATGCGGGGGATCGCCTCCAGCGCGAACGCCTGCACACCGGCCTGCTTCAGCGCATCGATCGCGTTGTCGGCGTTGCGCGGCGCCAGAAATCCGATCAACGTCTGTCCGCTGTGCAACCGGCCGACCTCGTCGGCCGTCGGGGGCGCGACCTTGACGACGACGTCGGCCGCCCAGGCGTCGCCAATGCTGGCCCCGGCCTCGGTGTACAGGCCGTCGGGCAGCAGCGCGCCTTCGCCCGCACCGGACTCGACCACCACCGCCAAACCGCTACTGACCAGCGACGCGACCGCCTTCGGCACCAACGCGACGCGCCGCTCGTCGGTCCCGGACTCGGCGACCACCCCCACCGTCGTCTGCGCATCTGTCATGGCGCGTACATCTACTTTCCTTATGTCTTTGGCTTGCCGCAGACACCCTAACCGCCGTCACCAGAGCGCAATATCTTGGCCGTGTTCCGATGTGGGCCGAGGCCCGAAGTAGCGGCGCTCCGACTCCTCGATCGGCACGTCGTTGATGCTGGCCTCGCGGCGCGCCATCAGCCCCGACGGGGTGAACTCCCACAGCTCGTTGCCGTAGCTGCGATACCACTGGCCGGTGCGGTCGTGGCACTCGTACTGGAACCGCACGGCGATGCGGTTGTCGTGGAAGTCCCACAGGCTCTTACGCAGCGAGTAGTCGAGTTCGCGCTCCCACTTGCGGGTCAGGAAGGCGACTATTTCCTCCCTGCCCACGATGTGCTCGCCGCGATTGCGCCAGCGCGAGTCGGGCGTGTACGCCAGGCTGACGCGCTCGGGGTCGCGGGTGTTCCACGCGTCCTCGGCGGCCTGGACCTTCTGCAGCGCCGTCTCGAGGGTGAACGGCGGGAACGGGGGGCGGGATTCGACGTCGGTCATGGCGTCCATCGTGCACCGCCGAGCACGCCGACACTGCGCCGAGATTGAAGCCACGCACACTCGCCGGGGCGTGTCGTGTGCGTGGCGTAAGTGTCGCGGCGGGAGCGGCAACGAGACTGTCCGATGACGCGTCATGACGCGTGTCCTATCGTGACGGTCATGGACTTCGCGATGTCGGCCAAAGCCATCGACTACCACAAGCGATTGTCCGACTTCATGATCGAGTACGTCTTCCCGGCCGAGGCCGAATACGACAAATACCGTCACGAGGCCGGCCCCAATGACCACACCGTCCCGCCCGTCATCGAGGAACTGAAAACCAAGGCCAAACAGCAGGGCCTGTGGAACCTGTTCCTGCCGGCCGAGTCGGGCTTGACCAACCTGGAATACGCCCCGCTGGCCGAGCTGACCGGCTGGAGCCTGGAGATCGCGCCCGAGTCACTCAATTGCGCGGCGCCCGACACCGGCAACATGGAGACCCTGCACCTGTTCGCCACCGAGGAGCAGCGCAAGCAGTGGCTGGAGCCCTTGCTGGCCGGCGAGATCCGCAGCGCCTTCTCGATGACCGAGCCCGCGGTCGCCAGCAGCGACGCCCGCAACATCGAAACGTCCATCGAGCGCGACGGCGCCGACTACGTCATCAACGGCCGCAAGTGGTGGACCTCCGGGGCGGCCGACCCGCGCTGCAAGATCCTGATCGTGATGGGCCGCACCAACCCCGACGCGGCCAGCCACCAGCAGCAGTCGATGGTGCTGGTGCCGATCGATACGCCGGGTGTGACCGTCGTCCGCTCGACTACGGTCTTCGGTTACCAGGACCAGCCCGGCCACTGCGAGATCATCTACGACAACGTCCGGGTGCCGGTGACGAACCTGCTCGGCGAGGAGGGGGCCGGCTTCGCGATCGCGCAGGCGCGCCTGGGACCGGGCCGCATCCACCACTGCATGCGGGCGCTGGGCGGCGCCGAACGCGCCCTGGCCCTGATGGCCGACCGCGCGCGCAACCGGGTGGCATTCGGCCGTCCGCTTGCCGAGCAGGGCGTGGTGCGGGAGGCAATTGCCAAGTCCCGCAACGAAATCGACCAGGCCCGGCTGCTGTGCGAGAAGGCGGCGTGGACGATCGACCAGCACGGCAACAAGGCCGCGCATCTGCTGGTGTCGCAGATCAAGGCGGTCGCCCCGCAGGTGGCGTGCAACGTGATCGACCGCGCCATTCAGGTGCACGGCGCCGCCGGCGTCAGCGAGGACACCGTGCTGGCCCGGTCGTACGGCTGGCATCGCGCCATGCGCCTGTTCGACGGACCCGACGAGGTGCACATGCGGACCATCGCGCGCTACGAGATCGGCGGGGAGCAATCCGCGCTCGCCGCGGCGGTTACCCGGCATGACTGAAGCCGTGCGAGAACTTTCCGGCGCGTGGAACTTTCGTGACGTCGCGGACGGCATCGACGCGCTGCGGCCCGGCCGGGTGTTCCGGTCCGGCGAGCTGAGCCGCCTAAACGACGACGGCCGGGCGACGCTGCGCCGGCTGGGCATCACCGACGTCGCCGACCTGCGCGCCGCGCGCGAGGTGGCCCGGCGCGGCCCGGGCCTGGTTCCCGACGCCGTCGAGATCCACCTGCTGCCGGTTCCCGACCTGTCCGACCAACCCGACGACGGGCAGACCGACGCCGCCGCGCCGCACGAGGAGGCCTTCCAGCGGCTGTTGCGGGGCGAATCCGACGGTTCCGAGGAGTCGGTGAACGAGACCGCCGTGCGCTTCATGACCGACGAGTACCGCCAATTCCCGACGCGCAACGGGGCGCAGCGCGCGGTGCACCGCGTCGTCACCCTGCTGGCCGCCGGGCGCCCGGTGCTCACCCACTGCTTCGCGGGCAAGGACCGCACCGGCTTCGTCATCGCGACGGTGCTGGAGGCGGTCGGCGTCGATCGCGACGCCATCGTCGCCGACTTCTTGCGCAGCAACGACGCGGTGCCCGAGCTTCGGACGCACATCTACGAAATGATCCAGCAGCGCGGGGACACCGAACTGACGCCGGAGGTGGTGACCTTCACCGAAGCCCGGCTGTCCGACGGCGTCCTCGGTGTGCGCCCGGAATACCTGGCCGCCGCCCGCCAGACGATCGACGCCGAATTCGGTTCGCTCGGCGGCTATCTGAGCGACGCGGGCATCACCGAGGCCGACCTTGATCGGCTGCGCACCCAACTGCTCGGCTGAGCCGCGCGCCGTCGGCGCAAACGCCGGACAGGACCGGGAGATCGCCCTAGGCTGACGGGGTCCGCCTGCAGCGGTCGAGTCGCGCCTTTTGTCGGGAAGGGATGGGGCCGATGACGTATGTGATTGCCGAGCCGCAGATGATGGCGTCGGTCGCGGCGGAAATCGAGGGAATCGGCTCGGCATTCAGCACCGCCACCGCCGCCGCGGCGGCCCCGACGTCGGGCCTGGCGGCGGCGGCCGGCGACGAGGTGTCGGCGGCCATCGCCGACGTGTTCGGCGCGTTCGGCCAGGAGTATCAGGCCGTCGTCGCGCGGTTGGAGGCGTACCACAGCCAGTTCCAGCAGACGCTGGCGTCCGCCGGAATCGCGTACGCGGAAACGGAGGCCGCCATCGCCGGCACCCTCGGGCTGGGAGCGGCTGCGCCCGCCGCGCCGGTGCCCGCCGCCACGATTCCCCCGTTCCCGGCGAACCTGGTGTCGATATTCATCGGCGGCACCGGAACCCCCATCCCGTCGCCGTCATTCGTCAGCCGGGCCAACAACCTCTACGTCCGCTCGTTGAACACCCTGGAGGCGCTTTTCACGCCCGAGCAGTTGTACCCGCTGACCGGTGTCAAAAGCCTGCCCCTGAATCAGTCGGTGTCCGAGGGCGTGACGATTCTCGACAACACCCTGTACGACACGATCCACAATCAGGGGCAATCGGTAACCGTTTTCGGCATTTCGCAGAGCGCCATCATCTCCTCGCTGGAGATGCAGAACCTCGCCAACGGCACCTCTCTGTTCGGTGCGAACCCTCCCCCCGTCAACATGCTCAACTTCGTGCTGACCGGCAACGAGGTCAACCCCAACGGCGGCATGTTGTCGCGGTTCCCGAATCTCTCCCTGCCCGCCCTGGGTCTCGACTTCTATCCGGCGATGAACGCGAACACGCCCTACCACGTCGCCAACTACACGCTGGAATACGACGGGTTCGCCGACTTCCCGCGCTATCCGATCAATATCGTTTCGGACCTGAACGCGGTCGCGGGAATCGTGTTCGTGCACACCACATATCTGGATCTGTCGACGACGCAGGTGAACAACGCGATTCAATTGCCGACGTCCCCGGGCTACGCCGGAAATACCACCTACTACATGATTCCCACGGCGGACCTGCCGCTGCTGAAGCCGCTGAATGCCATACCGGTCATCGGCAAGCCGTTGGTCGACCTGATCCAGCCCGACATGAAGGTGTTGGTCAACCTGGGCTACGGTCCCGATCCCACCCTCGGGTACTCGACCAGCCCCGCGGACTTGCCGACGCCGTTCGGCTTGTTCCCGGATGCCAACCCCGCCACCGTGTTCAACGCGCTGGCGAACGGAACCCAGCAGGGAATCCACGACTTCTCGGTCGACCTGCAGCAGATCGCGTCGCAGCCCCCCGTCGTGCCGCAGTTCGCCCTGCCGACTTCGCCGCCGGACCCGACGACGACGATGGCCAACTTCCCGTCGCCGCAACGGGTCTTCGACACCGTCAACAAGATCGTGACGACCGATTACGCCGTCGCGCTTCCGACGGCCGACATCGGCTACTCCCTCGCCACCGAGCTGCCCTTCTACGACACCGAGCTTTTCCTGAGTCAGCTCGGGCAGGGCAACCTCATCAACGCGATCGGTTATCCGATCGCCGCCGACGTCGGGTTGGGGACAGTGGCGGGCGGGGTCGAATTCCTGACCATCGTTTCGGCGCTCGCGAGCAACGTCAAGGACATTCAGAGCCTCATTCCCTAACGCGCCCGGTTGTTCTCGAAACGCAAATCCGGCTGCGCGAAATGCCAACACGAAGGCGCCACCGCTCCTAAGCTAGCTGGGTGCCGGTTCCAGCGATGCGCCTGGTCGTCGGGTTGGTCGCGTCGTCGGGATCCTCGTGTCCGGAAGGGAAGAACCGATGACGAGCTTGATCACGCAGCCCCAGATCCTGACGACGGCCGCGGCGGACGCGTCGGCAATTGGTTCGGCGATCGAGGAGGCCAAGGCGGCGGCCGCCGGCCCCACAACGAGTCTGGCCGCGGCCGCCGAGGACGAAGTGTCGGCCATCACCGCGCAGTTCTTCGGCTCGTTCGGCCAGGAATACCAGGCGCTGCTGCAGCAGGCGTCCGCGTTCCACGCGCAGTTCGTCGCGGCGCTGGCCGGCGCCGGAAACGCTTACGCGCAAGCCGAAGCCCAGATCGCCGGCACGTTGGGGTTGACCGGCGCGACGGGCGGCGTGCCATTCACGGCGATGACCCAGGCGGCCGACCCGGCCGTCAAAGCCATCCTGGTCATGACCGGCACCGGCACCGCCAACCCGCCGCCGAGCTACGTCACCAACGTCAGCAGCCGCTACCTGACCGCTTTCACCAGTGCCCTCACGCTCCCCGTGACCACGGCCGAGGGGTTGTATCCGTTCAGCGGCGTCAAAGACCTGACGCTGGACATCTCGCTGGCCCGCGGCGTCACCGCGCTGGACAACATCATCAACCAGCAGATCACGCCCGGCTTGGGCGGCCCGACCAATAGCGTTTCGATACTGGGTTACTCGCAGAGTGCGATCATCTCCTCGCTGGAGATGCCGAAACTCGTCGCCGAGGGCTTTGTGGGTTCACTCAACCCGGCGACGAACCAGGTGTATTTCACGTTGCTCGGTGACCCGGCCAATCCCAACGGCGGCCTGATTGCGCGCTTCCCGGGCCTGAGCTTCCCGAGCCTGGGCGTCACCTTCGGCACCTCCACGCCGAGCAATGACTTCCCGACCACCATTTGGAGCCTCGAATACGACGGGTTCGCCGATTTCCCGCGCTATCCGATCGACATTTTCTCCGACCTCAACGCCCTCGCCGGCATCGTGTTCATCCACGGAACCTATCCGCACCTGACGGCGACCCAGATCGCTTCGGCGGTGGCGCTTGGGCAGTCCGGGGCGCCCTCGATGACGACCTACAACATGATCCCCACCGAGAACCTGCCGCTGCTGACGCCGCTGCGGCTACTCCCGGTCATCGGCAACCCGCTCGCGGACCTGATCCAGCCCGACCTGAAGCTCCTCGTCAACTGGGGCTACGGCGACCCGAACTTCGGCTGGTCGACCAGCCCCGCCGATATCCAGACCCCGTTCGGCTTCCTGCCACCGCTCAGCGCGACGACAGAACTGGGGGCCCTGTTGCCCGGTGCCACCCAGCAGGGAGTCACCGCCTTCGCCAACGACATGTCCAGCCTGGCGAGCTCCCTTCCGGGAGCCGCGTCAACGGGCTTCGCCGCGCTGACGCCGCCACCGTCGGCGTCGCTTCCGACCACGCCGACGGGCATCATCCAGGCCATCGAGTCGGCGAACACCAACATCGTCGGCACCCTGACGGGCGACTTCTCGACCGCCTACGCGACGCTGCTGCCGACCGCGGACATCGCCACCGCGGTCGTCGTCACCCTCCCGTCGTACGACCTCAACCTGTTCCTCGACGGCATCACGCAGGCGATCAACGGCGATCCGGTCGGGGGCCTGATGAACGCGTTCGGCCGTCCGATCGCCGCCGACGTCGGATTGGTCACGCTGGCAGGCGGTTTCGAGCTCATCAACTTCGTGAACGCCGGCGAAACGATCTTTACCGGGGTGCCCAACCCGGGTCCTCAGTGATCGAGATGCGCTCGGCTGAAAGAGGTTTGGCCGGTCTCGTGTAATTCGAGCGGATTGGACGGCGAATAACGCTGTCGCGCAGTGCATTCTCGTGGGGAGGAGCGAAAGTGACGGACCTCATCACCCAGCCCCGTTTGCTGGCGGCCGCCGCGCAGGACACTTCTGCGATTCGTTGGGCGATCGACGAGGCCAAGGCGGCCGCCGCCGGCCCGACGACGAGTCTGGTAGCGGCGGCCGAAGACGAGGTATCGGCGATCACGGCGTCCCTCTTCGGCAGTTACGGCCAGCAGTACCAGGCGCTGCTCCACGAGGCGACCGCCTGGGGCGACGAGTTCGCGGCGGCGTTGGCCGCCGCCGGAAAGGCCTACGCGCAAACGGAAGCCGACGTGTCGGCCACCCTCGCGTCGCTGACCGGCGCCACCGGTGCCACGACGGCCACCACGGTGGTTAACGCGCTACCGGCTGACCCGCCCGTCGCCGTGTCACTGATCCTGGGCGCCAGCGGCGTGCCGATGCCGTCGCCCGCCTACGTGAACGCCGCTTACGGCAAGTACATTTCGCCCTTTTTCACCACCACCAACCTGCAGCCGGTGTTCACGCCGGAGGGGTTATATCCGATCACCGGCATCAAGGATTTGACCCTCAACATATCCGTGGACCGCGGACTGACGGCACTGAACAACGCGATCATGCAGCAGCTCAACGCCGGAAACACACCCATCAACGTGTTCGGCTACTCGCAGGGCGCCATCCTGGCCGCGCTGGAGCTACCTCAACTCGCGGCCGCTCACGTGCCCACTTCGGCCGTGAACTTCGTGCTGGTCGGAAACGAGATGACGCCCAATGGCGGGATGCTCACGAGGTTCCCCGGGCTGAACATCCCCAGCCTGGGCCTGCCGTTCTACGGCGGGATGGCGTCGAACACCGGCTACACCGTCATCAACAACACGCTCGAATACGACGGCTTCGCCGATTTCCCCCAATACCCGATCGATTTCCTGTCCGACCTCAACGCGGTGATGGGCATCGTGTACGTGCACGGCACGTACCTGACGATCCCGCAGTCCCAGGTCGATTCGGCCATTACCCTGTCGACGTCTCCGGGCTACAGCGGCGGCACCACCTACCGGATGATTCCCAACCCGCATCTGCCTCTGTTGGAACCGGTGCGTGCGATTCCCTACTTCGGGAACCCGCTCGCCGAGCTGCTTCAACCAGACCTGAGGTATCTCGTCAACTGGGGCTACGGCGACCCCGCGTACGGCTGGTCGACGGGCCCGGCGGACGTCACCACCCCCTTCGGGCTGTTCCCGCCGCTCAGCGCGACCGCGGCCCTTCCTGGTGACCTGGTCAGCGGTAGCCAGCAAGGGATTATCAACGCCGCCAACGCATTCCGGGCCGAGGGCCCTCCGATGCTGCCGAACCTGTCGCTGCCGGACATCTCGGGCTCGCCCACCCCGATTTCGTTGCCGTCGCCCAGCACGCTGTTGTCCCCGGCCTCGCTCAGCGGGTTCATCCATTCCCTCGAAGCGGCCAACACGAATTTCGCGACCACCCTCGCCGGCGACTCGTCGACGGCCTACGCGACCCTGCTTCCGACGGCGGACATCGCGACCGCCCTCGTGACCACTCTCCCGTCCTACGACCTGAACCTGTTCCTGAACGGGATATCGCAGGCGATCAACGGCGACCCGGTTCAGGGTCTCGTCAACGCCGTGGGGCTGCCGATCGCCGGCGACATCGGGATGGGCACGGTGGCAGGGGGCGTCGAATTCCTGATCTTCGTCAACGCGCTCAGCACGATCCTGAACGGCACCCCGCATCCGGCGCCCTAGGGTTCCAGCAGCTCGACCGAACTCCCGGCGAAGGATAGTGCTGCGGCCCAAATGGTTCCAGCGACGAAACTTCGATTCTGCGAGATGTGCGGCGCGTTCGCTCTATCATGACTTGGCGTTCCCGTCGAACCCACAACCGCGTAAAGGCGATTGCCGATGTCGAGTTTGTTTACCGAACCGCACTCGATAGCGGAGGCCGCAGTCGATATCGCGGACGTTGATTCCGCGATCAGTGCCGCCCGGGCGGCTGCGGCAGGCCCGACATCTGGCCTGTTGGCCGCGGCGGGAGACGAGGTGTCGGCGCTCACCGCGGCATTCTTCGGCGGATACGGCCAAGATTTCCAGGCCCTCCTGTCGCGGGCGGGGGCGTTCCATGAGCAGTTCGCCGCGGCATTGGCCGCCGCCGGGAACGCGTACTCGGGAGCCGAGGCCGCGGCGTCAAACGCACTGGGCACGCTCCAGGGCGACATCGAGGCGCTGCTGGGCGGCAACGCCGCTCCCGTCTCGAGCACGATGACGGGCGCATTGACGACCGCGGTGCCCGCGGTTCCGCCCGGTGATCCCGTCACGACATTGCTCATGGGCCCCAGCGGGATCCCGAATCCCACGCCGCAGCAGATCGCCCTGATCGTGCCCAAATACATCGACCCGTTTTGGCCCAACACCGGCAACAATGTGGGCGTCTTCACGCCCGAGGGCCTGTATCCGATCACCGGCATCAAAGACTTGACCTTCAACGTCTCGGTGGCGCGCGGTGTGACCGCCCTGAACAACGCGATCCAGTCCCTCGCCGTCCCCGGAAACACGATCAACGTTTTCGGTTACTCGCAGAGCACCGTGGTCGCGTCATTGGAAATGCAGGCGCTCAACCCCACCAATACGCCGGGCGGCAGCCTGCTACCCCCGGGCGTAACCCTGAACTTCACCCTCGTCGGCGACCCGAGCAACCCCAACGGTGGCCTGCTCACGCGCTTTCCGGGGCTGAGCATGCCGAGCCTGGGCCTGACGTTCGGCACCGCGACGCCCGACAACTCCTTCCCGACCCGCATTTACACCATCGAGTACGACGGTTTCGCGGACTTCCCCAGGTATCCGATCAACCTCCTGTCGGACCTAAACGCCTTTCTGGGCATCGCGACCGTGCACGGCACCTATCAGGATTTCTCGCTCAGTCAGATACAAACGGCCACCCAGCTGACGAACACGTCCGGGCCCACCCAGACCCAGTACTTCATCCTGCAAACACCCAACCTTCCTCTGCTGGAACCCATTCGAGCGATCCCGATCATCGGCAATCCCATCGCGGACCTGGTCCAACCCGATCTGCGGGTCCTGGTCGACCTGGGCTACGGCAGCACCACCCAGGGCTGGTCACCCGACCCGCCGAACGTACCCACCCCGTTCGGGGTGATCCCGCCGGTCAGCCCGGGAGCCGTCCTGAGCGCCCTGTCCACGGCGACACCGCAGGGCATCGCCGCGTTCACCCAGGACGTCAATGCCGGAATCGCCGGCGTTCCATCGCTTCCGCACGTCGCACTGTCCAACCTGACGTCGACAATCGGCCAGGTCGGTTCCGGTGGCATGACCCTCGGGCCGACGCCGACGCCGCCCTCGCCCGACGCCCTCATCGCAAACCTGCAATGGGCGAACACGAGAATCACCAACACAATCGCGCGCTCAGCGTCGGCGGCTTACGCCACCCTGCTGCCGACGGCAGACATCGCGACCGCCCTCGCGATCACCGCCCCGTCCTACGACCTCAATCTCTTCCTCGACGGCATCACGCAGGTGATCAACGGCGACCCCGTGGACGGGCTGATCTACGCGTTCGGCGCTCCGGTGTCCGCCGACATGGCATTGGGCACGCTCGCAGGCGGTTTCGAAGCGCGCGTCATCTCGGGTGCGGCCAAGGAGATCTACTACGCCTTCTTGGACCAACCGGTGCCGCCGCCGGGCTAAGGCTCGAGCACCAGCTTCCCGAGCACCCCGCCGTCGGCCAGGCACTGCAGCGCCGCCTGACCCTCCGACAGCGGATAACGCTGCGGCGGAGGGGGTTTCAACCCGAGAAAGACCAATTGGCTCAGCCCCCAGGCGAACAGGGCGGCCGAACCGGGGACCCTGTTGAGGTACTCGCCCCACGCGACGCCCACCACGCTGACATTGCGCAGCAGCAAGCGGTTGACCTTCACGGTCGGAATGCTGCCGGCGGCGAAGCCGATCACCAGCAGCTTGCCGTCGATCGCCAGGACCCGGACCGCGTCGTCGAACGCCGGGCCGCCGATCGGGTCGACCACGATGTCGACCCCGCGGCCCTGGGTGAAGTCGCGCACCCGGTCGGCCCAGCCGTCGGCCAGCGGCACGACCAGGTCGGCGCCCAGGGACCCGACGTAGTCGGCCGCAGCCTCGCGGTGCACAACGGCCAGCACCTTTTTCGCGCCCATCGCCCGCGCCACCTGGATGGCGGCCGTGCCGACACCGCCGGCGGCACCCAACACCAGGACCGTGTCGCCCGGCCGCATCGCGGCACGGCGGGACAGCGCGAAGTACATGGTGTTGTAGTTGACCAGCAGCGAAACCGCTTCGGCGTCATCGAGTTCCGCGGGGCTGCGCATCACGTTCGGCACCGGAACGGCCACCTGCTCCGCGTAGGAACCCAGGATCCCGAAGGCCGAGACCCGCTCGCCCACCTGGAAGCCAGAACCTTCCGGCGCGGACCGCACCACACCGGCGGCTTCCATGCCCGGGACGAACGGCGGGGGCAACTTCAGCTGGTACTCGCCCTTGGTCAGCAGCAAGTCCGGAAAGCACACCCCGGCGGCCCGGACGTCGATGACGACGTGGTTGCCGTCGGCGCTGACGTCGTCGATATCGGTGAAGACCATGCCGTCCGGACCGGACAGCTCTTGCACCACACAGGCTTTCATGACCTTAGAGCTTGAATCCGGCCTTTTGCGCTGCGGACAGGTCCGTGATCTCGGTCCAGTGCGCAGCGACGTCCTGCACCGACGGCGGCTGATCGAAGGTGACCCCGTCGTTCTGGAACAGCGCGGCTCGCTGCACCTTGCCGCCACCGACAATGAAAACCGACCCGTTGTCGGCGCATTCCTCGGTGCACAGGTAGGCCATCACCGGCGCAACGAATTCCGGCGTGAGCTTCTCGAACACCTCGGGGGGCAGGATGTCCTGCGTCATCCTGGTGGCCGCGATCGGGGCGAGCGCGTTGGCGTGGATGTTGTACTTGGCCCCCTCCAGCGCCAGCGTGTTGATCAGGCCGACGAGGCCGAGCTTGGCCGCGCCATAGTTGGTCTGGCCGAAGTTGCCGAACAGCCCGCTGGTGGAGGTGGCGACGACGACGCGGCCGTAGCTCTGCTCGCGGAAGTGCGGCCAGGCGGCACGAATGACGTTGTAGCCGCCGTACAGATGCACCTTGAGCACGGCGTCCCAGTTCTCCGCCGTCATCTTGTGGAAGGTGCCGTCGCGCAGGATCCCGGCGTTGCTCACCACGCCGTGCACGGCGCCGAACTCGTCGATCGCGGTCTTGATGATGTTCTCGGCGCCCTCGGGCTCGGCGACGCTGTCGTAGTTCGCCGCCGCCCGGCCGCCCGCGTCCTTGATCTCCTTGACCACCTCGTCGGCCATGTTGTGGCCGGCGCCGGTGCCGTCACGGGCCCCGCCGAGGTCGTTGACGATTACGCTGGCGCCCTCCTTGGCGAGGGTCAGGGCGTATTCACGGCCCAGTCCCCCACCGGCTCCGGTGACGACGATGACGCGATCCTGCACTCCGGGCATAAGGTTCCTCTCTGATGTGAAAAACTGGATCTAGCAAGTGATTTGGCGCGGCGACGCCGTCAGAACATCCTGCGGGCCATCTTGAAGGCCCGCTCCGTATACGGCGGGTAGATAAAGCTGGAAAGGTCGGGCCGGGTCGGCTTGGTCAGCACCGACTTGCGGTGGCTGAACTCCTCGAAGCCGTACCTGCCGTGGTAGGCGCCCATCCCCGACGCGCCGACGCCGCCGAACGGCAGCTTGGCCGTCGACACCTGGAACGCCAGATGGTTGACCAGCATGCCACCGGCGGGCACCTCCTTGATCACCCGCTCGCGGATCTCGCGCGCCTTGGTGAACAGGTACGCGGACAACGGCTTTGGCCGCGAGTTGACGAAACGTATTGCCTCGTCGAGAGACTGAACCGTGATCACCGGCAGGACCGGCCCGAAGATCTCGTTCTGCATCAGCGGGCCGTCCGGGTCGGGATCGACGACGACGGTCGGCTGGATCCGCAGGGTCGACGCGTCGCAGGCGCCGCCGACGGTGACCTTGCCGTGCCCGCCCGAAAGGTAACCGCTGATCCGGTCGAACTGGCGCTGGTTGACGATGCGAATTCCCTGCTGCTCCTTGGAACGCATCTTCGTGATGGCCGCGCCGATCTTGTCGACGAGTTCGTCGCGGATCTTCGCGTCGGCCAGCACGTAGTCGGGCGCGACGCACGTCTGCCCGCCGTTGAGCAGCTTGATCCAGGCGATCCGCTTGGCCGCGACGTCCACGTCGGCGTCGGCGGCCACGATCACCGGGCTCTTGCCGCCGAGCTCGAGCGTGCAGGGCGTCAGGTGCGGCGCCGCGCCCTCGTAGACCTTGCGGCCGATCTCGGTGCCGCCGGTGAACATCACGCGGTCCAGGCCCTGCGCGATGAGTTCCTGGCTCACCGCGCCGTCGCCCTCCACCACCGCGAACGCGTCCTTGTCCAGGTAGCGCGGCACCAGCTCGGCCATCAACCGCGACGACGCGGCCGCGATTTCCGACGGCTTGAGGATGACGGCGTTGCCGGCGGCGATCGCCCCGACCGCCGGACCCAGCGTCAGGTAGAACGGGTAATTCCAGGCCCCGATGATCAGCACGGTGCCGTACGGCTCGTACTCGATCCAGCCGCGGCCGGGCCGCTGCGGCAGCTCCAGCCGTTGGTAGCGGCGCCGCGTCCACTTCCGCAGATGTTTGGCCGCGTACTTCGCTTCACCGGCGGTAGTCGCGATATCGGCGATGAACGACTCGAATTTGTTGCGGTCCAGATCCGTGGCGAGGGCGGCGCTGATCGCCTCCTCGTTCTCCTCCATCAGCTTTTGCAGTTGCAGCAACTGCTGCCTGCGCCACTCGACGTCGCGGGTGCGGCCGGAGGCGAACGTCTTGCGGAGCCGGGCCACCGTGGCGGGGATGTCGACCGTCTGAGCTGGCGCGCCGTTCGTGGATTCCGTGGAGTCCGGGGCGTGGGGTGCAACCGATTCGGTGGTCATCATTGTCCTTCCCGAGCAGAGTCGCCCGCTGCAGTGCGGGTGGCCGCTCATCGGTGATAACCGCGATCCTAACCATCCGGTTGGGTGAGCAGTAGGAAGGATCCGCCCTAGCTCAGGGTTTGGTTGCCGTCACGAAGCTGTTCACAAACGGCCGTGCGTCGGACTCCGGCGGGCGCCCCAAGCGACCCGCTTCCTCGCGCGCGCTCACCGACTCCGTCTTCCAGCCCTGCGCGGCGAACCAATCGGCCGGCTCCGAGCGGCCCCCATGGTCAAACCAGAGATCAAAGGGGTTGAACGAGGTGTCCTCGCCGCGCGCTTCGCGTTTGGCCCGCAGCTCGGCCCACTTTTGTTCGGCCTCTTTGCGCTTTTGTTCGTCGGCACCGAAGATTTCCACGGCCACCCGGCTACCCGATCCGCTGAGCTCGTCGATCGAGGCGAACATGGCTTCCTGAGCGGCCGCCGGCAGAAACGGCAACAACCCCTCGGCGAGCCAGGCCGTCCGGCGGGTCGCGTCGAACCCGGCGTCGCGCAGCGCCTGCGGCCAATCGTGCCGCAGGTCCACGGGCACCGGTCGCCGGTCGACGACCGGCGCGGCCCCGTGCGCGGCGAGCGTCTCGGCCTTGTACTCCAGCACCTTGGGCAGATCGATCTCGTATACGACCGTGCCGTCCGGCCAGTCGAGCCGGTAGGCGCGCGAATCCAGCCCGGCCGCGAGGATCACCACCTGCCGGATGCCGGCCGTTGCAGCCTCGGCGAAGTAACGATCGAAGAAGTGCGTGCGGACCGCCTGATAGTTGATCATCTGCTGAGCGCCGACCGCGTGGTCCACCTCATCGTCGGGGTCCCCAGCCCACCAGGCGGCGACTTGCTCCCGAACCCCCTCGAGTTGGGGAGCAGACACCAGCACCTCGGCGAACGGGTCGGAGATCAGCGGCTCGGCGCTGGCCGTCTCGGCGGCCCGGGCGAGCGCGACCATCACCGCGGTCGCCCCCACGCTGGTGGCGATGTCCCAGGAGTCGTCCGCGGTGCGCGGCATCTACAGACGTTCCGCGACGACGAAGTCGGAGAACGCGTCCTTGTCGTCGGCCATCGGGACGTTCTCGACCAAGCGGCCCAGCCGGCGCATCGCGTCTATCGAATGCTCCGCCGTCGCGCGCCAGCCGTGTTCGTTGAGCCATTCGGCGACGTCCGCGCGGTGGTCGTCGCGGTACATCAACTCGCCGACGTCGACGGTCTCCTCCAAGCCGATCTCGTCGGCCACCTTCCTGAAGCGTTCCCGCATCAGCTGCCGCCGCTCTTCGGCGTGGTTGGGTGCGGTTTCGGCCGAGACCCGGCTGCCGGCCGGGCTCAGCTCGCCGATCAGGGTGAAGAGCCGGTCCTGTGCCTCGGCGGGCAGGTACATCAGCAGTCCCTCGGCCAGCCACGCGGTGCGCTGCGTCGGGTCGAAGCCCGCGGCACGCAGCGCGGCCGGCCAGTCCTGACGCAGGTCGATGGCCACCTCGCGGCGATCCGCGGAGGGCTGCACGCCGTTTTCGGCCAGCGTGGTCGACTTGTAGGCCAGCACCTCGGGCTGGTCGAGCTCGTAAACGGTGGTGCCGGCCGGCCAGTCCAGCCGGTAGGCGCGCGAGTCCAGCCCCGACGCCAGGATGACGATCTGGCGGATCCCGGCGGCGACGGCGTCGGTGAAGAAGGTGTCAAAAAAGTGCGTCCGCACCGCCTGGTAGCCGCGCATGTGGTGCAGGTGGGCCGCGGAATCCTCGTCGAGGGCCTCGACCTTGGCCGCGATCTCCGGGTCGAGCATCGCCTCCCACAAGACGCCGGCACCGGCGTTGCTGACCAGCAGCCGGGCGTACGGGTCGCTGATCAGCGGGTCGGGCCGTTCGGTTTCGACGGCGCGGGCGGCGGCCACCATGACCGCGGTGCTGCCGACGCTGGTCTTGATGTCCCAGGTGTCGTCGTGGGTGCGCAGTGAGCTCATCGGGTTTGCTCCTTGGGTCCTTTTACAAGCGGAAGTTACAAGCGGAAGTCAGCCGGTCGGCCCGCCGAGACGCGCGCGCAGCAGGGTGCTGCGGACGCCCTCGTCGTCCAGGTCGTCGGGAACGGGGCGGCCCAATCGGGCCATTTCGTCGCGGTTGTTCACGGCGTCGACCTGCCAACCGTGGTCGGTCAGCCACGCGACGGCGTCGGTGCGATCGGGCTCGTGATAGGTCAGCGCCTGCACGTTGACGTCCAGACCGAGTCGCTCCCGCATCCGCAGCCAGCGCTGCGAATTGCTTCGTTTGTTCATGCCGAACGCCTCGATCGCGACCCGGCTGCCCGGCGCGCTGAGCGCGGTGAACGTCTCGAACAGCCGGTCCTGGGCGTCGCTCGGCAGGTACGGCAGCAACCCCTCGGCAAGCCACGCGGTGGGTTGGGTGGAGTCGAAGCCGGCGGCGGTCAGGGCCGCGGGCCAGTCGTCACGCAGATCCACCGGAACGGGCCGCCGACTGGCGGTGGGAACCGCGCCATGCCGCTCCAAGGTCGCGGTCTTGTACTCCAGGACCTTGGGCTGGTCGATCTCGTACACCGCGGTGCCCGGCGGCCAATTCAACCGGTAGGCCCGCGAGTCCAGGCCGGCGGCCAGGATCACGACCTGCCAGATCCCGGCGCCGGTCGCCTCGCCGAAGTATTCGTCGAAGAAGTGGGTGCGCACCGCCTGGTAGTCGATGCCGAGCCGATGCGCGCGTTGACCCTGCGGGTCCCCGTCCAGCCAGGCCAACTCGGGATCAGCCAGCCGCGCCCACGCGGCACCGGCCGACGACACCAGGAGGCGGGCGAACTCGTCACGGATCAGCGGGTCGGGTCCGGCCGTTTCCGCCGCGCGCGCCGCGGCAACACCCAGCGCGGTGGCGCCGACGAGCTCGGTGATGGCCCAGCTGTCGCCGGCGGTCCGAAGGGAAGGCGGTAAGGAGGCGTCCACATCAGTCATGACGCAACCATGTTACCGAATAAGTTAGTTAGCCTATACGCTTTGTGCGCAACTTCACTGCGCGTGGCGGGTCAGGCTTCGGGGCGCCAGAGCGCTCCCTCCAGCAGCCTGCGCAGCACGTCGGTGACGGCCAGCAATTCCTCGTAACTGCGGACGTAGCCGGCATAGAATCCCACTCCGCAGAGCACGATGACCAGGGTCTCCACCAATGCGGACGCGTCGATATCGGTGGCGACCTCCCGGCGCTCGATCGCCTCGTTGACGGCCCACATCAGAAATTCGCGGCCAATGTCCACCGAATCGTTATCGGCTTCTCTTAATTCGGGATGGCGTTGCGATTCCAGCACCGCACCAATCAAAAACGCGGACACCGCGGGATTGTCCCTATTGGTGCGCACCGCGGCGGAGATGAACGCCGTGAGCCGTCCCGTCAGCGTGGTCTCGCGCTCCGCCCGCCGAATGGCGGCCCGGATGACAATCTCGTTCGTCTGCTCCAAGACCTCCCGGTACAGCAGCCGCTTGGTGGAAAAGTAGTGGTTGATCGCCGGCCTGGTCAGGTCGGCGCGCGCGGCGATCGCCTGGAATGTGGCGCCGTCGTAACCGCGCTCGCTGAATACCAGGCGAGCCGCCTGAATAATTCGCTGGCGCGTCTCGTCTGCCTTGGCGGCCGGCGGACGTCCTGGCCGGCGACTCGCCGTTGGCGACATTTCTAAAGTGTGCCACCACCGCGGTGTGGCATTAAAGCATTTGGCGGAATGCTGCCGAATTTTCCGGCCTGGTAGTCCTGCAGCGCCTCGACCAATTCGGCACGGGTGTTCATCACGAAAGGCCCATAGTGGAATACCGGTTCGCGAATCGGCTGGCCGCCCAGCAGGAGCACATCGATCGCCTCCCGATCGGCCCCCACGGTGATCCGGTCCCCTGGCCCGAGCACGGCCAATTGCCCGGAGCGAATCGGGTGCCGCACGGGACCGACGTATCCGCTCCCGGACAGCACGTACGCCAGCGCGTTGAAATCGCGACGCCATGGGATGTTGAGGCGGGCGCCACTTTCGATCGTCGCGTGCGCGAGCGTGATGGGCGTGTGGGTGATCCCCGGGCCGCGGTGGCCGTCGATCTCGCCGGCGATGATGCGGACCAGGGCCCCGCCGTCGTCGGACGCGAGCAACCTGGCGTCGGCGCCCTCGATGGCCTGATACCGGGGCGGCGCGAATTTGTCCCTCTTCGGCAAATTCACCCAGAGCTGGACGCCGTGGAAGACGCCACCGCTTTCGACCAGCTCGGCGGGCGGCGTCTCGATGTGCAGGATGCCGGAACCCGCCGTCATCCATTGGGTCGCGCCGTCGGTGATCAGGCCGCCGCCGCCGTGGGAATCCTGGTGCGCGAACTTCCCGTCGATCATGTAGGTGACGGTTTCGAACCCGCGGTGCGGATGCCAATCGGTGCCCCTGGGTTCGCCCGGCTGGTAGTCCACCTCGCCCATCTGGTCCATGTGCACGAATGGATCCAGGGCGGCGGTGCTGACCCCGGCGAACGCCCGGACCACCGGGAAACCCTCGCCCTCGTAGCCCCGCGGCCCGGTGGTGATCGACCGGACCGGGCGTTCGGTCTCGGCGGGGCCTGCGGCGCCGACGCGCGGCAGGGTCAGCGTGTCCGCGGTTACAGCGGGCATATTTACCTCCTCGGTAACAGATATCCATATAACCGGACTTCGGTCCGCTTATTCCCCGGCCTCCGCCCGGTGGCGCTGCATAAGATGACGTGATGCTTGGGGGTCAGGGGCGCGCCGCGAACCAACCGGCGGAGGCCCCGGCCCGCGCCGCCGGCGGACGCTTCGGAACGTCGATCCGCAAGTCGGGCTACCTGCAAAAGTGGCTGCTGCTGGGCGTCACGATCGGCGTCATCGCCGGCCTGGGGGCCGTCGTCTTCTACTTCGCGCTGAAGTACACCGCCGAGTTTCTGCTCGGCTACCTGGCCGGCTACCACATCCCGACGCCCGTCGGGGAGGGCGGCGGCCACGGGTCGACGGGCTTCAGCCGGGCGTGGGCCATCCCGCTGGTGACGACGGGCGGCGCCCTGCTGTCCGCGCTGATCGTGGCGAAGCTGGCCCCGGAGGCCACCGGCCACGGCACCGACGAAGCCATCCAGGCCGTCCACGGTGATCCCCGCGCCATCCGCTTCCGTGCCGTGCTGGTGAAGATGGCGGCCAGCGCGCTGACCATCGGCTCGGGCGGCTCGGCCGGCCGCGAGGGCCCGACCGCGCAAATCTCGGCCGGCTTCTCCTCGCTGCTCACCCGGCGGCTGAACCTCTCGGACGAGGACGGCCACACGGCGGTGGCGCTGGGCATCGGCGCGGGCATCGGCGCGATCTTCGCCGCACCCCTGGGCGGGGCGGTGCTGGCCGCGTCGATCCCCTACCGCGACGACTTCGACTACCGCTACCTGCTACCCGGCTTCATCACCTCGGGCACGGCCTACGCGGTGCTCGGGGCGTTCCTGGGCTTCGACCCGCTGTTCGGCTACATCGACGCCGAGTACCGCTTCGAGAAGGCCTGGCCGCTGCTGTGGTTCGTGGTGATCGGCCTGGTCGCGGCGGCGGTCGGCTACCTGTACGCCCGCACCTTCCACACCACCGTGCGGCTCACCCGCCGGCTGCCCGGCGGGCCGGTGCTCAAGCCGGCGCTGGGCGGGCTGCTCGTCGGGTTACTGGGACTGGTGCTCCCGCAGATCCTGAGCAGCGGCTACGGCTGGGCGCAGCTTGCGGCCGACCGCACGTCGCTGATGGCGATCCCGTTGTGGATCGTCGTCGCCCTGCCGATCGCCAAGATCGTGGCCACGTCGCTGTCGATCGGCACCGGCGGATCCGGCGGGCTGTTCGGCCCGGGAATCGTCATCGGCGCGTTCGCGGGGGCCGCGGTCTGGCGGCTGGGTGAGCTGTCCGGGCTGCCCGGCGTGCCGCACGAGCCGGGCATCTTCGTCGTGGTGGGGATGATGGCGTGCTTCGGCAGCGTCGCGCGCGCGCCGCTGGCGATCATGATCATGGTCGCCGAGATGACCGGTTCGTTTTCGGTGGTGCCGGGGGCGATCCTGGCCGTCGGGATAGCGGCGTTGGTGCTGTCGCGCAGCAACGTCACAATTTACGAGGAGCAACGGCTGAACCGGGAAACCGCCGAGGCCGAGCGCACGCCCGAAGCCTCGGCGGTCGCCGAAGGTGAATCCCCCGCCGGTCGCTAGGACTTGCGGCGGGCGGTATTTGCCGCGGCCTTCTCGGTGCTCTTGCCCTCGTGGGTCAGCTTGCCCCCGGCGCTTTCCAGGTGCGCCCGGACAAACCATTGGAACTTCTCCAGGTGCCCCGCCTGCCCGATCAACAAATCCTGGGTCACCTGGTCGAGTTCGTCGGTCTCGTCGATGGCTTGGCGGATGTCCTCGATGACGCCGGTGTACACCAGGTCCAGCGCGGCCAGATGCGCCTGGACGGTGTCACGGCCGACGGAATAGTCGTCCCACGAGCGGTCCTTGATGATCGCGCCCGGCGTGCCCTGCGGCGAAGCGCCAAGCGCCGCAATGCGTTCGGCGACGTCGTCGGCGAACTTTCGCACCGCGTCCACCTGGGGATCGATCATCTCGTGCACGCCAATGAAGTTCGGACCCACCACGTTCCAGTGGATGTGCTTCAGCGTGAGATGCAGATCGTTGTAGGTGCTCAGTTGCTTTTGCAGCAGTTCGGTGAGTCGTGCCGCCTGCTTGTCGGTCAAGCCCGGAATCGTGAACTGAGTCATTGCTTTTCCCTAGCTTCCTTCCTGCGGTTCGCACACGGTACTTGCCTTGCTGGGTACCCGATGGCCAACCTGGAAAACACGAGGGGTCACAGCGTGTGGATTTGCTGCACCGGCAGCCGGGGGCCCCGCCGCGGCTCGTAGGCGAGCCCGCTGGCCTCCAGCAGCCTGACCACCCGGTGGCGGTGCGGGCGCATCGGTTCGAGCAGCTCGAGCATCCCGGCGTCGTCGACGGGGCGGCCCAGCAGCGTCCAGCCGATCATCTTCGGGATGTGATAGTCGCCCACCGACACGGCGTCGGCGTCACCGAATGCGCGCTGCGCGGTTTCCGCCGCGGTCCACTCACCCACGCCCGGCAGGGATGTCAGCGCCCCGCGGACCTGCTCCGCGGGCTGCGACACCAGCCGCTCCAGCGAGGCCGCCCGTCGCGCACAACCCACCACGGTCTGTGCCCGCCCCGGGTCAACGTTGGCGCGATGGAACTCCCACGACGGGATGTGCCGCCAGGCCTCGGCCGACGGCGGCACCCGCATTCCGTCCGGCGCCGGCCCGGGTGCGGGCGTCCCGTGCTTGGACACCAGGACGCGCCAGGACCGAAACGCGTCGGCGCCGGGCACCCGCTGCTCGATGATCGCCGGGATCAGGGCCTCCAGCACCCGCCCGGTGCGGCCCAGCCGCAGGTGCGGCACGCGCTGGTGGGCGGCGGCAACGATGGGGTCGCGCGGTTCGAAGTCCGAGGCGTCGTCGTCGGCGCCCAGCATCGCGGGCAGCATCTCGAGGAACTCCGGCGCGCCGGCGCCCCAGGCCACGCAATGGGCCGCGTTGGCGGCGGCCCGGCTGATCCGCGCCGTGACGGGACCACTGGACAGCAGGCTGGTTCGCCAGATGGTGCCGTCGCCGGGCAGCCGGAAACAGGGGTCGCGAGGGCCGCGGCGCAGGGGCGCCAGGGTGTGCCCGAAGCTGGCTGCCCCTGGGAATGTGACCGTGCGCGCGCTCTTCACCCGATATCTCTGCAATCTGATTGACCGCTAACGATTTCCCACGACAATATTGCGATGTGATGACGCCTTTCGACGGCCCGCACACCGAACTCGCCTGGATGTTCCTGCAGAGCTTGAGCGAGGGCGGCGATTTGGACGAGGGCTTTGCGCTGCTGAGCGACGACTTCACCTATTGGAGCCTGTACACCCGGATCTCCTTCGACAAGGCGACCCTGCGGCAATCGATCGACTGGCGCAAGCGGACGCTCGAGCTCACCGTCGATCTGCGCCGCTGCTACACGGAGGGCGACACCGTGGTGGTGGAGGCCAACGCGTCCGGCACCACAGCCGACGGGTTCGAATACGACAGCCCCTTCGTCTGCATCTTCGAGACGCGCGACGGGCTGATCGTGTCGATGCGTGAATACAGCGACACCCGGGCGCAGGAGCGGGCGCTGCCCGAATCACCCAGCGGGGGCTACTGAGATCTCCGCCTTGTTCGGGTAGAAGGCGACGTGCCCCGCGATCGCCGCGACGGCGGGGTAGGGCTGCTCGTACGTCCAGATCACGTCGTCGACCGTCTCGCCGGCCGACGTGGTGACGCTGTAGTAGCTCGCGTCGCCCTTGAACGGGCAGTGGGTGCTGGTGTCCGTGCGGGTGAGCCGGTCGGAGACCACGTCGCTCATCGGAATGTATTGCACCGCAGGCAAAGTCGCCTCACGCAGCTCCAACGCCGCCGTGGTGTCGGCGACGAGCTCGCCGTTGACGCGGACCTGCACCCGGCCCCTGGTCGGCTCGATGGTGATCGGGTGCCCGGCGCTCGGTTCTTTGATTTCCGGGTGGCTCATGAGTTCCTCCTCAGACGCGGATGTCGTTTGCAACACCAATCGGGCGCCAACGCTTCCCGCGCCCCGCCAACTGAAACCGCGGGCTACTCGGCCGGCGCGGTGCTGTCCTTCGCCTCGGTTCGAGCGGGCTGCCCGCCCTTCAGGGCGGCCCAGAAGCGGGCCGCCTCGCGGATCGATTCCTCCACCGGCCGCGGCTGCCAGCCCAATTCCCGCATCGCCTTGCTGCTGTCGACGGGGGCTTCGGCGCGCATCATCCGCACCGACTTGAGGCTGAGTTCGGAGTCCTTGCCGGTGAGTCGGGCCCTCAGGCTGCCCAACGCGCCCAGGGCGTAGAGCACCGGCACCGAGATCCCGCGTCGCGGCGGCGGCACGCCCGCCTCGTCGGCCGCGATCCGCACGACGTCGTTCAGCGCGAACATCCGCTCGGAGACCAGGTATCGCTCCCCGACGCGGCCGCGCTCGGCGGCCAGGATCATGGCCCGGGCGGCGTCGTCGACGCCGACGACCTCAAGCTCGACGCCGTTCATCAGGAAGGGCAGCTTCCCGAAGACCGCGCCGGCGATGAACGCGCCGTGCGGGGTGCCGCCCCAGTCCCCGTTGCCGTATGTCGTCGAAACGCACATCGCTACGGCGGGCAGCCCGGCTTCGGCCACGTACCGCATCACCAAATCCTCGGCCTGGACCCGGGATTGGACATAGGGGGTCAGTCCGCGCGGGTCGATGACGTCCTCTTCGGTCGCCACGCGCCCGTGCCGCCGGCCCACGGTCGCGTAGGTGCTGGTGAAGACGAACCTGCGCAGGCCGGATTCCTTGACGGCGACGTCGAGGACGTTGCGCAGGCCTTCGACGTTGGTGCGGAACAGCGGCGACGGGTCACGCAGCCAGGCGCGGGTGTCGACGACGCAGTAGTAGACGTCGTCGACGCCGTCCATCGCCTGGCGCACGGTGTCGGTGTCGAAGACGTCGCCGAGAAATCGGGTGACCTGCAGGTCGTCGATGCTGCGGGTGTTGGCGTTGGCGCGCACCATGACCCGCACTTCGGCGCCGTCGGCGACGAGTTGGCGGGTCACGTGCGAACCCAGGAAGCCGTTGGCGCCGATGACCAGCTTGGGTTTGGCGCTCACTGTTGACCACCGTTCTGTTGCATCCAGCGCGCCGCGCCGTCGTCGAGGGTCCCCAGCGCCTGGGCCTTGCGGCACCACTTCATCCCCGCGCGCAGGAACCGCAGCGGGTTGTAGATGTCTTCCTCACGACTCCACAGGCCGTCGCCGGCATACGTGATGATGGTGATGTTGGTGGCGGTGATGACGCTGCCGTCGCCGGGGTCGCGCATCGGGTTGTCCAGTTCGAGGATGACCCGCCCGGTGGGCTCGTCGATGACCGACCACAGCGTGGGGAACGCGACCATGTGGCTGCCGGGGAAGGTCGTCATCGTCTGCTTGATCCACTCGCGCACCTCGTCTCGGCCGCGCATGGTGCCCGCCGCGTGCTCGATGTACTCGACGTCCGGCGTGTACTGCTCGACCCAGGCGTCCCAGTCCCGGGTTTCGGCCGCCCGGGCGACGGTTTCCTCGAATTTCTCGAAGGCGGCGGCGAGTTCGTCGCGCGAGAACGTGCGGGTAGTCATGCCGAAACTAGAACACGTTCTATTGACGTTTGTCGAGCATCGGCTCGCCGCCGGCCGAGCCGACAGCCTTGTCCGAGCGTGAAGTGGTTGCGAGTTTCCCGCCGGTATTCGGCAACAGTTTCACGTTCGGCGGCCAGACCCGGCTATGCGGAATAATCGGAAGATCGCCCCGGGTTACACGCGACTGCGGGTAGCGAGACGGCAAGGAGGGGCAAGCAATGACAGATCCTCAAAAGGCGATTCTCGCCGGCGGCTGCTTCTGGGGCATGCAGGACCTGATTCGCAAGCAACCCGGCGTGATCGCGACCCGGGTCGGCTACAGCGGCGGCGACGTCCCCAACGCGACCTACCGCAATCACGGCACCCACGCCGAAGCGATCGAAATCGTCTACGACCCCACGGTCACCGATTACCGCACGCTGCTGGAGTTCTTCTTCCAGATCCACGATCCGACGACGAAGAACCGCCAGGGCAACGACATGGGGACCAGCTACCGCTCGGCCATCTTCTACCTCGACGAGGAGCAGAAGCGGATCGCGCTCGACACCATCGCCGACGTCGAGGCGTCGGGCCTGTGGCCGGGCAAGGTCGTGACCGAGGTCAGTCCCGCCGGCGACTTCTGGGAGGCCGAGCCCGAGCATCAGGATTACCTGCAGCACTACCCCAACGGGTACACGTGCCACTTCGTGCGGCCCGGCTGGAAGCTGCCGCGCCGGGCCACCGCCGGCAGCTGATTCAGTCCGCCGCGGCTCGGCGCCGGTGAACCACGATGCGCCCGCCGTTCTTGGGGGTGTAGGCGACACCGCGGGAGTGCCACCGCTCGCCCGGCGCCGTCGTGGTCTCGATCGTGAAGTCGCGCAGCACCGTTCGCAGCACCACGTCCATCTCCATGTTGGCGAACGCGGCGCCCACGCAGCGGCGGGTGCCGCCACCGAACGGGATCCACGCGAACGTGGACGGCTTGCCCCCGATGTAGCGCTGCGGATCGAAGCGCTCCGGGTCGGGATAGACGTCGGGATTGTCGTGGATCTGCGCGATGCTGACGATGATCGAATCCCCTTGGGAGAGGACCCATTCGCCGAGCTGGAATGTTGGCGGGTAGACGCGGCGGGCCGCGAAATCGATGACCGTCCTGGCCCGCTGCACCTCCAGGATCGCCGCCTGGCGCAGCTCGCTGCCGCCGTTGTCGGCCTCCTCGACCAAGTCGGACAGCACCTCGGGGTGCCGCGTCAGCCGCTCGAAGGCCCAGGCGAGGGTGGATGCGGTGGTCTCGTGGCCGGCGGCCAGCAACGTGAGCAGCTCGTCGCCGATGTCCCTGCGTGACATGGCCGAGCCGTCCTCGTAGGTGCTGCGCAGCATCAGCGCCAGCACGTCGGTGCGTTCGGCGAAGTTCGGATCCGCCCGCTCGGCGTCGATCAGCTTGTCGATGACGGCGTCGTATTGTCGCCGCCAGTCGGCCAGCCGGCCCCACGGGCTGAACCGGCCATACGTCCGTTCGGGCTTCGGCAGTGCGGCCAGCCGCGAGCCGAGGGTGACCCACGGCGGAATGAGCCGGCGCAGCTCGTCCAGCTCGGCGCCGTCGGCGCCGAACACCGCGCGCAGGATGGCGTTGAGCGTGATGTGCATCATCGACGGCAGCGTCGGGAACGGCCGGCCCTCCGGCCAATTGGCCGTCTCGCGCAGCGTCTCCTCTTCGATGATCGCCTCGTAGTTCTTCATGCTCTTGCCGTGGAAGGGCGGCGCCAGCAGGCGCCGCCGCCGGCGGTGGTCGTCCCCGTCGAGCGCGAACACGGAGCCCGTGCCGAACAGGCGGCTCAGGTTGGGCTGGATGTTGCCGAGCTCCTCGGGGCCGGTCGTGAAGATCTGCTTGGCCAGCTGCGGATCGCCGACGATCACGACGCGACCGTAGATCGGGATGTTGAGCGTGAACACGTCGCCATGGCGCCGCGCCAGGCGCTTGATCATGCCGCGGCGCGAACTCGCGAAGGCGATGCCGCACAACAGCTTCGGGATCCGGGCCGCGGGTGGCAGCCTGACGGCCGGGGTCCCCGGCGGGGCGGTGACGACGTCGCTCATGGCGTTGTTGCTCCCCATATCTCCCCCGTCCGGGGGCGGTACCGCGGTGTACCAAAACCTTTCCCGATACGGTACTCTGTGGTACCAAGCCTGACAAGGTCCGCATTCACCGAAGGGGGCGTCCGCCGTGACATCAGCGGTGACGGCAGCGGCCGACGACGCGGTGCTCGGCAAGCCCGACGCGTTTCGTCTCCGGCTGCTGGACGGCCTTGCCACCGCGATCGGTGAGCGCGGCTACCGGACCAGCACGGTCGCCGACATCGTCCGCCACGCCCGCACGTCCAAGCGCACCTTTTACGACCAGTTCGCGAGCAAGGAGGCGTGCTTCCTCGAACTGCTGCGGGCCGACATCGAAAAGCTCGGCGAGAACATCGCCGCGGCCGTGGACCCCGAGGCGGACTGGCACCGGCAGATTCGTCAGGCCGTCGAGGCCTATGTCGAACACATGGAGGCCCGCCCGGCCATCACCTTGAGCTTGATTCGCGAGCTCCCGTCGTTGGGTGACGTCGCCCGCCCGGTGCAGCGCCGCGGCGTGCAGTTGCTGTCCAACCTGCTGATCGATCTCAGCGCCAGCCCGGGATTCCGGCGCGCGGAGCTGCCGCCGTTGACCCCGCCGCTGGCCGTGATCCTGTTGGGCGGCCTGCGCGAGCTGACCGCGCTGGCCGTCGAGGACGGCAAACCGGTGCGCGGGATCGTCGAACCGGCGGTCGACGCGTCCATAGCCCTGCTCGGTCCGCGACACTAGGCTTCATCGCAGACCCTAGATACGGAGGACGCGATGCGGCTGTCGACCCGGAACCAACTCAAAGGAACGATTACGGAAGTCGACCTCGGCAGCGTGATGGCGATCGTGAAGGTCAAGCTCGACGGCGGGGACCAGATTGTCACTTCGTCGGTCACCAAGGACGCGGCGGTCGACCTCGGCCTGGCGGTCGGCCAACCCGCGACGGTGTTCATCAAGTCCACGGAAGTCACCATCGGCGTCGAGTAGCGCCCGTCGGCGCTTCGCCGTCGCGACACTGCAATTACGCACGCGACACGCCGAAAAGCGGCGCAGCCGTTTAAGTTTCGCCGCGGCGGAAGGCGCCCCCGCGTTGCGGAAGGTGGCGGGTGTGCGTAAAGGCCACGCGCGGCAGCATCGTATTGGGCGCCGGCCGAGACAGGCGCTCTCGGCCAAAGGCCAACACCTTCGTCGGCTCTACCGAGAAGACGAGTGAATGGGCACCGGAGCGGTGAAAGCCGGTCTCGGTCACTTCAAACTGCCAGGAGCCGTCCCACTTGGTCCGCCACGCCGCGGCCAGCCGCTCCAGGGTTGCTCGGTCGGTGACGCGGCGTGCCCGACCCTCGACCACCACGTCAAGTCCGCGGTCCCACGCGTTGCATCCGGTCGTGAGTACGACGTGGGGGTTGAAGGCGAGGTTGACCCCCTTCTGCTCGGTCTCTCCCGTGCCGAAATACAACACTTCGTCAAGCCACACCGCCACCAGTGGAGTGACGTGTGGGCTGCCGTCTGACCGGACGGTCGATATCCAGCTGATTTCCGCGGCCTTCAGCACATCGCTCGCTGCGGCCCACGTGGTGGCCTGCGTGCAGGCGTCACTGAAACGTTCATCGAGCCGAGTGACGACGTTGTTCTCCTTCGATGACATGCGGCCTCCTCAACCGATCTCGTTTTGCAACCGGTTTCAGCGTAAGGCATACTGGTGCATATATGCAACCAGTTCGGAGGTTGGTGTGGTTCGCAGAGACGCGCGATCGGCGTGCCCGGTCAATTTGTCGCTCGAGATCTTCGGGGACCGCTGGACCCTGCTTGTGCTGCGCGACATTATCTTCGGTGGCGCCAGGCATTTTCGTGAGCTGCTCAACGGGCCCGAGCGAATTTCGTCGAACATCCTGGCCGACCGGCTCGGCGCGCTCGTCGAGCACGGTCTGCTCACCAAGACCGATGACCCCACCCACAAGCAGAAGGTCACCTACAGCCTCACCGAGCAGGCGATCGAACTGGTGCCCGTTCTCGCCCAGCTCAGCGCCTGGGGAATACGGCACCTTCCCGTCGGGGATGAATACGCCGCCCGAGGCAACGCGCTCGCCGCAGGCGGGCCGCCACTGTGGCAGGCCTTCATGGACGAACTACGCGAGACTCACCTCGGGCCACAGGCGCGCAAGGGAAAAGCCCCAAAGGGCCCCACGGTCGCGGCGCGACTTCAGGCAGCCTATGAGTCCGCGCTGCCACAGCCAGACGATTGAGCGGCCCTGCCGACGCCGCAATTGCGCACACGACACGCCGAAAAGCGGCGCGGCGGTTTAAGTTTCGCCGCGGAGGAAGGCGCGCAGCCGCTCAAGCACCAGCTCCGGTCGCTGCTCGACGATCCAGTGGCCGACGCCGTCGACCAGCTCGACCTTGAAATCGGTGATGTGGTCGGCGTATCCGTCCAGCAGGTCCGGTGTCAGCACCGGATCCATGGTCCCGCTGAGCCAGCGCACCGGCACCTCGACGCGGGCGTCGTCGTACTCGCCGCGCATCCAGCGCCACACCTCGCTGCTCTGGAAGGTGCGATACCACTTCGAACCGGCCACCGCGTGCCCCGGCTGGCGCATGCACTCGATGTAGAAGCGCACGTCGTCCTCGTTGACCAAATAGCCCCCGCCGACCCAGGTCGCCAGCAGCCGGTAGAACCGGGCCTTGGGATCGGCGATCACGCGCGGGCCGATCACCGGCAGCATGATCGGGATCTGGTACCAGAACCGCCACAGATTGCGGGCGAGCTTGAGATCTTTTTTGAACCACGGCGCGGCAGTGTTCATGCCGAAAAAACCGGTGACCTTCTCCGGATGGCGCAGCATCATGATGAACGCGATCGGCCCACCCCAGTCATGGGCGGCGAGCGTGACGGTGGCGACCCCCAACCGGTCCAGCACCGCGGCCAGATCGTCGGCCATGTCGTTCTTGCGGTAGTCGGAGCGGGGCGCCGAGCTCCAGCCCGCCCCGCGCAGGTCGGGACACAGCACCCGGTAGCCGTCCGCGGCCAGTGCAGGGATCAACTCGTGCCACTCCCACCAGTTTTGGGGAAAGCCGTGCACCAGCATCACCGCCGGACCGTTGGCCGGGCCCGCGTCGGCGACGTGGATTATCACGCCATCGCCGAGTTCGACGTACCTGTGTTCGACACCGTCCAGCGCGGGCATAGCGACCATGAATTCAGAACGTAGTCGACCGCCGCCTCAGGTCAGGAACCGGTCGACGTACGGCGCGAAGCGCTCCCGCAGCGCGCCCTCCGTCAACCCGAACATCTCGTACGAGGTCTCGACGTTACCCAGCCGGCCGCGCTGATGCCCCGCCAGGTAGCCTGTGACCGCCGCGCGCGCCTGTTCGGTGAGCGGCTCGCCGGCCAGCGCGTACACCCGCTCCGCCACCCCTAGCTCGTCAGCCATGAAATCGTCGAAGCGGATGTCGACCGAGCGTTCGGGACCGATGGTGTCGCGGTCGCGGACCAGCGCGGTAAGCATGTGATCCAGGCGGTCGACCCACTGCGCCGCGATCTCTCGCACCGGGACGGGCGAGCGGTGCATGCGCGCGGAGTAGGTGATCATCGCGATCATCGACAGCGCCACCGGGACCGGATCCCGATGGGTGAACACCACAACGCTGCCCGGAAAAACCCGATCCAACACCGGCACCTGCTCGAGGTGCTGCGGCGACTTGAGCAGCCAGCGCCGCCCGCCGCGCAGGAACTGCATGGCCTTGAGCTGCCTGGCGAGGTATTGGTAGTGGGGCGTCTGATCGTGCGCCTGGTAGTAGCGCCGCCAGCGGGGCGCCTCGGCGAGGGTCTCGAAGAGCATCGTCGAGAAGTCGTTGGCCAGCAATTGGATTTCCTCGTGCACGTGATCCGTCGTCATCTCGTGCATCAGCGGGAAATAGGGCATCACGGTGTTGATGACCGAGACCCCGACGTCCATCCGGGTCCGCCGTGGATCCGGCTCGATACCCGCCTCGGCAGGCAGCGGGAACGGTTCGACGCTTTCCCAATACGGCATGGTGCGGAAGGTGGGCGCCGCCGCCAGCAGGTTGTGCAGGTGGGTGGTGCCGGTGCGGGGCAGGCCCGCGATCACGATCGGTGGTTGCAGCTCGATGTCATCGATCTCGGGATGCCGGCTCAGCAGGTCGGTGAACAGCAGCCGGTTCTTCAGCAGCTGCGCCAACTGGGCGAAGAAGTTGACGGCTCCGGCCGGGTGCAGCCCGTCGATGTCGCGCAGGTCGGTGAGGTAGACGTCGAGTCGTTCTCGGTAGTCGCCCGCGCCGAAATCCTCCAGGCCGGTGTCGGCGCTGGCCCTGGCGTGCAGGGCGTCGGCATCGAGCGGACAGTCGGCCGCCATCGTGGCCATCATGTCGAGGATCTGCTGGGCCTCGGCGCCGAATCGGGGCAGGGCCAGGTCGTCGAGGGGAACGGAGCGAACGGCATCGGTCACGGCGACTTATGTTACTCTGAGTTTCGTAATGGTTGTAGATTTCGGCCGACCCCGTGACCCGCGTATCGACGCCGCGGTGCTGCGCGCGACGGTCGAACTTCTCGCGGAAACCGGCTACCCCGGCCTGTTGGTGTCCGCCATCGCCGAGCGGGCAGGCACCAGCAAGCCCGCGATCTACCGGCGCTGGCCGAGCAAGGCGCACCTGGTGCACGAGGCGGTGTTCCCGATCGGCGCCGCGACGGCGATTCCCGACACCGGATCGCCGACCGACGACCTGCGCGAAATGGTCCGCCGCACAATGGCTTTCCTGACGACGCCGGCCGCCCGGGCGGCGCTGCCGGGGCTGGTCGGCGAGATGGCCGCGGACCCGACCCTGCATTCGGCGCTGCTCGAGCGGTTCGCCGGCGTCATCGCCGGCGGCCTCGCCGAGTGGCTGCAGGCCGCGGCCGCGCGCGGCGAGGTGCGTGCGGACGTCACCGCCGCCGAACTGGCCGAGGCCGTCGCGGGCCTCACCCTGGTCGCCCTGCTCACCCGCGCCAAGGAACTGGACGACGCGTGGGTCGATCGCACCACCACGTTGCTACTGAAGGGAATCAGCGCATGACGCACGAGTCGACGGCCGCCTGGCAGGAGCTGCTCGCCACCCTCGGCGCCCTCGATCGCTCGTTCCTCGAAGGCGACCGCGCCGTCACCGACGATCGCCACATCGCCGACGGCTACCGCATGCTCGCCGCCACGCTGGGCGTGGCCCTCGACGCCTACCTGTTCCCCGAGCCCGGCCGCCCGCAGTTCGTCGCGGTGAACACGCCGTTCCGGCGCGACCGTCGCTGGGGCGGCGACAACACCGACGCCTACTACTTCCTGTGCCCGGTGGACCCGAAGCGGGGTTACCGCATCAGCGGCAATCGCGGTGACAGCGTGTACTTTTCAGTGACGGCCTATAACGAACCCTCGCCCGGCGCGTGGTCGGACCGGGTCGTCGCGATCGTCCGCGACAGCGACCTCGATATCGACACCGACGGCAACTTCAGCTTCGAGTTCCCCCCGACTCCGGACGCGGCCGTGCTGATGACCCGCGACTACCAGGCCGACCCGCTGACCGGCCGCCCGGTCGTGTGGAACATCGAGGCGCTAGACGAGCCGGACCCGATCCGGCACGGCGACGCCGAGACCGCCGCGAGCCTGCGGGCGGCGGCCACCTGGCTGCGCACGATGTTCGCCATCGTGCCGCTGGCCGTCGGCACCCGAGCGGACCAAGAGCACGCGCTCGGACACGAGACCGCGCACGCGGCAAACGAATTCGCCGATCCGTATCAGGTGCCCGATGCCAACTTCGGCTGGTCGGCGCGTGACGCGTGCTATTCGTACGGCAGTTTCGTGCTCGACGACGACGAGGCGCTGGTCATCACGCACCGACCGCCGGCCTGCCGGTTCTGGAACATGGTGGTGTGGAACCAGTTCATGGCCACCTATGGCGCGGCCGACGCCAGGTGTTCCATCAACGGCACCAGCGCCGCGCTCAACGACGACGGCTCGGTGACGATCGTGTTGTCCCGCGGCATGACGACACACCCGAATTCGTTGACCACGTTGGACTATCCGCGCGGCAACCTCGCGTTCCGGTGGTTCCTGGCCGACGGTGTGCCGGCGCGGCCCGAGGTGAAACTCGTGAAGGTGTCGGAAGCACCGACTCACGCCCACTAGGTCGCGCGGACCAGCTCGACGGCCCGCCCGAGCGTCCTCAGCCTGTCGTCCATCGTCTCCCCCGCCGGATACAGCCGAACGGTGTCGACGCCGGCGTCGCGCCAGACCGTGAGCCGCGACCGGACCATCTCCTCGGTTCCGATCAGCGTGGTGGCGAGCACCATCTCGTCGGTCACCACCCCGGCGGCGCCATCGCGGTCGCCGCGCTGCCAGCGCTCCCGGACCTCGGCCGCGGCGTCGGCCCAGCCTTGCCGGCTGTAGGCCTGGTTGTAGAAGTTCGTGCTCGACGACCCCATGCCGCCGAGGCTGAAGGCGAGTTGCTTCTTGCGGCCGGCGATCATGCCGCGCAGCTCGTCCTCGTCGGCGGCGAAGGCGACCTCGGCGCCCTGACAGATGTCGATGTCGGAGCGAGCGCGGCCGGCGGCCGCCAGCCCCTCGTCGAGGTGGGAGAAGTACGCGTCGCCCGCGCCCTCCGGAACGAAGCTGGTGCCCAGCCACCCGTCGGCGATGCGCCCGGTCAACCGCAACATCGCCGGTGACAGCGCCGCCAGGTAGATCGGAATGGCGTGGTCGGCCCTGGTCGACAGCCGCATGGGCACCGCCTCGCCGCCGGGTCGGGGAATCTGAAACTCCTTGCCGGAGTGGGCGATCTTGCCGCCCGAGAACACCTGCCGCACGATGTCGACGGTCTCGGCCATCCGCGCCAACGGCCGGCCGAACGACACGCCGTGCAGGCCCTCGATCACCTGCGGACCCGACGCGCCGAGCCCGAGCAGGAAACGCCCGTTCGACAGGTTCGACAGCGTGATCGCGGTCTGGGCGACCATGACGGGCGACCGGACGCCGAGCTGCAGGACGCCGGTACCGAGCATGATCTTCTCGGTCCGCGCCGCGAGGTAGCCCAGGGCCGAGGGCGCGTCGGCGCCCCAGGCCTCGGCCACCCAGCAAACGTCGAGACCGAGCTTTTCCGCCTCGACGACGAACTCGGCTACTTCAGTTGCGGCGCGCGACAATTCGACCGTCGTCGCGGTACGCATCAACGCACTCCGCGTTCGGCCAGCCTCTTGATCGCGGCGAGCGTCTTGCCGATCGCGGCCTCGAACTCCCGCATCCGCACGAATACGATCTTTTCTTCTTTGTCGGGCATCGAGTCGATGGCCACCGAGAGTCCCGACCGTCCCGGTCCCATCTGCATCCAAAAGCTCAGCAGGGTGCCGCCGTCGCGGGGCTTCAGCCGGAATCGCCAGGTCGCGGACGGATTGTCGGGTTCGCCTACCGCCCAGGCGAATTCGCGCGGAGCGTCGCAAGCGACGATCTGCGAGGTGCTGGTCCACTGGCCGAACGCGTCGTGCTCGTTGTGTCCGACGAAGCGGGCGCCGACGCGCGGCCGGTCCGAGCCATCGGCCCATTGCACCGCCTTCAGCTCGTTACTGAACGTCGGCATCAGCTCGATGTCGGAGACCAGATCCCAGACCCGCGCCGGGTCCGCGTCGATCCACGTCGAGGCGTCCACCGTCGGGGTGTCCGCGTAGCGCGCGCCGGTCCATTCCACGCACCTCATTGTCCCCCCGAACGGTCCCGAGGCAATGCCTCGGGACCGAAGCGGGACTCATACGTTATGCGGCGACCGGAAGCCGATCGGCGGGCCGGTCGCCACCGGGTTTCGGCAGCCAGGAGTCCGGCAGGGTCAGCTTGACGATCTTGCGGACGACGGTGCCGAACTGCCGCATCAGCGGCCCGCGGTTGTAGGGGATGCCGTAGCGGCGGCAGATCTCCTGCACCTCGGGCGCGATGTCGGCGTACCGGCGCGCCGGCATGTCCGGGAACAGGTGGTGCTCGATCTGGTGCGACAGGTTGCCGGACAGCAGGTGAAAGAGCTTGCCCCCGGTCAGGTTTGCCGACCCGAGGACCTGGCGGAAGTACCACATGCCGCGGGATTCGTCCTGGGTGTCCTCGACGGTGAATTCCTGGGTGCCGTCCGGGAAGTGGCCGCAGAAGATGATCATGTACGACCACACGTTGCGCATCAGGTTGGCGGAGAGGTTCCCCGCGAAGACGAACGGCGCGAACGGCCCGGCCAGCAGCGGGAAGGCGACGTAGTCCTTGAGCGTCTGGCGCCGGGTCTTCTTCCAGATCTCGCGCAGCACCTCACGCTTGTCGCTCAGCCGGATCTCGCCGGAGCGGATGCGCTCGGTTTCCAGCTCGTGCAGCGCGACGCCGTACTGGAAAAGCACCATCAGCAGGAACGCGTAGACCGGGTTGCCCAGATAGTAGGGGTGCCAGCGCTGGTCTTCGCTCATCCGCAGGATGCCGTAGCCGATGTCGCGGTCCATCCCGACGATGTTGGTGTGGGTGTGGTGCATGTAGTTGTGTGAGTGCCGCCATTGATCGGCGGGGCAGGCCGTGTCCCACTCGAACGTGCGGCCCGAGATCGCCGGGTCGCGCATCCAGTCGTACTGACCGTGCATGATGTTGTGCCCGATCTCCATGTTGTCGAGGATCTTCGACAGGCCCAGCATCACGGTGCCCAGCGGCCAGGCCGGCGGCAGGAACAGCAGCGCGCGTCCACCGACCTCCAGCGCGCGCTGGGTCTTGATGACCCGGCGGATGTAGTCGGCGTCCTCTTCGCCCAGGTCCGCCATCACGCGTTCCTTGATGGCGTCGAGTTCGCGGCCGAACGCCTCGGCCTGCTCGGGTGTCAGGGTGATCGTGTTCTGTGTCATGGCATTTCCTTTCAAGGCTCGAAACCTAAAGGGCCAGATCGACGTCGCCGACCGGAACGGACACGCAGATCTGGACGTCCTCGTCGGCCTGGGTCGACACCGCGCCGGTGATCAGGTTGCGCACGGTTCCGGCGGTCTTGCGCCGCGTGCAGGTGTGGCAGATGCCCATCCGGCAGCCGTTCTGCGGCGTCAGCCCCGCCGACTCGGCCTGCTCCAGCAGCGAACGGCCATCGTCGACGACGTCGATGCCGCTGTCCGCGAACGCAATTCGACCGCCCGACGGATTCGCCGGCGCATCGAAGACCGGCGGCACGAAGCTCTCGGTGAAAACGTTCTCGCAGTGTTCCCGCACGGCCTCGACCAAAGTCGTTGGTCCGCAAACGAACACCACATCCGGGCTGGGCATCGCGGCGGCCAGGTGCTCCGCCCCGAAGCGGCCGGCGAGGTCGCCGGCCTCCGAGCGGGTGTAGCCGTGCAGCACGCGGACGCCGGGCAGGTCATTATGCGCGGCGAGTTCCTGGCGGTAGCACGCCTCCGCGGGGGTGCGGGCGTAGTGCACGAACGCGACCTCGCCCCGGTGGCGCTCGGCGATCAGCGTGCGCAGCATCGCCAGCACCGGCGTGATGCCGCTTCCGCCGGAGACGAACAGGATGCGCCGCGGTCGCGCCGCGGGCAACACGAAGTCGCCGCCGATCCCGTCCAGGCCGACCACCATGCCGCGGCGGGCCCGCTCGTACAGATAGCTCGACACCAGCCCGCCGTCGTGGTGACCAATCGTCAGCTCGAGGTTGGCGCTGCCCTCGGCGTTGGCCGGCGAGTAGCAGCGGGTGTGCCGGCGGCCGTCGATGTCGACGGTGAGGTTGACGTACTGGCCGGCTTTGACGGTGTGCGTGGACGCGAAGGCCTCATTGGGGGCGAGTGTGAGGGTGACGCTGCGCGGCGTTGTGCGGCGCACGTCGATGACCTTGGCGCGGGCCTCGCCCAGCGTCCAGGTCGGCGCCACCAGCTCGGTGTAGCGGTCCACACCGTGCGGACCGGTGAGGAGGCCTAGCAGGTCTGAGCCCAGGACGCGCTTGCGCAGAGTTTGCGCGAGGTTCCGGGTCGAAGTCTGAGTGAACATATGTACACCGTGCGCCGGTGCCCCGCAGGTAGTCAAGGGTTTAGTGCTGGTTTGTGGTAGGCTTCACATAGTGAACAGCCGTACTCCTAGCTCACGCCCGCATCGGTCGGGCCGAGAGCGGCCACGCGAGAACCCGTCGCGCGAGGAGCGCAAGGAGGCCACCCGCCGCGCCATCATCGCCGCGGCCCTCAAGCTGCTGCAGGACCGCAGCTTTTCCAGCCTGAGCCTGCGCGAGGTGACCCGTGAGGTCGGGATCGTGCCCGCGGCCTTCTACCGGCACTTCGAGTCGATGGAGGCCCTCGGGCTGGTGCTGATCGACGAATCGTTTCGCACCCTGCGCGACACCCTGCGCGGCGCGCGGGCCGGCCGGTTGGACCCGAACCGAGTGATCGAGTCGTCGGTCGAGACCGTCATCGCCAGCATCACCGATCGCCGCGAGCACTGGCGATTCATCTATCGGGAACGCTCGGGCGGGGTCACCGTGCTGCGCTACGCCATCCGCACCGAGCTGCGGCTGATCACCTCCGAACTGGCCACCGACTTGGCCCGTTTCACCGGGCTCAACGCGTGGAGCACCGAGGACCTCAACGTCCTGGCGACGCTGTTCGTGAACTCGATGATCGTCATCGCCGAGGCGATCGAGGACGCGCAGACCACCGAGGCCATAGAAGACATCCGGCGGCTCGCCGTCAAGCAGCTGCGGCTGATCACCATCGGCATCGCCGGCTGGCGAAGCGCTCCGTAGCGCCGGTCACTCCGTCGCCGGAGTGAACAACCGAGCACTAACTATTCGTCGACCACCTCGTAGAGCGAGTCGCCGTCTTCGGGCGTGCCGTCGATCTGGCCGCGGTGGGCGCGCCGGGGGCCGCCGTCATCGGTCGCGTCGAGCGTCTGGTCGGATACATCCGGCTCCTCCTCGGCCAGCCGGTCATCGAGGGATTCGCCTTCCCGCTCCTCGCGCGCGGTCAACCCGAAGCGGTCGGCTTCGCTCCAGCCCTCGGGTGGGTCGACGACGATGTCGCCGTCATCGTTGCGCAGCTCATCGGAGTCGGTGCTTTCGCTCGGGTTGAGGGTGTCGCCCGGACCGCCTTCCGCCGGGAAGTCGCCGTTGTCGTTAGCCATGCAGATCGGTTGCCCCGGCCCCCGGCGATTAAACTTTCGCCATTCCCGACATGGCGAAACCAGCAGGCGCATACGCTGCGATCGTCCCGGGCAACTTCACCGAGCAAGAAAGGCTCGGCCCATGTTTTTCCACGCATCTCCTTTCACAGCACTGGTCGCTGGGGCCGCTATCGGCGGGATCGTGTTTGCGCCGGCCGCCCTGGCGGACGTCGCCGACGACTCATTCCTGCAAGCTTTGGACGGCAACGGCATCCAGTACGGCACCGTCGACAACGCGATCCGCGTGGCCAGGGCTTACGTTTGCGACCAACTCGCCGCCAACCCGGGCGAACCGATGAACGATGTCGTTTCCGGGGTCGCGGACAACACCAACTGGTCCATCGCCGACAGCGCTTTCTTCACCACGTCGGCCATTACCGCGTACTGCCCGCAGTACCAATACATCGCCAGTGGGCCGACGAACGTGCCGATTTCGTAGGCACAGTTCTACCGCGGGTCCCGCCACATCGCCCACAGCGTGGGGCCGCCGTCGGGGAACTTGATCTCGCGGGTGACGCCGAACCCGAAACGTTCGTAATAAGGCACGTTTTCGGGCTTGCTCGACTCGAGATACGCCGGGCAATATTCGGCATCGCAGCGATCCAGGCGGGACCGCATCAGGGCCTGGCCGTAACCCTGGCCGCGAACCGTCGGGTCGCTCCCGATCACCGCCAGGTACCAGTGCGGTTCCTCGGGATGTTCCTGCTTCATGAGTTCCTGCACCGTGCGCGCCCTCGCCGAACGCAGGCCGAACACCCGGATGAAGTTCGGCAGCATCGCCAGCTCTTCTGAGCGCGAGTGCTGCCACCGATTCGGCGGATCCCAAAGGGCCGCGCCGCCGACGCCCGGCCCGTCGTCGGCCACCTCCACGCCGCCTCGGGCCAGATGGTGGCGGCGGGTCATCGTCGCGAACAGCCGGACCAGCTGCGCCGGCCGCGCATTGTCGTCGGGCAGCATCCACGTGGTGACCGGGTCGTCGTAGAACGCCCGGGCCAGCGTGCGTGACAGCTCGCGGATGTCGGCTTTGCGCGCCGGGCGCGCCTCTGGGGCCACCCACGCCACGTTAGTGCGTGTGACGGGCCGCGTGACGGGTATGCGGGGCCGGTGACCGGCATCTCGCGGCGGACGCTCGGGCGGATGGCCGCCGGCGCGGGCGTGCTCGGCGCGGTCGGACTGCCGCAGGGCTGCGGCACGCCGCCGTCCGACCGCGGCAAACCGACCGGTCCGCCGCCTGCGGCGGGTAAGGGCGTCGGGGTCGTGCTCTCGCACGAGCAGTTCCGCACCGACCAGCTGGTCGCGCACGCCCGGGCGGCCGAGCAAGCAGGCTTTCAGTACGTGTGGGCCAGCGATCACATCCAGCCGTGGCAGGACGACGAGGGCCATTCGATGTTTCCGTGGCTGACCCTGGCCCTGGTCGGCAGCGCCACCAGCCGCATCTCGTTTGGCAGCGGGGTGACCTGCCCGACCTATCGCTATCACCCGGCCACCGTGGCCCACGCGTTCGCATCCTTGGCGATCCTCAATCCGGGGCGGGTCTTTCTGGGATTGGGCACCGGCGAACGGCTCAACGAACAGGCCAGCACGAACGCGTTCGGCAATTACGCCGAGCGTCATGACCGACTGGTCGAGGCGATCGGCCTGATCCGCCAGCTGTGGAGCGGTTCGCGAATCTCCTTCTCCGGCCGCTACTTTCAGACGAACGCGTTGCGGCTCTACGACACGCCCGCGACTCCGCCGCCGATTTTCGTCGCGGCCGGCGGGCCCAAGAGCGCAAAGCTGGCCGGGCAGTACGGCGACGGCTGGATCACCCAGGCTCACGACGTGACCAACCCGAAGTTGCTCGCCGCATTCGGCGCGGGGGCGCGGGCCGCCGGGCGGGACGCCGCCGATTTGGGAAAGCGCGCCGAACTTTTCGCGGTCGTCGGTAACAACGACGTGGCCGCCCGCGCCGCCACCCTGTGGCGCTTTACCGCCGGCGCCGTCGACCAGCCCAATCCCGTTGACATCCAACGTGCCGCGCAGTCCAATCCCATCGACAAGGTGCTCGCGAATTGGGCGGTCGGCTCCGATCCCACGCCCCATGTCGACGCCGTGCAGAAGGTTCTCGACGCCGGAGCGATCCCCTTCCTGCACTTCCCCCAGGACGACCCGGTCACCGCGATCAACTTTTACCGCGGCAACGTGCTGCCCAAGCTGCGGTGAAAAGCGGCCCGGGTAATTTCACGCGACGGTGGGTATCCGAAGGGCTGCGAACAAGCCGCAAGCGAACACCATGGACCTTTCACACCCAACCTCCAACCACGCGCTGGCCCTACGGATGGCCGAGCTCGCCCGTGCGATTTCCGCGCCGCGCGCGCTCGAACAGGTACTCGCCGATGTGACCGCCGCAGCCGTCGAGCTGATACCGGGCGCCGACGTCGCGGGTGTGCTGCTCGTGAAACGGGGCGGCGACTTTGAGTCGCTGGCCGACACTGCCGAGGTGGCCGGACAGCTCGACAAACTGCAGCACGACTTCGGCGAAGGGCCCTGCGCCGAAGCCGCTCTCAAGCAGACGATCGTGCGGACCGACGACCTCCGCAACGAGCCGCGGTGGCCTCGATACGCGCCGGCGGCGGTGCGGCTGGGTGTGCTCAGCAGCCTCTCGTTCAAGCTCTACACCGCCGACCGCACGGCCGGCGCGCTGAACCTGTTCAGCTACCGCGCCGGCGTGTGGGACACCGACGCCGAGACCATCGGATCGGTGTTCGCCGCGCACGCGGCCGCCGCCATCATGGCCGGGCGCCACGGCGAACAGATGGAATCGGCGCTGTCGAGCCGAGACCGCATCGGTCAGGCCAAGGGCATGATCATGGAACGCTACGGCGTGGACGACGTGCGAGCCTTCGAGATGCTGCGGGCGCTCTCCCAGGAGAGCCAGGAGAAGCTCGTCGACATCGCGCAGCGTGTCATCGACACCCGCGGCGACCACTGATCCCCCACCGCCCCGATCTAGGATGGGGTGGCTTATCAACGAGTCCGGTGCGACGCCGCGCCGGGGAACGGTTGGCCAGGATGTGGGACTTCGAAACGGACCCCGAATACCAGGCGAAGCTGGACTGGGTCGAAAAGTTCATGGTCGACGAGCTGGAACCGCTCGATCTGGTGGCGCTCGACCCGTATGACAAGAAGAACGCCGAGATGATGGCGATCCTGCGGCCGCTGCAGCAGCAGGTGAAGGACCAGGGGTTGTGGGCCGCGCATCTGCGCCCCGAGCTCGGCGGCCAGGGCTTCGGTCAGGTCAAGCTGGCGCTGCTCAACGAGATCCTCGGGCGCTCCCGGTGGGCGCCGTCGGTCTTCGGCTGCCAGGCGCCCGACTCGGGCAACGCCGAGATCCTCGCGCTGTTCGGCACCGACGAACAGAAGGCGCGCTACCTGCAGCCGTTGCTCGACGGCGAGATCACCTCGTGCTATTCGATGACCGAACCGCAGGGCGGTTCGGATCCCGGCATGTTCGTGACGGGCGCGACCCGCGACGGCGACGACTGGGTCATCAACGGCGAGAAGTGGTTTTCCAGCAACGCCAAGCACGCGTCATTTTTCATCGTGATGGCGGTCACCAAACCCGACGCTCGCACCTACGACAAGATGTCGCTGTTCATCGTTCCGGGCGAGACGCCGGGCATCGAGATCATCCGCAACGTCGGGGTCGGAGGCGAGTCCGGAAAGCACGGCTCGCACGGCTATGTCCGCTACCACGACGTGCGGGTGCCGGCCGACCATGTGCTGGGCGGCGAGGGCCAGGCGTTCATGATCGCGCAAACCCGACTCGGCGGCGGTCGCATCCACCACGCGATGCGCACGATCGCGTTGGCGCGCAAGGCATTCGACATGATGTGCGAGCGGGCGGTGTCACGCAAGACGCGGCACGGCCATCTGTCCGACTTCCAGATGACCCAGGAGAAGATCGCCGACAGCTGGATCCAGATCGAGCAGTTCCGGCTGCTGGTGCTCCGCACCGCGTGGTTGATCGACAAGCACCACGACTACCAGAAGGTGCGCCGCGACATCGCGGCGGTCAAGGTCGCCATGCCGCAGGTGCTGCACGACGTGGCGCAACGCGCCATGCATCTGCACGGCGCGCTCGGCGTCTCCGACGAGATGCCGTTCGTCAAGATGATGGTGGCGGCCGAGTCGCTGGGCATCGCCGACGGCGCCACCGAGCTGCACAAGATGACGGTGGCACGGCGGACGCTGCGCGAATACCAGCCCGTGACAACGCCTTTCCCGTCGGCGCACATACCGACCCGGCGGGCCGAGGCCGAGGCCAGACTGGCCGAGCGCCTGGAACATTCGATCGCCGAGTTCTAGCGCCGAGCATTCAGGAGATGTAGCGAACGATGCTTTCGGCCACGCACGCCGGCTTGGGCGAACCCTCGATCTCGACGGTGGTCGACACGGTCGCCTGCGCGGCGCCGTCACCGAGGTCGTCGACGCTGACCAACGAGCTCTGGGCACGCACCCGCGAGCCGACCGGCACCGGGGCTGGGAAGCGAACCTTGTTGAGGCCGTAGTTGATTGCCAGCTTGATGCCGTTGACGGTGTACATCTGGTGCTGCAACCGCGGCAGCAGCGACAGGGTCATGAAACCGTGGGCGATGGTCTTGCCGAACGGGCCGGCCGCCGCCCGCTCCGGGTCGACGTGGATCCACTGGTGATCGCCGGTCGCGTCGGCGAACATGTTGACGTCTTCCTGGGTGATGGTCACCCAGTCGCTCTGCCCGATCGTCTCGCCCGCCGCGGCGGCGAGGTCGGCCACTGAATCGAAGGTACGCATTGGTTCTCCTCGGGATGCTGACGATGCCCGCATGCACCCTATCGGAGCCGATCATGGCCGTTTCGCGCAACGCCGCGCGGGAAAACCTGAGTCCCATGCCGGAAAACAAAGGCCACCGAGCCGAGGAAGACGTAGAACCCGAAGCGCACGAAGCTCGCTCGCGGGCGTCCGAAGGAGACGACGACGGATCATACGTGGGCGCGGCGGGTTCCGACGACACTTTCGACGCCGGCGAGACGGGCGCCGAGGCCCGCAGTCAGGACGGCTAGCGGTAGCGCAAGATGGCGGCGTGAGGCTGCTGCTGATTGCCGATACGCACGTGCCGCGGCGCGCCCGCGACCTGCCCGCCCAGGTATGGGATGAGGTCGCGAGGGCGGATGTGGTGGTGCACGCCGGCGACTGGGTATCGACCGAATTGCTCGACGCCCTGGAAGCCAGGGCCGCGCGGCTGGTCGCGTGCTGGGGAAACAACGACGGGCCGGCGTTGCGCGCGCGGCTGCCCGAACGCGCCGACGTGACGCTGAACGGGCTGCGCCTGACCGTCGTCCACGAGACCGGCGCCGCGACCGGCCGGGACGCGCGCATGTCGCGGCTGTACCCCGACCGCGACGTGCTGGTATTCGGCCATAGCCACATTCCGTGGGATACGACGACAAACACCGGCTTGCGCCTGCTCAATCCGGGATCGCCGACGGATCGCCGTCGGCAACCGTCCTGCAGCTACATGACGGCCGCCGTCGACAAGGGCGAGTTGACCGACGTGGTCCTGCATTCGCTCGAAAAGTAGCTGGGATCTAGCCCACACACAGCTCACACCCACATTTAGCTCGTAAACAGAGGTATATGGGGGCAATAACTTCCAGCACCGATGTGGTCGCCGAGCTGTTCGGCGTCGTGGGCAGGTTTCGTCGGCAACTTCGCCGGTCGACCGGTCGCGGGCTGGATTCGGCGCGGCTGTCCGAGGCCCAGGCGGAGCTGTTGTGGCTGGTCGGACGGCGACCGGGGATCTCGGTCAGCGCCGCCGCGGCGGAGCTCGGCCTGGTGCCCAACACCGCATCCACCTTGGTGTCCAAGCTGGCCGGCAACGGCTTGCTGATCCGGACCGTCGGCGAGTCGGACCGCCGCGTCGGCCAGCTGCGGCTCGCCGAGCCCACCCAGCAGCTCGTCGACGCGTCCCGGGCGGCGCGCCGGGCGCTGGTTTCCGAGGTGCTCGGCGAACTCGATGACGATCAGATCGATTCCCTGACAAAGGGATTGGAGGTTCTCGACACAATGACACGACGACTGCAGGAGCGGCGATCATGACCGAACGACTGCCAATGGCGATCGACTGCCGGAACCTGACCTACCGGTACGGCCAATTCACCGCGGTCGACGACGTGACGTTGCAGGTGCGGCCGGGCGAGACCATGGGCCTGCTGGGGCCCAACGGCGCCGGAAAGACGACGCTGGTCCGCATGCTCACCACGTTGACGCCGGTGCAGCGGGGCGAGTTGCGCATTTTCGGCATGGACGCCCGTGACCAGACCATCGACATCCGCAGCAACATCGGCTATGTGCCGCAACAGCTTTCCGTCGAGCCGGCGTTGACCGGGCGGCAGAACGTGCTGTGGTTCGCGCGCCTGTACGGGGTGCCGCGCGCCCGCCGGGCCGAGCGGGTGGAACAGGCGCTGGGCGCCATGGAGCTGCTCGACGTGGCCGACCGGCGCGCGGGCGCCTACTCCGGCGGCATGGTGCGCCGCCTGGAAGTGGCGCAGGCGCTGGTGAACCGCCCGTCGCTGCTGGTGCTCGACGAGCCGACGGTCGGGCTGGATCCGATCGCCCGGGATGGTGTCTGGCAGCAGGTGCGCAGCATGCAGGCCCAGTTCGGCATGACGGTCCTGCTCACCACCCACTACATGGAAGAGGCCGACGCGCTGTGTGACCGGGTCGCGCTGATGCACCGCGGTCGATTGCGGGCCGTGGGCACGCCCGCCAAGCTCAAATCGACCGTGTCGCCCGGCGCCTCGCTCGAGGACGTGTTCCGCCACTATGCGGCAGAGGACCTGTCCAACCGGACGGAATCGCCCGGCTCCTTCCGCGAGATCCGTTCCAGCAGAAAGGTTGCCAGCCGTGCCAGTTGACAGTGCCCGCATCGTCCCCACCGCCCCGGCGGCCACCCTGGTTCGCGCCCCACGCGGGTGGCAGCGGGTCCAGGCGACGCTGGCGCGGGTCGGTGCGTTCGCGATCGTCGAACTGCAGAAGCTGCGGCACGACCGGACCGAGCTCGTCACCCGGATGGTGCAACCGGCACTGTGGCTGCTGATCTTCGGCACGACGTTTTCCAAGTTGCACGTCATCCACACCGGGTCGGTGTCCTATCTCGCCTTCCTGGCGCCCGGGATCATCGCGCAGTCGGCGCTGTTCATCTCGATCTTCTATGGCATACAGATCATTTGGGACCGGGACGCCGGCGTGCTGGCCAAGCTGATGGTGACGCCGGCGCCAGCGTCGGCGCTGATCACCGGGAAGGCGTTCGCGGCCGGTGTGCGCTCGGTCGCCCAGGTCGTCGGCGTGCTGGCGCTGGCGTACTTGATGAACGTCGGCCTGACCGTCAACCCGCTGCGGATCCTGGCGGCGATGGCCGTCGTCATGCTCGGCGCGGCGTTCTTCGCCTGCCTGTCGATGACGCTGGCCGGCCTGGTTCTCAGCCGCGATCGCCTGATGGGAATCGGCCAGGCCATCACGATGCCGTTGTTCTTCGCGTCCAACGCGCTCTACCCCGTCGACGTGATGCCCGCGTGGCTTCGGGCGCTGAGCAAGGTCAACCCGCTCAGCTACGAGGTGGACGCGCTGCGGGCGTTGTTGATCGGCACCCCGTTCAACCCGGCCGACTTCATCGTGCTGGTGGGGGCCGCCTTGATCGGAATCGCCACGGCATCAACGCTTTTGCGCCGGCTCGTCGCGTAGGCCGTTGCACTGGAACAGCTTCGAGATCCAGTCGTGACCGGAATGTGACGATTCCCGGCCGACTCCCAATCGTTAACCAACCGCGATCTGCCACTGCGGCCACGACAGACGAATTACGCCCTCCCCCTGTGTTTCACTGCGCAGGCGAACAGATTCGACCGCGTCACGCGGCAGATGAAAGTTGGGATGGGTAGAGAGCTATGTCGTTCTTCGAAGAGGTGCGGAAGGTGCGTGGCGCGGCGGCGAGGATGCCGCGCCGGCTGGCCATCGCTGCTGTGGGGGCTGCCCTGTTGTCGGGTCTGGTCGGCGCCGCCGGCGGTGCGGCTACCGCGGGCGCGTTCTCGAAACCGGGACTCCCGGTGGAATACCTGCAGGTGCCATCGCCGTCGATGGGCCGCAACATCAAGGTGCAGTTCCAGCCCGGCGGAGCGCACGCGGTCTACTTGCTCGACGGTCTGCGGGCGCAGGACGATTACAACGGTTGGGACATCAACACCCCGGCCTTCGAGGAGTTCTACCAGTCCGGCCTGTCGGTGATCATGCCGGTCGGCGGCCAGTCCAGCTTCTACAGCAACTGGTATCAGCCGTCGTCCGGCAACGGGCAGAACTACACCTACAAGTGGGAGACGTTCCTTACCCAGGAAATGCCCGGCTGGCTGCAGGCCAACAAGCAGGTGTCGCCGTTCGGCAACGCCGCCGTGGGCCTGTCGATGTCGGGTGGTTCGGCAATGATCATGGCCGCCTACTATCCGCAGCAATTCCCTTATGCCGCTTCGCTATCCGGCTTCCTCAACCCGTCCGAGGGCTGGTGGCCGACCCTGATCGGTTTGGCGATGAACGACTCCGGTGGCTACAACGCCAACAGCATGTGGGGTCCGTCCAGCGACCCGGCGTGGAAGCGCAACGACCCGATGGTCCAGATTCCGCGGTTGGTCGCGAACAACACACGGGTCTGGGTCTACTGCGGTAACGGCACCCCCAGCGACCTCGGTGGCGACAACATGCCGGCGAAGTTCCTGGAGGGCCTCACGCTGCGCACCAACGAAACCTTCCAGAACAACTACGTGGCCGCGGGCGGACGCAACGGGGTGTTCAACTTCCCGGCCAACGGGACGCACTCGTGGCCGTACTGGAACCAGCAGTTGGTTGCCATGAAGCCCGACATCATCCAGGTGCTCAACAGCATCAACACCACCGCTCAGCCGGCACAGCCAGCACAACCAGCCGCCTGAGCCCCAAGACGGCATGGGCAGCAGCGCACCGGTCAGCGCTGCTGCCCATGCTTTTGGTCCGACTTGTCGTTCAGCAGCGCGCGCCGGTCGGAATGGAAGTACGTGTACCCGGTCGTCAACGCGCACACGGACGTGGCGACCACCAGCATCCAGGTGCCGTTGACGACCAGGCTGATGCAGCCGCCCACCACGGCGCCCAAGACGAAGCTGCTGAATAGCAGGAAGTAGCCGAGCCAGTCCGCCGCGCTACCGCCGGCGATGTGGCGTTCGATGCCCTGGCCCATCTTGACCAGCGTGCCCGTCACGTAGCTGAGCGGAACGGACACCTCGCCGTCCTTGACGAACGACGTGTTCAGCGCGCCGATAGCGAAGGCGACCAACATGATTGGGGCGAAATCGAGAAGGTTTTCTTCCCATCCCTCGTCGAGCAGGTCCACCACGGTGGCGGCCAGCAGGCTGAAGGTCGTGAGCACGGTGGGGCCGTGCGGATGCGCGACCCAGAAATGCCTGCGGCACACCGACGCGATCACCACGCCGGCGACGAAGCACACGATCAGCAGCGCCGCGGACACCGAGAGCACGACGTCGCCGCGGAAAAACCCGAGCGCACCACGCTGCGCATTGCCGGTCATGAACGTGACGAAATATCCGGCCGAGTGGGTGAACGCCGTCGCTCCCAGCACGCCGGCCAGCCCGGCCAGCACCCACGACAACCTCGCCTCGCTGTTGAAGACCTCTTTCCCCACGCGGGACATGTTGTCAGACACGGCCCGTCGGCGCAGCCGCATCTAGGCGGCCGTCAGCCGGGTGATGGACCGCAGCGGGATCGGCAGCCAACCCGGCCGGTGCCGCGCCTCGTAGCCGGCCTCGTACACCGCCTTGTCGAGCTCGTAGGCGGCCAACAGCTGCGCCGAATCGCGCGGGTCGGTGCCGGACACCGCCGCGTAGCCGTCACAGAACGCGGCGCAGTTGCGCTCGACCCATTCGCGGGCGCGGGCGGCCAACTGCTTGTCGGCGCCCTGGTCGATCAGCGGCCCGTAGGCGGCGTACTCGAAGGAGCGCAACACACCGGCCACGTCGCGCAACGGCGAATCCGGCGCGCGCCGCTCGTCGAGCGGCTGCCCCGGTTCGCCTTCGAAGTCGATCAGCAGCCAGCTCTCCGGTGTCCGCAGCACCTGCCCCAGGTGCAGGTCACCGTGTACCCGCTGCATGGTGATCGTCTCGCCGGCCAGCTTTTGGAATCGCTCCTCGATCGTCGCCGCGTACTCCTCGAGTTCGGGCACCTTCGCGACCGTCGACGACAGCCGGGCCAGCACGGTGTCGACCGGGAACGTGGCGTCGGCGGTGCCGAGGCACTCCGCCAGGGTGGCGTGTACGGAGGCCACGGCTTCGCCGAGCCGGTTGGATTCCGCGGCGAAGTCGCCGCCGACCTCGTGGGCGTACAGGTCGCCCTCCGCGAACAGGTCGCGCACGCTGGCGGTGGCCATGGCCCAGCCCTCGGCGGCATTGGACGCGAATTCGGTCACCATGCCCAGGGGCCACGGCTCCCCGCCCGGCGGGGCCATCTCGTAGGTGCCGAGCAACCGGGCCACGTGCGGATTGCCGGCGCGGGCGAGCGCCCGGTTCAGTTCGATGTCGGGGTTGATGCCGCTGCTGACCCGCCGAAAGACCTTGAACATGGCGTCCCGGTCGAAGATCACGCTGGTGTTGCTCTGCTCGGCGTCGGAGACGTGCGGCAGCGCGTCCAACGGCAGCTCGACGCCCGGCTCCTTGGCAAACGTCACCTGGTCGCCGTCCGAGCCGCGCACGGCCGCCGAGTCGATGAGCGAGAGCAGAAACCGCGGCGCGTCGTCGTCGTACAGCGCGTCGAACCCGGTGCGGTCGTCGGCGGCGCCGATGGTGGCGACGGTGCTGTACTCGGACACCGGCGCGGAGTCCCACCGCACGATCACCTGGTAGCGCTCCGACGAGCCGTCGGTGTAGCGGGCGTCGACGAGGACCAAATCGAGGTCCTCGCGCAGCGGCACGATGACGCCGGGCTCGGCGCCCGACAGCTCGCGGTTGCGTCCGGCGTACCACCGTTGCTGCGGAAGCCACTCAGACCAGGGCAGCTTGGCTGGGTGGGTCATGCGCGCGGCTCCTCTTCGCATCCGGTCAACTGGAACCAGTAGAACCCGTGTCCCGGCAGTGTCAGCAGGTAGGGCAGGTGTCCGACGCGTGGGAACTCCACGTGACCGGTCAGCTCCACCGGTGTGCAGCCGCTCCATTGCTGGAGGTTCAGCTCAATCGGCTGGGGGAACCGGGACAGGTTGTTGACGCACAGCACGGTGTCCCCGTCCTCGGCCGCGTGCCGCACGAACGCCAGGACCGACGGGTTCGACCCGCCCAGTTCCTCAAATCGTCCGATCGCAAAAGCTTTGTGCCGGCCCCGCACCGCCAGCATGACCCGGGTGAAGTTGAGCAGGGACGTCGAGGTGTCACGCTGCGCCTCCACGTTGACGGCCTGATACCCGTACACCGAGTCCTGGCTGGGTGGCAGGTACAGCCGGCCCGGATTGGCCTTGGAGAATCCGGCGTTGCGGTCCGGTGTCCACTGCATCGGGGTCCGCACCCCGTCGCGGTCCCCCAACCAGATCACGTCGCCCATGCCGATCTCGTCACCGTAGTAGAGGACCGGCGAGCCGGGCAGCGACATCAGCAGCGCGGTGAACAGCTCGATTTGATTGCGGTCGTTGTCCAGCAGGGGCGCCAGGCGGCGGCGGATGCCGACGTTGGCCTTCATCCGCGGATCCTTCGCGTACTCCGCGTACATGTAGTCGCGCTCTTCGTCGGTGACCATCTCCAGCGTCAGCTCGTCGTGATTGCGCAGGAAGATCCCCCATTGCGCCAGGTCCGGGATCTCCGGCGTCTGCGCCAGGATCTCCGAGATCGGGAACCGCGATTCGCGGCGGACCGCCATGAAGATGCGCGGCATCAGCGGGAAGTGGAACGCCATGTGGCACTCGTCGCCGCCGGTGCTGGCGTCCCCGAAGTACTCCACGACATCGCCGGGCCACTGGTTGGCCTCGGCCAGCAGCACCCTTCCGGGGAACTCGTCGTCGACGACCTTGCGGACGCGCTTGAGGAACGAGTGTGTCTCGGGCAGGTTCTCGCAGTTGGTGCCCTCACGCTCGAACAGGTAGGGCACCGCGTCCAGGCGAAACCCGTCGATCCCCAGCCCCAGCCAGAAGCGAATGACGTCGATCATCGCCTCCTGAACGGCCGGGTTCTCGTAGTTCAGGTCGGGCTGGTGGGAAAAGAACCGGTGCCAGTAGAACTGGCGGCGGACCGGGTCGAAGGTCCAGTTCGATTCCTCGGTGTCGACGAAGATGATGCGGGCGTCGGTGTACTTCTCGCTGGTGTCGCTCCACACGTAGTAGTCGCCGTACGGCCCGTCGGGATCGTGCCGGGACTCCTGAAACCACGGGTGCGACTCGGAGGTGTGGTTCATCACCAGGTCGGTGATCACCCGGATTCCCCGCTCGTGGGCGGCGTCCAGCAACGCGACGAAGTCGTCCACCGTCCCGAACTCGGGCAGCACCTTGTAGAAGTCCCGGATGTCGTAGCCGCCGTCACGCAGCGGGGAGTCGTAAAAAGGGGGCAGCCAGATGCAATCGATACCGAGCCACTGCAGGTAGTCCAGGCGTTCCATCAACCCCCGCAGGTCACCCGACCCGTCGGCGTTGGCGTCGAAGAACGCCCGGACCAGCACCTCATAGAAGACCGCGTGCTTGAACCAGGTCGGGTCGGCGGGCAGCGCCACCGCATTCTCGAAATCCTCGGCGTTCGGATGCTCGACCACGCCGCCCTCGACGTGACTGCCCCCCGCGGGATCGTGCTCGACTGCGTCTCTTGCGTCGTTCATCAATTCCACGATGCCACGGGTACCCGACAGGGCGCATCGGGAATCACGACCGCAAACAGACGACCAATCGCGATGTGCCGCAAGCGAATCCGACCGGAGGCGGGCATTATCCGCGCGGCATCAGGCCGGCGGCCCGTCCGCCAGCGTCACGGGTCCGCTGCGATCTCCGTCACCCTTGGCGCGCCAGTGCAGGGTGATGGTGTCGCCGGGGTGATGCGGGACGAGCACGTCCGTCATCGAAGTGGCCCCGGTGATCGGGGTGTTGTCGACCCCGGTGATGACGTCGCCGGCCGAGATCCCGGCCGCCGCCGCCGGACCGCTGCCGACCACGCGTTCGACCCGGGCGCCGTTGCCGCCGTTGTCGGTCACGCCCAGGCCCAGGAAGGCCGTCGGGCCGATGTGCACCGTGTTCGATCCGGCGCCGGACCGGATCTGTCCGGCGACCCCCAGCGCCGTGCCGATCGGAATGGCGAAACCCTGACCGCCCGACATCTTGTAGCTGTCGGTGGCCGCGGTGTTCATGCCGATCACCTGGCCGGCCTCGTTGACCATGGGGCCGCCCGAGTCGCCGGGCCTGATCGCAGCGTCGGCCTGGATCAACCCGCCCAGGTTCTCCTCCGCCCCGGTCAGGGTGTCGGTCGCGGAGACGCTCTGGTTGAGGGCGACGACCTTGCCGGCCACCGCGCTCGGCGTCCCGCCCTGACCACCGGCGTTGCCCAAGGCGACGACCGGCTCGCCGACCGTGGCGCCGCCGCCGATGTTGGCGGCGGGCAGGCCACCCCCGCCACGCAGCTGCAGGACCGCAACGTCGGCGGTCCGGTCGTAGCCGATGACGTCGACGGCGTAGGTCTGGCCGTTGCCGACGGCGAACGCGCTGATGTCGGTGGCGCCCGAGATCACGTGGTTGTTGGTCAGGATGACACCGCCCGGATCGATGACGATGCCGGTTCCCGCTCCGACGGCGTTGTTGTAGCCGAACTTGGTGCTGATGTCGACGACCTGGGGCCCGACCCTGCCGACGATGCCCGAGGGGTCCAGTGGCGCCAGGGGCGCGTCGTGAGCGGGCGACGCGGACGCCGGCACCGCCGTCATGCCCAGGCCCAGCCCCACCGCGGCCAGCACGCTGACCGACCACGACCACCAGACTGAGCGGTGGTGCCATTTGCTCATACCGTCACCTCCTGCGACGCAGTAAGAACCAGAATTTGGCCCAGCCTCCCGGTCTGGGTAACACGACTCGATGTGTATAACCGTAATGCAGATTGCTATTCACAACAGTGGTCAGGCCCCTTGGGCGGGCGCGATGGGATGGGCCAGGTGGTGCCTGACGTCGCCGACCATGTCGATGAGCGTCAGATCGCGGTAGCAAAACCGCCACCGGTCGTCCACGCGTTCGAATCGGTCGTGATAGCGGCCGGTGACGATGGTCTGCAGCGGCAGCTCGTCGGTCTGCTGGAGCACCGTGTAGTAACTGCGGCAGCTCGCGGTGCCGGCCTGTTCATCGATCTCGATGATCGGATTGGTCGTCACGTGCTTGGTTCGCGGCGTCCCGTCCGGGTGGAGCACGATCAGCGATTTCCAAATCCCCAGCAGCCGGGCCGCGTCGACGGTGTCCGGTTCGGCGTCCGAGCCGCCGATGCGGATACGCGCGTGTCGGAAGAGCTCGGCCGCTCCGGCCAGGTCCCCGGCGTCGATGCACTCGGCGTAGCGGTACAGCAGGTTGGCGATCTGGGTCTCGGCCAGCATGCGGTTAACCTAGCGCGGCGGCCCTAATCTAGGGCAGTGGGCGAATTCGACCCGAAGGCCAGATTCTCAGAGTCGCCGATAGCCCGCCTGGCCACCGCCACGCCCGACGGCGCGCCGCACCTGGTGCCGGTGGTCTTCGCCGTCGGCGAGTCCGGCCTCGCCGAACACGACGTGGTCTACACGGCCGTCGACGCGAAACCCAAGACGACGCGACTGCTGCGGCGCCTGGGCAACATCGAACGCAACCCACAGGTCAGCCTGCTCGTCGACCACTATGCCGACGACTGGGCGCGGTTGTGGTGGGTCCGCGCCGACGGTCTCGCCGCCATTCATGTCGACGGCGAGGCGATGGAGAACGGCTTGCGGCTGCTGCGCGCCAAATACCCGCAGTACCAATCCGTTTCGTTGGATGGCCCGGTCATCGCGGTCACGGTGCGGCGCTGGTCGAGCTGGCACGCCTGACCCGACGGGCGCCGGCACCGATCCGGCCGGACAATCCGCCCCCAATTGTGGCTGCCCGGTGGCCTTGTGTTGGGCGGCAGTTGGGGGAAAAGTTGCCTACGGGCGTCCTGTGGTCCAGAACACACCGTGCCACGGCACGCCGCAGCGCTGCGGAACTGGAGGAAAGTCATGGCGGACAAGGCGAACGCTTCGCTGGGCGTGGGGGCCGCTCCCACCGCGAACGGTCCGGGCGATGTTCGCAACGTGGTCCTGGTCGGGCCCTCCGGCGGCGGCAAGACCACCCTGGTGGAGGCGCTGCTGGTCGCCGCCGGCGTGCTGACTCGACCGGGCTCGGTCACCGAAGGCAGCACGATCTGCGACTACGACGAGGCCGAGATTCGGCAACAGCGCTCCGTCGGCGTCGCCGTGGCGTCCCTGTCGCACGACGGCATCAAGATCAACCTGGTCGACACGCCCGGGTACGCCGACTTCGTCGGCGAGCTGCGCGCCGGGTTGCGCGCGGCGGACTGCGCGCTGTTCGTCATCGCCGCGAACGAGGGCGTCGACGAACCGACCAAGTCGCTCTGGCAGGAGTGCAGCCAGGTCGGAATGCCACGGGCCGTGGTGATCACCAAGCTCGACCACGCGCGGGCGAACTATTCCGAGGCGCTGGCCGCCGCGCAAAACGCGTTCGGCGACAAGGTCTTACCGCTTTACCTGCCGACCGGGGACGGCCTGATCGGCTTGCTGTCACAGAAGCGCTACCAGTATTCCGGCGGCAAGCGGACCATCGATCCGCCGGACCCGGCGGACGCCGACCGGATCGAGGAGGCGCGGGGCAGCCTGATCGAGGGCATCATCGAGGAATCCGAGGACGAGTCGCTGATGGACCGGTATCTCGGCGGCGAGTCGATCGACGAGTCGGTGCTCATCGAGGACCTGGAGAAGGCCGTTGCCCGGGGCTCCTTCTTCCCGGTGATCCCGGTCTGCAGCGGCACCGGCGTCGGCACCCTGGAACTGCTGGAGGTCGCCACCCGCGGCTTCCCGTCGCCGATGGAACACCCGCTGCCGGAGGTCTTCACGCCGAACGGTGCGACGCACGCGACGCTGGCCTGTGACGCCGACGCACCGCTGCTCGCGGAGGTGGTGAAGACGACGTCGGACCCCTACGTCGGCCGGGTGAGCCTGGTCCGGGTGTTCTCCGGCACCATCAGGCCCGACACGACGGTTCATGTGTCGGGCCATTTTGCGTCGTTCTTCGGCGAGACCAACGGCAACGGGCATTCGCACCCCGATCACGACGAGGACGAACGCATCGGCGTCCTGTCGTTCCCGCTCGGCAAGCAGCAGCGCCCGGCGGCCGCCGTGGTGGCGGGTGACATCTGCGCCATCGGCAAGCTGAGCCGCGCCGAAACCGGCGACACCCTTTCGGACAAGTCCGAGCCGCTGGTTTTGCGGCCGTGGACGATGCCCGAGCCGCTGCTGCCGGTCGCCATTCAGGCGCACGCCAAGACCGACGAGGACAAACTCTCGGTCGGGCTGGGGCGGCTGGCCGCCGAAGACCCGGCGCTGCGGATCGAGCAGAACCAGGAAACGCACCAGATCGTGCTGTGGTGCATGGGCGAGGCCCATGCGGGCGTCGTCCTCGACGCACTCGCCAACCGGTACGGCGTCACCGTGGACACGGTCGAGCTCCGCACCCCGCTGCGAGAAACCTTCGCCGGCAAGGCCAAAGGGCACGGCCGCCACATCAAGCAGTCCGGGGGGCACGGCCAGTACGCGGTGTGCGACATCGAGGTGGAGCCGCTGCCGGAGGGTTCCGGGTTCGAATTCGTCGACAAGGTGGTCGGCGGGGCGGTGCCGCGAAACTTCATCCCGAGTGTGGAGAAGGGTGTCCGCGCGCAGATGGAAAAGGGCGTGCACGCGGGTTACCCGATGGTCGACATCCGCGTCACGTTGTTCGACGGGAAGGCCCACAGCGTCGACTCGTCGGACTTCGCGTTCCAGGCGGCCGGTGCGCTGGCGCTGCGGGAGGCGGCGGCGGCGACCAAGGTGACCCTGCTGGAACCGATCGACGAGATCTCGGTGCTGGTGCCCGACGATTTCGTCGGCGCGGTGATGGGCGACCTGTCGGGGCGCCGCGGACGCGTGCTCGGCACCGAGGCGGCGGGCAACGAACGCACGCTGGTAAGAGCCGAGGTGCCGCAGGTCGAGCTGACTCGGTACGCGATCGACCTGCGTTCGCTGGCGCATGGGGCCGCGTCGTTCACCCGCTCTTTCGCGCGCTACGAACCCATGCCCGAGTCCGCCGCGGCCCGGGTGAAAACCACGGCGTGACGGGGGACGGTAGTTTCGCCGAGATTGCCGCCATGGTTGTGCAGACGTCAAAATCACGACCCTCACGGCAATCTCGGCGCGCGCCTCAGGATTGAGCCCCGCGACCGAATTTCTCGGCCACGGCGCGGCGGTCCAGCGAGCCCTTCGCGGTGTGCGGAAGGTCGGCGGCTTCGGTGAAGGTGGCGGGGACCTCGAAGACCGCCAGCCGCTCGCGGCAGAACACGGCGAGCTCGGCGGTCGTCGGCGCGGGTGATTCGCGGGGCACGATCACCGCGGCCACCGTCTCCCCGTACATCTTGTCCGGCACGCCGAACACGGCCACCTCGAGGACGTTGGGATGGGTCGCCAGGACACCCTCGACGCGCTCCGGCGAAATCTTCTCCCCGCCCCGGTTGATCAGTTCTTTGATTCGGCCGCGGATCGTCAGATCGCCGGCGGCCGAAAGCGATCCCAGGTCGCCGGTGCGCAGCCATCCGTCGGTGAAGTTCGCGGCGGTGATCGCCGGGTCGCCGAGGTAGCCGCGCATCACGGTGGTGCCGCGCAGCCAGACCTCCCCGACGGAGCCCGCGGGCAGGGCCCGACCGTCTTTTGGTCCCGCGATCCGGATCTCGGGCCCGGTGGACCGGCCGACGAGACCCGGTGTGGCGGACGGGCTTTCGCTCTGGCCGGCGCCGGTGGTCGCCACCTGGTGAGTGGCCTCGGTCATGCCGAAGGCGCACACCACCGGCGCCGAAAAGGTCTCCTCCAGCGCCTGGGCGGTCTCCGCGGTGAGCGGCGCGCTGCAGCTGCGGATGAAGCGCAGCGCGGCCGGCTTGTTGTCCGCCTGTTCGGTCTTGTTGCGCTCCAACAGGATCTGGTGAATCGTCGGGACCGCGGTGTACCAGGTGGCCCCGACGGCGTCGATGTCGTCCCAGAACGTGTGCGCGGAGAACCGCCCCCGCGCCGGCAGCGCCACCGTGCCCCCGGACGCCAGCGTCGACAGCAACGCGGCGATCAGCCCGTGACCGTGGTAGAGCGGCATCACCGCGACCGTGGCATCCTGCGGGCCCAGCCCGTAGCCGGCGATGACCGCCCGCACCGAGTCGGCGATGTTCTTGTGCGTCCACGGCACCATCTTCGGCACGCCCGTCGTGCCGCCGGTGAACATGATCATCGCGTCGTCGTCGGACAGCCCCTGCGGGGTCGAAACGTCTTGTCCCGGCGCGGTCGCGGCGTTCAGCCGCACCGTCGGCGTGCCCTCTCCAGATCCGACGGTCACCGCGATCGGCCACCGCCGCAAGTCCGGCTCCCGGTCGTCGCCGGGGGCCGGGCCGTCGACCAGCACCGCCCGCGCCCCCGCCGCCTCGCTTCGGGCCCGCTGTTCGCCGGCGGGCAAGGCCGGGTCCAACGGAACCGCGATCAGGCCGGCCCGGGACGCCGCCAACAGCCCGACGACGAACTCGGCGTTGCTGCCCGCGCGAAGCGCGACCCGATCACCCGGCGACAGGCCGGCCCGATTCAGCTGCCCGGCCAGGTCGTCGACCAGGCGAACCAGGTCGCGGTAGCTGACCGGCGTGCGATCGGCGCCGACGACGAGCGCCGCCGCGTCCGGTCGCCGGCTCGCCGCGACCTCGACCAGATCGGCGACGGTGTGGTTGCCTGTCTTCATCGCCAAACCCCTTTCGCTGAACGTGAAAGCTCCTGCTCGAACCATGCCGCGAGACCTCGGTGTCCGTCCAATACCGATCCGCTCACGATCGATAGCCGTCGGCTATCGATAGACGGCGTGAATCGCTGCATAGCGGCTTAGTCTTGGACACCAACGCGCACCGAGACGACAGTGATGACTTAGCCAGCCACCGGCAACACTCACCGAGGAGGCCGCCACCATGACTCGCTTGACCGACGGCTTTCACCTCGTCGTCGATGCCCTCCGGGCCAACGACGTCGACACCATCTACGGCATCGTCGGTATCCCGATCACCGACCTGGCCCGCACCGCCCAGGCGTCCGGCATCCGCTACATCGGCTTTCGGCAGGAGGCCTCGGCCGGCAATGCCGCCGCGGCCGCCGGGTTCCTCACCCGCCGCCCGGGCGTGTGCCTGACGACGTCGGGTCCGGGGTTCCTCAACGCCCTGCCCGCGCTGGCCAACGCCACTACGAACTGTTTCCCGATGATCCAGATCTCGGGTTCCAGCAATCGCGCGATGGTCGACCTGCAGCGCGGTGACTACCAGGACCTCGACCAGCTCGACGCCGCAAGGCCTTTCGCGAAGGCCGCATATCGGATCGGCCGGGTCGAGGACATCGGGCGCGGCGTGGCGCGCGCGATTCGTACCGCGATCTCGGGGCGCCCGGGCGGCGTCTACCTCGACATCCCCGCCGACGTTCTGGGCCAGGCCATGGAGGTGTCGGCCGCGTCCGCCACCATTTGGCGGGTCGTCGACCCGGCGCCGCGCCAGCTGCCGGCGCCGGAGTCGGTCGATCGCGCGCTGGCGGTGCTCAGGCGGGCGCGGCGGCCGCTGATCGTGCTCGGCAAGGGCGCCGCGTACGCCCAGGCCGACGGCGCGATCCGGAAGTTCGTGGAGGACACCGGGATTCCGTTCCTGCCGATGTCGATGGCCAAAGGGCTGCTGCCCGACTCACATCCCCAGTCCGCGGCGGCCGCGCGCTCGCTGGCGATCGCCCGCGCCGACGCCGTCCTGCTGGTCGGGGCCCGGCTGAACTGGCTGCTCGGCCATGGGGAGCCGCCGCAGTGGTCGGCCGATGCCAAATTCGTCCAGATCGACATCGCGGCATCCGAATTCGACAGCAACCGGCAGATCGAGGCGCCGCTGGTCGGCGACATCGGCTCGGTGATGGCGGCGCTGTGTGACGCGGCGGCCGCGGATCCCGTTGTCGCGCCCGCCGAATGGGTCGACGAGCTGGCCGAGCGCAAGGCCCGCAACGAGGCCAAGATGCTTCAGCGGCTCGCCGAGGACCCGCACCCCATGCGGTTTTACAACGCGCTGGGCGCCATTCGCTCTGTGCTGCAGGAAAACCCGGGGGTCTATGTGGTCAACGAGGGCGCCAACGCGCTGGACCTGGCCCGCAACGTCATCGACATGGAGTCGCCGCGGCACCGGCTCGACACCGGCACGTGGGGCGTGATGGGCATCGGCATGGGATACGCCATCGCCGCCGCGGTGGAGACCGGCGACCCCGTCGTCGCGATCGAGGGCGACAGCGCGTTCGGGTTTTCCGGCATGGAAGTCGAGACGATCTGCCGCTACCGGCTGCCGGTGACCGTCGTCATCCTCAACAATGGCGGCGTCTACCGCGGCGACGAGGCGCCGGCCGACCCGGCCGCGACCGGGTCGGATCCCGCGCCCACCGTGCTGAACGCGCGGGCGCGTCACGAGCTGATCGCAGAGGCGTTCGGCGGCAAGGGATATCACGTCACCACCCCCTCGGAGCTGCGCACCGCGCTGGCCGAGGCGATCGCCGGCAAGGGGCCGTCGGTCATCGACTGCGAACTCGACCCGGCGGCCGGCGTGGAAAGCGGGCACCTGGCGGGGCTCAACCCCAGCAGCGCGGCGGCTCCGCCGCCAGTGGTCAGCGCCGGCGCGTGATGCCCAGCAGGTGCGCGTCGAAGAACTCGTTGAGCCGCAACTGTTGCGCGCACGCGGTGAGCGCGCGGGCGACGGGTGAGCCCGGCCCGGAAGAGTTTGTGGCCAGCGCGATCTCGGCCTTGAGCACCGGGTCGATCATCTCGACCGCGCGGATATCCGCTCCGAGCGGCGAAGTCCACAGCCAGGTGTGCGGGACGATGCACGCCCAGTTGCCCGTGGCAACCTGTGCCAGTAGCGAAGCGACGGAGTCGGTTTCGACCTGTGGGGTGACGGTGATCCCGTGGCCGGCGAAGGCTTCGTCGATGATCTGGCGATCGCGCATGTCGGCGGTGAGCAGCGCCAGCGGTAGCTGCGCCGCCTCGGGCCAGGTCAGCGTCGACGCGCCGGCGGGCAACATGCTGGCCGTCGACAGCAGCACGTAGTGCTCCTCGTAGAGGGGCACCAGGTTCACGTCGTGGGCATCGTCGGTGGCGGTGTGCACGATGGCGGCGTCCAGGTCGAACTGGCGCAGGCGCCGATACAGCTCGGTGGCGGCCAGCCGGGAGAGGATTTGCACCTTCGCCAGCGGATGCTCGGAACAGAACGCCGAGAGCACCAGCGACGCCGTCGTCGAGGCGGTGGGCACCGTGCCCAGCCGCAAGGTTCCCGCGATGCCGGATCGCACGGCGTGCACCTCGGCCTTGAACGCGTCGTGTTCGGCGAGAATCCGTTTGGCCCACACGACCAGTCGCTCGCCCTCGGGCGTGAGACCCTCAAAGCTGTGTCCGCGGTTGATCAGCGTGACGTTGAGCTCGCGTTCGAGCTTGCCGATCGCGGCGGACAGCGCGGGTTGCGAGACGAAGCACTTCTCGGCCGCCCTGGCGAAGTGGCGCTCCTGGGCGACCGCAACGAAGTACTCCAGTTGACGGAAAAGCACCCGCGCGCTCCTTGGTGTTCGGGCTAGGCCCTCGGGCACCGGCCTGGCTGAGGCTAACACGCCTTTGCTGCCGCGAAAGCCGTTGTGCCATCACCGGTTTTGCGCAGCCGCCGACGGTTCAACACTTTGCGGGCGTGGGCGGCGCCGTCAGCCGCGCCGATGACCGGCGGCGGCGTCGGTGGCACAGGCCCCAGCGAACATACCAATGTTTGCTGAAAACCGGAATGCGCCGACAACCAGTAGAATATCGTTGTGTCGGTCCAACCATCGCAAAGGGTAAGCGCCATGCGTCAAGCGGTTCGTTATCTATTCGTTATGGTAGCGATCGTCGGCATGGGCGCGTTGAGTAGCGGCGCCCGAACCATGGCCGCCGTCCCGCTGCCCGAGCCGGTCCCCGGCGTTGCCGCAGTTTTGCCCGCTAACGGAGCCCTGGTGGGGGTGGCGCATCCCGTCGTGGTTACGTTCACCGCGCCGGTCACCGACCGCGCCGCCGCCGAACGGACGATTCACGTCACATCGCCGAGCGACATGCCCGGGCATTTCGACTGGGTCGAGAACAACGTCGTCCAGTGGGTTCCGAACCACTACTGGCCCACCCACACCCACGTCTCGGTGGGCGTGCAGGCCCTGACGACGGGTTTTGACACCGGCGACGAGTTGCTCGGGGTTGCCAGCCTGTCCGGGCACACCTTTACCGTCAGCCGCAACGGCGAAGTGCTGCGCACGATGCCGGCATCGATGGGCAAGCCCAGCCGTCCCACACCGATCGGAAACTTCACCGCCCTGGAAAAGGAACGCACCGTCGTGATGGACTCGCGGACCATCGGCATCCCGCTGAGTTCGCCCGAGGGCTACAAGATCACGGCACAGTACGCGGTCCGGGTCACGTGGAGCGGCGTGTATGTGCACTCGGCGCCATGGTCGGTCGACTCGCAGGGCCACGCCAACGTCAGTCACGGATGCATCAACCTGAGCCCCGATAACGCGGCTTGGTACTTCAACCAGGTCAACGTCGGCGATCCCATCCAGGTCGTTTCCTGACCGACCGGCCGAAACCGGTGCGCACAAAGGCATCCCGCGCCCCAACGTTTTGAGACCGCGGTGGCTCGACCCGATTTGGGCTAGGCGGGCAGAGCGCCCTTGATGGCCGCGTCCTGCTTGCGGCCGATGTCGATCGCCACGCCCGGATCGATCGGATCGTTGGGCGCGCTGTCGAATTCCAGGTTGACCAGCGCCTTGCCCTCGTTGAAGAGCAGCACCGTGATCGCCTGGGAATTGCCCGGGGCGCTACCGGAAATAATCGCCCCGTTTGAACCGATGTCGACGGGCTGCCACGTCCCACTGACCTTGCCCGCGTAGTTGGCCTTGGTGTTCTCGATTCCCGCCGCCGCCACCTTCGGGTCGGCGACGATCAGGATCGTGTCCCCGATGCGGCGGCTGTTGTCGGCATTGGCGAAAAGCTGCGCGACGCCCGCCGCGTTGTTCGGATTCAGCACGGGCGGCTGGGGAGTGGTGAAGTCGCCGCCGATGTCGCTGGCCTTAATCAGCAGATTGCTGTAATCCGTCTGCTGTCCCGCCGACGGGCTCGTCACCGCGCTCGAACCGGTCGACGACGCGGCCCCGGTCGGCAGCGTCGTGGATGGGGACGAATGGTGGTAGTCGCCGCAGCCGGTGGTCGCGGCGCCGACTACCGCGGCGACCGCCCAGCCGGCGACGGTGATCCGAGCGAGCTTCATGGGGTTCCCTCCGTGTCCATCCACTGTCCCGTCCGCGGCGCATGACGCTACTGCGAAATGCAGACGGTAACAAGGGGACGGCACACGCCTATGCTGGCCGGAGGCAGTGCCTATTCGCCGGGTGAGGGGACAGATGGTGGCTGGGGTGGCGCGAGCGGTTCGATTCGACCGCTATGGGGGCCGCGACGTGTTGTACGTGGCGGATGTGGAGATGCCGTCGCCGGGGCCGGACGAGGTGGTCGTCGAGGTTCGCGCCGCCGGGATCAACCCCGGCGAGGCGGCCATCCGAAGCGGGGCGATGCACGACATGTTCCCCGCCACCTTTCCGTCCGGCGAGGGCAGCGACCTCGCCGGGGTGGTGATCGCCGTGGGACCGGGGGTCACGGGGTTTTCCGTCGGCGACGAGGTCCTCGGCTTCAGCTTCCGCCGGTCCAGCCACGCCACGCACACCGCCGTCCCGGAAAACCAACTCATTCGCAAGCCCCCCGAATTGAGTTGGGAGGTCGCGGGTTCGCTGTACGTGGTCGGCGTGACGGCCTATGCCGCCGTTCGCGCCGTCGACCCCCAACCGGGCGAAACGATCGCCGTTTCGGCGGCCGCCGGCGGAGTCGGCGGCCTCGTCGTGCAGTTGTTGGCCCTGCGCAAGGCGGTGGTGCTCGGCATCGCCGGCCCTGGTAACGCCGACTGGCTGCGCGCCCACGGCGTCACCCCCGTCGAATATGGGGAGGGCCTGGCCGACCGGCTGCGAGAGGTCGCGCCCGACGGGATCGACGCGTTCATCGACTTGTTCGGCCCCGACTACATCCAGCTCGCATTGGATCTCGGCGTCGCACCCGAGCGGATCGAGACCATCATCTCGTTCCAGAAGGCCGGCGAGGTCGGCGCTAAGACCGAGGGCAGTGTGGACGCGTCGACGCCGGAAGTGCTTGCCGAGATGGCCGACCTGATCGCTAGGGGCGCCATCGATTTCGAGGTCGCCGGAACCTACTCGCTGGACCGCGTCGCCGATGCCTTCGAGGAACTGGAAAAGCGGCACACTCGCGGCAAAATCGTTCTGCTGCCGAACGGTTCACAGTGACGTGGCCGGGCCGATTACTCCCGCCTGCACGATCTTGATGATCACGAACACGACGGCCACCACCAGATAGCCACGCAGCGTGAACAACCCGGCCCTCCGGATCGGCGACATGGTCGGCCGGTCGAGCATGGCCAGGTTGGGGGTCTGCCAGCGCGCCCGGTCCTGTCGGCGCACGGCCCGACGTTCGGCGCGCGTGAGCAGCGGTGCGTCGTCGAGTTCGTCGACCTCTTCGGGATCCAGGCCGCCGAGCGATCCCGCGATGGCTTCCGCGTCCCGCAGGTCGCGATGGCGCCGGCCGGCGATGATCGCGACGGCCCCGCCCACGATGCCGATCGCGGCGCCGACCGCGAGCCCCGCCTCGATGGTGGCCGTGGACAGCCCCGGAAAGAACGTCGTCGCCGTCAGGGCCAGCGACAAAACCACCAGACACCACACGATGGTCCACGCGATGATGTTCTGCCGCACCGTGTTTACCCACGGTCCGAGGACCGCCCGGTCGTTGCAGAGCAGGACCAGGAACACCGTCGCCGAGGGCAGCAGGACGCCCGCCAGGGCCTGCACGCCCTGGGTCACCAGGCCGAGGATGTGGTCCGGGCTGAACGCGACCGCGGCGGACACCGCGAGCAGCACTGCGTACCCGCCGTAGAACAGGGGAGCCTCGCTGATCTTCCAATGCAGCGAATGTCGCTTGCCCAAGGTGTCACCGACGGCATACGTGGTGGCCAGCCCGATCGCGTTGGCGCCGATCAAAGAGGCGTCCAGCAGGATGATCGCGAACAGCACGCCCACCGTGCCGCCCAGGTGCCTGGACAAGCCCGAGGCGACCGCGCCCGCGTCGGTGAAGCCGCCGGCGTCGGCGGTGCCGGCCAACCCGAACGCGGTCACCGCCATCAAGGCCGTCGCGCCGACCATGACGACGACAATGCCGATGATCAAATCCGCTCGGGCGTAAGCGATCCAGCGGGTCGTGATCCGCTTGTCCACCACATTGGACTGCTGAAAGAACAGCTGCCACGGCGCGACCGTGGTGCCCACTATCGCGACGACGAGCAGCAGCACGGTGGAGTTGAGCCCGCCCGGGAATTGCGGCACCAGCCCCCGCGCAGTTCCCTTCAGCGTGGGATGCGCCATCAGCACCATGGGAATGATGAGCACGTTCACCGCGATCAGCAGGAACATCAGGCCCTCCCAGCGGCGGAACGAACCCCCGGCCACCACGGCGAACAACAACACCGCGGCGGCCGGGATCGCGATCGCCCGGGGGCAGCCCAAGAACCCGAGTGCCAGTGACACGCCGATGAATTCGGTGACAATCGTCAACGCGTTGAGGATCAGCAGATCACCGACGCTGAACGCCCCCCAGAACTTGCCGAAGCGCTCGAAGATCAGCCGCGCGTGGCCGACCCGGGTGACCGCGCCCAGCCGCAGCACCATCTCCTGGTTCACGTACAGCACCGGGATCAGCAGTGCCAGCGTCCACAACAGCCCCATGCCGTAGTTCTGCCCCGCCTGCGCGTACGTCGCCACGCCGCCGGCGTCGTTGTCGCCGACCATCACGATCAGGCCGGGCCCGGTGATGACCAGCAGCGTCCGCAGCCGCCGCCAGCGACCACCGGTGCCTCCCACTGCGCCGTCGCGGCGGATGCGGCCGAACGCGCCGACGATGTCGCCGGCGTGCGCCGAATCCAGCACGGCCTGGACCGGCGCCTCGGAGGCGCGCACGCCGCCCTCGAGCTCCGTGGAGATCGACGTCATCGAATTCTCGCTATCTCAACCAAGTTCGGGCTCGGATCAGCGAATCACCGGCGGTTGCCCGCGGTGTCCGACGGATGCCCGCCCAGCGAGGCCGAGATAACCGCGATCGGCATCCGCGACACGTACAGATTGGCCCGCTCCTGCGGGGTCAGCGCGCTGCGCGCGTGCAGCTTGCTGACCAACAGTCGGCCGATGCGCAGCATCGACTGGCCGCGTCCCCGCTGTGAACCGGTAAGACGGTGGGTAACAACAAAAGCCATGATCGTCTCCTGTCGGGAGGTCCGATCGGCCCGTGGCATACGCCCAGTCGCCCGCAAAATGCTTGACGCGCAGCGTTATCGAGCACCCGAGAAAATCAGGCGGCAGAATGAATGCCGGAACCGGATCGGGACAAGACGGAATTGGGATACGGACTGTCGCCGGGACTCATCTCGCCCTCACCTCCTCACGGCCGGGACACACGCGGGTGTCGTCACACTCACCTGAACGGGAGAAGGCGAAATGACCGGCGCAAAACCGCCGGTCGCACCCCTCTCGTCGGAGCTTCGGCACTGCACGGCGTATCCGAACATCATCCGGAAGCCACTTGGGCTCAACCCTTGGGTCCGGGAAGAGCTGTCCTGACCCGGGGCGTCTCTCGACGTTCGGGGTCAGTGGCCTATATCCGTGCAGACGCCTCACCTACCGAGGTGCTTGCCCGTCCATTTTGCACCGCGACCCAAAGCGCGTCAAATTACTTTACGCAACCATTACGTTGGCTTTTGTTAACCCAACGGGCCCATCCGCCGTCGCGGCTACCCTCGAAACCATGGCTAATACTTTGCAGGCGCCCGAGGTCGCGACCGTGCTCGACCGGATGTACACCGAAACCAAAGATCAGATGTCGAAGCTGCGCGAAAGGGTTGGAGATTTCGACCGGCCGATGAGCGCCCAGGAACGCGCCGACGCCATGAGCGAGTTCTACATCCCGGTGACGCCGGAAGCCGGCCGACTGCTCTACGCCCTGGTGCGGGCGACCCGGCCCGCCACGATCGTCGAGTTCGGCATGTCCTTCGGAATCTCGGCGGTGCACCTGGCCGCGGCGGTGCGCGACAACGGCGCCGGCCGGGTGGTGACCACCGAGCTCAGCGCCACCAAGATCGCCGCGGCCAAAACGACTTTCGCCGAGACCGGCCTGGACGACGTGATCACCATCCTCGAGGGCGACGCGCTGACCACGCTGGACAACGTCGACGGCCCCGTCGATTTCGTGCTGCTCGACGGCTGGAAGGACCTCTACCTACCGGTGATCGAGCTGCTCGAACCGCGCCTGAAGACCGGCGCGCTGATCGTCGCGGACAACGCCAGCTCCGCGGACATGCAGCCCTATCTCGACCGCGTGCGCGACCCGGACAACGGATACGTCAGCTTCAACTTCCTCGTCCGAGAGAGCGACAGCATGGAAATCAGCTGCCGCACGGGCGATTAACGGCTATCTCAGGGATTCCTCGAGCCAGGGTGTCAGCCATTTCACCCCTTCGGGGGTGAGGTGGACGCCGTCGCTGCGCACCTTGATGCCGTCGACCTTGGTCGTGTAAACCCCGTCCGGGCATAGCTTTTTGTTCAGGTCGAGAATCTGGACGCCGCCGCGCTGGGCAACCGTTTTGCGGAGCATGGTGTTCCACAGGTTGACGCGATCGGGCTGGTCCTCCGGATACAGGCGACCGTCCGGCTTCTCGCCGCCACGACTGTACGGCACGGTCGCCACCACCAGACGAACGCCGTTGGCGCTCAGGATGTTCAGCGCTCGCTGCAGCTCGCCGTTGAGGTAGGCGTCGAAGGTCGGATCGCCGATATGGGTCCACTGCCCCTCGTTGACACGATCGACGGTCTCCCAGCGGCCGATGATCAGCAGCGCCACGTCCGGCTGATCCTGGCCGAGCTGCGCCGACCATCTGATGGGCCAGCCGTCGCATTCGGGTCTCTGCTCAAGGGTTTGGCCGATGTACCGATACGGCGTGCCGCGCACCAGGCTGCAGCCGATGACGGTGTGGTCGAGGAACGCGAACCCGGGTGTCGGCGGGAGGTAGTGCATCCAGGTCCACCCGATCGAATCCCCGAACACCGAAACGGTGAAGGGCCGGTGGGGATCGCGGGGCGCGGGCCGGGCGGCACCGGGCGGGGACGGCGAGACCGCGGCCACCGCCGAGACTCCCGGCGGCAGGCCCTCGCGCAGGCCGGGCCCGGTGCCCACCGGGACCACCAACAGCGTCACCGCGGCGGCGCTGGCCACGGTGGCCGCCGCGAGCGGCAGCAACGGAACCCGCGCTGGGCGCCACCGCCGGATCGGTTGTTCGATCAGCCACCACGACGCGGCGGCGACCACCACCGTGGCGGCGCACCGCGCGCCGAACAGCCGCAGCCCGGACCATCCGGTGCGTTCGCCGTTGAGGGCCAAAAAGATTGGCCAGTGCCACAGGTACACGCCGTAGGAGATGGTGCCCAGCCATACCAGGGGACGCAGGGCCAGGACGCGGGCGACGGCACCGCGCTGCTCCATCGCCACCGGGGCGACCACGACGACGGATGCAACCGCGACCCCGATGAGCAGGCCGTGACGAAACTCGCCGGCGCGGCCCGACGCGAAGTGGGTCGCCGCCGCCAGCCCCGCCAGACCGAGCAGCGGCAGAACTCGGGCGACCCGCCGGCCCCACCGGCTCCGGATGAGGCACCAGCCGCGGTTCATCGACGGCCAATCCCTGACCAGCAGGGCCGCCGCCGCGGCGCCGGTGAGCAGGGCCTCGGCACGGGTGTCGGTGCCGAAGTAGATCCGGTCGCGCGTGGAGTCGGAGGCCAGGACGATGGCGACCGCCGCCGACGCGAGCGCGCCGGTGCTGGCGATCAGGAAGGTGGCGAACCGCACCCCGCCGACGGTGGCCCGCCTGAAGTAGCGCCGGGCCCGCGCGGCCAACAACAGGGTCACCGCGATGAGCAGGACCGGCCAGAGGAAGTAGTACTGCTCTTCCACCCCGAGCGACCAGGTGTGCTGCAGCGGCGACGGCGGGGCGCCCTGGGTGAAGTAGTCGGTCTTCTGGGCCACGAACCGCCAATTCGCGACCCACAGGAACGCGGCGATCGCGTCGTCGCGCAACCCGGTGAGCGACTGGCTCGGCAGGAGTTCACGCGCCGCACCCACGGTGAGCACCATCAACACCAGGGCCGGCAGCAGCCGTCGCGCGCGCCGAATCCAAAAGCCGGTCAGCTCAATTCGACCGGTGCGCTGGAGCTCGTCGAGCAGCAGCGAGGTGATCAGGAAGCCGCTGAGGACGAAGAAGATGTCGACGCCGATGAAGCCGCCGCCGACGCCCGGGATGCCGCCGTGCCCAACGAGCACCAGCGCGACCGCGATCGCGCGAAGCCCGTCCAGCGCCGGGATGCCGCTGCGCCGTTCCGGTTGATCCCAGATCGCGAGCCGGCCGACGCGGCGCACGGGGGCGACCCATCGCGGCCGCCGAGCGGAACGCGCCGGCGCGGGGTACCTCCCGCCCGGCTCAGTGTCCGTCGTTAATGCGCCCTGGCCACTCTGTCGCCCGGCGCCAAGATTGATGCCGATACGTCGCTGCCCCTCCTCTTGATCGCAGCCAGCCTAGTTGCGAGGCAGCCCGGATTCGCGGAAGACACGCGCGCCCGGAGCCGCATCAGAGGGGAAATCGGTTGCGGATTCCGTTGAAGCGTTCCCACATCAAAGCGGTGCGTTCGGCGCTCGTGACGCGCGCGGTTTCCGGGGGCAACGCGTGCCCGAGTTCGGCGTGTTTGGCGAGCCGGGTCGTCAGCGTGGCGGGCTGACCCGCGAGCATGTGGCGGTAGGTGAGGTTCCCGCGTTCGAATCCCTGGGTGTCGATCCAGTTGCGGAAACCCGGGTCGCGGTGGGCCAGAATCAGTCTGACTTTGCCGTCGTTGTCGACCGATGCGCGGCTCGGGGTGTAGCTCACCGGCCGGTACAGGAAGTCCATGCTGGTGAAATAGGCGCCCATGTTCGTGATCATCCACAAGCCCTCGTGGGCGTCGAACTCGACGATGAGGGCTTCGTCGGGGCCGAGTTCCCAGTACATGTTGGCGGCGGTTCGGCCGCGCTTGGCGTCGGCATCGGACGTGTCCGGGCGGGGGAACCGATTCGGATGTTCGCCGTCGACGCCGCCGTGCGTGAACGGGAACTCGGGCCAGTCGCTCATGAGCCCGGTGACGAAATCACCGGCCCAGCGCATGGCCTCGACCATGGTGCCGGGGGTGGGCAGCGGCTTCGGCGAAGTCATGTCGACGCGCTCGATCCGCATCCGGGCGGGGCTCTCGTCCCAGCGGTCGAAGCCCTGGCGGATGAACAGCTTGCGCGAATGCGCGGTGGTCGGCAGCCAGTTGGGGTCGCGCTTTCGACCACCGATGTAGAGCTCGAAGGTGCCGTCCGGCTCGACGCGCAGTTGGTGGCCGAACAGGTTGACCTCCGGGACGTCGCCGAACGGCTCGTGCAGGACGTTCGGACCGTCCGCCCGCGCCCCCTGCACGGTGATGTTGAAAAACGGCGCGGTGCCGCGGGTTCCGGTGATTCGGTAGGTCGATTCGCCGTCGATCCAGACCTGTTGGTAGGTGAAATCGGCGCAGTCTCCACCCAGCTTGCGGGTCGGATTGCAAAAGGTGTGCAGCACCGGATAGCGGGTGTCGCGGGTTTCCAGGGCCAGATCGAATGCCTGACCCAGGTTCTGGGTCAGGAAGCGAAACGCGTCGGCGCGCTGCAAGCCGGAGGTCGCGTTGAGATCCTTGAACGCCCGCTTGCCGGCGGCCTGCAATCGCTCGCAGAACTCGCCCCATGCGCGGTCGAGCGCCGCATCGTCCGGCCCGTCACCGAAAGCCATTGCGCCCCGCCCTTCCTCAGCCGCCGAGCCTGTCGAGCATCGCGCTCACCGCCGCGCAGGCGCGCCCGGCCGCCGCCAACCTGCCCTCCGCATCGATGCGCGGGCCGAGCAGTTCCAGGTCGAAACCGAACCGATAGCCCTCGGCCAACGCCTGAGCCACGAAGGGTTCGATCGGAATCGCGCCGTCACCGGGCACCGCGCGGGCCGGGAGCGCCCGGTCCCCCAGCACGTAATCGCTCAATTGGATCAGCTGCGTGCGGGGCAGCGCCCGCCGCAGCAGGCCACCGAGGTCGGCTTCGGCCCAGCAGTGAAACAGGTCGACGCAGATGCCGAGCCCCGCCAGCTCGGCGAGCGCGATGGTGTCACGCAGGCTGTGTGCGAGATGGATGTCGGCGTAGAGGCTCGACGCGTTCTCGATGGCCAGGCCGACGCCGGCCTGCTCCGCCTGTCGCACGCACGGCTCGACCGCGCGACAAAACCGCTCCGCCGCCCGCTCCCAGGTGAGCCCACCCCGGCCGCCGGTGAGCATGTAGATGCACCGCGCACCGGTGGCCGCGGCCGCGTCGATCAGCCGGGACAATTCCGCACCGGCGCCGAACAGATGGTAGACCGCCTCGACCGCGTACCCTTCGGTTCGGATCAGGCGCACGAAGCCGGGGTCGAGCAGTTGCGTATCGAGGACGCTCAGGTGTCGCAGGCCCAGGGTGGTCCAATTCTTCTGTAGCTCAGCGGTATCCGCCCCGAGGAACGTCACGTTGTGGACCGAGAGCCGTTCGCGCGCGGTCATGTCAATCGCGCTTCTCGATGCTGACCCCGAATCGCTCGCGGAAGGGCGCGAACTCGGCGTGCAGGTCTTCGAGGTTTTCACCGATGTCGGTCAGCAGCCTGGTGGAGTAACGGAACTTCCCGTAGCGGTCGCCGCGGTTGTCGGCCAGGTAATCCCGCATCGACGCCTCGGCCTCGCCGGTGAGGGCCCGCCCGCAAAAGGCGTAGTAGCGTCCGACGGTCGCGACCGGGTCGGCGACGAAGTCGGTGTAGGGAACGTGCAGGATCCGCGGATCGTCCACCATCGGGTTGGACATGGTGTTGGCGATGCTGGCCCGGGTCATCTCGAGGTGCTTCTTCGCCTCGACCGCGAGATCGATCGGACCGACGATGCCGTCGAGGATGTCGGCCATCATCATGGTGCGCGACGCCGCCACCTGGACCGGGTCGCGATGCAACCACAGTAGGTTCGCGTCGGGATAAGCATCGAAGAACTCCTCGAGGCGAAAGCCGTGGAATCCCTTCAGCACCCAGTACTTCCGGGGCCGGTTGTACTGAAACTGCTGCAGCATCGCCTTGTGCAGGCGGTACTGCGCGGCCGGGTCGGTCGGCAGACCACCGACGAGGGTCTGCATCGGCACCCGCCACCACGCGGTCGGGGTCATCACCCGAAAGTCGAAGGCCCAGGTGCGCTCGTCTTCGGGGAGGCCGTCGCCGAGCATGTCGTTGTACGGGTGGCTGAGCAGCCACTTGGGCATCTTGGCGTTGATCTCGCGCCAGTCGGCGTCGGCCCGGGCGCGGCGGGGGTCGTCCGGGCGGGTGGTACCGGGAGGCGGCGACGGGTACATCACCTCCCAGAAGCGCAGCGCGCGTGCGTGCGGGTCCACCGCCATCAGCGCGTGCACGAGCGTGGTACCCGAGCGCGGCTCCCCCGTCACGAACATCGGGTGATCGATCACCTCGGCGGCGATCGGGTAGCGGTTGCGGTCCTCGATCATCTCCAGGCGCGACGTCAGCAGCCAATGACAGACGCGCTCGGCCTGGTCAATGCCGTTGGCGTCCATGCCGATACCGTTCAGGTGGTCGACGGCCAAGCGGAACCGCTCCGGCAGCGTCGGATCGCCGTAGTCGTCAAGTCCCGCCTCGGCCTGCGCGCGGGCGAGCATCGCGTCCGCATCGAGTCGGGCCGTCATGGTTGGCCCCCACACAAGGCCAGCAATTCGTCCTCCGTCTTGCGGACGTTGGCCGCCGACGCGGCGCCGAACTCCAGCCCGGCCATCGCCCCGTAGTCCAGGATCTTGGGAACGCGGAGCCCGGCGTCCACGTACGACTTGATGATTGCGGCGACCTGACGGGGGGTGCCGTGCGGCACGACCGCCCGGATCGCCTCGGGCTTGACCCGGCCCAGGAAGTCGATGATCCGGTCACGCGTCAGCGTCGTCGGGTCAATGTCATGAAAGCCGCCCCAGTCGTCGCCCATCGGATGGTCGAAGCCGAAGCGGCGCAACACGTCCGCCGACACCTGCAGCAGGACGGCGGCCACCAGCGGGGCGCGGACGATCCTTTCGATCGCGTCGTCGTCCTCGCCGATCAGGCACACCTGCACGTAGCACGGCGTGATCGCCATCGGGTCGCGGCCGGCCCGCTCGGCCGATTGCCTTACCGCGCCGAGCATCTCGGCATAGTGGTCGGGGGTCCACGCCCCGGCGGGCCACCAGCCGTCGGCGTAACGCCCGACGATGTCGAGCATCCGTGGCCCGCTGGCGCCGATCCAGATCGGCGGGAAGCGCCCGTGGTAGGGCTCGGTGTCCAGCCGGGCGTGATCCAGCCGGTAGAACCGGCCCTCGAAGTCCACCGGCCCGTCGCTGTCCCAGAGCAGGCGGATGACCCGCACCGCTTCCTCGAAGCGGCTGACGGGCCTGGCGAAGTCGAAACCGTAGGGCAGGATGTTTTCGCTCTCACCGCTGCCGAGGCCCAGGATGAATCGCCCCCGGGAGAGATGGTCAATGGTCAGCGCGCTCTGGGCCAGCATCGCGGGGTGGCGGCGCACCGTGTCCACGACGCTGGTCGCCAGCGGCACGGTGTCGGTCAGCACCGCCGCGGCCGCGGCGACCGCCATGCCGTCGAGGTGGCGATGCGGGGACGGCGACGCCGTCGCGAGGTCGGTGAACTCCGGGGTCCACAGCGCGTCGGGCCAAAAGCTCACCATGTGGTCGGGCAGCCAGATCGAGTGGTACCGACCGGTATCCAGATCGGCCAGCCTCGACAGGTCCAGCGGGAGAGTGGTGCGAACGAAAGCCGCGGGCGAAACCTTCACCGCGCCAACCACTCCGAGTTCAGCGCGAAGTCCGACAGGTACCTGGTCGAGCTCCAGCCGCCGTCGACGACGATCGTCTGCCCGTTGATGAAACTCGCGCCCGGCGAACACAGGAACGCGACGGTGCTGGCGATGTCGTCGACGGTGCCCAACCGCTGATGCGGCGTCATCTCGGTGTTGATCTTGCGGAACCGCTCGTCCTGCAGGCGCTTCTCGACCATCGGCGTGACGGTCACGCCGGGCGCGACGGCGTTGCAGCGGATGCCGGCGGGGCCGTACTGGCAGGCGATGTGGGTGGTCAGCGCGGTCAGCCCGCCCTTGGCGGCGGAGTAGGCGCCGCCGCGGAGCCCGCCCACGACGGCGAAGGTCGAGGTGATGTTGATGATCGCCGAGCCGGGCGCCATGTGCGGCAGCACCTCGCGCGCGAGCCGAAACGGTGCCCGCAGCATCAAACCCAGGAAGTAGTCCAGTGTTTCGTCGTCCGTTTCGTGCAGCGGCTTGGGGTTGCCGACCCCGGCGTTGTTGATCAGGAAGTCGATGTGACCCCAGCGGTCGACGGCGAGGTCGACGATGCGCCGCGGCGCGTCGTCGTCGGTCAGGTCGACGGCCAGGGTCGCGACCCGCGCCGGCTCGGCGATGGACTCTTGCAGTTCGCCCAGTCGGTCCTCGTCGCGGCCCGTGCCCAGGACCGCCATCCCCATCTCGGCGAGTCTCTTTGCGCATCCCAAGCCGATGCCACTGGTTGCGCCCGTGACGATTGCGACCTGTATCTCACCCATCCTGTGACTCCGGTTGTGTCAACGCCGCCCTGATCCGATGTTTGAGCACCTTGCCCGCGTCGTTCTTGGGCAGCGCATCCCAGATGACCACCTGTTCGGGGGCCTTGAACTTCGCGACGCCCTTGCTTTGCAGCAGCGCCAGCAGGTCGGCGACAGCTGGCTTCGACTCGCCCGCGGGCACGATCACCGCACACGCCCGTTCCCCGGTTCGATCGTCGGGCAGTCCGACGACCGCGATCTCGGCGATGCCGGGATGGTCGGCGAGCAGGTCCTCGACCTCCTTGGCCGAGATGTTCTCGCCGTTGCGGATGATGACGTCCTTGGCGCGGCCGGTCACGACGAGGTATTGGCCATCGACCCAGCGCCCGAGGTCCCCGGTGCGGAAAAAGCCTGTGGCATTGAACGAATCGGCGTCGTCCTGCCGATGCCGGTAGCCCAGCAGCATCTGCGGGCCGCGCACACAGATCTCACCGTCACCGTCGGCTGCGGAGTCGTGGGCGACGAGTTTGATCTCGGCGATCCCGGCCCGCCCGTCGGTGTCGGCGGCTCGGTCCGCTTCGTCTCGCCGGGGTGCGCCGACCGTCGCGACGGGTACCTCCGTGCAGCCATAGACCCGGGTGACCACCGCTCGGTCGAAATACGCGGCGGCGCGCCGGATCAGCGACGGCGACACCGAGGCGCCGCCGCAGATGAATACCTTCAAGTCGGGCAGGCGAGTTTCGGCGCGTTCGGCGGCGGACAGCAGCTGCTGCAGAAACGGTGTCGCCCCGGCCATGTGGGTGCAGCGTTCACCGTTCATCAGCGCCACGGCCGCCGCCGGATCCCACCGGTCCATCAGTACCGCGGTCGTGCCCAGCAGCAACGGACACTCGAACGCATAGATCGATCCGCCGATGTGGGCGATGGGCGACGGAACCAGGAACGTATCGCCCGGTTCGACGTTCCACTGGTCACGGATCTGACTGATCAGGGCGTGGATGGAATTGTGGCTGTGCAGCACGCCTTTCGGGTGGCCGGTGGTGCCCGACGTGTACAGGACCATCCGTACGGCGTCGGGATCGAGGACCGGTAGCCTCGCGGGATCGGGATCGCCCGCCAGCAGAGCCGGATACGGTGTGTGCGACCCGGATTCGCCGCGCAGCACCACCACCTCGGGAGCCCGGCTCATGGCGGCGGTCACCCGGTCGAGCATCGCCGCGTAGTCGTGACCGCCGAACCGGTGCGGGACGAAGATCATCGCGGATTCGACGTCTTCGAGGATGAACCGCAAATCGTGGTCGCGCAGCGACGGCAGGATCGGGTTCACCACCATCCCGGCCAGCGTCGCGGCCAGATAGATGACGGCGGCCTCGTGCCAGTTCGGCAGCATGAATGACACCGCGCTGCCGGTCGGCATGCGTTCCAACAGGGCGTTGGCCAAGCGGGCCGCCTGGTCGTGCAGCGCGGCGCAGTCGAGACGAGTGTCCGCATCGACCACCACGGTCCGCTGTGGCGAGGTCTCCGCGGCGGCGCGCAGTGAGTCGGCCAGCGTGGTGGTGACCCACAAGCCGCGCCGGTATGCCTCCGTCGCCCGCGCCGTGTCTATCACTGTGCGGGGCCTAATCATTCACCCGGCGCATGGTCATCGCGTACCGAAAGCTCGACGACAGATGGGTGTTGACCGTTACCTGAGCGACCTCGCCGTCGGAGGTCTTATAGGTGCGCCGCATCTCCAGGGCCGCCGTACCCGCCGCGACCCCGAGGCCGTCGGCCAGCTCGGGCGGCAGCAACACCGCGGCGATCTCCTGGCGCAACTCGGCGATGCTCACCCCGAACAGGTCCTCGATCAACGGAAAGATCGGGCCGGTGTGGCGTTGCAGCAACCTGCCGACCGCGGCGAAGTCGCGGTTGATGTAGTACTCCGTTCGGCACAGCGGCGCCGGCGCGCCGTCGGACCGCCGGTAGCCGCGCACGGACAGCCACTGCGTGCCCGCCGGCAGCCCGGTCTGAGCGGCGAGTTCGTCGTCGATCGTCACCATCTCGTTGGACTCGATGTTCAGCTGCGCGCCGGACGCGAACGCGAGCAGGTCGTCGATCGACATCGTGTCCTGCGCATAGGAACTGGACGCCGGGCGGGGAACCACGCGCGTTCCCGCGCGGGGCCGCGACGCGACCAGGTTGTCCTCGCGCAGCCGCCGCAGCGCCTCCCGGACGGTATAGCGGCTGACGGCGAATCGCTCACACAATTGGTGTTCGGTGGGCAACTGCGAGCCCACCGGGTACACGCCGTCGACGATCTCCTTGCGCAGCGTTCGCGCGATCTGCAGGTAGCGGTGCTCGCTCGAGATGGCTTGGGACATCAGCGGCCGTCCCGCGCTCGGCGCAATGCCAGGACGCTGCCCTCCCCGTCGGCCGAGACGTAGAGCGTCCCGTCGGCCGCAGCGGCGATGCCGGCGAAGGGACCCTGCGGACCGGAAAACGGCGGCATGCCTTTCAGCGGCTTGGGCACCACCCCGGCCGGGGGGCCGACGGGCAAACCCGAGGCGACGGTCCGCCGATCCCCGGTGGTCGCCTCGAACGCCACCAACTCCTTTGCGCCGGCGTCGACGATGTAGAGCACATCGTCGTGCACGCAAATGCCCTGGGGCCGTTGCAGATCCGCGACGACGGTGTCGATCCCCGATCCGTTCACCCGGACCACCCGCCCGGCGCCGGCCTCCGCGACCAGGCACGCCCCGTCCGCGCCGATCGCCACGCCGACCGGTTCGCGCAGGCCGGTGGCCAGCACATCGGTGCCCCCCGGCCGCAGCGACAACACCCGCCCGGTTCCCAGCTCCGCAACGACCACGCCCCCAGCACCGAGCGCAACGCCGTAAAGCTGATCGAAACCGTCTGCCAGCACCTCGGTTTCGCTCGCCGCCGGCCGATAGCGCCCGACCTGGCCGCCCGAGGTCGTGACGACGAACTCGCCGGGCCCGCTCGCCGCGACGCCGCGCAGGAATCCGGGATAGCCGGGGCTGAACAGCATCCCCACGGTGTGCAACGACCCGTCGGGCGCGGTCACATAGAAGTACGTGCCGTCGGCGATGTAGAGCCGCCCGTCGTGGCCCACGGTCAAATCCAGCGGCCAGTTCAGACCGCAGGGCAGCACCGTTCGCGTCGCGCCGTCCGGCGATATCTCGGTGATCTCGCCGGTGAAATTGGACGCCAGCACCCGGTCGCCAACGAGGGCGCAGTTGTCCAGCCCCGGGCTCAGCTGCGCCAGCAGCCGCCGCTCGCCGGTGCGTGGGTCGATGCGCAGCACCTGTCCGCTGGCCACCTGAGTGGAGACGATGTAGCCCTGCGGGTCGAATTTGACCGAGTCGGGCACGCCGAGATCGCCAGCGACGCACTGCGGTTCGCCGCCGTCGGGGTCGACGCGCCAGATCTCGTTGGCGCCCATCACCGGGAAATACAGCAGCCCGTCCGGGCCGACCTCCATCGCGTTCGGGGAGGGTACGCCGTCCAGCATGACCCGCGGCGGCCCGCCGGCCAGGTCCAACTCCAGCAGGCGCCCGCCCTCGCGGCATTCGCCGATGAACAACCGGCCGGAATGAAAGGTGATCCCGTTGGCCGACGGAAGGTCGTCGCGCAGCACCCGGGTCCGACCGGCGGTGTCGCGCACGCTGACCCGGCCGTCCATGACCTCGGTCGCGTACAGGTTGCCGCGCGCGTCGAAGGCGACGTCGTCGGGCGCCACGATCTCGCCGCCCTTGGCGCTCACGACCACCAGTTCCCCGGTGCGGTGATCCAGCGCGGTGATCTGGCTGCCGGTCACCTGCGCGATGTACACGCGCCCGTCCGGGCCGGTGCGCAGGCCGTTGGCGCCGAATAGGCGGCTGGGCGCGGTGACCCGCTCGAGTCGCCAGTCGTCCGCGACGCCGATCGACTCCGGTACCGCATACCGGGATGGCTGCGTTGCGATGGACATATCCTGCCGAGGTCCTTCCGTCAGCCGTTTGAGCTGGACGCTATCAACTCCTCCTAGTCCAGACAATAGGGTCCGCACCGCGCGGTCTCGGCCTTGACAGCCCAGTCCAACGATGGGAATAGTGTTCTCCAAAGGACAGAACGCGGTATCTTGTCCGGACAAAGCGGTGCAGTAGATAGCAGGTCATGGACGATCTTCTCGGGCTCGACGGTCGCATCGTCGTGGTTTCCGGTGCCGGCGGCGGCGGCATCGGCACCACCGTCACGGCAATGGCCGCGCGCGCGGGGGCAACCGTGATCGCGGTGAGCCGGTCGAAGGAAAACCTCGACGAGCACGTCGCCCCGCTGGCGCAGCAAGGCCTGGCGGTGGTGCCCGTCGCGGCCGACGCGTCGACCGAAGAGGGCATCGCCGCGGTGATCGATCAGGCGCGGCGCGCCGACGGAGACCTCTACGGTCTGGTGAACGTCGCGGGCGGCGCCGAGCCGTCGACGTGGATGGCGTCGACACGGGTGGCCCGCGGCGACTGGCGCCAGATCTTCACCGACAATCTCGAAACGGCGTTCTTCATGAGCCAGGCCGTCGCGGCCGAACTCGTCGGGCAGCGGCGGCCCGGGTCGATCGTGTCGATCTCGTCGATCAGCGGCATGAACACCGCGCCGTTTCACATCGCCTACGGGACCGCCAAGGCCGCGATCACGGCGATGACCCGCACGATGGCGCTCGAGCTGGCGTTGTCCGGGATCCGGGTGAACGCCGTGGCGCCGGGCGTCACCGAGACCGCGGCCTCGCGCACCTACGTGGACGAGGATCCGGACCGGGACCGGCGGGCGATCGCGATGGGCCGGCGTGGCCGGCCCGAGGAGCAGGCGGGCGCCATCCTTTTCCTGCTCTCGGACCTGTCGGGCTACATCACCGGCCAGACGCTGCTCGTCGACGGTGGCCTCGACCTCAAGTGGAGCCATCTCGACGCCGACAACACCTCGATGTTCCTCAAAGACGAATCCTTCCGCGCGGCGATCAGGAGGATGGAATGACGGATCTGGCCAAGGAGGTGAAATCCGCTGCAGCCGAGGAACTCTCGAAGCCGATGACGATCGGCGTCGAGGCCTACGTCAGCGCGGAGTACGCCCGCGCCGAGCGCGACAAGCTGTGGCGAAAGGTCTGGCAACAGGTCGGCCGCGTCGAAGAGCTGCCCGAGGTGGGCAGCTACCTGACCTACGACATCCTCGACGACTCGATCATCGTGGTGCGCACCGATGAGCACGAATTTCACGCGCACCACAACGTCTGCATGCACCGCGGCCGCCGGCGGATCGACACGCCGCCGGCCGCGAAGAACGCCTGCGGCCGCGCCCGCAAGTCGTTCGTGTGCGGCTTCCACGGCTGGACCTACGGCCTCGACGGGGCGTGCACCCACATTCGCGAGCGACAGGACTGGCAGGACGCGCTGACACCCGACAACACGCACCTACGGCCGGTGCGCGTGGACACGTGGGGCGGTTGGGTGTGGATCAACATGGACCCCGACTGCGAGCCGCTGGCCGACTACCTGTTTCCCGCGGCCAAGATCCTCGACCCGTTCGGCCTGGAGAACATGCGCTACAAGTGGCGCAAGTGGTTGAACTTCGACTGCAATTGGAAGGTCGCGCTGGAGGCCTTCAACGAGACCTACCACGTCTACACGACCCATCCGGAATTCAACAAGTTCGGCGAATTCAAGGGCTGGGCCAAGGCGCAGGGCAAGCACAGCAACATCGGCTATGACGCCCCGGATGATCTCGCGGCGACCAAGTCCAAGATCCGCCTCGGCACCGGCGCCGATCCCCGCGTCTCGACCGCGGAGATGCAGATCTACACGATGGAGGAAACCAACACCTCCACCACCGAGACGCTGGTGAACGCGGCCAAACGGCTGGTCGACGAACTGCCCGAGGGCACCCCGGCGGACAAGGTCCTCGAGCATTGGCTGGCATCCGCGCGCCGCGACGACGAGGCCCGCGGCGTGATCTGGCCGACGATTCCGCCCGACATCCTCGGGCAGGCCGGCACCGCGTGGCAGATCTTCCCGAACTTCCAGATCGGTCAGGGTCTGACGGTTGCGCTGTGCTACGGCGCCCGGCCAGACCCCGGCTACAACCCCGACAAATGCATCTTCGAAGTGTCGGTTTTCGAGCTGTTTCCCAAAGGCGAAGAGCCGCAAACGGAGTGGGAGTACACGCCGGTGGGCGACCCGCGGTGGCGCTCGGTATTGCCCCAGGACTTCTCCAACATGGCCGCCGTGCAACAGGGGATGAAATCCGTTGGCTTCCCCGGCACCAAGCCCAACCCGTACCGCGAACGCAGCACCGTCAACCTGCACTACCAATTGTCGAAGTACATGGGTACCGGTGCGCCGAAAGAGATTCCATGACGAATTTCGACACCTGTGGGCCGACCGACACCCCACAAGACATCGACATCGACGCGCTTCGCGAGAAGTACCTGCACGAGCGCGACAAGCGGTTGCGCCCCGAAGGATCCAAGCAGTATCTGGAACTCACGGGCGACTTCGCCGAGTTCTCCGAGGTCGATCCGCACACGCCGGTAACTCCGCGGGCGCCGATCACCGAGGATGTCGAGGTGGCGGTGCTCGGGGGTGGTATCGCCGGCCTGCTGGCGGGCGCCTACCTCAAGAAGTCCGGCGTCGACGATGTTCACGTCATCGAGATGGGCGGGGACTTCGGCGGCGTCTGGTATTGGAACCGCTTTCCCGGAATCCAGTGTGACAACGACGCGTACTGCTACATCCCGATGCTCGAAGAGCTCGACTTCATGCCGAGCAAGAAGTTCGCTGACGGCGCGGAGATCTACGAGCACTGCCGGCGCATCGCCAAACATTTCGGGCTGTACGACGGGGCGATCTTCTCCACCCAGGTGCGCACGGTGCGCTGGGACGACTCGATCAACCGCTGGCGGCTGCGGACGAACCGCGGTGACGACATCCGCGCCCGCTTCGTGGTGATGACGCAGGGCTCATACAACCGGCCGAAGCTGCCCGGGATCCCCGGCCTCAAAGACTTCAAGGGCCACGTGTTCCATTCGGCGCGCTGGGATTACGACTACACCGGCGGCGACGCCAACGGCCGCCTGCACAGGCTCGCCGACAAACGGGTCGCCCTCGTCGGCACCGGCGCGACGGGGGTTCAGCTGGTTCCCCACCTGGGCCGCGACGCCCACCACCTCTACGTGTTTCAGCGGACACCGTCATCGGTGGACGAGCGGGGCAACGAGCCAACGGATCCGGCCTGGGTGGAATCGCTGCAGCCCGGGTGGCAGGCGGAGCGCAAGCGCAACTTCCATCGGTGGTCGCCGTTCGAGGGCGTGGTGTTCGACGCGGCGGATCAGGTCTGCGACTTCTGGACCGAGCTGGGCCGCAACATGACCGCGCGGATCGCCGCCAGCGACGACCCCGCGTCGCTGAGCATCGAGCAGATCATGGCGATCCGCGAGGAGGAGGACTACAAGATCATGGAGCGGCTGCGACGCCGGATCGCCGACATCGTCGCGGACCCCGATACCGCCGAGGCGCTCAAGCCGTACTACCGGTTCCTCTGCAAGCGGCCATGCTCGAGTGACGAATACCTGCCCACCTTCAACAATGCCAACGTCACGTTGGTCGACGTGTCGGAGTGCAAGGGGGTGGAAAGGCTCACGGAGCACGGCGTCGTCGCCAACGGTGTCGAGTACGAGGTCGATTGCGTGATCTTCGCCAGCGGCTTCGAAATCTCGACCGAGATCAGCCGCCGCTATGCGATGGAAGCGATCGAGGGCCGTGACGGCCTGTCGCTCTTCGATCACTGGCGCGACAGCTACAAGACGCTGCACGGCATGACCACTCGCGGCTTCCCCAACCAGTTCCACACCGGCTTCCTGCAGGGGGGCGTTTCGGCCAACACCACGGCGATGTTCGAGCAGCAGGCCGAACACATCGCCTACATCATCTCCGAAGCCATCAAGCGCGGCGCGACCACCGTCGAACCGAGTCAGGAGGGTCAGGACGGCTGGGTAGCCACGATCCGGGACCTCACGATCGACAACTCGGCGTTCGAAGTGAGCTGCACGCCGGGCTATTACAACAACGAGGGCGGCGGGGGCGGAGAGGGCATCCGCTCGTTTCTCGGGGAGCCCTACTCGCCCGGCTTCTACGCCTTCGACGACCTGCTCAAGGAGTGGCGCGCCAAGGGTGATCTGCATGGCCTGGTCCTCGGAAACTAGATGTCGGACATGAGATTCGACGGCCGCGTCGCCGTCGTCACCGGAGCAGGCAGGGGGCTGGGCCGCTCCTACGCCCTATTGCTGGCGTCGCTGGGGGCGAAGGTCGTCGTCAACGATCCGGGGGGCGGCCTCACCGGCGACGGCACCGACGCCGGCCCGGCCGACGAGGTGGTGCGCGAGATCGCCGCTGCCGGTGGCCAAGCCGTCGCCAGCACCGATTCGGTGGCCACCGCGGCCGGCGGCAAGGCGATCATCCAAGCGGCGCTCGATACGTACGGCCGCGTCGACGCCCTCGTCCACAATGCCGGGAACGTGCGCGGCGCATCGCTGAAAGAGATGAGCTACGAGGATTTCGACGCGGTGCTCGACGTGCACCTGCGCGGCGCGTTCAACGTTGTGCGCCCGGCATTTCCGGTGATGTGCGACGCCGGATACGGGCGCATCGTGCTGACGTCATCGATCGGCGGCCTGTACGGCAACCACGACGTGGCCAACTACGCGGCCGCCAAGGCCGGCGTGATCGGGCTGTCCAACGTCGCGGCGCTCGAAGGCGCGGCCCACGGCGTGGCGTGCAACGTCATCGTGCCGGCCGCGGTCACGAGGATGGCGGAGGGGATCGACACCTCGGCCTACCCGCCCATGGGCCCGGAGCTCGTCGCGCCCGTCGTGGCTTGGCTTGCCCACGAGGCCTGTTCGGTGACCGGGGAGATGTTCATCGCGCTGGCGGGGCGGGTGGCGCGGGCGGTCATCGCCGAGAGCCCCGGCGTGCATCGGCCGGCCTGGACGGTCGAGGACGTCGGCGCGCATCTCGACGCCATCCGAAACATCCAGGCGCCGCTGGTTTTTCCGGCGGTGCCCGACGGTCACGCCCGGCACATCCGCTACAGCTTCGAACTCGCACACCGTTCCAGCGGTCGAGGCGTGCTGCATGGCTAGCGCGGGGCCGCTGGCCGGCGTGCGAGTGATCGACCTCACCGCGATGGTGATGGGGCCGTACTGCACCCAGATCATGGCCGACATGGGCGCCGACGTGATCAAAGTCGAACCCCCACAGGGCGATAACACCCGCTACATCTCGGTCGGTCCCGCGCCGGGCATGAGCGGCGTCTTCGTCAACGTGAACCGCGGCAAGCGCAGCGTCGTGCTCGACCTGCGGACGGACGACGGAACCCGGGCGCTGCGCGCCCTTGTCGAGACCGCGGACGTGTTCATCCACTCGATGCGCGCCAAGGCGATCGCCAAGCTCGGCTTCGCCTACGACGACGTCGCCGCGATCAACCCTGCGATCGTCTACACCAACTGCTACGGGTACGGACGCCGCGGACCCGAGCGGGACCGGCCCGCCTACGACGACACCATCCAGGCCGAATGCGGCCTGCCTGCGGTGCAGCAGCAGCTGACCGGCGAGGCCGACTACGTCGGAACCATCATGGCCGACAAGGTCGCCGGGCTGACCGCGCTGTACGCGACGACCATGGCGTTGTATCACCGCGAACGCACCGGCGAGGGGCAGGAAGTCGAGGTCGCCATGTTCGAAACGATGGCCTCGTTCATGCTCGTCGAACACGCCAACGGCGCCCTGTTCGACCCGCCCCTGGGGCCGGCCGTGTATCCGCGCACCGTGGCGCCCAACCGCCGTCCCTACCGCACCAGCGACGGCTACATCGCCGCGTTGATCTACAACGACAAGCACTGGAACGCGTTCGTCGACGCCGTGCGGCCGCCATGGGCCGGTGAGCTGTATTCGACGCTGGAGGAGCGCGCACGCCGGATCGACACCGTTTACGGGTTGGTGGCCGAGACGATGAAGCAGCGCACGACCCAGGAGTGGCTCGCGCTGTTCCGCGAACTCGAGATCCCGGCCGCGCCCCTGAACACGCCCGGCGCGCTGTTCGACGATCCGCACCTCAACGCAGTCGGCATGTTCCAGACCGTCGACACCCCGCACGGACCGGTGCGCTTCCCCGGCGTACCCACCTGGTTCTCCCGGACACCCGGTCGCGTCGCGGGGCCGGCGCCGGAGTTGGGCGCCGACACCGCAGAGGTGCTTGCCGAAATCGGCGCGAGCCGGGGGCACCTCGCTCGCGATGGAAAGGAAGTTTGAACATGGCTGTGCCCGTCTACAAGCGCATCCTCGACCTGTTCGAGGCCGAGGGCGTGAACACGCTGTTCGGGATCCCGGACCCGAACTTCGTGCACATGTTCACCGAGGCCGACGCCCGCGGCTGGTCCGTCGTCGCACCGCATCACGAACTGAGCGCGGGATTCATGGCCGAGGCGGCGTCGCGGATGACGGGTAAGCCCGGGCTGTGCATCGGCACGCTGGGGCCTGGCATGGCCAACATGGCCGGCGCGATCCAGTGCGCGCTAGTGGAAAACTCGCCGGTGATCTTCCTCGGCGGCCAGCGCGCCCGCATCACCGAGCGCCGGGTCCGGCGCGGTCGCATCCAGTTCGTCCAGCAGGAGCCACTTTTCGCGGCGTCGGTCAAATACAGCAGCTCCATCGAGTATGCCGACCAGACCGACGAGATCGTCCACGAGGCGATCCGCAAGGCGATGTCGGGCACCCCGGGCCCGTCCTACGTCGAGTTCCCTTCACACGTCATCCTCGAGGAGCTCGACGTCGATGCCGCACCCGCCCCGTCGAGCTACCGGCTGGTGAACCAGGGCGCCGGCAGCCGCGAGGTGGCCGAAGCCGTGAAGTTGATCCGCGAGGCCAAGAGCCCGGTGCTGCTCGTCGGTCACGCGGTGCACACCTCGCGGACTCAGCAGCAGGTCAAGGAACTCGCCCAGTTGATGGCCTGCCCGGTGATCCAGACCTCCGGCGGCACGTCGTTCATCCCGGGCCTGCAGGACCGGACGTTCCCGTATCTGTTCTCCCCGGCCGCTAACGAGGCCGTCGAGGAGTCCGACCTGTGTGTCGCGCTCGGCACCGAACTCGGTGAGCCCATGCACTACGGCCGAACTCAGCACTGGGCCGCCAACAATGCAAACCGCAAATGGGTGATGGTCGAGCAGGATCCGACCGCCATCGGCGTCAACCGGCCCATCGATGTGGCGCTGGTGGGCGATCTGCGCGGCGTGGTGCCGCAGCTGGTCGAGGCGCTACGCGACGCGCCCCGCACCGCGTCGGCCCACCTCGAGAAACTGATCAAGGCCGACGCCGCCGAGCTGGTGCGGGTGGCCGAGGAAGCCCCGACGGGTCGCACCCCGGTGCACCCGGCGCGCTATGTCGTCGAGGCAACCAAGGCGTTCGACGAACTCGAGGATGGCATCATGGTCCGCGACGGCGGCGCGACCGTGATCTTCCAGTGGACCTACTCGCAGACCAAACCGCGCGACGTGATCTGGAACCAGAACTTCGGTCATCTAGGCACCGGCTTGCCGTACGCCGTCGGCGCCTCGGTGGCCGAGGGCGGCAAGCGCCCGGTCATGCTGCTCACCAGTGACTCGGCATTCCTCTTTCATATCGCCGAGCTGGAAACCGCCGCGCGGCAAAAGCTTCCGCTGGTATGTGTGGTGGGCGTGGATCACCAGTGGGGCCTCGAGGTAGGCGTCTACAAGCGCACCTTCCCCCAGCCGTCGCCCCAGCCCGGCGTGCACTGGAGCAAGGACGTCCGGATGGACAAGATCGCCGAGGGCTTCGGCTGCCACGGTGAGTACGTCGAGAAGGAAGAGGAAATCGGCCCGGCGATCAAGCGCGCCTACGCGAGTGGCAAAGTCGGCGTGGTGCACGTGTGCATCGACCCGAAGGCCAACTCCGAGGAGATGCCGAAGTACGACCGATTCCGAACTTGGTACGCCGAGGGAACCCAGTAACGAGAAGGATGATCTGATGCGCGAATACCTGAAGTTCTACATCGACGGCCGCTGGGTCGACCCGGTGCGGCCCAACAGTTTTGACGTGGAGAACCCGGCGACCGAGGAGGTGGCCGGGAAGATCTCGCTCGGCTCGGCCGCGGACGTCGACGTGGCGGTCAACGCCGCCCGGCGCGCGTTCGACGGCTGGTCACAAAGCAGCCGCGAACAGCGCCTCGACCTGCTGGAGGCGATCCTCGCCGAATACGGCAAGCGCGCGGGCGATCTCGCCGACGCGGTCACCGAGGAAATGGGCGCGCCGCCGTCGCTGGCCGCCGGCCCGCAGGTCCAGCTAGGGCTCGGTCATCTGGTGACCGCCATCGACGTGCTGAAGAACTTCTCGTTCTCCGAACAGCACGGGGCGACGCTGATCGCCAAGGAGCCGATCGGCGTGTGCGGGCTGATCACGCCGTGGAACTGGCCGCTCAACCAGATCGCGGTCAAGGTGTACCCGGCGCTGGCGACCGGGTGCACGATGATCCTGAAACCGTCCGAGGTGGCGCCGTTCTCGGCCCAGATCTTCACCGAGATTCTCGACGCCGCGGGCGTCCCGGCCGGGGTGTACAACCTCGTCAACGGCGACGGCCCCGGCGTCGGCGTCGCCCTGGCCAGCCACCCCGACATCGACATGGTGTCCTTCACCGGGTCCACGCGCGCCGGAGTCGAGGTGGCCAGGAACGCCGCCACGACGGTGAAGCGGGTGACCCAGGAACTCGGCGGCAAGAGCCCCAACATCGTCCTCGACGACGCGGGGTTCGCCGACAGCGTCCGCGCCGGCGTGGCCAACATGATGCCGAACACCGGCCAGAGCTGTAACGCGCCGTCACGCATGCTGGTCCCGAGTTCGCGGATGGCCGAGGCCATCGACATCGCGCGCGGGGCCGCCGAGCAGGTGAAAGTCGGTAGCCCCGACGACAAGCGGGCGATCGGACCGGTGGCCTCGCAGGCGCAATTCGAAAAGGTTCAGCGCCTGATCCAGACGGGCATCGACGAGGGCGCGACCGTGGTGGCCGGCGGACCCGGCCGGCCGGCGGGGCTGGAAAAGGGTTACTACGTCAAGCCGACCGTTTTCGCCGACGTCACCAATGACATGACGATCGCGCGCGAGGAGATCTTCGGTCCGGTGCTGTGCATCCTCGGCTATGACGACCTCGATCAGGCCGTGCAGATCGCCAACGACACCGATTACGGCCTGGCCGGCTACGTGTCGGGGGCCGACCTCGACAAGGCCCGGGAGGTGGCCCGCAAGATCCGCGCCGGCTGGGTGACGATCAACCACGCCTTCGACATGAACTCGGCGTTCGGCGGCTACAAGCACAGCGGCAACGGTCGGGAGTGGAGCGAGTTCGGGTTCCACGAATACCTGGAGGTCAAGAGCACCTTGGGATTTGCGCCCTAGTAGGCCGCGCGCCACCGGGGAGGTTGCCATGAAGTGTCGCGCCGCCGTGTTGCGCGGCGTCGGCGAGGACTGGGAAGTCCGCGAGATCGTTCTCGATCCGCCGCACGCCGGTGAGGTCCTGGTGCGGATGGCCGTCGCGGGCATCTGTCATTCCGACGACCACCTGTTCACGGGCGACGTGGTGCCAACGCCCGAGGTGCTGGCCGCGAGCGGTCAGCCCGCGCCGGACTGGTTCCCGCTGCTGGGCGGCCACGAGGGCGCGGGTGTCGTCGCGGAGGTCGGGCCGGGCGTGACGACGGTGCGGCCGGGGGACCACGTGGCGCTCTCGTTCATTCCGGCGTGCGGCAATTGCCGGTTCTGCGTCAACGGCCAGAGCTACATCTGCGACATCGGCGCGAGCCTGTTCGTGCGGGAGATGCCCACCGACGGAACGTGTCGACGGCACCTCGGCGACGAAAACCTGTTGGCCTACGGCCAACTCGGCACTTTCGCGGAATACGCGGTGCTCTCGGAGCGCTCCGTCATCAAGATCGACGAGGCGATCCCGTTCCATGCCGCCTCGCTGGTCTCGTGCGGCGTCAGCACCGGCTGGGGCTCCGCCACGCTGTCGGCGGGCACCGAGCCGGGCGACACCGTCGTCGTCATCGGGACCGGCGGTGTCGGAATGAACGCGCTGCAGGGCGCCCGCGCCGTCGGCGCAACCTATGTCGTCGGCGTCGACCCCGTTGAGTCGAAGCGGGATTCGGCCAAGATCTTCGGGGCCACGCACACCGCCGCCTCCGCGCAGGACGCGATACCGCTGGTCCGGGAGATCACCGCGGGCCTGATGGCCGACCGTGTCGTCGTCTGCCCTGGCGTTGTGCACGTGGACCTGATCCCGCTGGCGATGACGCTGCTGCGCAAGGGCGGGGTCTGCGTGCTCACCGGCATCACCCCGTACACCGAGCCCCCGACGCCGTTGGTGCTGCAGGAGATGACGCTGTCGGCCAAACAACTCAGGGGAGCCCTCTACGGCGGGATGAACCCCCGCACGAGCGTGCCGCTACTGCTGTCGCTGTATCAGGCGGGCGCATTGAAACTGGACGAGCTGGTCACCCGCCACTACGGCCTCGACCAGATCAACGAGGCGTTCGCGGACCTGCGCGAGGGGCGCAACATTCGCGGAATCATCGATTTCGCCGACCCCTAAAAGGCGTCCGTTCAAGCGGTTTCGAAGTGGCGCCGGATGCCGGCCAGCATTTCGACGTGGGCCTTGACGGCCTCGCGCGTCGTCATCCCGGCGAGCGGCCGGGGCGCGGCGATCCGGATCCGCTCGGTGATACGGGTTCCGCCGTCGATCGGCGCGAAGGTCACCGTCCCCCGCAGGCGCACGCCCGGTGACTGGTCGGCCTCGGTCGTCACCTCGCCGTCGGTACGGACGTGCAGCCGCGCGCGATAGGTGATTCGCATCGTGAACGGCCCCAACGGAATCCGATCCACCACCCGGTAGCTCTGCAGGTAGCCTTCCGGCGTTTGGGTGCGCGACGTGGCCTGCACGGACACGATCAGCGGATGCACGATCTTGATGTTGTTCAGATCCGCGTAGAAATCACGGACGTCGCCGGGCGCGGCGGGCACGTCTTCGGACAGCTCTGTTTCGGCGTGCACCATCCACCAGCTCACAGATACAGCTCCGCGGCGAGAACACCTGTGCGCCACCAGATCAACGCGGCAAACACACCCAATACCAGGACCGTCACCGAGGCTTGGATCAGGTTGCGCCGTTCCCTCGACGCGTAAACGTAAGCCGCGGCGATCAATCCGCCGGTGACCAGCCCGCCCACGTGTCCCTGCCAGCTGATCCGTTGGGAGCTCACGGCCGGAGCGACGAAGGTGTAGAGCAGGTTGATCGCGATGACGGCAACGACCCAGCGCAGGTCCAGGTTGAGCCGCTTGGCCACCACGAATGTGGCGCCGAAAAGTCCGAACACCGCGCCCGATGCGCCCGCCGTCGCGGTGTTCAGCGTGATCAGGTAGACCAGCACCGACCCACCCAGCAGGCTCAGCGCGTACAGCGCGCCAAACCGCAGCCGGCCGAGCAGCATCTCGAGCGGTGGCCCCACCACGTACAGCGCCCACATGTTCAGCAACAGATGAGCGGCGCCGTAGTGCACGAACGCCGAGGTCACCAATCGGTACAGCTGGCCGTCCGCGACGGCGGGTGGCCACAGCACGAGCTGACTTTGCAAGCCCCGCACCGACATCTGCAGGGCGAACACCAGCACGTTGATCGCGATCAGCGCGTAGGTGACCACTGGCGCGCCCGTCCGCTCCCGCCCGCCGAATTGCGTGCGGGGCTGCCGGATCGTCCGGGCGCCCGCCTGGACGCACTCCACGCACTGGTGACCGACCGCGGCCGCGCGCATGCAGTCCGGACAGATGTAGCGCTCGCAGCGGTTGCAGCGGAGGTAGGTCTGGCGGCCGGGATGCCGGTAGCAGGTCGGCGCTTCGGCCTCCGGTGGCCTGGGTGCACTCATCGGACCATTCTCGCCGTTTCCCGGGCCGCCGCGGTGCCTTACTGTGTTTCTCGTGGGGTCACCGATTGCGACTGAGATCGGCGCCGGCGTCGTGGAGCGCTACCTGGAATGCCTGGCCACCCACGATTGGGACGGCCTTGCCACCACCATCGCCGACGACGGACTGACCCGCGAAGGCCCGTTCTGCGATGTCGTCGAGGGCAAGCGGCACTACGTCGCCTACCTACGCAAGGTGTGTACCACCCTCAAGGGCCACCGGCTGGAGGTGCAGCGGGTCTCGCACGTGAACGATCGCCTGTCCTACGTCGAGCTGACCGAGGCGTTCGAGATCGACGGCGTCGGCGCGACGTGGCCGGAATGCATTCTCATCGAGCGGGGCGACGACGGGCTGATCTCTCGCGTCAGCGTGTTCTTCAAACAGCGACAGGCCGACACCACCTAGCGGTCTATTCCCTCACTCGGTGAATTGACCTACCGTGGACGGATGGAGGCAGATGGAACCCCGGAGTCGGTAGCGGTCGAGAAATTGCACTCGGGCGACCCGATCACCGATTGTGGTCAGCGGTACATAGTTCTCGAATCGAAAGCCCTCGGCGACAGCTGCGTGGTTCTCGAGCTGGAGTCCCGAGTGGACCATCAGTTGCAGGTCATCGAGAAGTCCTTCCCGGCCGGGTACCAGGTGGACCGGGCGCACCACCGGAGTTTGTAGCCCGAATCCTCAAGCCGAATATGCGCGAGTAGCCGTTCGACGGCTACCGCGCATTCGTGTTTTTGGCCTCGCGCCATTCGCCACGCTCGAAATGCCGTTTCTGCCAACGTGATTCAGCCTGAGCACGCCGCGACCGCGCCCCGGCCCGAGGTTTCCCCAGCTCTGCGCGTTTCGGCAGGTTTGGCGTGTCGCAAACCCGGTAACCTTTTGGCAAGGAAGCGATTGCACCCCTGGTAACCGAGCGAGTCCAACGCGCCCACTCGCTGGTGCTATCGCGTGGCCGCCCATCCGGCCCATATGTGGACAGGCCACTGGCACGCCAGGATCATTAGGCGCGGGTAGACGTTTGAAGGGTGACGGAATGAGGATTCCGGGTGTAGCCAGCGTCGTCGCTGGCGTGACCGGCGGGGCCGCGCAGGTGGCGCGAGCCGGCGTCTCCACCGCGGCCGGCGCCGCGGGCGCGGTGGAGATGTTCGCCAGCCCGGTGATGGAGTTGGCCAGCCCGGTGGTTTCGTCGATGGCCCACACGACGGGCCGGGCGATCGGCATCGGCGCGTCCAACGGCTCCCGCAACGGCGTCACCCCGCCGGTGCGCTGGCACAGCGGGAACCGAGTGCACCTGGACCTGGATCCACTGCTGCCGTTCCCCAGCTGGCACGAGCACGCGGCGGTGGTGGAGGAACCGGTTCGCAGGATCGCGGGCGTCGCCAGCGCCCACGTCGAGGGCGCGCTCGGCCGGCTCGTGGTCGAACTCGACGGCGACGCCGACGCCGACGAGGTGCTGGACGAGGTCCGGGAAACCGTTTGCGGCGTGGCCGCCGATCTGGCCTTCGCCGGACCGAAGGCGGTGACCCGCACCGCGCCGTTCGCCGATCCGGGCAACCCGTTGGCGATTCTGGTCCCGTTCACCGCGGCGGCGATGGACGTCGCGGCCATCGGGGCCGCGGTGACCGGCTGGCTCGGCCGCCTGCCCGTGGCGCCGCGAAGCGCGCGCGCCGCCGCCGCCCTGCTCAATCACCAGCCGCGGGTGGTGGCCGTCCTGGAGTCGCGGTTGGGTCGCGTCGGCACCGACATCGCGCTCAGCGCCTCGACGGCCCTGGCCAACGGGCTCACCCAGGCGGTCGGCACACCGCTGCTGGACCTGGCACAACGCAGCCTGCAGATCTCGGAGGCGTCGGCTCATCGTCAGCGATGGCGGGAGCGGGAGCCGCAGCTGGCCTCGCCCGACCGGCCCCAGGCGCCGGTGGTGCCCGTCATCTCGTCGGCCGGGCCCAGCTCGCAGGTCCCGCGGCACAACTGGGCCGCAGCGGCGGCCGGCGAGGTATCGCACGTCATGGTGGGCGGGGCGATCGACGCCGCCATCGACACCGCGAAGGGTTCCATGGCCGGGCCGGTCGAGGAGTACGCCGACCAGGCCGCGAACGCATCGCTGATCGCCGCGGCCGGCGCGCTGCTGGCCGGCGGCGGCACCGAAGACGCGGCCGGGGCGCTGCTGGCGGGCGTGCCGCGGGCCGCGCACGTGGGCCGTCAGACCTTCGCCGCCGTGCTGGGGCGCGGGCTCGCCAGCGCCGGACAGCTGATCCTGGACCCCGGCGCCCTGCGCCGGCTGGACCGGGTCAAGGTGGTCGTCATCGACGGGGCGGCACTGCGCGGCGACAACCGCGCGGTGCTTCAGGCGCGAGGCGACATACCCGGTTGGGACGAGGACCGGGTCTACGAGGTCGCCGACGCGCTGCTGCACGGCGAAGAGGCGCCCGAACCCGACCCCGACGAATTGCCCGCCACCGGAGCCCGCCTGCGCTGGCTTCGGGCCCAGGAGCCGTCGGCGACGCCCGCCCAGGGCCTCGAACACGCCGACCTCATCGTCGACGGTGAGCGCGTCGGCGGCGTCGATGTGGGGTGGGAGGTCGACCCGTTCGCGATTCCGCTGTTGCAGACCGCCCACCGGACCGGGGCGCGGGTGGTGTTGCGCCACGTCGCCGGCACCGAGGACCTGACGGCCAGCGTCGCCGTGAGCCATCCGGCGGGAACGCCGCTGCTCCAGTTGGTCCGCGAGCTGCGGACGGACCGCGGACCGGTCTTGCTGATCACCGCCGTGCACCGGGACTTCGCGTCCACCGATACGTTGGCGGCGCTCGCGGTCGCCGACGTCGGCGTGGCCCTCGACGACCCGCAGGCCGCGACGCCGTGGACCGCCGACATCATCACCGGAACCGATCTCGCCGCGGCGGTGCGGATCCTCTCGACACTTCCGGTGGCCCGGGAGGCCACCGAATCGTCGGTGCGCCTGGCCAAGGGCGGCAGCACGCTGGCCGGGTTGTTGCTGGTCACCGGCGAACCCGGCACCGCCAATCCGTTGGCCGTGCAGCGCTGGCTCAATCCCGTCAACGCCGCCGCCGCGGCCGCGCTGGTATCGGGCGCCTTCTCGGCCGCCAGGGCGCTCCGGTTGCCGGATCCCACGCCGCAGCCGCTGACCGCATGGCACGCCCTGGATCCCGAAATCGTCTACTCGCGGCTGGCCAGCCGCACGCGGACCCTGGCCGTCGAGCCCGGGGAGGCGCCCTGGCGCCAGGTCCTCGACGACCTCTCCTACAACCCGCTCGTCGCGCCGCTGCGGGGCCCGGCCACCCGGGTGGGGCGGCTGCTGTCCGCGACACGGGCCGAGCTCGCCGACCCGCTCACCCCCATCCTGGCGGTGGGCGCGGCGCCGGCGGCGATCGTCGGCAGCAACGTCGACGCGCTGTTGGTCGCGGGCGTGATGACGGCCAACGCGATCGCGGGCGGGGTGCAACGGCTGCGGGCCGAGGCGGCGGTCGCCGAGCTGTTCGCCGAGCAGGACCGGCACGCGCGGCGCGTCGTGCTGCCGACGGTCGCGACGGCGCGCCGCCGGCTCGAGGCGGCCCGTTCCACCGAACGAACCGTGACGGTGAGCGCCAAGTCGCTGCGCCCGGGCGACATCATCGACCTGGCCGCCCCCGAAGTGGTGCCCGCGGATGCACGCCTGCTGGTGGCCGAGGACCTGGAGGTCGACGAATCCTTCCTCACTGGTGAGTCGCTGCCGGTGGACAAGCAGGTCGATCCCGTCGCCGTCGCGGACTCCGACCGGGCCAGCATGCTGTTCGAGGGCAGCACCATCGTCGCCGGCCGCGCCCGGGCGATCGTCGTGGCCACCGGCGCCGGCACCGCCGCGCAACGGGCGATGTCGGCCATCGCCGATGTCGAGTCGGCCGCCGGGGTGCAGGCGCGGTTGCGGGAATTGACCAGCAAGGTGCTCCCGCTGACGCTCGCCGGCGGTGCGGCGGTGACCGGACTGGCTCTGGCGCACCAGGGTTCGCTGCGCCAAGCGGTCGCCGACGGCGTCGCGATCGCGGTGGCGGCCGTCCCGGAGGGCCTCCCGCTGGTGGCCACCCTGGCGCAGCTCGCCGCGGCCCAGCGGCTGTCGCGGCGCGGCGTGCTGGTCCGCACCCCACGCGCCGTCGAAGCGCTGGGCCGGGTCCAGACCGTGTGTTTCGACAAGACCGGCACCCTTACCGAGAACCGCCTGCGCCTCGTCCGCGTCGTTCCGAAGGACACCAGCGCGAAGGGCCCCTTCCCGGACCCGACGGAGCCGCGCGCCGCCGGGGTGCTGCGCATCGCCGCACGCGCGTGCACCCAGCCGCACAACGGGCAGGGGCACGCGCACGCCACCGACGAGGCCATCCTGACCGCCGCCAATTCGCTTGATGGACAGGGCGATTCGGAGTGGACGGTCCTCGCGGAGGTGCCGTTCGAGTCCAGCCGCGGCTACTCCGCCTCGATCGTCACCGCCGAAGCCGCGACGGCGGAGCCCATGCTGATGGTCAAGGGCGCCCCCGAGGAGATCCTGCCGCGGTGCCGTTTCGCCAATGGGGACGGAGACGCGGGCCACGCCGAGTCGTTGGTATCCGGGCTCGCCGGGCAGGGCCTGCGCGTGCTGGCGGTGGCGCGGCGCCCGTGGGACCAGGGGACCACCGAGGAGGACACCGACGCCGACAACGTCGACGCCGCCGCGCGCGACCTGGAGTTGGTCGGCTTCGTCGGTTTGGCGGACACCGCGCGCCCGTCGGCGCGGCCGCTGATCGAGGCGTTGGTGGAGGCCGGGCGCAGGGTCGTGCTGATCACCGGCGACCACCCGATCACCGCCCGGGCGATCGCGCGTCAACTCGGGCTGCCGGCGGATGCCCGTGAGGCCACCGGCGCCGAACTGGCCGCCCTCGACGAGGACGCCCGGGCCCGACTCGCCGCCGACGTGCAGGTTTTCGCGCGTGTCAGCCCGGAGCAAAAGGTGCAGATCGTCGCGGCGCTGCAGCGCAGCGGGCAGGCGGTCGCGATGGTCGGCGACGGGGCCAACGACGCCGCCGCGATCCGCATGGCCGACGTCGGCATCGGCGTCAGCGGCCGGGGTTCGTCGGCCGCACGCGGTGCCGCCGACATCGTCTTGACCGACAACGACCTCGGCGTCCTGCTCGACGCGCTGGTCGAAGGCCGCGGGATGTGGGGCGGCGTGCGGGACGCGGTCAGCATCCTGGTCGGCGGCAACGTCGGTGAGGTGCTCTTCACCATCATCGGGACCGCGTTGGGCACCGGCCGGGCGCCGGTGGGCACCCGTCAACTGCTCCTGGTGAACCTGCTCACCGACATGTTTCCCGCGCTCGCGGTCGCGGTCACCCCCCAATACCCGCAGCCGGAAGAGGACGAGGACGACTCCGGCCGCGACGCCGAGGAGATGCAGCGGGCCTTCCAGCTGGCGGCGCTGTCCGAGCCGTCGCCGTCGCTTGACGCGCCGCTCATGCGCCAGATCGTCACCCGGGGCGCCGTCACCGGCGCCGGCGCGACGGCGGCCTGGGCCATCGGGCGCTGGACCCCGGGCACCGAACGCCGCACGGCGACAATGGGTCTCACCGCGCTGGTGAGCACGCAGCTGGCGCAGACCCTGCTGACCCGCCGCCACAGCCCCCTGGTCCTGGCCACCGCCCTGGGCAGCGCGGGTGTGCTGGTCGCCATCGTCCAAACCCCCGGCGTCAGCCAGTTCTTCGGCTGCACGCCCCTGGGGCCGGTCGCCTGGTCCGGGGTGATCGGCGCGACGGCGGGCGCCACCGCCGTGTCGGTGCTGGCGCCCAATTGGCTGTCCAACAGGGTCGCCGCGCTGGAGCCCAAGAAAGACCGGGCAATAACCGACTCCTAGGTCGACAACTCCTTGCGCACGACCTTGCCCGCGGGATTGCGCGGGATGCTGTCGACGATGTTGATGTCTCGCGGCTGCTCGAAGCGGGAAACCCTGCCCTTCAGGTAATCCCGCAGCCCCTCGGGGTCGAGGCTGCGCCCCGGCTGTGCGACCACGAAGGCGGCCAGCCGATGACCGAACTGCTCGTCGGGCACGCCGATGACGGCGTTGTCCGCGATGTCGGGGTGCTCGGCGAGCGCGTTCTCCACCGCGCGCGGGTAGACGTTCTCTCCCCCGGAGATGATCATGTCGTCCTCGCGGCCGACGATGTAGAGCCGGCCCGAGTTGTCGAGATAGCCCATGTCGCCGGTGCTGGTCATGGTTCCCACGACGGCCTTGGCGCCACCGTCCGTGTAGCCCTCACTCGCCAGCTCCCCGCCGACGAAAATGCGGCCGGTGACGCGCGCTCCGACGGGTCTGTCGTTCTTGTCGAAGATGCGCACGGGGCAGCCGGCGACGGGTTTTCCGACCGTCTCGGGGGCCTCCCGCAGGTCGGCCGGCGTGGCCAGCGAGCCGATGCCGACTTCGGTTGAGCCGTAGCCGTTGTAGAGGATGTCGCCGTAGGCGTCCATGAACCGCTGCCCGAGGCTGGGATCCAGCCGATCCCCGCTGGACAGCACCACCCGCAGGTAGGTCAACGGGTTCCGCGCCCGTACCCGCTCGGGCAGATCCAGGATGCGCGCGAGGACGACCGGCACCGCGGTGAAGGCATCGGCGCGATGCAGCGATGCCTGCGCGAGCGCGGCTTCGGCGTCGAAGTGGCGATTCGTCAGCACGGTTCCGCCGAGGGCAACGGTCAGCATCAGCATGCCGAGCCCCAAACCATGAAACATCGGCATTGCCACCGAGATCCGCGACCCGGTCCGCAACCCGGTGCGATCGAGGATCGTCACCCAGACGCCCACCGCCGAACGCAGCTGCGGTGTGCGTGGCACCCCCTTGGGCTTGCCGGTGGTGCCCGACGTGAGCAGGATGATCCGCCCAGGCGCGGCCACGTCGGGTCTGGGAGACCGCCGGCCGTCGTCGCGCTCCCGGAATGTCGCCGGATCGACGACCACCACCGATCGGTCGGCGGCGCTGACCCGCTCCGCGAACTCGTCGTCGGCGACCATCGTCGTGACCCGGTGGGCGCCGACCGCGGCGGCCAGCGCGTCGGTCCGGAATTCCGTGTTGACGAGGACGACGTCCGCGCCCACCAAGGCGGCCGCGAAGAAGCCCTTCAGGAAGCCCCGTCCGTTGCGGCACATGAGCCCGACCGCCTGGTCCGGCCCGGCCCCGTGGTCGAACAGCCGGCGGGCCAGGGCTTCGGTCTCCGATCGCAGCTCGCGGTAGGTGAGGGCGCCGTCGCCGTCGATGATTGCGGTCCGGTCCGGCCAGCGGGCCGCCGTGACGCCCAACAGGGTGTAGGGGTTCGTGCCGCCCCGGCGGGCCTCCCGAAGGAGCCGGAATCCGGCGACCGGGGAGGGCGGGCTGAGCAGCCGGGAGCGCAGCAACGCCCGCACCGCCGTGCCGACCACACTGTCCGTCATCGTTGGCCCTCTTGGGCTTCGGCGTTGGCGAAGAAGCGCCGGTGCCACAACCGGGCCGCGCGATCGGCGGGCCCGGCCAGCAGCACGGAGGCCAGCTCGGCCGGCCACACCCAGGGCGGCTCGTTGGTGCGGGGCCGCTCGATCACCGCCTTGGCGATCGCGTCGGCGGCCTCGTCCGGGGTCAAGCCGGGAAGCCGGCCCAGGACCGGCGTGGGCGCGATCATCCGGGTACGGACCAGCGCGAAGTAGACCGCGGTGACGTCCACGCCGTCGGCGTGCAATTCCGGTGCGACGCTGCGCAGCCAACGATCGAACGCGCCCTTGGAGGCCTGATAGGCGCCCCATTGCGGACCGGGTACGACGCGCACCCCGACGCTCGACACGTTCACGATGTGCCCGCCGCCGCGCTCGCGCATGGCCGGCAGCAGGCCCAGCAGCAGCCGGATCGGTCCGAGGTAGTTGACGTCGATGGTGCGCTGGAAGTCATGGGGGCGGTCGTACTGGTCATGCAGGGAGCGGCGCAGCGACTTGCCTGCGTTGCTCACCACGATGTCCACCGCGCCATGGTCCTCGGTGACCCGCTTGGTCAGCTCGCTGACCGCGGACTCGTCGGTGAGGTCGGTCGGGTACGCCACCGCCCGACCGCCGCCGGCGTTGATGGCCGCCGCAATGTCCTCGAGCCTTTCCGCCGACCGGGCGACGATCAGCACCGTCGCTCCCGCGGCGGCCATCTTGCGGGCCGTCGCTTCGCCGATGCCATACGACGCCCCGGTCACCAATACCGTCTTGCCGGACACGGTGGCGCGCAGCCGGTCGGGATCGGAGACCCGCGCCGGATTCGCCAATCGATCGGTGGCCGCCGCGAAGGCCCCCGAAAAGGCCTTCGCGAAGGGCCGCGCTATCACATTCACGTTCACTGCCGCATTCACTCCGAATTGCGCGCGAGGGGCGGCGCTGGCTCGACCGTATGCCTCGACTCGGACTACCGCTAGCAGACCACACCGAAACACGGGCCCGCGCTCCGGCCCGGCGCCCGGCATCTCTCGCGGCCCGACGCGGATGCGTCGCCGGCGCGCCGTCGCGCCTCCGCCGGACGATTTACGGATCTGAAATAATTGGCCGGAAGATCACTGTTTAGACAGGCATTCAGATGGGCACAATTGCGGCATGATCGCACGTCACCTCCCTCGTTTCCTTGGTCCAGCGGTAGTCGCCGGGGCGGGCCTCAGCGCCTCCGTCTTCGCGCCTGCCATCCCCTCCGCCGCCGCCCAGCCGTGCCCAGACGTACAGGTAGTGTTCGCCCGCGGTACCGGTGAGGCTCCTGGCGTCGGCCCGACCGGACAGGCATTCGTCGATGACCTGCGCTCGCGCATCGGCGGCAAGTCGCTGGACGTCTACCCGGTCAACTACCCCGCCAGCAACGATTGGGACACCGGCCTCGACGGCATCAGAGATGCGGGCGGCCATGTGGTTTCGATGGCGCACGACTGCCCCAACACCAAGATGGTGCTCGGCGGCTACTCGCAGGGCGCGGCCGTGATGGGCTTCGTCACCTCGGCCGCCGTGCCGGACGGCGTCGACCCCGCGACCGTGCCCAAACCGATGGACCCCTCGGTGGCCGACCACGTCTCCTCGGTCGTGCTCTTCGGCATGCCCAACGTCCGCGCGATGAACTTCCTCAACGAGCCCCCGGTCGCCATCGGCCCGCTGTATCAGGCGAAGACCGTCAAGGTGTGTGCCCCCGAGGATCCGGTCTGCTCCGACGGCATGAATTTCGCCGCGCACGACACCTACGCGTCCGACGGGCAGATGATCGACAAGGGCGCGGCCTTCGCGGCCAGCCACCTCGGTGGAAGCGGCGCGACGACGGTCGGAACGCAAGGCGGGGGCTTCGGCAGCTAGTCGCTGAGGAAGCCCTTGTTGCGCATCAGCAGGTCCGCCAGGAACCCGTCATGCGGGATTTCGGGCGCCGCATAGAACGTCGGGTGGCCTCCGAAGTACACGTTGGCGACCGTCGGTTCGGCGAGCAGGTCGTCGACGAGCCGCTCGTCGCCGGTGATGGCGGTGAGCACCAATGAATGTCGCAGCGGCTCGACGCCCGCGGCGCGCGACCACGGCGCCACCCACACGCACGGGAACGGCAACTCGGTGTTGAGCGTGTCGGTGAGCCGGCCGGAGCCGGGTTCCTCGAGCAGGTGCACCGCCGGACGCAGCGCCGCGCAGCCGTCGCCGATCGGGGCAACCACCCGGTCGGCGCCGAGCAGCGGCGTGCACCCGGCGGCCTTGGCGGCCAGATAGGCGGCCAGCGCCTGCGCCTTGTCGAGGGGCTGGGTGGGCAGGATCGCGCGCTCGTCCTGGCCGGGCAGCGGCTCGATGTCCGCCAACCGCCGGGCGATCGCATGAGCCAGCGGGGCGGGGTCGCCCTCGTAGAGCACGGCGGTGGCGTTGACGCACGCCATCCCGCCCAGGTTGGCGATCGAGTCGACGACGAGGTCGATGTGGTCGCGCCAGTCGCGGTCGGCCGTGATGAGGATCTTCGAACGCCCGGGGCCGTTCACCATCACGGCGGGGTCGTTGGCGTACTTGTCCACCACGTCCTGGCCGCCATACACCATGGCAAGGTCGGCCGAGCGGATGATCTCGTCGGCGCCGCCGTGGTCGGTGGGCAGATAGACCGCGTCTTCGGCACGAAACCCCGCCTGGCGCAGGGCATTCACCAGCCGGTGGCCGGTCAGCGGCTCGCGGCGCGACGGGCGCACCGCCACCCGGTATCCCAGCGCGAGCGCCTGGGGCCACAGCGCGTGCACGCCCGGGCCGTTACCGGCCGCATGGACGGCGAACACCTCCCCGCGGCGCGCCCACACCGCACCGCCGCGGCGGGCACGCTCCTCGCGCCAGTCGAGCGCGGCGCCGGCGGGCCGGGCCGGTCGCACCGCCTCGAATGCCGAGGCGACCGCGTCGGCGACGCCACGCGCGCCGGCTCGGGCGACGGCGATCGGCAGCCCGGAAATGCCGCTGGCCAGCCGCACGTACTCCTCGAAGTCCAGGCCGCCGATGACGGCGGTCGCGAAGAGGTCGGCCGCGTCGGCCAGCGCCGCTTCGCGCTGCCCGACGGGCAGCGGCGCGGCCTTGCGCTGCGTGCCGATGGTGCGCGAAACATACAGCGGCGGAACGATGCTCAGCTCGGCGACCGCGGCGCCGGCCGTGTCCAGGATGACCTCGCGGTTACGGGTCCGATATTCGCCGTCCGCACCGAGCGCGTCGATGCGCATCAAATCGGTTGTGAGGCGCGCCTGTTCGCGTCCCACGGTCAGTAGACGCCTTCGATGACGGCCTCGCCCTCGAAGGTGGCGACCGGCCGCACCCCGCTGACCGAATCGCTGAGTTCGCCGGCCGGCCCGGGCATCCGGATGGCCAGGTCCCGCTCCAGGTTGTTGGGTATCAACATCCCCTTGCTGATGTGGTTCATCACCACCTGTCCTCTTTGCCCGTACGGCACTCGCTCCCCGGTGTCGGGGTCGACGACCCAGAACACGACATACGGTGTGCGCGGGTCGAAGACGAACGTGTCGCCGTCGGTGGTCCGGGTGACCGCTTGCGACAGCACCATGGTGCTGCCGAAGGCCATGGTGATCGTCGTGTCCGGGAAGATGTCGCGCAGCAGGTCGAGGGTGTCGGCGTCCACGTGGGCACCGCTGAGCAACAGGTAGCGGACCTTGTCGTTGACCAGGTCGACCACCCGGTCGTTCCGGGCGATGGCGTCGAGCAGCGGCGGCGTGGTGTGCAGGTTGGCGACGTTCTGCGTCCGCAGTACGAACGCCGCCTGATCGACGACGTGGTCGATGTAGGCGGCCACTTCGCCGGCCGCCTTGCGCGCCGCGAGTTTCTTCACCCAGCGGGGGTCGATGTCGATCGCGTGGAAGACCGCGCCCAGCCGCTCGGCGACCAGGCGGGAGAAGTAGCCGACGCCGTGCGGGCCGCTCGGCATCAGGCACAGGAAACCCCGGTCACGGACAAAGCCGCCCCGCGCGAAGTCCTCGGTTTGCCATTCGACGACCTGCGCGATCCAATCCGGCATCTGCACAGTGCGTTTCGGGGCGCCCGTGGTGCCGCCGGATTCGAATATCTGGGGCAGCGGCGGGGGCGATCCGTAGCCGCGCGGGATGAGATCCTCGACCGGCGCGCTGCGTAACTCGTTGACGAGGTTGGGGAATAGGCGGAGGTCGGCAAAGGTCTTGATGTCGGTCAGCGGGTCGAAGTCCAGCGTGCGGGCGGTACGCAGCCAGAACGGGGAACCGGTGTCCGCACCGAAGTGCCACGCCATGGCGGCGCGCAGGTACGCGTCGGGGTCCGCGACGGGAACCGATCGGGGAACGTCCAGCAACGAAAAGTCGCCCATGTGTCGATCCTGTCGCATCCGCGACCGGCCCGACAACCGTGCCGGGGCGCGCCGGGCATACGGGCGCTGAACGTTGCCCCATCGCTCGGCAAATTCTTTGTGGCCGGCCGGTTTTCAGCTGTTGCGCGATTGGGTGACGGCCGCCGTGATCGCCTCGTTGAGGGCGGAGTAGATCTCGTCGTAAACGCCGTCGCGTTCGGCGTACCGGAACGGCCTGACGCGCTCCACGATGATCTCGTCGGCCTCCGGTTGCGTCTGCAACAGGCTCATCGTCTCGGCGATGTAGTCGTCCAGCGGCATCGCCCGGGGGTCGCCCGAGTCGAATCCCCGCCCCCGCTGCAGCGCGGTCTGCACGTGCGGCGGGATTATCTCGATCACCTGGACCGCCGTCCCGCGCAGCTGGTAGCGCAGCGACTCCGTGTAGGAATGCAGCGCCGCTTTGGTGGCGCAATACGTCGGCGTGACCGCGCTGGGTATGAACGCCAGGCCCGACGTGACGTTGAGGATCGCCGCCCGGGGCTTCTTCAGCAGCGACGGCAGCAACGCCGCCGTCAGACGGATCGGGCCGAGCAGGTTGATGGCGACGGTCAACTCCGCCGCGCTGGGGCTGGTCGTGGTGAGGTCCTCCACGCGCTGGACGCCGGCATTGTTGACGACGACGTTCAGGTCCGGATAGCGGTCGGTCAGCTCGGTGGCGAACCGGCGGATGTCGGCGGGATCGCCTTGTTCCAGCGAGAGCGTCTGGATGCCCGGGTTGTCGGCCGCGACGGCCTGCAGCGGCTCGCGCCGCCGGCCCGCGATGACGACCTGGTTGCCGAGCCGGTGAAACGCCTCGGCCAGGCCGCGACCGATTCCGCTGCCGCCTCCGGTCACCAGCACCGTATTGCCCGTCATCTGCATGCCCGCTCCCCTCCGTCGGTTTCGCCTACCCCTCACTTTCGTGCTTTCGGCGACCGATGGGTAGACCCGAGTGCGGTTTGAACCAGCCGGCCGCCTCGGATCTCCGTCGACGCGGGTCGGCCACACCACCCAGAACCGCACGTCACGCGCCTCGCGCGGCGCCCCGAGGGGCCCGATGCGAACCATTCGTTTCGCGGATGGGCGACACTGGCGCAGGGTCGAGGGCGACAACCGCCATCACGATAAGGGAGACCGATGCGCTACATCGCGTTAGAGGAAGCGTTTTTCGTTCCGGAACTGGCCGACCTGCAGCCGGCCCATCAGCGACTGATGCAGCTGATGAAGCCCGAAATCGCCGAGCGGTACGAGCGCCGGCTGCCCGATTTCACCGAATACCGGCTGGCCGAGATGGACGACGCCGGTATCGACCTGCAGGTCTTGTCCCTGACCTCCCCGGGTTTGCAGGTCGACATCGACGCCGAGAAGGCGCGCACCAACGCCCGGCTCGCCAACGACTACCTGGCGAAAATCATTGCCCGGCATCCCGATCGGTTCCGTGGGTTCGCCGCCCTGCCGCTACAGGACCCGGCCGCCGCGGCGGCGGAGCTGGAGCGCGCCGTCACCCAGGACGGGCTGTGCGGGGGGCTGGTCAACGATTGCATCAGCGGGCCCGGCGGACGCTATTTGGACGCGCCCGAATACGACGAGCTGTGGTCCGCGGTGGAATCCCTTGGCCTGCCGCTGTATTTGCACCCCGGCGCGCCACCGGCGGATCGATGGCGGGTCATCGACGGGCGCCCGGAACTGTACGGCGCGACATGGAGCTGGAGCGCCGAGGTCAGCGGGCACGGGCTGCGGCTGGTGTTCGGCGGCGTGTTCGACCGGCATCCGGGAGCGACGCTGATCCTGGGGCACATGGGCGAGTTCCTGCCGTTTCAGCGCAGCCGGCTGGACTCCCGCTACGCCACCCTGAAAATGGACGCGACCACGACTCCGTTGCGGCGCGCCCCGTCGGCGTACCTCGGCACCAACGTCGTCTTCACCAACAGCGGGGTGTTCTCCCCGGCGGTGATGCTGGGCGCGGTGCTGGAGGTCGGCGCCGACGCGGTGATGTTCTCGGTCGACTATCCCTACGAGTCGTCCCACGAGGCGGTCCGGGGGCTCGAGCGGACGACGCTGTCCGCGGCCGACCGGGAGAAGATCGCCCACGGCAACGCCGAACGGCTGCTGCGGATCGGTTAAGCCGCGCGATTGTGCAGCTTGCGCGGGTCGACGCCGGCGCGGCGCCACGCCGCGGCCGCCCACGGCAGGTAGATCAACGACACCGGCAGCCGGTTGATCACCGGATTGAGCGCGCGCACCGCGGCGGCGAACCGCTGAAAACGCTTCTCCTTCTTGGCATCCCACTGCAGCTGGCACACGTCGCGCATCTGTTGCGGCAGGGTTCCGACGAGCACCAGCCGGGCGTAGGCGTTGAGCGGCGCGGACAACACCTTCCAGACCGGCCCGGGAATCCAGCGGGGGCCCGGTATCCCCTTCCGGATGTAGCCCGTGCCGTACAGGACGGTCTTGTGCGGGACGAACCGCTCGAGCATCTCGTCCCAGTACGCGAGGAACTCGTCGTAGGTCTGCGGCTGGCCGCGGTCGCTGACCCCGTAGAGGCCATACCAGATCTTGCCCTCGTTGAAGATCTGTTCCTTTTCCGCGCGGGACAACCGGCGAATGAAGGTTTCGGCCGTGTAGATGACCTGATCGACGAAGGTGGCGTGCGCCCAGTAGAACAACTCCGGGTTGAGCGCGTGATATCTAGAGCCGTCGCTGATGGTGCCCTTGATCGGCTTGTGGAAATCGCGGACCTTGCGGCCCCACCCGTGCGGGTCGTCGGAGTAGACCGTCTTCATCAGCGGCGGACCCGTTCGCTTCGCCCGGCCCAACGTGTCGCTGAAGATCACCGAGTGATCGAGCACGCCCTGCGCGAGTTGCTCGATGCAGTTCTCCACGCCGGCCGTGCGCTGAAAGCCGAAGAACTGGGTGCGGTGATCCCCGTAGAACTTCCACGTCAACGACTCGGGCCCGAGCCGCGGCGCGGCCACGTTGATTTCGTCGTCGACCGGCATGGGGACGGCCTCGCGAACACCGGTGTCGAAATCCTGGTCGGCCCATTGCGCCGTCATTCCAACCTCCCGTCCGACACGCGGGGTGTGAAACAGAGGAACAAATGCGTATCTTTGTGTCACAGTAACAGCGTCGCGCCTTGATTGCAGTGAGGGTCGTGATCCATGGAGAACCGCAGCCTCGACGGCAATCTCGCCGAAGCGACCGACGTCGACCGCGCCATCCTGGACACCGCGCGGACGGTCTTCGAGACCTACGGCGTGCGCCGCGCGAACATCGAGGACGTCGCGGCCCGCGCCGGGGTCAGCCGAAGCACCATCTACCGGCGTTTTCCGACCAAGGAGAACCTCTTCGCGCATGTCGTCCGCCGCGAGGCCGAAAACTTCTTCGCCACGCTCGACCGGGCCACCGCGGGCTGCACCCCGCAAGAGGCCGTGATCGAGGCGTTCGCGCTCGGGGTGCGACTCGTCGGAGACTCCCGCCTCTATTCGCGGATCGCCGAAAGCGAGCCCGAGCTGCTCGGCATGTTTTCCCGGTCCCACGTCTTCCCGATTCGCCAATTCGCCGACGGGATCGCGCACACGCTGCGGCGCTGCGGGGCCGACATCTCCGACCCCGACCTCGCCGACATCGCCGACATCCTGCTGCGCGTCGCGCTCGGCATCATCGTGTTCCCCACCGACCGGCTCGACACGTCGGACCAGGCGGCCGTCCGCGACTACGCCGCCCGATACCTGGTCCCGATCATCGCCCGCTGAGCGGAGCGCCTCTTGTCGGTGGGCTGCATTAGCCTTTGACTCGTGCCTGGATTTTCTGGGACACCACGAACCCGATACGCCAGTTGCGGCGAGACGGACATCGCCTACCAGGTGTTCGGCGATGGGCCGATCGACCTGATACTGCTGCCCGGGCCTTCGATTCCGATCGACTCGGTCGACGCCGAGCCGTCGATGTACCGGTTTCATCGACGGCTGGCGTCGTTCGCCCGGGTGATCCGGCTCGACCAGCGCGGGATCGGGCTGTCGTCGCGGGTGCCCTCGATCGACGTGATCGGGCCGCAGTTCTGGTCGAAGGACGTCGTCTCGGTGATGAACGCGGTGGGCTGCGAGCGGGCCACGATCGTGGCGCCCGGCTTCACCGCGATGACAGGGCTCGTGCTGGCGGCCGAGTACCCGGAACGGGTGAGCAGCCTGGTGATCATCAACGGTGCGGCCCGCAGTTTGTATGCCCCCGACTACCCGATGGGCGCCAAGATCGAGGAGCTGGACCCGTATACGACCGTCTTAACGGACCCGGACGCCGTCGAGCAGGGCTTCGACATGCTGGGCATCATCGCGCCCAGCGTCGCCCGTGACGACGCCTTCCGCGCCTGGTGGGACGCCGCCGGTAACCGTGCCGCGTCGCCCAGCATGGCGCGCGCGATGATCCTGACCATCCGCCAGGCCGACGTGCGCGACACCCTGCCGCGCATCACCGCGCCGACGCTGATCCTCCATCGCGCCGGCTCCGAATTCACCCCGGTCGAGCACGGCCGGTACCTGGCGGAGAACATCGCCGGATCGCGCTTCGTGGAACTGCCGGGCGAGGACACCCTGTACTGGGTCGGCAACACCGCGCCGATGCTCGACGAGATCGAGGAGTTCATCACCGGCATGCGGGGCGGCTCGGACGCGGAGCGCCTGCTGACCACCATCGTGTTCACCGACATCGTCGGCTCGACCGAACGCGCCGCCCTGCTCGGCGACGGCAGGTGGCGCGACCTGCTGGACAACCACGACACCATCATTCGGCACGAACTGCAGCGGTTCGGCGGGCGTGAAGTCAACACCGCCGGGGACGGGTTCGTCGCCACCTTCTCCAGCCCAAGCGCCGCGCTCGCCTGCGCCGACGACATCGTCGACGCGGTGCGTGTGCTGGGCATCGAGGTTCGGGTCGGGATTCACGCCGGCGAGGTCGAGGTGCGCGGGGCTGACGTGGCCGGCATGGCCGTGCACATCGGCGCGCGGGTGGCGGCGCTCGCCGATGCCAGCGAGGTGCTGGTGTCCTCGACGGTGCGCGACATCGTGACCGGCTCGCGCCACCGGTTCTCCGACCGGGGCGAAAGCGAGCTCAAAGGCGTCCCGGGTCGGTGGCAGCTGTGCGCCCTGGTGCGCGAGCGCGCCGCCGTCCGGCAGTAACGGACGGTTCGGCGTAGGCTGCCAGCGGGGGTGTGTCGGAGCCGGAGCTCACAAGGCGCCCACCTCGATTTCTGCTGCACCACTTGATTTTTGATCGAAGGAGTACGCGTGACCGACGTGCATGTCTCGCTGCCGCCCGCGCTGCGCCGAGCGTTGGATCTACTCACCGATGCGCCGGTGGATCCGGACGTGAGCAAGGGCTACCTTGATCTGCTCGGCACCGCATCGGCCGAGGGCGACGCCGTCCCGAAGAACACGGGCCCGATACAAGCGGCGTGGGCGTCACCGATCGGGTCGATGCTGTACGACAACGCCCAGGCCCTGTCGCGGCGGCTGATCAGCGCGTGGGCACTGCCCATCGAGTGGCTGAGCATCCCGCCGGGCGGCGTGGCGCTGGACGTCGGCTCGGGCCCGGGCAACGTCACCGCGTCGCTGGCCCGCGCGGCCGGTCCCGACGGGCTGGCCCTGGGCGTCGACATCTCCGAGGCGATGCTGGCCCGCGCCGTCCGCAACGAAGCCGGGCCGCAGGTCGGCTTCATCAAGGCCGACGCGCAGCGACTTCCGCTGCGCGACAACACGGTTGACGCCGTGGTCTCGACGGCGGTGCTGCAGCTGGTTCCGAATCCCGCGGCGGCACTGGCCGAGATGGCCCGCGTGTTGCGGCCGGGCGGCCGGCTGGCGATCATGGTGCCCACCGTCGGGCAGGCCGCCAGGTTTTGGCAAAAGCTGCCGAACGTGGGGGCGCACGTGTTCGGCGACGACGAAATCGGCGACATCCTGGAAGACAACGGATTCGTCAGCGTGCGGGTCAAGAACTACGGCACGTTCCAGTGGGTGCGCGGCAAAAACGGCTGAGCGTTTCAGCCCCGGTTCAGCCCCGTTTGAAGGCCGGGTGGCCGCGCCTCAGCACCGGCAACAGCAACTCGGGAGGCGCGACCCGGAAGAAGGCCGACGCCACCCGGTTGACGCGGCCCGGCACGACGACGGCCTTGCCGGCCGCCAGGCCGTCGATCCCGGCCTGGGCGACCTTGTCGGCCGGCACCCACATCACCTGTGGCAGGGCCGATTCGGCCTCCTCCTTGGAGAAACCGGCCGCCTCGCCGAATCCGGTGTCCACCGGCCCCGGGCACAGCGCCGTCGCGCCGACACCGGTGCCGCGCAGCTCGCCCCGCAGGCTGTGGGTGTAGGACAACACGAAGGCCTTGGCGGCGCCGTACGCCGCCTGGCCCGGCAGCGGACCGAACCCGGCCACCGATGCCACGTTCAGCACGGCGCCGCGCCGGCGGTCGACCATTCCCGGCAGGAACCGGCTGCACAGGTCCACCACCGCGGCCACATCGACCTCGACGAGGTTAACCTCTTGCTCCGGAACGGATTTCGCGACCACGCCGAGCGTGGAAAGGCCGGCATTGTTGACCAGGATGTCCGGGACCAGACCGAGGGCCGCGACGCGGTCGGGCAGACCCGCCCGCGCGCCGCGATCGGACAGGTCGGCCGGCAGCGGGTGTGCGTGCGGACCGAGCCGCGCGGCCAGCGTGGCGAGGCGGTCGGCGCTGCGGGCCACCAGCACCACCTGATAGCCGCGCCGCGCGAGTATCCCGGCGAACTGTTCGCCGATTCCCGACGAGGCGCCGGTGACGATGGCGGCGCGGTCGGCGCCCGGCGGTGGGAGCGCCATGTCAGCCGTCGCTCGCCTGGGCGAGCGTGGCGAGCCGGTCGATCGACTCACGCAGCATGTCGGACGTCGTCGAGGCTGCTCTGGCCAGCCGGGTGCTGTCGTTCAGCTCCGTCCAGTCGTAGGTGTGGGTGACGCTGGTGAGGGTCGCGTTGATCGGCTGCAGTTCCCAGCGCCACAGGTGGCCGGGCGGCAGCTTCTTGGGTTCGGCTGGGCACCAGGCGATTTTCGTGCCTTCGATGAACTCCACGACGTGGTTCTCCCGCACGGCGCCGTTGGTCAGCGTCGTCTTGAACACGTCACCGACCTGGCGGACCCGCTGGCCCGGGGCGGCCGAGGCGAGGTTGTCGTTGCCGTCCCAGCTCGGCTGCTGAGCGGGATCGGCGATCAGCTCGAAAATCCGCTCGGCGCTCGCCGAGATGACGCGGGTCGCGCTCACGATGCGTTCGGGTTCCATGTCGCCATCCAAACATGACCGCCGGGGTGGCGTGGATGTGACTTTCGGCGGAGGGCCGGGGACCTTCGGCCGTCGCCGCGCTCGCGCCTTGGCTGCGATCGTGGTCCTTACCGGGGCGACCCGGTGGCCTGTCCGAAGTGCAGCAAGCCCATTTTTGGGTGAGGCCCCCCACGGCCTGCTTGACCCACCGTCACAAGACGGGGATCTGCCTTCGGACAGGCCATTTAACGTCGGCTGCCCGTTAACCTGCGCGGAGCGCCTCGACCGGTCCGGAGAGTGCGGCCTTGATGTGCCGGGTGTCGTCGTCGGCCAGCACCTCCACGTCGCCGCGCTCGATGCCGTCGACGATCTGCCGCGCGACCTGGCGCGGGTCGTTCTTCGGCACGTCGAAGCCGCTGGTCATGTCGGTCTCGGTGAAGCTCAGGTGCACGCCGGTCACCAGGGTGCCCTGCTTTTCGAGCTCGATGCGCAGCGAGTTCGTCGCCGACCAGAGCGCCGCCTTGGAGTCGCCGTAGCCGCCGAAGCCGGCCACCCAGGACAGGATCGAGAGGGTGTCGACCAGCGCCCCGCCTCCGTTGTCGGCCAGGATCGGGGCGAACGCCTTGGCGACCCGAAGCGCGCCGAAGTAGTTCGTCTCGAACACCGCGCGCACCTCCTCGATGTCGCTGCCGAGCAGCTGCGACGCGCCGATGATGCCGGCGTTGTTGATGACGATGTCGGCGTCGGACGCAGTACTGGCCAGCGCCGCAACCGAATCCGGCTTGGTGACGTCCAGCTCGAGGCTGACCACCCGAGGGTCCTCGCTGGGCTTGGGCGCCCTCGCGGTGGCGTACACCTTCGCCGCGCCGCGCCGCAGGAACTCGTCGACGATGGCCTTGCCGAGTCCGCGCTGCCCGCCGGTTACCACGACCGTCGAGCCTTTGATGTTGACCATGATGTGTGCTCCTAGACGTAGTCGAAAGCATTTTGCTTCTGTCACTGTAGTTGACCGCCGCGACATAGACAAGTATCTTTAGGATATGTCTTTGGCATGGCGTGCGTCACAGCGCTACGAGCTCGCCCCGGCGCCCGGTGGCCTGGGGCTGGTCCAGGACTTCCTCAACACGGCGGGCATCGAGGGCTACGGGCCGGACCTGCTGGCCGACGCGTCCGTCGCGGGCGAGTGGGCGGCCGCCGCGGTGCGGACATGGTCGACCGCGCGCGGCCTGGACGTGCGGCCGCCGCCGCTCGGCGACGCGGACGTGGCGAAGCTTCGCGCCCTGCGGGACACGATCGCAGGACTGGTCGCGGGGGAATCGCAGCCGGGACGAGGAACCGGCGCCGCCGCGGCCTCCCTGACGCTGTCAGAGGCCGGCGAGGTGCGGCTCGAACCCGCCGGAACCGGCTGGCGCTGGCTGGCGTCGGCGCTGTGGGGAGAGGTTCTGCTCAGCCAGCGGGACGGCACCTGGCGGCGGATCAAGCGGTGCCACAACCCCCGGTGCGCGTCGACGTTCTACGACCGGTCGAAGAACAACAGCGGGGTTTGGCACGACGTCAAGACGTGTGGGAACGCCGCGAATTTGCGGGCTTCGCGCGCCCGCCGGCGCGAACGCGACCGCGCGGGCAGCTAGTTTGAAGCGCAGGCCCTCAGCAGCGCTCGACCCCCTTCGGCATGATCCGCGCGTGGGAACGCGCTTGGCGCGGCGCGCTTCTCAGCACCGCCTGCAGGGCGTCACACGCCCGTGCCTTGATCGGGGTGACTATGTCGAGGCTGGTCGGGCTCTGGCTCATCCAGTGCTGCGGTGTTGGCACAGTTGCCGTCCTTGTCCGTCCCTTGTCCGTTCGGCCAGTTCGCCGACTCATTGAATTGCATCCCGGCGGTTTTACGGGCGCGCCGCGCCGGGGTAAACGTCGCGAAAAGCCGTGTTGTGGCGTCAGGCACATTCGCGGCGGTGCGACGGGCTCGTCACACGCCGGCTCTGAACCGTCGCAGATAACCGAACATCCGGCGCGCCGGTAGGGCCTTCGGCCAGTCGTCGGCGCGGAAGTACGCGTCGGTCCCGCCGTCGACGAAAACAACGCTGCCGCAAAGGAAGTCGGCGGAATCCGACAGCATGAAACGCATCCATTCGGCCAACTGCCCGGCGTCGCCGAAGCCGCCCACCGGCACCGGGAACGATCGAACCGCTTTGGCCTGCCGGGGATCCGCCAGCTGCTCTTGCAGCATCGGCGTCAAGATGGCGCCCGGCGCCAGGGCGTTCAGGCGCACACCGGCGCCGGCCCACTCCCGCCGCACCGCATGCCGGCGCACCCAGCGGGTCACCGCGATTTTCGAGGCCGCGTACATCATCGTCGGCGCGGCCGGCCCGAACGGCCGCACGGTTCGCACTGCCCTGTCGGCATCGTGTCCGAGCAACGCTCGCACGGTCCGCCCGGGCACCGCGGGCACCGTCGTCGTGGAATTGCTGGACACGACGACGACTTTGGCGCGTTCCTTCGCGGCCAGCGCCGGTCGCAAGGCGACGAGCAGTTCCACCACGCCGAGGTAGTTGACCTGGGCGATCAGCTGGGGACGATCCCGGCCCCGGCTCGGGCCCAGCCCGGCGGCCAGCACGGCACCGTCGAGCTTGCCGCCGCAGGCCGCCAGGATGCCGTCGGCGGCCGCGCCGCGGCCGTCCCGCGTCGACAGGTCGGCGACCACGTCGGCATCCTTCAGGTCGACGCCGATCACGGTGTGGCCGTCGGCGCGGAGCCGCTGCGCGGCCTCGCGGCCCATCCCGGACGCCGATCCGCTGATCGCGTAAGTACCCATTCAGGTCGTGGTGGCGGCGCGCTCGACGTCGAGCAACTGCTCGCCCCGGCGCTCCTCGTCATAGGCCTCGCGACCGCCCCGCAGCCCGAACAGCCGTTTCGATATCAGCAGGTAGATCACGGCGGCAACGTTGATCGCGAAGGTGACCAAGCGGGTCATCGTGATGCCCTTGGCGAGGTCATGGATCTCCAGCGGCAGGAAGACCGAGGTGGCCACCACCGCGAAGTACTCGCCCCAGCGCTTGAGCAACCACAGGCCGACCGCTTCGATGACCTCGATCAGCGCGTAGACGACCAGCATCAAGGTCAGCAGGGCCAGGGTGGATGGCTTGGCAGCCAGCGCCTTTTCCAGCTCGTGCACGATCGTCATCTGATCGACCTTGAACCCCGCGGCCCGGAAGACCGGGAGGTCACGGTCCAGGGTGGCCTGGATGGCCCCGCGCGCGCCGCGGAATTTCCAGACGGCATAGGCCGCCAGCGCGATCACCACCGCCCGGAACAGCCGTTCGACCGCGAGCGCACGAATGATGATGGCCTGTCGTAAAGCCTTGCCGCGCATGATCATCGGTGCGTCGTCGGCGTGGCCGCGGCCATGCGGCTCGCCGACGGTGAATTCCCCGCACCGCAGGCAGCGCCAGACTTCGCCCAGTCCGGTGGTGCCGCTGAGCCTCTCGGCGAGCGCCTGCTCGTCCGGCGCGTACGTGACGTGCCCGCCCAGCGCGCAGGTGACCAATTCCCACCGGTTGATGCCGCGATCTTTGCGCATGGCCGATCATTCAACGCCCGCAGCGAACGGCGCAAGGGGGCGGGGTGTCAGAAGCGAACCCTGCTGCGGCGGCAGCGAGCGCCCGGACTGACCGCGCCGAGCAGGGCGGTGAGCTCGGCGACGGGGATCTCGTCCAGGTGGTCGACCGCGGCGACGATGTCGTCGCGCAGCGCCTCGTCGCAGAACGGCTCGGCGAGCCAGCCGAACTTGTCGACGACGCGCTCCCAGGACATCGGCCGGGTGGGCGATCCCTCGTAATCGCTCTGCTCGCGGCTGAATTCCCGCCCGTCGCGCATGAGCACGTGCACGCGGGCCGCGGTGCGTTGCGGGTAGTCCGCGGTCAGGTCGGCCGCGGCCGAGACGTCGACCCGCGCCAGCAGGTCCTGAACGTCGCCGCGCAGCACGCGTTCGGTCTCGAGCTGCTCCGGGCCGACGCCGCCGTCGAGCAGCGCCACCGCACTGAGGTATTTCAGGTTGTAGTCGGCCTGCTCCTTGGTCAGCGGGTGGTCCTTGCCGCCGTACACTCCCCCGCCGGCGAAGTCATAGGCGCCCTGGAAGACCTCCAGGGTCACCCGCGCGACGTCTTCGCCGCGCAGGTCGTTGTCGCTGCGGATCGCCAGGACGGCGTCAATGATGGCCTGCCCGTGGATAAGTGAGCAGTACTGCTTCAGGTAGGTCTGCTCGACGCAGGCGAGCGCCCGGTCTGCGGTGTGGAAGTCAATCGGCTGATCGAAGAGCTGCACCAGGCCGTGCGGGCCTTCGAACAGCGACTTAGGCCCGGTCACGCCGCGGCCGGCCAGCATCGTCGTGTACACCGCGCGCATACCGGTGATCGCGGGCGAGATGCCCTTCCAGTTCGAGACCGGTTCGGCGTGCACGGTGGCAAGCGAGACGTTGTCGGCCGCCGCTGCGGCAATGGCGTCAGCGGTCTGCTCGGCGTCGAGCCCGAGCAGTTTGGCCGACCCCGCCGCGACCGACATCGCCAGTTGCAGAGCATGATTGAGCCCGCGGGCCATCACCGGAACCTGGACGCTGAACCGGCATTGGACCTCGTAGGCCACCGCAAGGGCGAGTAGGAAATCGGCGCCGCCGGCGTCGACGTGCTCGGCCACCGCCAGGATCGCACCGAAGTTGTCGGCGGGATGACACAGGCCCCCCACCGTCAGATAGGTGTCGAGCAGATCGGGGTAGCGCACCAGGACCGCGTTGAAAAAGGCCGCCTGATCGACCGATGCCCGGCCGCCGCCCACGAGTGTCGCCGTGGGGGCACCGCTGAATTGGTCGGTGTGTTCGCGAATCGTGGCGATCAGCTCTCCGTTCAGTGAGCCGACGGCGCAGGCAACGCTGTCCAGCACGTTGCGTTTCAGCAACGCCCGGGGCGGTCCGTTCAGGTCCGCGGGCTCGGCGCCGACGACGAAGCCGGCGAGATCGTCGACAACGTGGTTAGGTGCCATGGTGACAGCTACCCGGCCAGCATCCGGTACTGCGCGGCCATCTGGCGTTGGGCGTTATCAAGTTGGCGCGCAACGGTTTTGATCGTGTATCGGCCCGAGGCGGCCAGGCACCAATAGCGGGGCACCAGCCCGTTGGCCCCGGCAACACGGGTGCAACGGCTCTGGGGAAGGCCGGGCACCGGCGAAGCCGCCTGTGCCGCCGGCGTTTTGGCCACGATGTCACTGTAGGCGTCGGCAAGCGTCCGGGCGCCGGTGGGATCCTTGGCCTGGTAGAGGGTGGCCTGGTTGACGGACACGTAGTCCACACCCGCCGCGGCCAGGGCCGGGCCGGCCTGGACCGGGTCGTCTTCCAGGTGCAGCGCGCCGGCCGTCTCGTAGGCGGCCCCCGACATCGGGGTGGTCTGGTCGGCCGGCAACGGCAGGGTGCGGGCGACGAGACCGGTGGGGTCTAGCGGAAGCGCGGGGAACTGGTTGGCGTCGGTGGGCCGAAACGCGTCGATCAGCGGCATCTGAAGGTCGATCGTGCGGGCGGCCAGCGGCGCTTCGCAGTCCGCTCCGGCGCCGCAGCGCGCGACCTGAACGAGAACGTAGGGACCGTGGGCGGTGAACACCGACAGTTCGCGCACCGTCTGGGCGCCGTCCTGGTAGGCCAGCAGCGCCGCCGCTGCGTCGGGATGACCCGGGATGGGGACGGCTTGCTCGGGTTCGGTGACGATGGGCGTGGCGCTGGGAAGGCGTGGCATGGCCATCGCCCTGGCGTGCATGCCTTGAGCCGCCGAGGTCGCGGCGGCGGGGTTGGCGAAGCGCAGCACGGCATTGCGCAGCGACATCGGGTGGTCGGGGCCGGGCGCTTGCCGCTCGGACATGAATCCGACCACGAACGGAAGGTTGAAGGCGCCGCCCGTGATTGGTGTCCAGACGACTTGGGAGAGTTGGTCGAAGTTTTTGATCACGGTCGCCGAGCTGTTGGAACCCGGGACGGTAAGGGAGGGGTCGGCCTGCCAGGGCCCGACGACAAAGGCGGCCATGCGGCGGCCCTCGACGAGGCGACCGGCTTCCTCGGACCCGGCGTCACCGAGCGGGGGCAACGGGCGGGTCGGGTAGTTGCCCGGATCGAGCAGCGAGGGATTCACCGAAGCCGACGGGTTCGATCCCGGCTGGGACGCCTGGCGCGCGGTTCCCGCAGTGCTGTGGTGGCAGGCCACCAGCACGGCGGCGACCAGCGCCGCGAGGATCGTCTTCTTCGCCTGTGGCACCGGGCTTTTCACGGTTTGCAGATCTTCCAGCCGTCTTCGAGTTTCAGCGGCAAGCTCACGGAGCCGGAACCCAACGCCTCGTTCTGCGCGTCCATTGTCGCGGTGGCGGTATCGCCGGTGACCGCGACCGACGTGATCTTGACGGTGGTGAGGCCGTTCTGGGCGCGGCTCTTCTTGAGGTAATCCATTACCGAACCGGTGAATTCGACCCGCATGGCCGAACACATCAGTTCGGTGTAGGCGTCCCAATTCTGGGTGTTGTAGGCGTCTTGAAACGCCATGACGGTCTGGCGTATCTGGTCTTCGGCGGACTGGGTCGTCGGGGGTGGCGGCGTCAGAGGGGGCTGGGTTGGGCCGGCTGCGCCCGCGGACGTGGTGGTGTGCGGAAGCACCGGAGTGCCGCCGGTTACGACGGAGCAGGACGCGGCGATGGCGGCGACGCCCAGCGCGGCTCCCGCCTTGGCCCACGCCGATGCCGTTGCCCGCCTTGCCCGCCTCATTGGCGCGGCACCCTGGCGGAGGTCGCGGTGACCAGCGCAGCGACGTCGGGGTCACCGGTGGAGCGGCACCGCCGGATGTCGATGATGACGTTGCCGCGCACCTGCATGCCGTGCTGGCAGGAGCCGCCGCCCCCGCGCAAGGCGGCGGCCAGGACGAGCACACCGGAGGTGGTGGTCGGCTGGGCGAAGTCCCATGCCTGACCGGCCGCGCCCGGCGCGGTCACGGTGACGGCCTTGCCGCCGCAGAGCGCCCACTGCCCGCGCTGGGTGACGTACGTCGGTCCCGCCTTGTCGGGGGGAAACGCGATGACGGCCTGGGTGACACTGTCCTGCCACGCCGCTTCGTTCAGGGCGCGCAGGACCTGCACCGCCACGCCGGTGTAGCCGCTCTCGCCGTACGCCGCTTGCTGTGCCGGTGCCCACGCCCCGGCGCACTGGGGGTTGTCGAGAGTCGCGGAGTCGTCCGACAAGGTGGCGCCGTCGTGTTCGAGAACCAGGGGGCCTCCGTTCGTTCCGTTCGGAATCTGTGCGGCCGTCAGCAGGATCGAGCGCAGTTGGGCGGCAGCGATATTGGTGGCCGGCGGGCCCTGCGCGGATGGGCCCGGCGCCGGCCCGCTGCCGGCGTCGTCGCCCCCGGTCCGGGGCTCGGGCCAGACCAGCACGGTGACCGCCGCGGCGATGACCAATACGACGGCGGCCACCGCGGCGCCGATCAGGCCCCACCGGCGTGGGCGCCGCGGCGGTAGCGGGCGCGCATCCGGGGCCAGGGTGCGCTGTCCGCTGTGCTGCCACCACTCCGGCGCCGGGGACTGCACGGGATACGGGCCGACCCGACCGCTGGGTACGGGCGGTAGCGGCGCTCGACGCGTGGCATCGCGCAGCGCGCCGGCCGCCGCGTGGGCGAGCTCCCCTGCCGAACCGAACCGGGCCGCCGGGTCCTTGGCCATCGCGATGGCGATCACCCGATCCAGCGCGTCGGGCAGCGACGGCACCGCATCCGTCACCCGCGGCGGCGGGCTGAACAGGTGCCCCATCATCACCGCCGCCGCGCCGTTGGTGGCCGGGAACGGTGTCTGGCCCGTCAGCAGCCGGAACAGCGCGCAACCCAGTGAGTAGATGTCTACGCGGCCGTCGATCGGCGCGTTGGACAGCACCTCGGGTGCCGCGTAGGCGACGGTGGCCATCACCGAGCCGGTTGCGGTCAGCCCGACATCGTCGAAGGCGCGGGCAATTCCGAAGTCACCCAACAGGACTCGCTCGTCGGGACCGGTCGGGCCGGACAGCAGGAAGTTGCCGGGCTTGATGTCGCGGTGCACCACGTTGTGGGCGTGGGCGAAGTCGAGTGCCTTGGCGACCTCGGCGATGATGTGCACGGCGCGCTGCGGGGCCATGGTCCCCTCGCGCAGTGCCGCGTCGGCGTCGGTGCCATCGACGAATTGCATCGCGATCCACAGCTGGCCCTCGTCGGTCTGCCCCCGGTTGTAGACCGACACGATCTGGGGATGCTCGAGCGAGGCGGCCGTGTCCGCCTCACGAATGAATCGGGCCCGGAAATCGGGATCGCGCGACAGTTCGGAGGAGAGCACTTTCAGCGCGGTCTGGCGCGGCAGGGTCGGGTCGGCCGCCAGGTACACCGTGCCCATCCCGCCGGCGCCCAGCACCCGCTCGATGCGGTACCCGCACACCACTGACCCGCTTGTCAGCACCCGAACACCCTACGGTCACCCCCTATCCGTACGGCTAACTTAGACGGTCCGATCCACCGCGTGCGTTTGCGATCGTGTGATCGCCGCCGTTTCGCCGGTGAGCTTCTCGCCGATGACCCGGATCTGCCGTGCGCTGAGCGGGCACAGCGGATGCACCGCCAGCATCAGGGCGGCTTGTCCACGATGGTCGAAAACCGGTGCCGCGATGGTGACCACGGGTTGCTTGCGGCGACCCGGATTGTCGTCGGAGAGGAAGCCGATGGTGGTGAACTCGGCGAGCAGCTGATCCAGGATGTGGCGCACCGGAGTCGGCATCTCGTGGTGATCCAGGCCGCCGACCGCTTGGACGGCCTGCGCCAGCGCGGGGGTCGTCCAGTCGACGTCGAACCCGCGCTCGCGGGTGTGCTCCAGGACGCGTTCGAGGCGCTCGACGCGATCGATGTTGTCGCCGGCGCCGCGGCGGATCCATGCCCGTCGTTCCTCCTCGCCGTCCCAGGCCGCGAGTGCGACGCCGAAGGGCGGGGCGTAGGGAATGCGATCGCCCGGGATGCCCGCCGGCTGCGTCGCGGGGTCACCCTCGAAGGCGGTCACCACCAGCGAATCGCCGAATCGCTCGACCACCGACCCGGCGTAGCCGACTTCGCGGGAGAGCCGCAACGCCGCGGCACGGGCCGCATGCGCAAGGGGGCGGGCGGTGTCGGTGCGCGCGGCCACCACCGCGAGCGCGGGGCCGAGGATGAAGGTCTTCGCGACCGGGTCGCGGCTGACCCAGCCCCGGTCGCACAGCGTCTTCAGGATCGCGTGGGCCGTCGCCTGGGTGAGGTCGAGCTCGCGCACGACGTCGGAGAAGCGCAGCGGCGCGTCCGGGGACCGGGCCAGGAGCTCGACCACATCCAGCACTCGGGCGGTCGGCGCCGACGGCGATCCGCGAATGTCTTGACTCCTTTGCGGCGAGGTTCATATGGTTGCTCCGAGCATTCGAGATCCTATATCGATTATTCGAGAAAATAAACGAGGCTGATGCGTTGCGCGCCGTTGTATTGAGGGACGGCCGGCTGCAGGTCCGCGAGACGGCGGATCCGGCGCCGGGGCCGGGCGAATTGCTACTGCGGACACTGAGCACCGCGATCTGCGCGTCCGACGTTCATTTCATGGACCACCCCGAGCTGGCGCTCGACGATCCCACCGGCCGTTCGCTGTACGACCCGGACCGCGATATCGTGCTCGGCCACGAGTTCGTCGGCGAGGTCATCGGCCACGGGCCTGGCTGCACCGATCAGTTCGCCGTCGGCGCGCGCGTGACGGCGATGCCGGTGCGACTCGTCGACGGCGGCGCCGGCGGCATGCGCATCATCGGTCAGCACCCGGAGGCCCAGGGGAGTTTCGGTGAGCTGCTGGTGGTTTCGGAGGCGGCGGCCAAGCCGGTGCCGGGTGACGCCCCCAGCGACGCGGTCGCCCTGACCGACGCGTTCGCCGTCGGCGAGTTCTACGTCCGGTCGGCGCAGGTCCGACCGGGCGAGATCGCCGTCGTCATCGGTGCCGGGGCGATCGGCCTCTCGGCCGTCGCCGCCCTGGCCGCCCGCGGCATCGAGCCGATCATCGTGGCCGACTACAAGCCCGACCGCCGCGCGCTGGCCCGAGACCGCTTCGGCGCGCATGTCACCGTCGACCCCGCCGAGCAGCCCTGGTCCGACGCGTTCCGGGAGGTTCGCGCGCAACGCGGATTGCCCGGCCCGGCGGTGGTGTTCGAGTGCGTCGGCACCGCCGGGCTCATCCAGAGCATCGTCGAGTCGGCCGAGATGGCCACCCGGATCTATTGCGCCGGCGGCTGGTACACCGGCGACACCCTGGACGTCACCACCGCCACCCGGCAGGGCGTCACAATCCAGTTCGGCGGGGGCCCACACCCGCAGGACTGGTACGGAACCCTCGACGCCATCGCGTCGGGACGGCTTGATCCGCTGCCGAGCGTGGGTAAGGTCATCGGTCTGGACGATGTCCCGGGCGCGCTCGAGTTGGCCCGCCGGTCCGACGGCCCGCCACGCATCGTGGTCCACCCGAATGGAGACTTCTGATGACCGAAAACGGTGACCGGCAGGAAATCTCGGAGCTGCTCGTTCGTTACGCGACCGGGATCGACCGACGCGACTGGCCGCTGTTTCGAACGGTGTTCACCGAGGATTGCCAGCTCGACTACGGCGAGATCGGCTCGTGGAGCGGCGTCGACGCCGTCACGGACTTCATGGACAAGACGCACGCCCTGGCGGGTCATACTCTGCACCGCCTGACCAACCAAGTCATCACGATCGACGGCGACAACGCCACGGCACGCACCTACGTCGACGCCCTGATCATGTTCGCCGACAACCAATCCGGTGCCAACGGGATCGGCTTCTACGACGACGACATCGTGCGCACCGCCGACGGTTGGCGCATCGCGCGGCGGCGATTCACCGTCGTGCGCGTCTGCACAGTGGGGAGCCCCTAGTTGACGTTCGCAACCAAGTACGGACCCTGGGCGCTGGTCGCCGGGGCTTCCGACGGTCTGGGCGCCGCGTTCGCAGCGGGGCTCGCCCAGCGCGGCGTCAACGTGGTCCTGCTGGCCCGCCGCCAATCCGCGCTGGATGCCGTCGCCGCGGAGATTCATTCGAAGCACGCCGTCGAAACCCGCCCCCTCGCTATCGACCTCGCGCAGCCGGGCGCGGCGTCGGCGATCGCCGCGGCCACCAGCGATCTGGAGATCGGTTTCCTGGTGTACTGCGCGGGCGCTGATCCGAATTACGAACCGTTCCTTGCCAACCCGATCGAGGCCGCCGAGGCGATGGTGCAACGCAACTGCATGGTGCCGATGCAGTTGTGTCACCACTTCGCGCCCGCCATGGTCGAGCGGGGCAGCGGCGGCATCGTCATCTTCGGTTCCGGCGCGGGGCTGGCCGGCGGGTCGAACATGGTGGCGTACGGCGCCTCCAAGGCGTTCGACATGGTCTTCGCCGAGGCGTTGTGGGCCGAGTTGCACGACAAAGGCGTCGACGTCGTGGGCCTGATCCTCGGCAAGACCGACACGCCCGCGCTGCGCCGGCTCGAGCACCGCCGCGGCCAGATAGGTTCGCCCGACGACACACCACCGGGCTCCGCCACCGTGGACGACGTGATCGCGGAGGCGTTCGAGAACCTCACGAACGGTCCGACCTGGTTCGTCGGCGATGCGATGCGCGCGGCCGAGCAGCTGACAAGTTCACTGACCCGCAAGCAGACCGTCGAACTCTTCGCGCAGGCCGCGGCCGCGGCGATGGGGCCGCCGGGTTAACCCGGCGCGCGCCACGAAATCAGCGCCCGGCCGTAGAGCAGCCGCCGGACCTCGGCGCCGGGCAACGTCGTGCGGGCATCGTCTCGCAGCTCCTGCAGAGTTGCGGCAGGCGGCCACTTGATCGGCGCGGTGTGCTCCCACTTGCCCTTGACGCGGTTAACAACGCCACATGCGACCCAACTCGTCAAGTGCCACAAGCCGTTTCGGAGCGAGGGTTTGACGAAGGTGACCACGGCAAGGGTGCCGCGCGGACTCACCAGACCGGCGAGGCGTTCCAACGCCGCGGGGGTGTCGTCAATGTGGTGTAGCGCGGCGTTGGACACCACGGCGTCGAAGCCCGCCCGGGGGAGGTCGGCCGTCATGACGTCGCCCTGCAGCCAGCGCACGGGCGCCGCGGCAAACCGGACCCGGGCGCGTTGCAGGACGGGTCCGTCAACGTCGAGGGCGGTCACGTCCGGCGCGCGCCGGGTCAGTCGGGCGGCGAGGAACCCGTCACCGCACCCGACGTCGAGCACCCGCCGCGCCGTGCGGGGAACCTTGGACTCCAGCAATGCGTCGTAGTGGATATTGATGTTCCACGGCTGACCGGCGGAGCGCACTTCCCCGAAGTTAATCGAGCTATCTGTGCGTCCATTGATCCGTCCGTGGCGTACGGCGTACCGGGCCACTGCGCGGGCACCGCAAAACGCCACCACAACGCCATGAAAGGTTTGCCAAAGTTTCGGATCAGCCAGCCCGAACTTTGCGTCCTGACCGACGTGGCCAGCGAAGACGGGAGGCGTTGTGCCGCCCGTTCGCTTCGCCGGTCGCGTTGCTGGCTCATGGTTTCGCGGGTAGGTTTGGCAGCAGTTCGCCACGGCATGCGAGCCAATGCAATCACCAATGATCGGCACCCCTCTTCGAGCTGAAGGATGACGATGCCGGCCACTGACGCCGCCACCGTCGCGACGAGATCGCGCGCCTGGCATTTCACCTTGGCCCGTTCGGCGCTGATCACCGCGATCTTCATCGCCCCCGCGGTGGTGATCAGGATCCTCGGCCTGCACCTGGACCCGGTCGCCGCCCTGCTGACCTACGGGGCCGCGGTGGTGGCGGCCAGCTTCCTGCTGGCGTGGGCCGCGGAGGCCGCCCAGATCGACGTCTCCGGCGGGCTGGCCATCGCGGTGCTCGCGCTGGTGGCGGTGCTGCCCGAATACGCCGTGGACCTCTATTACGCCTACGTGTCCGGCCACAATCCGGAATACACCCAGTACGCTGCCGCCAACATGACCGGGTCCAACCGCCTGCTCATGGGGCTGGGCTGGCCCGTCGTGGTGCTGGTCAGCATCCTCGTCCCGCGAAGGGCGGGCGCGGGCAAATCCGCCCCCAAATCCGCCGCGGTGGCGCTCGAGCCCGCCAATCGCGTCGAACTCGGCTTCCTGCTGATCGCCGGCGTCGCGGCGTTCGTCATGCCGGCGACCGGGCAGATCCACATGGCGCTGGGGCTGGCGCTGCTGGCCTGGTTCGGCTTCTACCTGTACAAGATCGGCCACGGCGACGTGGAGGAACCGGACCTCATCGGCACCGCGGCCGCGCTCGGGGAGCTGCCCGACCGGGTTCGGCGGGTCGCCGTAATCGGTCTCTTCGCGACATCGGGCGCCGTGATTCTGCTGTGCGCCAAGCCGTTCGCCGACAACCTCGTCGCGGCGGGCACCGAGCTCGGCATCGACCGGTTCCTGCTCGTCCAGTGGCTCGCGCCGCTGGCATCGGAGGCGCCCGAGTTCATCATCGCGGTCATATTCGCCTCCCGCGGCAAGGGCACTGCGGCGATCGCCACGCTGATCTCGTCCAAGGTCAACCAGTGGACGCTGCTGATCGGATCGTTGCCGGTGGCCCACGTGCTGGGCGGCGGCGGGTTCTCGCTGGCGCTCGATTCCCGCCAGGTCGAGGAGGTGCTGCTGACGGCCACCCAGACGCTGATGGGGGTTGCGCTGATCCTGGGGCTGCGTTTCCCGCGGGTCGCGGCGTGCGCGCTGCTGACGTTGTTCTTCGTCCAGTTCCCGTTGGTCTCCACGCACGCGCGGCTGGCGCTCTGCGGTGTGTATACCGCGGTGGCCGTCATCGGGCTGATCATCAACCGCGGCCACCTGGTCGCCACGTTCCGGGCGCCGTTCGTCGGCAGGGCGATCCGCCACAGTGGCCGCCCCCACCACGAGGTGGAGGGACCGCCGCTGCCGAGGTAGGGCACCCCGTATACGGTCCACCTATGAATCGAGTGTCGGTGATCACCGGCGGCGCCGGCGGAATGGGTCTGGCCACGGCCAAAATCGTTGGCCGCGACCACACCGTGGTCCTTTGCGACGTGCGGCAGGACCGTCTGGACAGCGCGGCCGCGACCCTGGAAGGCCTCGGGATGACCCCGACGGCCGTCAACTGTGACGTCACCGACCGGCGTGCGGTCGCGGACCTGCTCGACACCGCGAACGGGCTCGGGACGGTCGCCTCGGTGATCCACACCGCCGGCGTCAGTCCGAGCATGGGTCCCGCCGACTACGTCATGCGGACCAACGCGGTCGGCACGGTCAACGTCGACGAGGCGTTTTACGAGATCGCCGGTGAGGGCGCGGTGGTCGTCAACGTGGCGTCCATGTCGGCCTACATGCTCCCCGCGGAAATCGTTCCGACACATCAATTTCCGCTGGCCCTTGAAGACCCCGAGACCTTCATGGGCGCCATGCTGACGGCCTGCGACATCGCGCCCGAGGAGGCCCGGTCGGGCCTCGCCTACGCGCTGAGCAAGACCTTCGTCAAGTGGTACAGCCAGGCGCAGGCGGAGCGGTTCAACGCGCGCGGGCTGCGCATCGTCTCCGTGTCTCCGGGGTCGACCGACACCGAGATGGGCCGGCTGGAAGAGCAGGCCGGGGCCGGTGCCATGGTCGCCGATGCCGCCGTCCCGCGTTGGGGCAAGCCCGAAGAGATGGCCGAGCTGCTCGCGTTTTGCGCCAGTGACAAAGCGGGTTACCTCACCGGCACCGACATCCTCAACGACGGCGGCGTGATCGCGTCGATGACGGAACGGGCCAGGGCGGCCGCCGCGAATCAGACCAGGTAGTACAGATCGGCGGGCGGGGCCGGTTCCGCCAGCCCGTTGTGCGCATAGCGCACCGCTTTGAGCGTCGCGGAGTATTCCTCGTCTTCCTCGGGGAAAACGTGCCCGGCGGGGAACCAACCCTGGAAACCAACGTTTTTCAGCAGCTCGAGCGTATCGGCGCGCACCCCGGCGAGCAGGACGGTAACGCCGCGGGCCGCCTCGTCGCGAAGGAAGTGCTCGATGCGCTCGATACAGACGACGTCGGGATGGCGCACCCGTTTGAGCCGCAACACCACGAATCGGACGTCGTCGCTGTCGATCCGCTGCCTGATCTCCGACAGGTAGCGGTCCAATTCCGGTGCGGCGCCGAAGAACAGCTCGCCTTCGACGTCATAGATGACGATCGAGGGATCGGCCGGGTCGCCCGGAATGCGTTCGCGAACAACGCGTTCGGGAGTCACGATCAGCTCCTTGGCCTTCAGCTTCGCCGCGCGGGGCACGAACAGCAGAATCGACAGGATCACACCGAGCAGAACCGACTTGTCGAGATCGATCGCCACTCCCGTGAACGCGGTGACGAGCACCAGGCCCGCGTCATAGCGCGACGCCTTGAGCGTGTAGATCAGGCGCTTGAAGTCGACCAGCCGAGCGGCCGTGACGAGCAGCAGCCCGGCCAGCGCCGCCTGGGGTACGTAGCGCAGCAGGGGCGCGAACAACAGCAGCGCCGCGGCAACCGTTGCGGCCGATACGATCCCGGAGAACCGGGTCAACCCGCCGGACTGGAAGTTGATCGCCGATCGCGAAAGTGAGCCCGAGCCCGGCAGGCTCTGAAAGAAGCCGCCGGTGAGGTTGGCCAGGCCCTCGGCCATGATCTGCCGGTTGTAGTCGATCTCCTGTTTTGTCTGGTAGGCAATGGCTTTGGCGATCGACAGCGCCTCGATGATGCCGACGAACGCGATCGCCAGCGCGCCCGTCGACAGCTCGGGCAGCCAGTCGGTGTGGACCTCCGGGATGTGCGGGGTGGGCAGGCTGCGCGGGATCTTCGCGGCCACCGCGACGGCGGTATGCCCGTTGGCGCCCGGAATCGACCACCCCGTCAGGTAGGCGATCAGGGCGGTGGCGATCAGCACGACGAGCATGTCGACCTGCGGCCAGCCGAAGCGTCGCACCAGCCTGCGCAACACGACCGCCAGCACCACGGCGGCGACGCTGAGCGTCACGGCGCGGTAGTTGATCGCGTCGCCGTGGGTCAGGGTGAGCCATACCCGGCGCAACACCTGCATGTGCCCGTTTCCCTTGTCGCGCACCCCGAGTGCGTTGCCCAGCTGCCCGGCAGCGAGCAGCAACGCCGCGGCCGCCATGAAGCCGATGATCACCGACTCGGAGATGTAGCGGGTCAGGTTGCCCAGCTTGAACAGGCTGATCACGATCTGAAATCCGCCGACCAGCACGGCCAGCAGGAACAACCCCTCGAAGAGTTGGGTGCTGTTCTCCGAATCGATGAACGCGAGGGCGCCGAAGACCAGCAGCGAGATGGCGCTCGTCGGCCCGTTGATCAAGTGCGACGACGAGCCGAAGATCGACGCGACGATCGTCACGACGATCGCCGAGTAGACCCCGAAGCGCGGGTCGACGCCGGCGATCAACGCGTACGCCATCGCCTGCGGAAACGAAATGGCGGCGAGGGTGAGGCCGGCGATGAGATCGTGCCGGCCCTTCACCAGGTCGTAATTCAGCGCCAAGCCCACGGTGCGTTCGGTCTTTCCGCTAGGTCGCCGATGCCGCGTCCGGCGGCGCGGAGATCGAGTCGAGGATTCCGTTGATGCCGAAGAACTGCTCGCGCGCGTCGCTCCAATCCTTGGCGACGGCGCCGATCGGGAACAGCGCGAGCGGGGGCAACCGGTCGGCATGCCTGGCCAGGATCTCCGGCTTGAAGGGGCGGTAACCGTATTGCGCCACCTGCTCTTGTGCGGCGTCGGTGAACAAGTAGTCCAGATAGGCCTTGGCGTATCCCGCGGTCTTCGGATCGGCGACGTTTGCGTCGACCCAGGCCACGGCGGGTTCCGCGAGGATGCTGACCGGTGGATACACCAGCTGCAGTTCCTCCTTGTCGGCCGCCACCTCGCGCAGCGCCTCGTTCTCCCATGTCAGTTGGACGTCGCCGATCTTCGCCAGCGTGAAGCTGTCGCCGGCGCCGCGGGCACCGGCGTCGGAGACCGCCACATGGTGCAACAGCGACCGCACGTAGTCGGCCGCTTGGGCGTGGCTACCGCCCCGGGTGGTGACCGAGCCCCAGGCCGCGAGGACGCTCAGCTGGCCGTTTCCCGAGCTGCGCGGGTCGGGGGTCACCACGGACACGTCGCCCTTGATCAGGTCGGGCCAGTCGTGGATGGCCCTCGGATTGCCCTTGCGGACGACGAAGACGATGGTCGACGTGTACGGCACCGAGTTGTGCGGCAGCCGCCGTTGCCAGTCGGGTGCGATCAGGCCCCGCTTGCTCAGCGTCTCGACGTCGCTGATCAGCGCCAGTGACACCACGCTGGCCCGCTGGCTGCCGTCGAGCACGCTGCGCAGCTGGCGGCCGGAACCGCCGTGAGACTCCTTGATTTCCAAGCTGATTCCGGTGTGCGCGCGATATTGCGGGATGAACGCCCTGTCGATCGCAGCGTACAGCTCACGGGTCGGGTCGTAGGAGACGTTGAGGATTCGGTTGGTTCCGGCAGTCGGAACGTTCTTGATCACGATCGCCGACGCGGCGAGGACCACGGCGACGACACCGAGGACGTTGAGCCAGCCGATGTGCCACCGAGGGCGGAAACGCTCTAATGCCGGACGCGCTTTCAACATCCAGGCGTCCTCTCACGGCAAACGCGGACAATTTCGTCCGGCACCAATACTTTTGAGGATGCTAACGATCGGGCCACTTCGGCGCAGCGTTGAGAATCAGGCTGAAGATAAGTAGGGCGTCGCCGCTAGGACCCAAAGCGCTGACGCATCAGTGCGATTCCCTCGAGGTAGACGGCCCGAACCGCGTCCGCGGCGGCCCGCTCGCTGGCACCGGCGGGGATGAACGAGCCCTCCCAGTCCAATGCGCACCTGCTGCCACCGCGGGGATGCAGCGTGATTGTCGCTTGGTAGCCCGTCACCGGAAACGGGCCAGTGACCACCATGGAATACGTTGTTCGCCAACGTGACTCGTCAAGGACATCAAGGCGTTCGACCACACGCTCGCCGTCAACGGTGACCGTGCGCGTCATACCCACGCCGGCCCCCTCGGTCTCGACCTTGCCGCCGCGCGGGGCAACGAGAAGCTGGATGAATCCCTCGAAATCGGAGATCAATTTCCACACACGCGGTGCCGATTCTCCCAGCTCGCAATGTTCGCGGACCTCGGTCACGGCCGGCCGCCGTGGGGCAAGGAGTCGCGCAAAATGGCAATGGTTGTGGTCGCGGTCAAACCGAATGTTGTTTCGGTCTCGGACGAGTCCATCACGAATGGTTTCTGTAGCTGATATTGCATCTCGGGCAGTTCGCGCACCACTGTCGAACCCAGACCCGCGGCGGCCAGCAGCCAGCCCGGCATCCGGCGAAGTTTTGGGGCGCCTACGCCCGCGCAGTGGGCCAGCGTGTTCGCCAACTGCCGCGGCGATACCGGGGGCCCGGTCGGAACGTGCCACGGCCGTCCCCAACTGCGCTCCTCGGCACCGATGGTGACCAGCGCGCGGGCGGCGTCGACGGTCCCGGTCCAGCTGTGGGGCGCGTCGAGGTCGGCGGGAAACAACGCCGTCTTTTTGGCCAGCACCTTCGGCGCCACCATGATCGTGAAAATCGACAACGCACCGCGGCCGATGAAGTCGCTGGCGCGGACCTCGGTGACGCGGATTCGTCCCGCGTCGTGGGCGGCTTTGGCCTGCACCCAGGCCTGAGCGCGCAGTTCGCCCTTGACCGAGTTCGGTTTCAGGGGAAGGTCTTCGGTGATCGGCCCGGCAACCGGGCCGTAGCCGTAGAGGTTTCCCAGCATGACGTAGTCGACCCCCACCGCGACGACCGCGGCAAGCATGCCCGAGGCGAAGGCGAGAAACCGCGTGCGCCACAGGTGATAGGGCGGCGCGGCGCAGTTGTACAGTGTGTCGGCTCCGGCGAGAACGGCCACGAGGTCGTCGGTCCTCGACGCATCCAGCGCGATCCGCCGGATCCGCGGATGGATCGGACCACTGCCGCTTCGGGTGACCAGCCGCACCTCGTGGCCCGCATCGGCGAGGAGCTCGGCTGTCGCGACACCCGCACCACCCGCTCCCACAACAACTTTCACGGACATATTTCTCCTTCGACACGTCGACGGGTCCACTATTCGTCGGACTGGCTACACTGCGGAAGTGGCATAAATGCCATGGTTGCGGAGGTTCTAGCCATGCATCGGGTCGCGGTCGTCGCCGTCCCGCCGGTCGGCGCGTTCGAGCTGTCGATACCGGACCTGCTGTTCGGCGGCGTGGAGATCGACGGTCGCCCGCTCTACGCGACGCGTACCTGCACCCCGCATCCCGGACTGATCGCCACGCGCGGGGGTTTCGAGGTGATCGTCCCCAACGGGTTGGCCGCGATCGACGACGCCGACACCGTCCTGGTCAGCGGGACCGGCAGCAGGGAACACTTTGCACCCCAGCTGTTGTCGGCCCTGCGAAACGCGGCGCGGCGCGGCGCGCGGATCGCGTCGATTTGCACCGGCGCTTTCGTGCTGGCCGAGGCCGGCTTGCTGGACGGGCGGTGCGCGACCACTCACTGGCGCTACGCGGCGGAGCTGGAGCAGCGATATCCGCGGGTGCGGCTTCGCCCCGAAGTCCTGTTCGTGGAGGACGGTCCGGTGGTCACTTCGGCGGGGCTGGCCGCGGGAATCGACCTGTGCCTGCATTTGATTCGAACCGATCACGGTGCGGCCGTGGCGAATACCGTCGCCCGCCTGGCCGTCGTCGCTCCGGTGCGCCCGGGCGGACAGGCGCAGTTCGTCAGCTCTCCGGTGCCGTCGGCCGCCCCGACCACCTTGGATCAGACGCGCGCCTGGGCCCTGACACGAGTTGCCGACAAACTAACCCTCGCCGACCTGGCGAACCATGCCAACACAAGCATTCGCACACTGAATCGGCGATTCCGGGACGAAACGGGGCTGAGCCCGTTGCAATGGCTGCTACAACTTCGAATAGGCCGGGCGCGCGAGCTCCTGGAAACCACCGATCTTCCCGTCGGCGTCATCGCGCGCCGCAGCGGGCTCGGAAGCGTGGATTCGCTGCGCGACCATCTCGTGAACAAGACCGGGTTGACGCCGAGCGCCTATCGCGCAGCTTTCACCCATTCCCCCGACCAGTCCGATAACGTCGTCACCCGTAGAGGCGTTCGCCCGCGCGCTCGACGAAATCAGGCTAATTGATCCGCGGTGTCATCGGCATTCGCCGCTCCCGGCACAGCGTTGAGAATCAGCATGGAGCCAGGTAGAAGACGCCCGCCAGCCCTTTGCGGGTCAACACCGCGACGGGCGCTGCCTAACCGCCTCATCGAACTGGCAGTGTGCGGCGCAGGGATGCGGCGCGTAGCTCAGGCGCCGCGCAAGACCGCCACCCGGCACACCCTCACGCGGGCGTCAGACGGACCGCCAGGCGCGTCGGTCCGCGGAGCAAGCTATTGGTGGACCATTGCGGCGCGCCGACCACGGATATCCGGTCGACACGTGTCACGAGTTCGCGCAGCACCGCCTGGGCCTCCATGCGGGTCAATTGCGCTCCGATGCACAGGTGTGCGCCGAACCCAAAAGTCATGTGCTGTGTGGGATTTCGGTCCACGCGGAACGCGTCGGGTTGGTCGAACGCCCTCGGGTCCCGATTGGCCGCGCCGATCGACAGCATGATCCGCGCACCCGCCGGGATCGTCGTATCACCGACCGGGTACTCCCTGAGCGCGGTGCGGTACACGTTCTGCGCCGGTGAGAGGTAGCGCAGTAACTCCTCGACCGCCATCGGCACCAGGTCGGGACCGGCACGCAGGAGGCCATACTGCTCCGGGTGGTCGGCCAAGGTGGCGAACATGCCGCCGAGAAGATTGGTCGTGGTCTCGTTGCCGGCCAAAAGCAGAAGCATCGCGAAGTAGAACAGCTCGCGGTCTGGCAGCGAGCCGGCCTCGTTCTCCGCCAGCAGCCGACCCAGGATCGTATCCGAGCCCTTCAATCCGCCCGCGGCGAACTGCCGCGTGAAGTAGCGGTGCATCGCCACGGAACCGAACATCGAGCCCGCCAGCTTGCGGACACCGCGCGCCGAGAGGTCGACGTCGGTGATCTGTACCGACGCTTCCGACCACCGCCGAAAGTCGTCGACGTCGGTGTCGGGAACGCCGAGCAACTGGGCAATGAGGCGCACCGGCATGGGTATCGCCAGTCGCTGCATCACGTCGCACCCCGGGTTGGCCAGGACGTCGTGGACCGTCTCCGCGGCCAACCGGTCGATGATCGGCCGCCAGCTGTCGAGCGCCGCCCTGGTGAACGCCGGCAGCACCTGACGCCGCTGCCGGGCGTGTTCTTCGCCGTCGAGCGACACCAAAATCGGCGTGCGTATCCGGGTGAGCATGGGCCCGTCGGCACTGGACAGGTTGGCGTCATCGCGGGCGGCGGCCCGGACATCGTCCAGCCGGCTCAGGATGAACACCCTGCGCTTCGGGCTGTACTGCACCCGAGCGCCGGCATGCAATCGGCGATAAGCCTCGTGCGGCTGGGCCGCTGTCGCCGCGTCCAGCGGATCGTAGGCGGTGATGTCCGCATCGACCGGCGAGCGCCGGCGGGCGCCAGCGGCGTTGGCCAGCACGGCGCCGGCCAGTGTGCGCGCCGCCGAGCCGGTGAAGCGAACCCCGTCAGTGAGCGTCATCGATCACCTAACCTGTATAGTTACGCACTGGACCGTAACGTAACTTTCCGTAATCGACAAGGGTCATCGCGGTGGACATGACGATCGACGAACTCGCGCGCCGCGTCGATATGACGGCGCGGAACATCCGCGAGTGGCAAACCAACGGCTTGGTGCCACCGCCAGAGCGACGCGGTCGGGTCGGGATCTACAACGACGACCACATCTCACACATCGAGCGCATCAAATCTCTTCGCGCACAGGGGTTTCCGCTCGACATCATCCGGCGAGTCCTGGACCAGTCCGGTGACTCGGCGCCGGAGTTGCGGCGGCTGACCTCGCAAGCGCTCAGCCCCGCCAACCTCACCGGCTCGATGGAGATGAAACGGGCCGACCTGGCCGAACAGTTCGGCCCCGACGCGGAGCGCCACCTGGCGGGCTGCGGGCTGATCGACGTCGTAAACGACGAGCTGCTCGTCATCACCGACACGCGCACGTTCGACTACGTCGAGAAGCTCGTCGCGATCGGCCTGCCCTTGGACAAGATCGCGTGGGCGCTGACCGACATGACCAATCACCAGATCGCCAGCATGCAGGCGTTCGTCGACCTCTATCGCGATGAAATCTGGGAGCCATTCCTGCATGCCGGGCTACCCATCGACGACTGGCCCGCGATCGCCGAGAAGACCGTCCAATTACGGTCCCTGGGAATCGGTCTCGGCATGCAGGCGTTCCGCCGGGCGATAGACAACGTGGCGGGCCGGATCGCCACCGAGGAAGCCGCCAAGATGGACGTGCCCAGGAGACCCCGAAAGCGGCGGAGCACTTCTTGATTGGTGCACCCAATCTCGTCGGCGCAGCCGCCACGTGCGGCGGGCGTAGTCCAGTTCGGTGTAGGGCCATTGCGTCACGATGCGGCCGCTGGGTGATCGAAAGTAGCTGTCGCACTGGGTCCATACGGTGCGCTCGAGATCCGCGGAAAGCCGTTCGTTGTAGCGCCTTTCGGCCTCCGGGCGCACATCTATGTAGCCGCCCCGGCGCGCCACCCGGGTGACGGCGCTGGCCACCAGCCGCGCGCCCGCCTCCAGGATGTAGACGATCGAGTTGCCGCCCTGGTTGGTGTTGGGGCCGTAGAGCATGAAGAAATTCGGGAAGCCCGCGACCGCCACGCCAAGGTAGGCGCTCGGGTCCGCGCCCCAGCGCTCGTGCAGCCGCTGACCCCCGACGCCGATCACGTCGATCCCCGACAGGTAGCGCGACGTCTCGAACCCGGTCGCCAGGACGATCACGTCGACATCGACGGCCCGGCCCCCCGCAGTGATCACCGACGTCTCGGCGACCCGCGCGATGGGATCGGTGACCAGCTCGACGTTGTCCGCCTGCAGCGCGCGGTAATACTCGTCGCCCAGCAGCACCCGCTTGCAGCGGAACGGATAGTCCGGGGTCAGCGCGCGGCGCAGCCGCCCGTCGGCCACGGTGCGCTTCAGAAACGACGTCGCGACGTGCGTGCGCGCGGCGACCACCGGGTCGTCGGCGAAGGTTGCCGTGTTGTCGTGCTGGAATTTCCAGATCTGCCAGCGCGCGCGGCGCACCGCCAGGGGGTCGCGCCGGAAGCGCGCCAATTCCGCTGCGCTGTAGGGCCGGTCGTCCTTGGGCACCATCCACGGCGGAGTCCGCTGGAACACCGTCACCCGCTGCGCGACCTTCGCGAGCTCCGGGACCACCTGCACGCCGCTGGCGCCGGTGCCGATCACCGCTACCTTCCTGCCGGCCAGCTCGACGCGGTGATCCCACTGGGCGGTGTGCATGAGGGTGCCGCCGAACTCGCTCAGCCCCGCGATCTCGGGACGCTTCGGCGACCCGAACAATCCGACGGCGCAGACGACGACGTCGGCCGTCAGCGTCGCGGCTTGCCCGGCGTGGTCCAATTCGCAGTCCCAGCAACACCCGTCGGAATTCCACTGCACGGAACGCACTTTGGTGCCGAGCATGAGATGGCGGCGCAGGTCGAAGTCGTCGGCCACGGACTCGAGGTAGGCCAGGATCTCGGGCTGTCGGGCGTAGGTGCGGCTCCAGGCCTTGTTGGCCGCGAAGGAAAAGGAGTACAGGTGGCTCTGGATGTCACAGGCGGCGCCGGGATAGGTGTTGCGGCGCCAGGTGCCGCCGACCCCGTCGCCGGCCTCGATGATGACCAGGTCGTCGATGCCGGCGCGGCGTAGCGCCACCGCCGCGCCGAGGCCGCCGAAGCCCGCGCCGATGATCGCCACCCTCGGTGGGCGCCGACGGCGCGTCGCCGCCCGCAGCCGGCCGACCGCGTAGCGCCGACGGGCCCCCCGGCTCGTCACGGCGTGGCCTTTGCGCCGCGGATCTCATACCCTTGCAGGTCCCCCTTCGCGCGCCACGCCTCCAGCATGTCCGCGTACTCCGTGGGTGCGCCGATGAAGAAGCTGCCCTGCCGAGTCTTGGCGTCCGCCTTCCCCTCCCGGTTGTAGTAGCCGGGGGTGCAGGTCCTCGCGCGCTCGGCGGTCGCCGCGGAGCGGGCCACCACCAGGTCGACCCACGCGGCCTCGGCCTCGGGTGACGCCTCGATTTCGGTGACGCCGCCCTCCAGCGCCCGGGCGATGATCCACGCGGCGTGGCTGGCCTGCACGTCCAACAGGTACGGGAAGTTCACCGTCAGCCCCGCCTGGGCGATGCTTTCGATGAAGCAGTTCGGGAAGCCGTTGGCGCACAAGCCCTGGAACGTGCGCACGCCGTCGCGCCATCGGTCGGTCAGCGTCACGCCGTCGCGGCCGATCAGCTCGAACCCGGTGCGGCGGCAGTAGTCGGTGCCGACCTCGAAACCCGTTGCGAAGATGAGGCAGTCGAGTTCGTATGTCGCCCCGTCGGCGACGACTCCGGCCTCGCTGATGCGCTCGACCCCACGGCCACGGGTGTCGACGAGCGTGACGTTGTCGCGGTTGAAGGTCTGCAGGTACTCGTCGTGGAAACAGGGCCGCTTGCAGAAGTAGCCGTACCACGGTTTGAGCGCCTCGGCGGTCGCGGGATCCACCACGATCTCGTCGACGCGCGCGCGAATCTCCTCCATCTTGGCGAAGTCGGCCAGCTCGATGCTGGGGGCCGGGGCGGCGCCGTCGTGGCGCATGACCGGAAGTTTGCGGGTGATACTCGTCCAGGCGTCGGCGACCAGGTCCTCGTCGGCCTGGCCGCCGGCCGTCAGGATCTGGAAGTTGCGGATGCGTTCGGACTGCCAGCCCGGCCGTAATGTGGTGGCCCACTGCGGATCCGTGGCCCGGTTGGCCCGCACGTCGACGGATGACGGCGTGCGCTGGAAGACGTAGAGGTGCTGTGCCGCAGCGGCGAGGTGTGGCACGCACTGGATGGCCGTGGCGCCGGTGCCGATGATGCCGACGCGCTTGGTCGCCAGGTTTTCCAGTTGTTCGCCGGTGTAGCCGTAGTCCCACCGGCTGGTGTGGAAGGCCGGACCGCGAAAACTGCCGAGGCCGGCGATCCCGGGCAGCTTGGGCTTGGCCTGGTAGCCGTTGGCCATGGAGACGAACTTGGCCCGCATCTCGTCGCCGTGGTTCGTCCGGATGATCCAGCGGGAAGTCCCTGAATCCCAACGGATCTCATGCACGTCGGTTTGCAGGCACGCGTCGCGGTAGAGCTCGTAGTGCTCGGCGATGCGCTGGCAGTGGGCGAAGATCTCCGATCCCCTGGCGTACTTGTCCGCGGGGACATAGTCGAGTTCCTCCAACAGCGGCATGTACACATAGGATTCGACGTCACAGGCGATCCCCGGGTACCGGTTCCAGTACCAGGTGCCGCCCACGTCGGCCGCCCGGTCGATCAGGCGCACGCTTTCGACACCGAGCTCACGCAGTCGCGCGCCCGTCAGCAGCCCGCCGAAACCGGCTCCGATGACCGCGACGTCGACCTCGTCGGTGAGCGGCTCGCGGGTGAACGTTCCGTCCACCCATGGGTCTTCGGCGAATCGCGCGAAGGCGCCCGCCGTCTCGACGTACTGCGCGATTCCGTCCGGGCGCAGCCGACGGGCGCGCTCGTCCGCGTATTTGCGGCGGAGCGCGTCGACGTCGAACCCCACGCCAACGGTCGCAGGTCTTGGCATCGGCTTCCTCGTCCTGGTTCCCCGCCGACTATATAATCAATCAGTTGATCATATCAATGCGCGCCGAGTCTGCACTCAGCGCGCGAAATTCTGGCCGAACGGCGCTCTGGCCGCAGTCTCGATGCGGCCAGGCGCCTCAGCCAAATAGCGTGCCCCTGATCAGTCGCTTGGCCGACCCCAGCGCCGCGTGGTAGTCGTCCGGCGGCAGCGTGGCGGCCAGCTCGGTCAGGCCATAGATCAGCGAGTAGATCGCTTCCACCGATCCGGGTCTGTCGGCCCCTTCGACGATGCCCTCGATGATCTCGCGGAACGCCTGGAACCCGGCGCCGGCCTCCCGGGGGTCGATGGCGCCTTCGGCGCGGATCGCCCACTCGAAAGCCGCGAGGTCGGGGTATTCGCGCATCAGCCGGCCCGATTCGTCGAGCACCGCTTCGATCCGGTCAATCACGTCGCCGGGGCCGCCGGCGGCCTCGCGCAGGCGCGGCAGCGCCACGTCGGTCCTGGCCGCGATGGCGGCCTTGATCAGCTCGGACTTGGTGGGAAAGTAGTTGTACAGGCTGGCGCTGGTCACCTCGGCCGTGCGGGCGATCTCGCGGATGGTCGCGCGCGAATAGCCGGCCCTGGCCACGCAGCGCATGGTGGCGACGATGATTCGAGCGCGGGTCTCCTCGCCGCTGGCGCCCGGCGGGCGCCCCAGCTGCGACCGGGCGGGGCTCATGCGGGGCACCCCCCTACGGAACCGGCACATAAATTGATCGGCCGATTATATTTGACGCTGTTAGCCGGAAGTGAGGACGTCACAATGACGCGGGCACAACTGGGGCGCCCGGGCGGCGCCAGCGGCGAGGAGACCCGCCGGCGGATCATCGCCGCGGCCATGCGGTGTGTGGCCAG
>NZ_LZLY01000013.1 GCF_001673535.1 Mycobacterium sp. 1081908.1 | reverse complement strand
CCGGCGCCCTGTGGACGTCCCTGATCGCCGGTTTCCTGATCCTGATCCTGTTGCTGATCTTCATCGCTCAGAACACGGATTCGGCGGCGTTTGCGTTCTTGGGCTGGCGCTGGAGCCTTCCGCTGGGCGTGGCGATCCTGCTGTCGGCGGTGGTGGGCGGCCTGATCACCGTGGCGGCCGGCACCGCCCGCATCATCCAGCTGCGGCGCGCGGCGAAGAAGCACCACGCGAACGCACAGAAGGTCTAGCAGCCCGGCATTGCGTGTGAATCCTGGGCCTTGCGTGTGAATCGTGGGCGGGAAAATCGCCGGATTCCCTCCACTGGTACACACTCAAAACCCTGGCTGCACACTCAGCCGGGCAGCTTGGCGAGCTCGGCGAGCCCGCGGGAGATCAGCGGTGCGACCACCTCGGGCGTGTGCTCGGATTCTTTCCCGCTGGCCAGGTCCGACATGCGCCGGCGGAAGTCGATGCCGGCGGCGATGATGGCGAGCTTGAAGTACGCCAGCGCCATGTAGAACTCCCAATGCGCCAGCGGCAACCCGGCCACCAGCGAGTAGCGGTCGGCCAGCTCGTCGGCGGTCGGCAGCAGCGGCGACGTCCAGGCGGCCTGCGCGTTGACGATCAGGTCGAGCGCCGGAT
>NZ_LZLY01000012.1 GCF_001673535.1 Mycobacterium sp. 1081908.1 | reverse complement strand
TCGGCGACGCGCTGATCCTCACCGGCGGCGACGAACAGACGTCGGCACGGGTGGTGGTGCGGCCGTCGGGCACCGAACCGAAGCTGAAGTGCTACTTGGAGATTCGCTGCGCGCCGGCCGGCGACCTGCCGTCCGCCCGGGAGCGCGCCCGGGCGCTGCGCGACGCGCTGGTCTCCGAGGTGCGGGCCTGGTGAGCTAGCGCGGCCCGAATTGGCGGTCGCCGGCGTCGCCGAGGCCCGGCACGATGTAGGCGATCTCGTTGAGGCGGTCGTCGACGGCGACGGTGAAGAGCCGCGCGTCCGGGGCCGCCTTCCCAAGTGCCGCAATGCCTTCCGGCGCGGCCACCGCGCACAGCACGGTGATGCCCGACGCGCCGCGCCCGTGCAGCAGGCCGATCGTGTGGCACAGCGACCCGCCGGTGGCCAACATTGGATCGAGGACGATCACCGGCACGCCGGACAGGTCGTCGGGCAGCGACTCGAGATACCCCGTCGCGCAGTGGGTTTCCTCGTCGCGGGCCACCCCGACGAAGCCCACCCGCGCCTCCGGAAGCAGCTCGAGGGCGCGCTCGAGCATGCCCAGCCCCGCGCGCAGCACCGGCACCAGCAGGGGCGGGTGGGCCAGCCGCACCCCGAGCGTCTCGGCCAGCGGCGTGCGAATCGGGAAGGTTTCGCGGGCGGCGTCGCGCGTGGCCTCGTAAACCAGCATCGCGGTCAGCTCGCGCAGGCCGGCACGGAAGTCGGCGTTGTCGGTGCGTTCGTCGCGCAACGCCGTCAGCCGCGACAGGGCCAGCGGGTGATCAATGACGCGCACGTCCACGGGATTTGACCCTATATAACGATTGCGACTAGCAACGCCGACACGCTCGCGCGGCCGCCCCGCCGCGGGCGAATCCGCCCATATACTCCCCGCGTGCTGCGCACAATCAGAAGCCTGGCCGGCGCGGTCGCGCTGGCGGCGCTGGCGATCATCCCGTCGGCGCCCCGGGTGGCCCTGGCGGCGGCCGCGCTGCCGCAGCCCGCGCACGTGGTGATCGTGGTGGAAGAGAACCGCTCGGCGACCAACATCATCGGCAACCGGTCGGCGCCGTTCATCAACGCGCTGGCCGCGGGCGGCGCGAACATGGTGCAGTCGTTCGCCGAGACGCATCCCAGCGAGCCCAACTATTTGGCGCTGTTCGCCGGCAGCACCCTCGGGGTGACCAAGGACTCGTGCCCCGTCGACGGCGGCGCCACCCCCAACCTGGCCTCCGAACTGCTGGCCGCCGGTTACACCTTCGTCGGTTACGCCGAGGGCCTGCCCGCGCCCGGTTCGACGGTGTGCAGCGCCGGCAAGTACGCGCGAAAGCACGTGCCGTGGGCCAACTTCACCAACGTGCCGCCCGCGAACTCGCTGCCGTTCTCGGCCTTCCCGATGGGCAACTACGCCAACCTGCCGACCGTGTCGTTCGTCATCCCCAACAACGACGACAACATGCACGATGGCTCGATCGCGCAGGGCGACGCCTGGCTGAGCCGCGAGCTGTCGGGCTATGCCAACTGGGCGGTGGCCAACAACAGCCTGCTGATCCTCACGTGGGACGAGGACGACGGCGGCCCGCGCAACCAGATCCCGACGGTGATCTACGGCGGGCACGTGCGGGCCGGCAACTACAACGAGCAGATCAACCACTACAGCGTGCTTTCGACGCTGGAGCAGATGTACGGGCTGCCCAAGATCGGCTACGCGGCCGGAGCCGCGCCGATCGCGACCATCTGGGGCGCCTAGCCCGCTGGCCCGCTCCTCATCGGCCCGTCGCTATTGTGTGCCGCATGGCTGCTGACCTCGTGCCGATCCGCCTGAGCCTGTCCGCCGGTGACCGCTACACGGTGTGGGCGCCCCGCTGGCGCGACGCCGGCGACGAGTGGGAGGCGTTCCTGGGCAAGGACGAGGACCTGTACGCGTTCGAATCGGTCGCCGACCTGGTCGCGTTCGTGCGCTCGGGCGCCGACAACGACCTGGCGGACCACCCGGGCTGGCAGGACCTGACGTCGGCGCACGCGCACGACTTCGAGCCCGGCGAGGACCGGCGGTTCGATCTGGTCGTGGTCGAGGAACTGGTGTCGGAGAAGCCGACCGAGGAGTCGGTGAGCGCGCTGGCCGGGGCGCTGGCGATCGTGTCGTCGATCGGATCGGTGTGCGAGTTGGCGGCGGTGTCGAAGTTCTTCAACGGCAACCCCACCCTGGGCACGGTGGCCGGCGGCATCGACACCTTCACCGGCAAGGCGGGCCAGAAGCGCTGGAACGCGATCGCCGAGGTGATCGGCCGCAGCTGGGACGACGTGCTGTCCTCGATCGAGGAGATCATCAGCGCCCCCGAGGTCGACGAGAAGGCGTCGGAAAAGGCCGCCGAGGAGCTGGCCGAGGAGCGCGAAGAGCCCGAGGAAGAAGAGGCGGAGGCCGAAGAAGAAGCCGTCGAGGACACCGACGAGGAGGAGGCCGACGAAGACGACGAAGAGGCCGAGCCCGAGGAGGATGCCCGCGCGGCGGGCGACACCGTCGTGCTGGGCGGCGCCGAGGACTTCTGGGTCCAGGTCGGCATCGACCCGATCCGGATCATCACCAGCTCCGGCACGTTCTACACCCTGCGCTGCTACCTGGACGATCGCCCGATCTTCCTGGGCCGCAACGGCCGGATCAGCGTGTTCACCTCGGAGCGGGCGCTGGCCCGTTACCTCGCCGACGAGCACGACCACGACCTGGCCGACCTGAGCACCTACGACGACATCCGCACGGCCGCGACGGACGGCTCGCTGGCGGTGGACATCACCGACGAGAACATCTACGTGCTGAGCGGGCTGGCCGACGACTTCGCCGACGGGCCCGACGCCGTGGACCGCGACCAGCTCGACCTGGCCGTCGAGCTGCTCCGCGACATCGGCGACTACTCCGAGGAGAGCACCGTCGACAAGGCGCTGGACACCGGCCGGCCGCTGGGCAAGCTGGTGGGCCACGTGCTCGAGCCGGACACGGTTGCCAAGCCCACGCCGCCGTACGCCGCCGCCGTGCGCGAATGGGAGAAGCTCGAGCAATTCGTCGACGGCCGGCTCAGGCGGGAGTAGGCCAGGGACGGGGCCCGCTCGGCGCCGCGTTTGACGGGCCACCCAGACTGCTCTTTACTGGCGCAGGTGTCGCTTCCCGGCATCGGCCCGTTGCCCCTGTACGGATTCCAGCGCCCGGGCATGCTGCTGTTCGGTGTGATCCCGCTGGCGCTGCTCGCCGTCTATGTCGTGGTGCAGGCCCGGCGCCGCCAGCGGCTGCGCCGGTACACCGAGGCCGAGGTGCCCCAGTCGTGGTGGCGCCATGTGCCCATCGCGGTGTCGCTGCTGTCCCTGTTCCTGTTGACCATCGCCCTGGCCACCCCCACGCACGACATGCGCATCCCCCGCAATCGCGCCTGCGTCGTGCTGATCATCGACATGTCGAACTCGATGCGCGCGACCGATGTCGAACCCAACCGGCTCAAGGCGGCCGAGCAGGCGGCCGGCCAGTTCGCCAGCCAGCTGACCCCAGGCATCAACCTCGGGCTGGTCGGCTTCGCGGGGACGCCCTACCTGCTGGTGCCCCCCACCCCGCAGCACGAGGCGACCCTGGAGGCGCTGAAGAAGCTCGAGTTCGCCGACGGGACGGCGACGGGCGAAGGCATCTTCACCGCGCTGCAGGCGATCGCCACGGTCGGCTCGGTGCTGGGCGGCGGCGAAGGGCCGCCACCGGCGCGGATCGTCCTGGAATCCGACGGCGCCGAAAACGTGCCGCTGGACCCCAACGCCCCGCAGGGGGCGTTCACCGCCGCGCGGGCCGCCAAGGCCGAGGAGGTGCAGATCTCGACGATCTCCTTCGGCACGCCCTACGGCACCGTCGAGTACGAGGGCGCCACCATCCCGGTCCCCGTCGACGACCAGACGCTGCAGGAGATCACCAAGATCACCGACGGCCAGGCGTTCCACGCGGACAGCCTGGAATCGCTCGAGAGCGTCTATTCGACGCTGCAGCGCCAGATCGGCTATCAGACCGTCAAGGGCGACGCCAGCCTGGCCTGGATGCTGCTCGGCGCGGTGCTGCTGGCCGGCGCCGTGCTGGCCGGCGAGTTCCTGAACCGGCGGCTGCCCGCCTGATCGGTCAGGTCGGCAGGCGCCGGTTGATCAGCAGACCCAGCGCCGCGGCGATGAGCGCGACGACGACGCCCAGGCGCAGCCAGCCGGCGCTGCCCGGGCCGGGCACCGTGCGGAACCCGATGTCGTTCTCGATGGCGTTGTAGCTCTTGTTCAGCTCGCTGATGTTGGTGGCGGTGTAGGACTGCCCGCCCGAGAGCTGAGCGATCTTGCGCATCTGGTCCGTGGACACGGGCACGGCGACGCGCTGCCCGTCCATCTCGATCTCCCCGCCCTTGGTGCCGAACGAGATGGTCGCGATGGGCACGCCCTGGTCCTTGGCCAGGCGCGC
>NZ_LZLY01000011.1 GCF_001673535.1 Mycobacterium sp. 1081908.1 | reverse complement strand
GCCTCGGGGTCGAACAGATACTTGGGCACGTAGAACAGGCTCAACCCAGAGGTGCCCGATCCGGCGGCCCCCGGCCGCGCCGGCGAACAAGCCGGCGTTGCCGCCGGCCCCGCCCGCACCGCCGTTGGCACTGGCGGGTGCCCGTCCGCCGGCCCCGCCGGTGCCGCCGGAGCCGAACAGCCCGGCGTCGCCGCCGGCACCGCCGGCCCCGCCGTTGCCGGTCGCCGACGCGCCGCCGGTGCCGCCCGCGCCGCCGGAGCCGAACAGTCCGCCGCCGGCCCCGCCATGGCCGCCGGCCGCGCCGGCCGTCCCTGAGCCGCCGGTCCCGCCGTTGCCGAACAGCAGCCCGCCGGCCCCGCCGGCGGCCCCCGTGCCCGGAGCCCCGTTGGCGCCGTTGCCGATCAGCGGGTGGCCGGTGGCCGCCTGCACGGGCGCGTTGATCGCGTTGAGGGTCTGCTGCTGCAGGGCGTGCAGCGGTCCCAAAGAGGAAGCGGCGGGCGCGTTGAAGCCGTCCAGGCCCAGCAGCTGACCGCCGATGCCGCCGGTGCCCGTCACTCCCCGCACCTGGCCGAGGCCCCCGTTGCCGCCGTTTCCGCCGTCGCCGATCAGCATGCCGTTGCCGCCGGCTCCGCCCGCGCCACCGACGCTGCTGGTGGCGCCCTGGGCCGTGCCCCCATTGCCGCCGTTGCCGCCGTCGCCGATGAGGCCCGACCTGCCCCCGGCGCCCCCGGCCCCGCCCTGGGCGGTCAGGCCGTCGCCGCCGGAGCCGCCGGCGCCCCCGGAGCCGGTGAGGATGCCGGCGGCGCCGCCCGCCCCACCGCGCCCGCCGGTCTGCGGGCCGAACCCGCCATTGCCTCCTGCGCCGCCGTCGCCGAAGAGCAGGCCGGCGTTGCCGCCGGCGCCGCCGGCCCCGCCGATGCCGACCGCCGGGGTGATGCTCTCGCCTCCGGCGCCGCCGGCCCCGCCGGCTCCCATGCTGAGCATGCCGGCGTTGCCGCCGGCGCCGCCGGCCCCGCCGAAGGTTGAGCCGTGCCCGCCGGTCCCGCCGTCGCCGCCGGCCCCGAACAGCCCGCCGGTCCCGCCGGCTCCGCCCAGCCCACCGCTGCCGCCGTTGGTGGTACCGCCGCCCCCGCCCGCGCCACCGGCTCCGAACATCCCGCCGGCGCCGCCGGCCCCGCCGGTGCCGCCGGTGCCGCTCACGCTCGCCCCGCCGAGACCGCCCGCACCCCCGCTGGAGAACATCCCGCCGGCGCCGCCGGCGCCGCCGTCCCCGCCGGGAAGCGTGATGCTGTCGGTGCGCCCGCCGGCGCCGCCCGTCCCGGCCGCGCCGAAGAGCATGCCGGCGTTGCCGCCGGCCCCGCCGTTCCCGCCGGTCCCGACGTCCGAGTTGCCGCCGGCCCCGCCGGCGCCACCGGAGCCGAACAGCCCCGCCGATCCGCCGTGGCCGCCCGTTCCACCGGCGCCGGCCAGGGCCAAGGGGGTTCCGCCGGCACCGCCGGCGCCGCCGTTGCCGATCAGCCCGCCGTTCCCGCCGTTCCCGCCGGCACCCCCGTTGGTGCCGCCGCCGATGCCCGATCCGCCGGCGCCGCCGTTGCCGATCAACCATCCGCCGTCGGTCCCGTTTTGCCCGGTCCCCGGCGCCCCGTTGACGCCGTTGCCGATCAGTGGGCGCCCCGTCGCCGCCTGGACCGGCGCGTTGACCGCGTCGAGCAGGGTCTGCAGCGGCGACACGTTGGCCGCTTCGGCGGCCGCGAACATCGCCCCGCTGGTGCTCATCGTCTGGGTGAATTGCTGATGGAACAGCGCCGCCTCGGCGCCGAGCGCCTGAAACGCCTGGCCGTGGCCGGAGAACAGAGTGGACAACGCCGCCGACACCTCGTCGGCGCCGGCGGCCAGCACCGCAGTGGTCGGGCCCGCCGCTGCCGCATGCGCTGCGCTGAGCGCCGATCCGATGTTCTCCAGATCCGTCGCGACCGACGCCAGCGCGTCCGGCGCCACTGTTAAAAACGACATCGCAGTCCTCCCGGTTGCCATCGAGCGTTCGGGGGATGCGCGTCGCTATCCCAGCCCGACGTGGTCACGTCAACAATGCGGGCGGGTGTGGCGGCGAAACGTCGGTCAAAGCTCGTAAATGATGCGCGGTTGGGGGTCGTAGATTTGCCCCGTGGCGGTGCTTAGTCCTATTTGACTATCCGCGGCTCAGCCGCGACCGGCCACTTCCTGGGCGAGCTGCACGCGAGAGCTGATGCCCAGCTTGGCGTACACGTGCGTGAGATGGGTCTGTACCGTGCGCCGGGAGATGAACAGCCGCGCCGCAATCTCGTTGTTGGCCAGCCCGTCGGCGACCAGCCGCGCGACGTCGCGTTCGGTCGGGGTGAGGGAGGCCCAGCCGCTCGTCGGGCGCTTGCGTTCCCCGCGGCCGCGCCGCGCGTATGCGACGGCCTCGTCGAGCGAGAGCCCGGCGCCTTCCGCCCACGCGCCGTCGAAGTCGTGCTCGCCCATGGCGTCGCGAAGGCTCTCGACCGTCCGCGCGTGATCGGGGTCGTAGACACGGAACCGGACCGCGCCGAGCTGCCGTCGGATCTTGTCGGCGGCGCCGAGGAGCCGCGCCGCGTCGCGATGGTTCAGGCCGTCGGCGGCCAGCTGCCCGAGGCACTCGAGGATGTCGGGGACGGCCAGGTGCGCCCCGCACTCCGCGGCGCAGCCGAGCGCCTTGTGGGCGTCGCGCTCCGCCCGATCCGGCTCGCCCTTGGCGATCGCGACGCGCGCGCGCCGGGTCAGCGCCCGCGCCAGGTGCCAGCCCGCCGACGTGGCGACCTGGTGGTCCGCCCAGCGCCCGGCCTCGATGAGGTCGCCGCGCGCCAGGGCGACCTCGGCGATCGGGTTGGCGATCGCCGCACCCAGCTCGCCCTCCGCGGTCACCCGCTGCTGCGCCGCCTCGGTGGCCGCGGCCGCCGCGTCGATATCGCCGGCGGCCAGCGCCGCGGTGGCCAGCACCGCGTAGCTGAATCCCTCGTTGTACGGCCACAGATCGGACGCCGCTTCCAGCGACGCGCTGGCCGCGGCCGCGGCCGCCTCGACCTGGCCTTGGAAGGAGAGCGCGAGGCTGAGGCTCAGCCGCGCGCCCCACCGGAACAGGACGTCGTGCGCCGCGTCGGCGTCGGCGGTGACCGCGTCGAACTGCTCGAGGGCTTTGACCAACTCGCCCTTCATCATGTGCGCCAAGCCGAGGGTCCAGTGGCACGAGCGTGCGTGGAACCGGTCGCCGATCGAGGCGGCCAGTTCGCAGCCCTCTTGGGAGGTCGCCTCCGCGGCGACGGGATCCCCCGCGTAGAACGCGCCGTTCGCCTGCCAGGTCAGGATCTGGGTCAGCCGCCATTGGTCGCCCAGCGTGCGCGCGATGCCGATGGCCTCGGCCAGGTACGGGCGGGCCGCGTCGGCGCTGTAGGAAGCGATCGCGCCGCAGGCGGTGAGCGCGCGCGCCAGCAGCGCGGGATCGTCGATCTCGCGCGCGATCGCGACGGCCTGGTGCGCCTGCTCGAGGTTGTCGCCGATGCTGCGCGACGCGTCCAGGGCGGCCTTGTCGGCGAGGGCGCGCCCGCGCACAACGGCCGAGATCGCCGCGTCGTCCTCGGGGAGGGTGGCGTCGAACCAGGCCAGCCCCTCCTGGATGCGGCCGCGGGTCTGCCAGAGCGGTTGCAGCGACGACGTCAGCTCCAGCGCGCGCTCGATGTCACCGGTTTGCCGGCTCCACGCGAACGCGGCCCGCAGGTTGTCGATCTCGATCTCGACCTGTTCGATGCGGCGCTGGTGATCGGGGTCCGCGGGGCTGTCCAGCAGGGCGGCCAGCGCGGCGTAGTAATCGCGGTGGCGCGCGTGCACCTGGTCGGACTCACCGGATTCCAGCAGCTTGGCCATCGCGTAGTGGCGCACCGTGTCGAGCAGCCGGAAGCGGGTCCTGTCACCGGCGTTTTCGGCGACGACAAGGGACTTGTCCACCAGCTGGGCGAGCCGATCGAGGATCTGGACTTGCTGCGCGGGGTCGCCATCGCCGATGATCCGCGCGGCGTCGAGGTCGAACCCGGCCCGGAAGACCGCCAGCCGGCGAAACAGGATGCGCTCGGGCTCGCTCAGCAGTTCGTGAGACCAGTCGACCGATTCCCCCAGCGTCCGTTTGCGACGGGTGCCCGGACGCACGCGGGTGACCAGCCGGAACCGGTTGCGCAGCCCGTCGAGGATCTCGGTCAGCGACATCATGCGCACGCGCGCCGCCGCGAGCTCGATCCCAAGGGGCAGGCCGTCCAGGCGGTCGCAGATCTCGCGCACGGCGGCGGTGTCGTCGACGGCGATGCCGAAGTCGGGCCGGGCCAGGCGGGCACGGTCGACGAACAGCTCGATCGCCTCGTCGGCGAGCGACAGCGACGGCACCCGCCACGTCACCTCGCCGGCCACCCCGATCGGCTCGCGGCTGGTGGCCAGGATCGTCAACTGGGCGCAGGCTCCCAGCAGCGCGACCGTCAGGTCGGCGCACTCGTCGATCAGGTGCTCGCAGTTGTCCAGAACCAGCAGGACCTGACGGTCGCCGAGGAACCGCACCAGCGTGTCCGTCGCCGAGCGGCCCGGCTGGTCGGGCAGGCCGAGCGCGCGAAGCGCCGCGACCGGCACCACCTCGGGGTCGGTGACCGGCGTCAGATCGACGAACCACACGTTGCCGTCGAACTCGGCCGCCGCCTGCGCGGCGACCTGAACCGCCAGGCGGGTCTTGCCGACGCCGCCGGCGCCGGCCAGGGTCACCAGCCGGTTCTCGGACAGCGCCTTGACGACGTCGTTGGTCAGGGTGACGCGGCCGACGAACCGGGTCAGCTGCACCGGAAGCCCGTGCGGAACCACGCTGCCGCTGGTGCGCAGCGGCGGGAATTCGACGTCCAGCTCCGAGTGGCACAGCTGCGCCACCCGTTCGGGCCGCGGCAGGTCGCCGAGCTGATGGGTGCCGAGATCGGTCAGCCAGGCGTCGGCCGGCAACTGGTCGACCACCAGGTCGCGGGTGATGCCCGAGAGCAGGATTTGGCCGCCGTGCGCCAGCTCGCGCAGGTGGGCCGCCCGCTCGGGCGTCGAGCCGACATAGTCGCCCACCTCGTCCAGCTGGACCTCGCCGGTGTGCACGCCGATCCGCAGCCGGATCGGCGCCAGCGGCGCCCGCTGCAATTCCACAGCACACGCCACCGCGTCCGTCGCGTGCGCGAAAGCGGCCATGAAGCTGTCGCCCGCGCCCGGCGCGATCGCGAGCACGCCGTCGTGGGCGGGGACCGCCTCGGCGGCGGCGCGATCCAGCCGCACGAGCGCGGCCGTCATTTGCTCCGGCTGGGACTTCCACAGTCGCTCGGAGCCCTCGAAATCGGCGACCAGCAGCGTCACCGTTCCTGTGGGCATAAACTCCCTGACGCCAGGGTCACTCCTGTTCCATGACCGTCTGCCCCCGCGCACATCAGTTTCGCTCATGCCACCCACCCAGGGTCGAATACCAACCGAAAAGTGTTGAGGTCATCGCGGCGGCAGAGCCCGCCACGGCCGGCCCGCGGACACGGGCTGCCGCTTTGCCGTGGGCGGTCCTACGACCCCGGGCCTCGCTGCAATTACGACCCCTCATGTCCTGTATCTACGCGATTCGACCGACGTTAGTTCGACGCGATCCCCCGCATATTTGACTCGTTTCCAACACACGTCGGGGGCCGGGATCGCAATTCGCTGCGTTTTGACCCTTCGCCCGGCGGCGAGCGAGCGGGAGGGACAGCAATGTCGTACGTGGTAGCGGCCCCGGAGGTGCTGGCGGCCGCGTCGGCGGATCTGGAGGGGATCCGCTCGGCGCTGAGCGCGGCAAACGCGGCGGCGGCGGCGCCGACCTCCGCGGTGGCAGCGGCAGGCGCCGACGAAATCTCGGCGGCGATGGCGGCCCTGTTCTCCGGGCATGCCGAGCTTTATCAGGCGCTCAGCGCGCAGGCGGCGAGCTTTCATCAGCAATTCATCCGGGCCATGAGCGCCGGCGGGGCGCTGTACGCCGAAGCCGAGGCGGCCAACGCGTCGATGATCGGGGCGCCAATGCAGGCCGCGGCGCAGAACGTCCTGGCCAACTTGGGCATCGGCAACGTCGGCGCCGGCAATGTGGGCGGCGGCAACCACGGCAACGGCAACGTGGGCAGCGGCAACACCGGCAACCAGAACCTGGGCAGCGGCAACATCGGCAACGGCAACGTCGGCAACGGAAACAACGGCATCGGAAACATCGGCGACGGCAACCGCGGCAGCCAAAACCTGGGCAGTGGGAACGCGGGCAACAACAACACCGGCTTCGGGAACAACGGCGTCGGCAACGTCGGCGCCGGAAACCTCGGCAACACCAACGTCGGCAACGGGAACCTGGGCTCCGGCAACATGGGCAGCGGGAACCGCGGCGACGCGAACACGGGCTTCGGAAACCGTGGCAGCAACAACGTCGGCGCCGCCAACACCGGAAACCACAACATCGGTTTCGGCAACACGGGCAACAACGACATCGGCTTCGGGCTGACGGGTGACAACCAGATCGGTTTTGGCGCACTGAATTCCGGCAGCGGCAACCTCGGCTTCGGCAACTCGGGCACCGGGAACATCGGCTTCTTCAACTCGGGCACCGGCAACGTCGGCATCTTCAACTCCGGCAACCACAGCTTCGGCTTCGAGAACTCGGGCAGCTTCAGCACCGGCTTCACCAACTCCGGTCAGGGCAACACCGGCTTCCTGAACAGTGGATTCAGCAACTTCGGTGTGGGCAACGGCGGCTCGAACAACATGGGCATGCTCAACGGCGGCTCCCAGAACTTCGGGATGGGGAATTCCGGCTTCCAGAACACGGGCAGCGGCAACGCCGGCTCGCTCAACACCGGCGACTTCAACGCGGGCAACTTCAATACCGGGTGGGGAAACTCCGGAGCGAGCAACACCGGCGGCTTCGACGCGGGCAACCTGAACACCGGCTTCGGCAGCGCCATCACCCCGGCGGGGGTGAAGAACTCGGGCTTCGGCAACACCGGCCTGGACAGCTCCGGCTTCTTCAACTCGGGCGGCGATACGTCCGGCTTCCAAAACGCCGGGCTGGCCTTCGAGTCGGGCTTCCGAAACTCGGGCAACGGCAACAACGTCGGCATCGGCAACTCGGGCAGCTTCCTCGCCGGCATCGGGAACACCGGCTTCGACAACATCGGCATCGGCAACTCGAACGTCTTCAACTCGGGCATCGGCAACTCGGGCAACGACGACTCCGGCTTCTTCAACAAGCGCGACGCGCAGTCGGGCTTCCTCAACTAAGGGCAGCTGATGAATTTTTTGGTGTTGCCGCCGGAGATCAATTCGGCGCGGGTGTATTTGGGTGCGGGGCCGGGTTCGATGTTGGGGGCGGCGTCGGCGTGGGAGGGTTTGGCGGGCGAGTTGGGTTCGGCGGCTTCGTCTTTCGGGTCGGTCACGTCGGGGTTGGTGGGGGCGGTGTGGCAGGGCCCGGCGGCGGCGGCGATGGCGAGCGCGGCGGCGCCGTATGTGGGGTGGTTGTCGGCGGCGGCGGCGCGGGCGCAGGGGGCGGCGGGGCAGGCGCGGGCGGCGGCGTCGGCGTTTGAGGCGGCGGTGTCGGCGACGGTGCATCCCGCGGCGGTGGCGGCCAACCGCAGTCAGGTGGTGTCGTTGGTGCGCTCGAATCTGTTGGGGCTCAACGCTCCGGCGATCGCGGCGGCCGAGGCACAGTATGAGGCGATGTGGGCCGCCGACGTGTCGGCGATGGTGGGCTATCACGGCGGAGCGTCGGCGGTCGCCGCCCAGCTGACCCAGGCCGCCGCGCTGCCGGCCCTCAACCTGGGCCTCGGCGACATCGGCGGCCTCAACCTGGGCGGCGGAAACGTCGGCAATGCCAACGTGGGCGCCGGCAACGTCGGCAACACCAATGTGGGCATGGGAAACCTCGGGAACGGAAACGTTGGCAGCGGGAACGCCGGCAACAACAACTTCGGCAACGGCAACAGCGGCGCCGGAAACGTTGGCAGCGGAAACCTCGGCAACACCAACGTCGGCAGCGGAAACCGTGGCAACTTCAACATGGGCTCGGGGAACCGCGGCAACAACGACGTCGGCTTCGGCAACACCGGCAGCCATGACTTCGGCTTCGGGAACACCGGCAACAACGACATCGGCTTCGGGCTCACCGGCGACAACCAGATCGGTTTCGGCGCGCTCAACTCCGGCAGCGGCAACCTCGGCTTCGGCAACTCCGGCACGGGAAACGTCGGGTTCTTCAACTCGGGCACCGGAAACATGGGCTTTTTCAACTCGGGCAACGGCAATTTCGGCTTCGGCAACGCGGGCGACACCAACACCGGGTTCTGGAACTCGGGCGTCACGAACACGGGATTCGGCAACGCCGGCGAGGTCAACTTCGGCTTCGGCAACGGGGCGTCGTTCAACTTCGGTGCCGGGAACGCGGGCAACTCCAACTTTGGCTTCGGAAATTCCGGCGGCGACAACACCGGTAGCTTCAACACGGGCCTGGACAACACGGGGGATTTCAACACCGGCATGTTGAACACGGGATGGGCGAACGCGGGGAACACCAACACGGGCGCCTTCAACACCGGCGACCTCAACACCGGGTTCTTCAGCGCGATCACCCCGGCCGGCATCACCAGCTCCGGTTTCGGTAACACCGGCGCCGGGAGCTCGGGATTCTTCAACGGGGGCTTCGACAACTCCGGCTTCATGAACACCGGCGCGGGCTTCAACTCCGGCTTCCACAACACGGGCGGCGGAGTCGACGCGGGCATCAACAACTCGGGCGTCTTCGCCGTGGGCATCGGCAACGCGGGCGCCGACGTCACCGGCATCGGGCTCGCGGGCCTGCTCTCGTCGGGCATCGGGAACCTGGGCAACTTCAGCTCGGGATTCTTCAACCACGGCAGCTCCCAGGCCGGGTTCTTCCACTAGGGCGCGCGCGAATGACCATCTACGACCCCGCCCGGCGCGAATCTACGAGTTCTGACCGACGTAGTTCGGTCCACCGCTTCGCATAGTTGGGACCGTGATGTCGGACTTTTCGTTGCTACCGCCGGAAATCAATTCGGCGCGAATGTATGCCGGCGCGGGCGCGGGCCCGCTGTTCGTGGCGGCGACGGCGTGGGACGGCTTGGCCGCCGACCTGCGGTCGTCGGCGTCGTCGTTCGACTCGGTCGTCTCGGCGCTGATCGGTGGCCCGTGGAGGGGCTCGGCGTCGGCGGCGATGGCGGCCGCGGCGGCGCCCTACGTGTCGTGGCTGGCGGCCGCGGCGGCGCAGGCGGAAGGCGCGGCGGCACAGGCCCGGGCGGCCGCGACGGCGTTCGAGGCGGCGCAGACGGCCACGGTGCATCCGGTCGCCGTCGGGGCCAACCGCGTCCAGCTGATGACGTTGGTGGCGACCAACTTTCTGGGCCAGAACGCGCCGGCGATCGCGGCGACGGAGTTCCACTACGGCCAGATGTGGGCCCAGGACGTCGCCGCGATGGCCGGCTACCACGCCGGGGCGATGTCGGTGGCGTCGTCGCTCGCACCGTTCGCGGCGCCACCGGTCGACCTGGCCGGCATGGCGGCGCAGGGTGGCGGGGCGACCGACGCCGTTTCCGCCCTGGTTGCCGCCCTCCAATCCCTGGCGTCCGGGCCGTCGCTGCAGTCGCTCTCGTCGCTGGCCCAGGTCGCGACGTTGCCCGTCAGCATGCTGATGTCGCCGATCATGTCGCTGGCACAGGGAACCAACGCCGGCACGGCGGGGTTGGCCAACGCGGCGGCGGTGGGCGCCGACGTCCCGAAGTTCGTCGGTAGCACCGCCCCGGCGACGCCGCTCGGCGGCGGGGGCCCGGGTTCTCCCGTGGCGGCGGGTCTGGGCAAGGCGCGGCTGGTGGGCGCGATGTCGGTGCCCCCGACGTGGCAGGGGTCAACGCCGGCGCGGATGGTCAGCGCGGCGATGTCGGGGCTGGGCGGCGAAATGCCCGGCGGCGCCGGGGGAGTCGGCCCCGCGGCGGGCGGGATGCCGATGATGCCGATGCCGATGGGTGGCATGGGCGGCGGAGCGGCGGGCGGGATGTTGGGCCGCGGCGGGGCCAGTCCGCATCTGGTGCAGTCGCGGCCCAACTGGGCGAAGTGCACCAGGTAGCGGGCCGAATTCTTGGCGTCGGTGTCCACGTACATCGCCACGCCCCCCGTCTTCGTCGAGTTCAGCCGGCA
>NZ_LZLY01000010.1 GCF_001673535.1 Mycobacterium sp. 1081908.1 | reverse complement strand
AGCCGAGGCCGCCGTTGTTGCCGTTGCCGCCGTCGCCGCCGGCGCCACCCGCCCCACCGATCCCGCCGGCCCCGGAGGCCGTGGCTCCTCCGCCGGTGCCGCCGTTTCCGCCGCCGGCATCGACGAGCCCGCCGAACAACCCGCCGGCCCCGCCGGCGCCCCCGGCGCCGCCGCCGATCGTGCCGATCCCGCCGGCCCCGCCATTGCCGCCCGCGCCAAAGAGCCCGCCTGCCCCGCCGGCGCCGCCGGCTCCCCCCAAGCCGCCGGTGGTGAATCCGCCGGTGCCGCCGGCGCCGCCGCTACCCCACAGCAGCCCGCCGGCCCCGCCGGCACCACCCGTGGTGATCACGCTCGCCGACCCGTTGCCGCCGGCCCCGCCGGGCCCGCCGGCGCCATTGAACAGGGACAGCAGGTGCCTGTTCGCTCCGCCGTTTCCGCCGGCGCCGCCTGGCCCGCCGCCCGCGAGGATGCCGGGCCCGCCGTTTCCGCCGGCGCCACCGGCCCCGCCCGGACCGCCGCCGAGCCACCCGTTGGCGCCGCCGGCCCCGCCGTTTCCGCCGCCGCCGCCGACCACGCCGGCCCCGCCGTTTCCGCCGGCTCCGCCGTTTCCGCCGCGGCCCCACAGGCCCGCCGACCCCCCGGCCCCGCCGGCCTGCCCGGACCCGCCGGACCCGCCGTTGCCGCCGTCGCCGATCAGCCACCCGCCGTCGCCGCCGGGCAGCCCGCTTCCCGGCGCAGCGTTGGCCCCGTTGCCGATCAGCGGGCGCCCCGTCAGCAGCTTGACCGGCCCGGGCGGCAACCCCAGGCTCTGGATCTCGCCGAGCAGGGCCGTCAGCGGGTCCGCGCTGGCCGCCTCCGCGCCCGCATACGCCCCCGCGCCCGACGTCAACGACTGCACAAATTGGTCATGAAAAGCCGTCGCCTGCGCGCTGAGCGCCTGAAACTCCTGGGCGTAGTTGCCGAACAACGACGAAATAGCGGCCGAAACCTCGTCCTGCGCCGCGGCCAATAGCGATGTCGTCGAGCCCGCCGCCGCCGCATTGGCCGACTTGATCGCCGAGCCGATCCCGGCTAAATCCGAGGACGCTGCGGTGACAACCTCGGGAGATATCAGGACGAAAGACATCTGCGGCTCCTTTGCAATGGAAACGGCGCGGGCGATACACAAGTAGGCGAAAATCTACGCTTTCAATTCGGCTTCGGAAGTGGTTTCACGCGTGGGCATGTCATCGTTGCGGCATTTTTAGCGCTGTCTTAGGAGAGATCAACCGGCGCCCCGCAAAACCGCCCGGGATTCCGCAATATGTGGCCGGGCCGAAAGCCGCGGAGCGCACGGATGGAATTAGCCCGGCGTGTGTGACATTGCGAATGCCGGATACCGGCCATCGGTGTCACACCGACTGCCCGTCGCCGCCGCCGTTGCCGCCGATGATCAGGGCCTCGGCGCCGGAGCCGGCGACGCCGGTGGCGCCCCCGTCACCGCCGAATTGGCCGGAACCACCGCCCGCGCCTCCGGTCCCGCCGAAGGCACCCGCCGATCCGGCGACACCGGGGACGGCGTTGGCCGGGTACGCCCAGGCGCCGCCGCCGCCACCCCCGCCGGGGCCGGTGCCGCCGGCTCCGCCGCCGCCTCCGAAAGCGAGCGGCGACGCCGTGGTGATCGCGTTACCACCCGCGCCTCCCGCTCCGCCCGCGCCACCGGCATAGGCGGCCCCGCCACCGCCTCCGCCGCCTCCGCCCAACGCCATGTCGCCGGTCGACACCCCGAGCGCGCCGCCGCCGGCGCCGCCGCCACCTCCGGTGCCGCCCGCCCCGCCGTTCGGGGCGCCCGCGCCACCGATGCCGCCGTCGCCGCCGAGCCCGAGGGCGACAGGTTGGCTGAGTTGGGTCGAGGCGGCGCCGCCGGTGCCGCCGGTGCCGCCAGCGCCTCCGGTGCCGCTGCCGCCACCGATGCCGCCGACACCGACCAGGCCGCCCTTACCGCCCGCACCGCCGCCTCCCCCGCCGCCGCCGTAGGTGGAGTGGTTTGCGCCGGTTGCGGTCACGCCGTTGCCGCCGAAGCCGCCGGTGCCGCCGGCGCCACCGCCACCGCCGTTGCCGTTGTGTCCGTTGCCGCTGGAGTTGCCGCCGGCCCCGCCGGCGCCGCCATGGCCACCCTGGCCGCCCTGGCCGGCCACACTGCCGAACACGTTTCCGCTGACATTGCCCCCGGTCCCACCGGTGCCGCCGCCCCCGCCGGTGCCAGCATCGTTGGTGCCGTCGTCCGCGGTGCCCGAGCCGCCGGTGCCGCC
>NZ_LZLY01000009.1 GCF_001673535.1 Mycobacterium sp. 1081908.1 | reverse complement strand
CTAGCCAATTCGACATCACCAGCTGCACAAACGAATTGCGGTTGAGCTCGACCATCAGCGGGTGAACGGTCGCCGCCCGTCGTGGTGGTGCCACCGCCGGTGATACTTCCCCCGCCGATAGTGTTGCCGCCGCCGCCGAGGTATCCGCCGCCGTCGCAGCCGAAGGCGCCGCCGTCGCCGCCGAAAGCGCCGCCCCCCTCCGGGACTCCGCCTCCAAATCGGCCGCCCCCTCCGTCTAAGCCGAACCCGCCGCCCCCGCCGCCGTCGAGTCCGTCCGGCCCGATCCTTAGGTGACCCGCACGTAGCGCCCGGGCCTACCCGTGCGGCAGGATGGGAACGTCGTCGTCCGTGGAGAGGCTCGCGGGAGTTAGCTTGGTCCTCGATCTCAGCGCCCAGACGGTGACCGCCTAGATGCCGGCCCGCCGGCACCCCTATTTCGCATACGGGTCGAATCTGTGCGTCAGGCAGATGGCGCTGCGTTGCCCCGACGCCGCGGACCCGCGGCCGGCGGTGCTGGCCGACCACGACTGGCTGATCAACCAGCGCGGCGTGGCCACCGTCGAACCGTTCGCCGGCAACGAGGTCCATGGGGTGTTGTGGCAGGTCTCCGACGACGACCTCGCGGCGCTGGACAGCGCCGAGGGTGTGCCGGTGCGTTACCGGCGCGACCGGCTGACCGTCCACACCGGCGACGGGCCGTCACCGGCCTGGGTCTACATCGATCACCGGGTGCTTCCCGGCCCGCCCCGGCCGGGTTACCTGCCCAGGATCATCGATGGCGCCGCGCAGCACGGGCTGCCGCAACGCTGGATCGACTTCCTGCGCCGCTGGGATCCGACCCGCTGGCCCCGACCCGTCGCCGCGACAACACCTGCGCCGCAATCACTTTCAGCGTTATTGAGCCAACCCGGCGTGACCGAGGAGAGCCGGCTGCGATCGCGTTTCGGTTTTCTCGCCATCCACGGCGGCGGCCTGGAAGAGATGACCGACGTCATCGCCGAACGCGCCGCGGAGGCCGCCGACGCCTCGGTGTACCTGGTGCGCCATCCCGACCGCTACCCGCACCACCTCCCGTCGGCCCGCTACGATCCCGACGAGTCGCCGCGGCTGGCCGAGTTTCTCGATCACGTCGACGTCGCCGTCTCGCTGCACGGCTACGGGCGCATCGGGCGCGGCACCCAGCTGCTGGCCGGGGGACGCAACCGCACGCTGGCGGCCCACCTGGCGCGGCACATCGGGCTGACCGGCTATCAGGTCGTCACCGACATCGACGACATCCCGCCGGAACTGCGGGGCCTGCATCCCGACAACCCGGTGAACCGGGTGCGCGACGGCGGGACGCAGCTGGAACTTTCGGTCCGCGTGCGGGGTCTTAGTCCGCGCAGCCCGCTGCCGGGCGCCGACGGCTTGTCGCCGGTCACCTCCGCCCTGGTGCGGGGGCTGGCGGCCGCGGCGCGTTCCTGGTAAGTGTTTTTGGTCGTTGAACGGAGGTTGTTGGTGGGCAAGGATTTTCGCTTCGGGCTGAGCATGCGGTTCTTCAAGTCGCGCTCCGCGTTGGTCGACAAGGTCAAGCGGGCCGAAGATCTCGGCTACGACATCCTGTGCGTGCCCGACCATCTCGGCGCGGCGGCACCGTCGCCGACGCTGACCGCGGTCGCGATGGTGACGAGCAGGATCAAGCTGAGCATGTATGTGCTCAACGCCGCGTTCTACAAGCCGGCCCTGCTCAGCAGGGACCTGCAGGCCCTCGACGTGCTGAGCGAGGGCCGGCTCGAGATCGGGCTCGGCACCGGCTATGTCCGGGAGGAATTCGAGGCCGCCGAGCTGCCGTACCCCAGCGCCGGGGCCCGCGTCGACTACCTCGAGCACATGACGACGTACCTCAAGGAACATCAGCCGACGACGCCGATCCTCATCGCCGGCAACGGCGACCGGGTGCTGACGCTGGCCGCCCGGCACGCCGACATTATCGGGCTGACCGGCGCCCGGGTGCGCGACGTCGACGACCCGCTGGCCGAACGCATCGAGTTCGTTCGCAATGCAGCGGGTGACCGCTTCGACGCGCTGGAGCTGAACATGGTGATCACGGCGATGCCGCCCGACGGCGAGAGCGCACCGGATTTGAGGATGACCCGCCAGTACGCACCCGAGCTGTCCGATGAGCAGTTGCTGTCCATGCCGTCGGTGCTCAGCGGGTCACCGCGCGAGATGGCCGACACGCTGGTCGGGCTCCGCGAAAAGTACGGACTGAGCTGCTTCACCGTGCAGGACAACAACCTCGACACGTTCGCGAAGGTGATCGCCGAACTGCGGTGACGCATCGCGCATGCTGTCCCCGGTAAGCTCGGCCCGTCCGCCCTCGTAGCTCAGGGGATAGAGCACGGCTCTCCTAAAGCCGGTGTCGCAGGTTCGAATCCTGCCGGGGGCACAAATGTGGTGTATGACCTCGGTTGATGCGTGACAGTTCGTCCTCGGCTGATGGGTGACAGTGTTTCGGCTGATGCGTGGCAGTTACTTCGGCTGATCCCTGACACTCCTTCGATGAGGGAGTTGAACGTGGTCGAGCAGAGGTATCAGGGCGCAGACGGCGTGGGCGGGACGCCTGCCGACCACCCAAAATAAGCCTTGCCAAGCGAATTGCCGGCTGCAAAACAGCAGCAGAATTGCGTGCATCGCACGCATTTTGCGGATTGGGATCGGAGGTAAGGTGCAACGCTGCCTACTGGCGCATGTGTGATGCTCCGCCGATGTACCAGACTTGTCCGTTGATCCATTCGGCTTCATCGGACAGAAGAAAGGCAGTGATCGCGGCGATGTCTCGTGGTTCGCCGAGACGGGTCACCTTAGCGGCCTTCACGAACATCTGCTGCAACTCAACATCATTCTGCCGCTGCTGGGTCTCGCCCATGACCAGCCCAGGCATGATGCCGTTGCACCGCACTCCGTGGGCGCCCCAATTGTTCGCGATGTGACGGGTGAGCTGGTTTACTGCGGCTTTGGCGGCGTTGTAGGCGACGTGCAACGGGTCGGTGCCCAACGAGCCTCCCGAGGAAGTGTTGACGATGCTGCCCCCGCCTTGCTCCAGCAGACGCGGCAAAACGGCACGACTGGTGCGCACGTAACCCAGGAGGTTGACGTCGAGCGTGCGGTGCCAGACATCGAAATCGGTGTCGAGCAGCGTGGTGTCGCGGCCGAGGTTCTCAGCGGACAGATCCGCGCCCACGTTGTGTAGGCCGTGGACTGCACCGAACTCGCCAACAGTCTTCTCCACCAAGTCTTGGACGGATCCTTCGTCGGCAAGGTCGAATTGGACCGCGATAGCATCCCCGCCGGATTGCGTGATCCGCTCTACCGTCGCCTTGGCGCCGGCAATGTTGATGTCACCGACGGCCACTGCTGCTCCCTCGCTGGCGAGCCGTGCGGCGGTTCCGGCTCCGATCCCGGTCGCGCCTCCCGCAACGATGAACGCCTTGCCCTGCAATCCGCGCACAGCCCCTCCTCCACCTAGCAGTGAGCGACACCCAAATCGACCGAAACACCTGATGCGGTAACGAATCTCGATTGGTCCGACGCCAACCAGGCAACAGCGTCGGCGATGTCTTCGGGTTGCGCGATGCCCTCGGGGAGTAGCGGCTTGTGCAGGCCTTCCAGGTGGGGATATGTCGCGGCCGCTGACTGCAGCGCTTGACGCATACGGCCCGTTCCCATGGGGGTGACGACGGCTCCCGGGTGCAGGCTATTGACACGGATGTTGTAGCGGCCCAGCTCGGCGGCGAAGGCCCGGGCCATGCCGGTGACGGCGTGCTTGCTCGCCGTGTAATGCACCATGAACGCCTGCATTTTCACGCCGGCAGCGGAACCGATCAGGATGATCGACCCTCCCCGTCCCCCTCCGATGATGTGGTGAGCGCCTGCCATGACGGTGTTCCACGTGCCGATCACGTTGGTGTCGATGGTGTCGCGGAACGCCTGGTCCGTGATTTGGTCCCATGGTGCCGGGCAACAAATTCCCGCGTTGGCGACGATGATGTCGAGGCGGCCGAGCTCGGCGACCGCGTGGCCTACGGCCGTGCGCAGTTTTTCGGCGTCGCGCACATCGATCGCCGCGGTGATCGCGCGCCGGCCGTTGGCTTCGACGAGCCGCGCGGTCTCGGCGAGATCATCGGGAGTCGGCGACTCATATGGGACGCTTTCCGGTAGCCGCCCGGCGATGTCGACCGCGATGATGTCGGCGCCGTCGGCGCTAAGCCGCACCGCGTGGGCCCGTCCCTGCCCGCGCGCGGCTCCGGTGATGAGAGCTACTTTGTTGTCCACGGCAGTTCAGTCCCGATGTATCTTGTCGAGCGGGTTGGAGCGTTCGAGCATGCCGTAGGTGTCCTCGCCGTCCCAGCGGTAGCGCACGCCGGCTTGCTGCAGTGCGGGGAAGCTGGGCATCTCCTTCTTCATCGCATGTACGGAGTAGGAGTCGTCGTCGTGATGGATGTCGTGGGTGGAGAACGCCGTCTCGCCGTCGATGGCTATGACGCCGTCGTTGGTTTCCAACACCAGTGACACGTCTTCGCCAACGGCTTGCAAGCGGGTCAGCCACGGCGCCTTGACCACGCGCGCCGGGATCAGCGGCCCGTCGCCGGTGAAGACGTAGCCCTCGTTGAACGTCGGCTCGCCGTCCGGGCGCGGTGGATAGGCGATATAGCCGAACGCTTTTCCGCTCGGAAACACCGCCGACTGCCACGCATGCCCCCAAAAGCCGGCCAGCTTGCGCACCCCCTGGCGGCGGATCCGCAGACCACTGCCCGTGAACCGCTGCCGGCTGCCATCGACGGTCACCGACCCGGCCGCGGCAAACAGCTGTTCGTAACGCGGGCCCCCCATCAGGTTGCCCTCGATGGACGTCCTCAACTGCTCCCCGGCGTCGGTGTGCAACGCGCCTTGGATCCACGGCGGCACGACCATTGTGGCCTCGACATGAAAAGCGATGTCCACCAACGGGCCGTCTTTCCTTCCGTCGACGAGTTCAGATGATGACGTCTGCACGGCCATGCCGTCGAAGGTCATCGACCAGGTGGTGAACGGTTCGATGCAGCGGAACACCAGCCCACCCGCGCCCAGCACAGTCGGACGACCGTCCGGTCCTGCGGCCGGAAGCGACGGGCCGTTGGTGCGCAGCCGGTACACCCGGCCGTCGGGGTAGGCCACGTTCACCTGGATGTCGTGGGCATCCCAATTGGCGGCGACGGCTTCGATTCCGATCCGCGGCAGGCCAATCTCGCCGCGATCGTCGACGACCCAGAAGCTGACCGAGTCTCGCATCTCCGGGTTATCTGGACGCTCGGCGAACACGAGCTCGCGCGAGGGGTCAATGCCACTGGTGAGATCAACAGCCATGGTTCTCCTAGATTTTGGCGTGGTCGGTCCAGCGGACTGCGGCCTTTACGTAGTCGGCGAACAGTGGCCGTACCGCGTTCATGTCGATCCCGAACTGAACAGGGTCGGCATGGCTGCTCGGTTCACGATCGCCCGCTGCCTGCGCCCACCAGCTGCCCATTCGGCTTTCGAATTCGTCGCTGACCTGTTCGCCGAGCCAGCTGTACAGTCCGGTCACCTCGCCGATCGGGTCGGCTTGCATCGCGCGAAAGTCGATGTCGTAGAACCGGTTATCGTTGCCCGCGGCGCGGAACTGCAGGGTGCGGGTCATGCCCGTCGACCAGTGCTCGACGTTGAGCCGCCCGATATACGCACGGTCAACGTCGTCGGTGAACTGGCCGATAATGTCGGCGTACAGGTCGGCGACCGACAAAATCACGTCGGTCGGATCACGGTGCGTCATCACGAATTTCGCATCGGGAAAAACGCTGTCGAGGTGGTCGAGCCACAGCACGTGCGAGGGGCATTTCAACCGCCACGGCCGCGTCGGCTCACCCCAGGCCAGCAGCTTGAGGACCCGACGCTCATATGCCAACGCCGGGGTGAGATCGGCCCGCTCCACCAACCACGCCGAATACGTCGGAATTTGAGCAAACGACTGAAACAGGTGGGAGGCGAAACTCAGCGCCATCAGCTCGTGACACTCCATCGGCCCGTGCGCGTCCGTGGGCACGTGGCGGCGAGTGCCGATCATCTCGCCCTCGCCCGCTGGAATGCGCGGGTCGACACCGTGCACTGTCGAGGGCGGCGGACACGGTTGCGACGACTCCCACATACGCAGATATCGGACTTGGGGGTCCTGCGCCAGCAACACTGACAACGCCGTCGAACCCGTGCGCGGCAACCCCAAGCCGATCAACGGAGCCTCGAGGGAAACCCCGTCGATCTCGGGATGGCGGCGATACCAGTCCTCCACCTGCAGCCGCTGTGCAAGGTATCCCGTGATGCGCTGATAGATGAATGCCTCACCTTTGGCGTTGAGCCGGGCCTCGCCACGCAGTGACGCGACCAGAATCTCCAGGCCCTCCCGAAACGAATCCTCGCCGAAATCGTCAAGACCGGTCTGGGTGACCGCGGCATGCAAGAGATCATTGACGGTCGGCATCGATCAGCCCATCCATTGTCCGCCGGCCACATCGATGGTCTGGCCGCACAGATAATCGGCGGCCTCGGTGGCAAGGAACGCGACCATGTTGGCGGCTTCCTCGGGCAGGGAGGCCCGGCCGAGTTGCACCTGCTGCGTGATGGCCTCGATGATCGCGGCGCGTCCCGCGCGCTCCTGGTCGTCCTGCGGATCCAGAACGTACTGCTTGAGTTGGGGGTTGAGCATGATCCCGGGTGCGACGCCGAGAACATTTACGCCGCGCAACGCCACCTCGTGCGCGAGGTTGCGGGTGAACCCGATCACGCCGGCCTTGCACGCGTTGTACACGGTGAGGCCCCGCTGCTGGATGCGGCCACCGGACGAGCCGATGTTGATGATCTTCCCCGATCCCTGAGGAAGAAGAACCTGCAGTGCGGCGTGCGCACCGTACATCATCATCGTCAGGCTGCCGAGCACCGTGAAGTCGATCTGCTCCTTGGTCTGAGTCTCGAACAGCCCACCGGCGACCATCACAGGGTTATTGACCATGATGTCGAGACCACCCAGCGCGCTGTGCGCCTCAAGCACGGCAGCATGCACTTGATCCCAGTCCGACATGTCGGCGCGGATCGCGACTGTCTTGACCCCCCAGCGTTGCGCGACTTCGCGGCCACGCCGCTGCACCTTTTCCAGCGTGCGCCCGATGAGCCCTATGTCGGCGCCCAGGCCGGCGAGCCGGTTGGCGATCGCCTGACCGAGGCCGTCTCCCCCGGCGCCGGTGACAACAGCTTTCTTGCCCGACAGGTCCATCAGCTCGGTGACCCGCTTGCCGATGATGTGCTCCGGCAGCCGGTCGAAGCCCAGTATTTCTGCCCAATCCTGCTTTTCTTGTTGCACCGTCATGCCGGCCCCTTTCACCGCATGTCCGATCGACGGCTCGCCATATCAGCGCGGCATCGCATCAGAACACCGTCGTTCGCCTAGCCACGTTAAATCCGGGACCGACCGGCGAGGTAATACCAATTGCGGAAGCCAGTCATGCCGATGCTTGATGGCTGGTATACCTGTGTGCAGTGGACACCCATCGGCTGAAATATTTCCTGCGCATCGCAGAAGAGGGGTCGATCACCGGCGCGGCCGCCTCCCTGGGAATCGCGCAGCCGGCGCTGAGCCGGCAGATCCGCCTACTCGAAGAAGACCTCGGAGTGGTTCTCTTCCATCGGACGCGGCGTGGGGTGCAACTCACCGACGAGGGGGAACGGCTGCGAGCATCCACCGCGGCACCGCTGCGTCAACTCGAGCTCGCCATGCGATACACCGGATCGCCGTTGGCGCGACTGGCGCGCGGCGTACGCCTGGGGCTGCTCGACACAACGGTCGACGTCCTGGCGGCACCACTGCTGTCCAGCCTGACCGCAGTGTTTCCGAAGGTGAGTTTCTCGGTGGAGACCGGAAGCAGCGACCTGCTCGTCGCAGACATGCTTAAAGGCGCGGTCGACGTCGCCGTGATCAACCCGGTGCCCGATGACCGAGTGTTCTACCGCGATCTTTTAGACGAAGATCTGGTCGTCGTCGGCGCAACGACGTCGGATCTGGATCCCGAGCGAGTGGTCACCTTCACCGAACTGGTAAAGCTGCCGCTCGTGGTTCCTCGCTCGCACACGGGCATAGGGAACCTCATCGAAAACGCGGCACTGCGAACGAAAGTCAAGATCAGCTGGCGTATCGCTACTGATTCGCTCCAGCTGATCAAGCGGGCCATCGGAGCCGGTCTCGTCTACGGCGTCCTGCCGCTTTCCGCCTGCCGCAAGGAAATTGACTCCAGCGAGCTACGCTATGCCCCCTTGGGCGAGCCCACCCTTACCCAGCGGCTCGGTGTCGCTGCGACGACTAATCTGGAACTGCCACGAGAATTCACCGCAAAGCTGGGAAACATTCTGCGTGAAGAAACCTCCCACCTCATCAATGCCGGGCGGTGGCCCGCTCGGTTCCTATCACCACAACCGTGGGACCCCGCACTCGCCTAACTGGTTTTGACGTCACGGAAGTCGAAGCGTCCGGTCCTGGAGGTCGGCGCTCCGCGTGCCGGGTGTGACCTGACGCATTGCTTACTCGCAGGACAGCGTCCGACTATGTTGGCAGGACTGAACATTGACGTCGGCGTGGTGACGGAGGCGATTACTACTGACCCGGCAGCGGCGGCAGGCCCTCACGGATGTCCTGCAAATTACCCTGGATGCCCTGCAGATCACGTTCGATGGCCTGCAGACCGGACAGGGCATCTTGGAAGCGGGGCTGGAGGTGGTCCAGGCTCGAGGGTTGGTATTGCGGGCAATACGCGACGACGGCACCGGCCGCGACGCTGGCGCTCTGATTGGCGTCCCATATCGATGATTGCTGCAGGACGCGGACGGCCTCCGCGAAGTCGGGTTGGTTGGCTAGGAACTCGCAGACCGCGTGCCCATGGGTCGTCACGTACTCGTTGCTGGGAACCGGCACGCCATCCTGTTTCAGCGCGCCGATGTATGCCCGGTCGACGATCTCGAGCTGCGGGACGTGTGCCACTGGCGCGGCCGGGCTGGGCTGCGATCCAGACGGCGGCGTGACGGCCGATGGCGGCGGGACGGCCGACTCCGGCGGGGCGGCCGACGGCGGATCCGGGTCCGATCTGTGCGTGCCGAACATGACCGCGACCACGGCGGCGGCGACGGCCAGCAGAGACAACGGCAACGCCGCGAGGGGAACGAAGCGGCGGCGCCGACGCTTGCGGCCATGGGGCGCATTGCGCGGCGATGAGGTGTCGGTGGGCACTGGAACCTCGTCAACCGCCTCCGTTAGGGCGACCTCGACCGGGTGACCCAGGCGCTCGTCGAGCAGCGCATCGATGTCTTGGATCGACGGCCGAGCGCCCTGCGCACGGATCGATTGGCGCCCAAGAGCGATGAGCCTCAGCTCTTGGTCGATCGCCTCCCGATCGCGCATATCAACCAGTCTGCGGGTGTCGCGACGTTGCCACAAGTCCCGGTGACCCCTGACAACGCGTGTGCGCTTAGGGCAGAACGGTGTGCATCAACATCACGTCGTACGCCGACCACAGCGACAGGTTGAAGTACAGGTCCCGCCCCGACGACCACGGATGGATCATCGGCGCGTAGATGCCACCGGGCATCTGGAACGACGACACCAGCGGTTGCTCCCCGCTCCACGGTCCGGTCGGCGTCGGCGCGGTCCGCGCGACCACGTCGTTGCTGCCGCCGTTGGTGTAGAGCACCAGGTACTGCTTGAGGTAGCTGTTGTACTGCGCCGACATCTCACCGACCGGGCCCGGCCACAGCGGCGTCGCCGCCCCGGGATTGGCCGCGACCCAATGACCGCCGTTGTCGCCATTCCAGTACTGGTATTTGCTCAGGTCCGGCAGGTAGTTCGGGGGAACCCGCGACAGGAACGCCGCACCGCCACGCCCCGACGGGGTACCGAACTGGTAGATGTAGCCGTCGTTCCCCTTCATGAACGCGCCCATCTGGAAGTTCTCGTTACCCGGCGTGAACGGGACCCCGGGGATGGCGTCCGCCGAAGCCGTCCGGATGCTGCCGGGGAAGATCCCCCAGTTCTGGCCGTTGTCAACGGATCTCGCGATCGCGGAGTAGTTTGTCTGCCATTCGCCGTCGCGGCCCCACTGCCGGATGGACATGTAGCTCATGTACTGGGTTCGCCCCAGGGACATGCCGGTGGTCGGGATGATGCCCGTCTCGTGCGGCGCCTTGTGGATGGTGTTGACGACCTGCTTGGACAGGTTGGACGCCCACACCGGTGAGCCGGAGTACCGGTCGTTGGGCACCCCGTCGGCGATGTGGATGCCGTGCGACAGGTCGCGGTCCGAACTGCGGAACAGCGTGTTGTATCGCCATTGCTGGCCGCGGACCTTGCAATAGCCGAACGTGTCACCGAAGGCCATGAGGACCTGGCGGTTGGTGGGATCGCCGTTGTCCCAGATGATCCCGAGGTCGGTCCCCGAGATGCTGAATCGTTGCAGGGTCTTGTTCGGGCCTTCCGGTCCGGTCACCCAGTCGACCAGCGACGTCGGGGCCCCCGCGATGTTGGCCGGCGGCGGCGGCGCCGGCTGCGCCGCCGGCTGGGGGGCCGGCTGCGGCTGGACCGGGGCCACGTTCGGCACCTGCGGGACGCCCGGCGCGGGCGGATTGGGTCCGGGCGGCGGGACGACGCCCGCCTGCGGTTGTATCGGCGCGGAGTACCGCTGACCCCCGGTCCCCGGCTTGAGCAACGACGAGATCAGCGGACCCAGCTTGGGCAACGGCGCCTGGTCGTTCGCATGGGTGGGCCGACGACCGGTCGGCGGTTGGACGACCGGCTGGGGCGCGGGCATCGCCGGGGGCGCGGCCGGCGGGTCGACGTTCGCTTCGGGCGCGCCGCAGGGTGTGGCGTTCGCCGACGGCGCGGGGCCGACCACGACGAAGAAACCGATGGCGGTCGCCGACGCCATCGATAACGACAGGATCCGGGGAATCGCCGTCAATGTCACACCTTTCCCGGGAGCGGGCCGTCGCAATTGACGTCCGCAGCTGGCTCATGTGACGATAGTGATTCACGGGGCTAATGTGACCAGCGAGCAGCGGATAGGTATGCATCCGTGACCGTGTCGCAACGCATCGGTTTCTCGCCAATCACGCGTGAATTGCCGTCGTTGTCGCTGTGAGGCGGGCACGTCGGCACACCCCCCGGATCACGTGACGGATGGGACCTGAGGCCACGGCGCGCTGCCCACAAAACCGCGGTACGCTCCCTTCCGCCGGCACACGCGGTCGGCGCCCCCCGCGGGCGGTCCACCTAGGAGGACATCCGGTGAGTGTCCCTAATCAGTTGCGGCCGGACCCATTCCAAGACCGGACGTTCCTTCGCCGAGTGGTCGCCGCGTCCATGGCTGGCACCGTCGTCGAGTGGTACGAATTCTTCCTCTACGGGACCGCGGCCACGCTGGTGTTCAGCAAGGTGTTCTTTCCGTCCGGCCGCAACGAGCTCGATGCGATCCTCGCCTCCTTCGTGACCTACGCCGTCGGCTTCGCCGCCCGCCCGCTCGGCGGCCTCGTCTTCGGGCAACTGGGCGATCGTTACGGACGCAAGAAGCTGCTGCAGTTCAGCCTGCTGCTGGTGGGCGCCGCGACCGTGCTCATGGGCTGCCTGCCCACCTTCGCCCAGGTCGGTTACTGGGCGCCGGCGCTGTTGGTGGTGCTGCGCTTCGTCCAGGGCTTCGCCGTCGGCGGCGAGTGGGGCGGCGCGGTGCTGCTGGTCGCCGAGCACAGCCCCAAGGACAGCCGCGGCTTCTGGGCGAGCTGGCCCCAGGCGGCCGTACCCGGGGGCAACATGCTGGCCACCGTCGTCCTGCTGGGTCTCACGTGGACGCTCTCGGACGCGGCGTTCCTGAGCTGGGGCTGGCGCGTGGCCTTCTGGCTGTCCGCGGTCGTAGTCCTGATCGGCTACTACATCCGCACCAAAGTGACGGACGCCCCCATCTTTCTCGACGCACAAAAGGAGGTCGACCGCACCAAGGCCAGGCAGCTGGGTGCCATCGAGGTGCTAAAGCGTTACCCGCGTGGCGTTTTCACCGCGATGGGCTTGCGCTTCGGCGAGAACACGATGTACTACCTCGTCGTCACCTTCTCCATCACCTACCTCAAGGTGCACGTGCACACCAACACCAAGGCGATCCTGTCGTGGTTGCTGATCGCGCACGCCGTGCACTTCCTGGTGATCCCCCTGGCCGGGGGCCTCAGTGACCGGTTCGGCAGGCGCCCAATCTATTTCGTCGGCGCCGTCTGCGCGTGCACGTGGGGGTTCTTCGCCTTCCCCATGATGGACAGCCGCCGCAACGCGATCATCCTGGCGGCGGTCATCATCGGGCTGGTGTTCCACGGCGTCATGTACGCGGTCCAGCCGGCGGCCATGGCGGAGATGTTCCCGACCCGGATGCGGTACTCGGGGGTGTCGCTCGGCTACCAGGTCACCTCGATCGTCGCCGGGTCGCTGGCGCCGATCATCGCCGTTCGCCTGCTCGAGACCTACAAATCCTCGGTGCCCATCGCCTGGTACCTGGCGGCCACCGCCGCGGTGAGCGCCGTGGCCGCCCTGGCCGCCCGCGAGACCAAGGGCATCGACTTGGCCGCCGTCGACCGCGCCGACGCGCAGACCGGCACGGATAGGCCCGATCCGACGGAGCTGGTCGAGGACACCGTCTAGCCCTCGCGGCGCCCTGAACAGCGCAAAGGCAAATCGCCCAGGTCAGCGCCGATTCCAACAGCCGGCTACCAGGTTGATCCAATTTGTTTGTCGATCACGGTTGGCGGCAATGTTCCAAAAGAGGCGTGCGCGTCGGCCGGCCTTCGCGCCCGTCTAGGTCCCGTCGGTTCAGCCCGAGAGCCGACGGGGCCGCCCTTTTGGCCAGTCGGCCGAACCGCCCAGGAGTAGCGTGCCGCATATGGACGGCTCGACTGGCGTGTGGATACTGGGCGGCTACCAAAGCGATTTCGCGCGCAACCTCACCAGGGAAGGCCGCGACTTCGCATCGTTGACCGCCGAGGTCGTTGAGGGCACGCTCACCACCGCAAAAGTGGCCGCCGCCGATATCGGCGTCGTGCACGTCGGCAACGCCTTCGGCGAGATGTTCGCCGCCCAGGGTCACCTCGGGGCGATGCCGGCCACGGTTTGCGACGAGCTCTGGGACACCCCGGCCTCGCGGCACGAGGCGGCGTGCGCCTCGGGCAGCGTGGCGGCACTCTCGGCGATGGCCGATTTGCGGTCGGGCGCCTACGACACCGCGCTGGTGGTGGGCATCGAGCTGGAGAAGACCGTGCCGGGTGACACCGCCGCCCAGCACCTCGGCGCCGCCGCATGGACCGGACACGAGGGCGCCGGCGCTCGCTACCTCTGGCCGTCGATGTTCGCCGAGATCGCCGAGGAGTACGACCGGCGCTACGGCCTGGACGACGCGCATCTACGCGCGATCGCGCAGCTGAACTTCGCCAACGCGCGCCGCAACCCCAACGCCCAAACGCGCGGGTGGACGGTCCCCGAGCCGATCACCGACGACGACGCGACCAACCCGATCACCGAGGGCCGGTTGCGCCGATTCGACTGCAGCCAGATGACCGACGGCGGCGCAGGAGTGGTCCTGGTCAACGACGCATACCTGCGCGACCACCCGGACGCCCGCCCGATCGGCCGCATCGACGGCTGGGGACACCGCACCGTCGGGCTGGGTCTGCGACAGAAGCTCGACCGCGCGGTCGACGACCCGTACGTGCTGTCCCATGTCCGGGCGGCGGTCCTCGACGCCCTGCGCCGGGCACGAGTGACGCTCGACGACCTCGACGGGTACGAGGTGCACGACTGCTTCACGCCCAGCGAGTACCTCGCCATCGACCACATCGGGCTGACCGGCCCGGGCGAGTCGTGGAAGGCCATCGAAAACGGCGAGATCGAGATCGGCGGCCGGCTGCCCATCAACCCCAGCGGCGGGCTCATCGGCGGCGGCCATCCCGTCGGGGCGTCCGGCGTCCGGATGCTGCTCGACGCCGCCAAACAGGTCAGCGGCGCGGCCGGCGACTGCCAGGTCGAGGGCGCCAACACCTTCGGCACCCTCAACTTCGGCGGCAGCACCGCCACCACCGTCAGCTTCGTCGTGAGCGCAACCAGGGAGTCGTGACCATGGACGTCGAGATCGTCGGCAAGTACCTGTCCACCCTGCCCGAAGACGACGACCACCCCTACCGGACCGGTCCCTGGCGGCCGCAGACCACGGAGTGGGACGCCGACGACCTCACCGCCGTGGAGGGTGAAATCCCCCGCGACCTGGACGGCGTCTACCTGCGCAACACCGAGAACCCGCTGCACCCGGCGCTGAAGACCTACCACCCGTTCGACGGCGACGGCATGCTGCACGTCGTCGGCTTCCGCGACGGAAAAGCCTTCTACCGCAACCGCTTTGTCCGAACGGATGGTTTCCTGGCCGAGAACGAGGCCGGCGAGCCCCTGTGGCCCGGCCTGGCCGAAGCGGTGCAATTGACCCAGCGGGAGGACGGCTGGGGCGCTCGCACCCGGATGAAGGATGCGTCGAGCACCGACGTGATCGTGCACCGGGGAATCGCGCTGACCAGTTTCTATCAGTGCGGCGATCTGTACCGGGTCGACCCGTACTCGGCCAACACGATCGGCAAGGAGACGTGGAACGGGCGCTTCCCCACCGACTGGGGCGTGTCGGCACATCCCAAGGTCGACGGCAGAACCGGCGAGCTGCTGTTCTTCAACTACAGCAAGCAAGAGCCGTACATGCGCTACGGCGTGGTCGACGACAGCGACGAACTGGTCCACTACGTGGACATCCCGCTGCCGGGGCCCCGGCTGCCGCACGACATGACGTTCACCGAAAATTACGTGATACTCAACGATTTCCCGTTGTTCTGGGATCCGCGGCTACTCGAGCACGACGTGCACCTGCCGCGCTTCTATCCCGACATCCCGTCGCGCTTCGCCGTGCTCCCTCGCCGCGGCTCGACGGGCGACATCCGATGGTTCGAGGCCGACCCGACCTTCGTCCTGCACTTCGTCAACGCCTACGAGGACGGCGACGAGATCGTGCTCGACGGCTTCTTCGAGGGCGACCCCCAGCCGCTCGACACCGGGGGAACCAAGTGGGAGAAGCTCTTTCGGTTCCTGGCGCTGGATCGGCTGCAGGCCCGGCTGCACCGGTGGCGCTTCAACCTGGTCACCGGTGCGGTGACCGAAGAGCAACTGTCGGACTGGATCACCGAGTTCGGGACGATCAACCCCGACTACGCAACGACGGGCTACCGGTACACCTACGCCGCCACCGGCAAACCGGGCTGGTTCCTGTTCGACGGCCTGGTCAAACACGACGTGCTCACCGGCAACCAGGAGGCCATCTCGTTCGGCGACGGTGTCTACGGAAGCGAGACCGCGATGGCGCCGCGGGTCGGCGGAAGCGGCGAGGACGACGGCTATCTGGTCACCCTGACCACCGACATGAATGCCGACGCCTCCTACTGCGTGGTCTTCGACGCAGCCCGCATCGGTGATGGCCCGGTGTGCAAACTCCAACTGCCCGAACGCATTTCCAGCGGCACACATTCGACGTGGGCGCCCGGCGATCGGCTGCGCCGCTGGCACACCGCGGAGTCGGCGCCAAGCGCGGTCGGGCTGTGACGATGTATCCCGGATCCAACCACCAGTCGACCCACTGGCCGCCGCACCTCGCGCCGCTCGGCTCCCTCCGCTTCGCCCGGCGCTCGTCGAACTTCGAAGAGACGGTGCGGTTTTACCGTGAGCTGGTGGGGCTGCCGCTCTACGAAACGTTCGAGGCCAGCTACGGCAGCAACGGCGCCATCTTCGGACTGCCCAGCTGGAACCTGACCCTGGAGATCGTCGAGTCGGTCGAGCCTGTCGCCGTCGACCCGCACGAACAGCTGTGCCTGTACTTCCCCGATCGGGAGGCGCAACAGGCCGCGATCGCGCGCCTTCAGGCGGCGGACCTCGCGCCGGTCGAGCAGCACCCGTACTGGGACGCGACGGGCGCGGTCACCTACCGCGACCCGGACGGACGCGAAGTCGTGTTCGCCCCCTTCGTGTTCGGCGTCAACGAGCCCGAGGGCAGCGGCACGTCGGGCAAACACGAGTTCCCGCCGGGCTGAAACCTCAGTGGGTCGGCCGGCCGGCCGCCAACGCAGTGATCACCGCCATCAGGGAGCAGGCCACCGCGAAGGCCGCGCCGACGGCGCCGACGTAGAGGCCGTATTCCGCCGACACCGGCGGGTTGACGTTGAGCTTGTAGTACCACACCGTGAGCGCGACGATCAGCAACGAAAGTACCAGCGCCGCAACCGAAGCGATCTTCGCCGACAGCCCGCGGCCGACCATCGCCCCGGCCACCAGCAGCGTCGAGGACAGCAACACGATGAGCTGTCCCGCGCCGAAGCCCTTCGGCAGTATCAGGTTGCCGTGGGTGCCTCCGATGGCGTTGGCCCAGCCCCCGCCGCCCGCCGCCGTCGTCAGCCACGGCATCCAGGTGCTGGCCGAGATCAGCAGCGCGAAAAACGCCACCAGCCAACCAGGGCGCAGGCGGCGAGTCATGGTTGGGAGATTAGCTGACTCGCCCCTGCGCCGGCGTGATCAACGCCCGCTAGCCCTGCAACGAAGAAAGGTTGAAGCTGACGCCCGTCGGGTCGGTCGCCGCGGCCAACCGCCCGTACGGGGTGTCCTCGGCACCCTGCACCACGGCGCCGCCGTTATCGGCGATCACTTGCAGCGTCTTGTCGACATCCTCGGCGCCGAAGAAGATCGTCCAATTCGACGGAACGCCCTCGGGCAGGCAGCTGGTCCCGTCCATCACGCCGAGCAACTGCTGATCCCCGAACCACGCGGTGGTGTAACGGAATTCGTCGGTGTCGGACTCCACCTCGGTGCGCCAGCCGAACACCTGCCGGTAGAAGTCCACGGCGGCGCGGAAGTCGCGGGTGGTCAGCTGGTGCCACACCGGGGAGCCGGCCTCCCCGATCACATTGAACCCGCGGTGCTCCAACGGCTGCCACAGCCCGAAGAACGCTCCCGACGGGTCGGTCCCCACCGCCATGTGCCCCTTGGCCGGGACTTCCATCGGCCCCATGCACAGCGCGCCGCCCGCCGCGGTTATCGCCGACACCGTCGCGTTGACGTCGGCAGTGTGGAAGTAGGTGGCCCAGTTGTCCGGCGACCCGAACTCCGGCCGGCTGGCCATCAGCCCGGCGACGGGGTGGCCGTCCTTGGCGGCATTGACGTATCCGCCGTATTCGGGCCCGGCGGACTCGAACGTCCAGCCGAACACCGTGCCGTAGAAGTCCTGGGCCCGGTCCAGGTCCGACGTCGTCAAATCGATCCAGCAGGGAGCGCCCAGCGGCGCGCCATCACGAATGGGCACGATGACCCCTCCTCGCGTGTCGTAGTGGCCCCGCCATCGGGGTTCACACGTATCGACTGGCGCCGAGGCGAAAACTCATCGGTCGCGATCAGCGATGGACGCCGCCGTCACCGTTCGTGCGGGGATCGGCGGCGGTGAACACCCGGACGAAGTTCCGCAGCGACTGGTTGATGTCGCTGCGCAGCGCGGCGGCCACGATCATGCCGATCGGCCCGAACAGCGCGGGACCACCGAGATGGACGTCGAATCCCACGGTGGAACCCTCGTCCGCCGGCCGCACCTTGGCCATCAGCTTCACCTTGACGCCGCCGACGCCGTCGCCGTTGAGCGTCATTCCTTCCGGTGGCTTGTAGCGCACCACCGTCCACTTGATCCGGTTGTACATGCCCTTGACCTCGACGATCGACTCGACGACCGTCCCCTTTTCGATGTCGTCGGGCAACGTGCTGCGCCACACCCGGTGGATGGTCAGCCATTCCTTGTAGCGGGACAGGTCGGAGGCGTGCTTCCAGGCCACCTCGGGCGGCAGTGGGACGTCGATCGATCCGGAGAGTTTCGCCATGCGCCTAGTTCACCCGGTCGCCGAATTCGCCGGCCTGATCGATCGCCATCTCGACCTTGTCGACGTTCTGCGCCAACAGGTCCTTCGCTTTGTCCAGGAATCCCATCTGCGTGCCCCTTCCCGAGGATTCGCCCGGAATTTTACTTGGCGGCTGTCGCCGCCTCCCGCCACAGCCGCGGTTGCACCCCCAGCGCCCGGGCCCGGATCCACCACGTCGCCTCGATCGCGGCGGCGCCCATCACGCCGATGCCCAGGGCGGCCGACGTCAGCGCCGGGTTCGACGGGTCGAGCAGGAACTTCTGCTGTGCCAGCGGGATGCTGAAGATCACCACGTAGGCCAGGCCGGAGAACACCACCAGCGCCACCCGCCACCATTGGTAGGGCCGCGCGGCCACCGCGAGCACCCACAGCGCGGTCACCAGCAACGTGATCAGCGCCGCCGTCGACGCCTGCTCCTGCTGCTGGAACGTGGCGTGGCGCCCGTGGTAGGCCACCAGGTAGGAGGCGAACGTCGCCGCGCCGACGACGAGCCCGGATGGCAGCGCGGACGACACGACCCGGCGCACGAAGCCCGGGTACGCGCGTTCGTTGTTGGGCGCCAGCGACAGAATGAACGACGGGATGCCGATGGTGAACCACGCCGCGATGGTGACGTGGATCGGCTGGAACGGGTACAGCAGCGGGTCGGCGTGGAGCGGCTTGGCGAGCAGGCATTCGATGCCCACGAACAGCGCCAGCAGCACCGAGTACACCGTCTTGGTCAAGAACAGGCTGGCGACCCGCTCGATGTTGCCGATCACCCGCCGGCCCTCGCCGACGACATACGGCAGCGTGGCAAACCTGTTGTCCAGCAGGACGATCTGCGCGACCGCGCGCGACGCCGGGCTGCCGGCGCCCATCGCGACGCCGATGTCGGCGTCCTTGAGCGCCAGCACGTCGTTGACGCCGTCGCCGGTCATCGCCACGCTGTGGCCGTGCGATTGCAGCGCCCGCACGATCGCCCGCTTCTGGTCGGGCCGGACCCGTCCGAAGGTGGTGTGGCTGTCCAGCGCGTCGGCCAGCTCGGCCGGTTCCGTGGGTAGTTGACGGGCGTCCATCGCATCGCCGCGCAGCCCGAGCTTGCCCGCGACGGCCCCGACCGACACCGCGTTGTCGCCCGAGACCACCTTGACCGAAACACCCTGGGCTGCAAAGTAATCCAGGGTCTCGCGGGCGTCGGGGCGCACCCTCTGCTCGAGCACCACCAGCGCGACCGGGGTGACCCGGCCCGGCGCGTCGGGGTGGTCCACGGCCACGTCGCCGCGACCCAGCAGCAGGACCCGCAGCCCTTGCGCCCCGATGCCCTCCGCCCGTTCGGCGGCTTCCGACGCCGGGTCCAGCAGCACGTCGGGCGCGCCGATCACCCAATCACCCCGGTCACCGAAGGACACGCCGCTCCATTTGGTGGCCGACTTGAAAGGCGCGGTGGCGCTGGGGATCCAGCCCGGTGACCGGTCAAAGGTTTCGCCGATCGCTCGCATGCTCGCATTGGGGCGCGCGTCGGCCGCGGCCAGCGCGGCCAGCGCGTCGGAGACCGGCTCGGACTGCACGACCTCGACCACCTCGGAAACCCGCATGCCGCTTTCGGTCAGGGTGCCCGTCTTGTCGGCGCACACCACGTCGACGCGCGCCAAGCCCTCGATGGCGGGCAGTTCCTGCACCAGGCATTGCCGTTGGCCGAGCCGGATCACCCCGACCGCGAACGCGACCGACGTCAGCAAGACCAGGCCCTCGGGCACCATGGGCACCAGCGCCCCGACCGTCCGCAGTACCGATTGCCGCCAGCCGGCGTGCGTGGTGAAGAACTGGGAGTAGATGGTCAGCAGCCCGGCCGGCACCAACAAATAGGTGACGAACTGCAGGATCCGGTTGATCCCATTGCGCAGTTCGGATTTCACCAGGCTGAACTTGCTGGCCTCCTCGGCGAGCTTGGCGGCGTAGGCCTCGGGGCCGACCTTGGTCGCGCGATAGGCGCCAATGCCGGTGACGACGAAGCTGCCCGACATCACCGCATCGCCCGGGGCCTTGGTGATCGGGTCCGCCTCGCCGGTCAGCAGCGATTCGTCGACCTCGAGGTTCTCCCCCTCCACGACTTCTCCGTCGACGACGACCTGGTCGCCGGGACCGAGCTCGATGATGTCATCGAGGACAACCTCGCCCGGCATCAGCGTGGTGGTCCCGGATTGCCTGCGCACCAACGGTTTCGCCTGTCCGACGATCGCGAGTTTGTCCAGCGTCTGTTTGGCCCGGATCTCCTGCACCATGCCGATGACGCTGTTGGCGATGATGAGCAGGCCGAACAGCCCGTTGATCACCGAGCCCGTCGCGAGCACGATCAGCAGCAGGACGCCGAGGATGGCATTGATCCGGGTGAAGACGTTGGCGCGAACGATGGCCGCGACGCTGCGGGTGGCGCGTTCCGGGACGGCGTTGGTCTTGCCCCCGGCTACCCGCCGCGCCACTTCGGCATCGGTGAGGCCCGCGATCATCGGATGAAGGTTCCCAATTTGTCGGAGTCGAAGTACTCCAGGTTCAGGGTGTTGCCGACGAAGGTGGCTTTGGAAATCGTTCCGGGCGGGGCGTTCTCGTCCGTGATCGCGAAGGTGAAGGTGTCACCGTCCCAGTGCGCCAGTGTGAACGTCCGATTTTTCGGCCCCAGCGACAGCTGCAGCACGCCGTCGCGCTCGGTCACCACGGCCGGGCCCCAGTAGTCGCTGGCATACACGCCGGCATAGTCGCGCAGTGGCCGTGCCGGGACCGGGTTGGCCGGCGGCTGCTTGCCGACCAGCGAACCCTCCGGGTTGTTCATCCAGCCGATCGCCTGCTTGTACAGCTCGGCCCAGTTCTCCCGAATCTGGCCGTACTGCACCAGATCCATGAACTCGGCGGTCAGCGTCTCCGGCACGCCGATGGGCGCCGCGTTCGTCAGCGCGATGATGCCCACATCCTCCGACGGCAGCACCACGAAGTTCGTCGCCTCCCCCAACGCGAAGGCACCGGAATGGCTGTACTGCGCGCGCCCCGACGAGGTCACCGACACGTTGAATCCGTAACCGTAGAACCCGGAGCGGGCCTTCGGTGTCGTCGCGGGAACCGAGACGACCTGCGCGGTGGTGGCGGGCAGCAGGGCTTCCGCGGATGCGATGCGCTGGCCCTGGTAAGTCCCGTTGCCCAGCAACATGATCAGCCAGTGCGCCATGTCGTTCACCGACGAGCTCACCCCGCCCGCGGCCGACTGCTGATCCGGATCGCGCTGGAAGCGCTGCTCCCACTTGTCGCCGACCTTGACGTGATTGACGGCGTGGTCGGGCCTGGCGACGAAGTCGGCGAAACGCGAACTCGTGGCCGTCATCCCCAGCGGGCGGTACAGCACGTCGGCGGACAGGTCCTCCCACGGTTTGCCCGCCGCGGCCGCGACCGCTTCGGCGGCCGCCGTCACGCCGAAGTTGGTGTAGGCGTAGCTGTTCCGGAAAGCCGCCAGCGGCAGGTACTTCAGGCGTTCGAGCACCTGGCGGCGGTCATAGCCCAGGGCCTCCAGCTTGTCACCGGCGTGGTCGGGCAGCCCGGAACGGTGCGAGTACAGGTCGGCGATGGTCACGTGGCCGGTTACGTAGGGGTCGCTCAGCGCGAACCACGGCAGCTTGGACCCCACGGGCGTGTCCCAGGTGACCACGCCGTCACCGACTTCGTGCGCCATCACCGTCGCACCGACGGATTTGGACACCGACGCCAATTGGAAGACGGTGTCGGCGTCCACCTTGTTGTCCTGCGCATCGCCTTTGCTTGCGTCCCTGACCCCGAACCCCTTGGCGTATACGGTCTTTCCGCCGTGAACGATGGCTACCGCCATCCCGGGGATGCCGGTGCTATTCATCAGGTCGCCGACCAGGCCGTCGACCTTCGCCACGGCCTCGTCGACGCGGCCGGCGGGGATCGCCAGGCCCGACACCTCGTTGGGCGGCGCGCCGGACGGCGCGGGCGTCGGGCTGGACATCGGCGGCGCGGGCCCGCACGCCGTCAACGCGAGCAAAGCCACCGCCGCAGCCGTTGCCGCGCGTTTCGTCATGGCCGAACCCTAGCGCGGCGACGATGGCCGGCGGAACGACAACCGATTTAACATCCCGGACCCCCCGCGGACACGACGCGGCGCCACATTATCTTCAGGAGAGCGCGACGAAAGGTCTTAGACACGGACGATCTGGACATCGACAATCCCTACTGGGAGGCCGTCAGGGATTGCGTCGAGGCCGACAGTTTCCGGGGCAACCCCGTGGTCGGTGAGTTCCGTTTGGACCGAAGCGTAGAAGAAAGCATGGCGCGCACGCCGAACCGGCAGCTGCTCGTCCGGAAATACTGCTGGACCATCCCCGACCCCGACACCATCACGTTCGTCGCGCAGCACGCCCACGGTGGCCTGGTCGATCCGATCGCGGGGACCGGGTATTGGGCCTACCTGCTCGCGCAGGTCGGTGTCGGCGTCGTCTGCTACGACCTCAACCCGGGTGCGGACCTGGCCACCAACGGATGGCACGACGAAGTCCTGCACGTCGGGGTCGGCGCGAAGGACTGCGCCGAAGCGGCGGCGCTGCACCCCGACCGGACGCTGTTCCTCTCGTGGCCGCCCCACGGCCAGGACGTCGGCGCGCGGATCCTGAACGCCTACAAGGGAAATCGCGTCATCTACGTCGGCGACGGCCACGGCGGCGCCACCGGCGACGATCGGATGCACTGGATACTCGACACCGACTGGACCGAAGTCGATTCCCGCGAGCCGGTTCAATGGTGGGGCCAACACGACCGCGTGACGGTGTACGAGCGGGTCAGAGCCGCCACCACGGATTGAACCTGCGCGGTGCGGCGGGATCGATGCGCTGGCCGGGCAGCGGCACCGCCACCTCGACCCGGGCTGGGGTCGCCGCCGCCAGCAGGCGCTCGACGGGCTCGGCCCACGGGTGCGGGGCCAGCCGGAACGTCCCCCAGTGGATGGGCACCAGCAGCCCGGAACCCGAGTCGGTGACGTCCAGGTGCGCGCGAACCGCCTCCTCGGGGTTCATGTGGATGTCCGGCCACGCGGTGTTATAGGCGCCGATCGGCAACAGGGTCAGGTCGAACGGGCCGTGGTCGGCTCCGATCTGCGTGAAGCTCTTGGTGTAGCCGGTGTCGCCGCCGAAGTAGGCGCGGTGACGGGGGCCAAGAAAGACCCAGGATGCCCAGAGCGTCGTATTCCGATCTATGAAGCGGCCCGAAAAGTGCCGCGCCGGCATGCAAATCACCGTGAGCTCGTCGAGCTTGGCGCCCTGATGCCAGTCGAGTTCGACGATGCGGTGCTCTGGAATCCCCCACGCGCGCAGGTGGGCGCCCACCCCGAGGGGCACGAAGAACGGAGCCCGCTGCGTATGCGCCAGCGCCATGACGGTGTCGATGTCGAGGTGGTCGTAGTGGTCGTGGCTGATCACCACCGCGTCGACGGCGGGCAGCCCCTCGAGTTGCACCGGCGGCGGATGCAGCCGCTGCGGCCCGACGGTGTCCGACGGCGAGCATCGATCGCTCCACACCGGGTCGGTCAGCACGCGGTAGCCGTCGATTTCCAGCAGCGCCGTCGAGTGACCGAACCAGCTGACGGCCAGCCGGGCGGCGTCGCCCTCGTAGATTTCGGGGGTGGCAAGCGGGATCGGCGCCCTCGGACGGCTGCCGCCGCGGTTGCCCAGGAACTCCCACACGATGAGCCGCAGCTCCTCGCGATCCATCTTGTAGATCGAGGCGGGGTCGAGGTTGACGAACTCGCCGTCGGAATAATGCGGCGACCCCTCCACCACCGCGCGGATGGAGGCGGGCGACGCACCGAGGGCGGCCGGCGCGCCGTGCAGCGCGCGCACCAACCAACTGCCGACCGCCAGCGAGGCCGTGCCGGCGGCCAGTCGCAGCGCCCCCCGCGGCATGCCTGTCAGGCTCCCTGGAACTTCGGCGGCCGCTTCTCGATCCGCGCGAGCTGCGCTTCGACGACGTCCTGACTGGACCAGGCCCTGTCGAAGAGCTCCTTGTGCTCGGGCCAGGCCTCCTCGATGGAGCCGTCGTCGTTGAGCACCCGCTTGGCGTGCTGAATCGCCAGCGGCGCCAGGTGCGCCACCTCGGCGGCCCAGGCCTGCGCGTCGGCCAGCGTCCCGATCCGGTTGACCATTCCGGTTTGCAGCGCCACCTCGGCGGTCAGCTTCTCCGCGGTCAGCAACATCGCGCGGGCCCGCCCGTGACCGACCAGCGAAGACAACCGACGGATGCTCCAGTTATCCAGGGCCAGGCCGTATTTCGCGGTGGGAAACTGAAAGAACGCGTCCGGCGCGGCCACCCGCAGGTCGCATTGCATGGCCAGCTGCAAACCGGCGCCGATGGCGGGGCCATTGATGGCCCCGATTATGACGATCGGCGCCGCGTCCATGACCTTGTGCAGCTCGATGAGCCGGTCGGGATAGTCGGCGGCGAAGGCGTCCCCGGAGAGGTCCGCGCCCGCGCAGAACACGGTGCCCTGACCGGTCAGCACGATCGCGTGCGTCGATCCGTCGTCGCCGGCCTTCTGGATCGCCTCGCGCAACTCGTCGACGAGCTGGGAATTCAGGGCGTTGCGACGCTCGGGGCGCTGCAGCTCGATGGTCATAACGGCTTCGGTCTGGGTCACGCCGATCATTAACCCAGCCTATATAGCCTCGTTCCGTGACTCGCACCACGACCGGACAGCTGCTGGATGCCGTGCTCGACGAGGGCTCTTTTGTGAGTTGGGACAGCGATCCGATGGCCGTGCCGGTCTCCGAGTCCTATGCGCGCGAGCTCGCCGACGCGCGCGCCGCCACCGGCCTGGACGAAGCGGTGCTCACCGGCGAGGGCCGCATACTCGGGCGCCGCCTCGCGGTCGTGGTGTGCGAGTTCGACTTCCTCGGCGGCTCGATCGGCGTCGCCGCGGCCGAGCGGATCACCGCGGCCGTGGAACGGGCCACCGCCGAGCGGCTGCCGCTGCTGGCCTCGCCGAGTTCGGGCGGCACCCGCATGCAGGAGGGCACGGTCGCGTTCCTGCAAATGGTGAAGATCGCCGCGGCCGTCACGCTGCACAAGCGAGAACACCTGCCCTACCTGGTCTACCTGCGCCACCCGACCACCGGCGGGGTGTTCGCCTCGTGGGGATCGCTGGGCCACATCACGCTCGCCGAGCCGCGCGCCCTGATCGGCTTCCTCGGGCCGCGCGTGTACCAGCTTCTCTATGGCGAACCGTTCCCGGCCGGCGTCCAAACCGCGGAGAACTTGCAGCGGCACGGGGTGATCGACGGCGTGGTCGCGCTCGACGAGCTGCGCCCGATGCTGGATCGCGCGCTGCGGGTGATCGCCGACCCGCCCGGTGCGCCGCCCGCGCCGGAGCCGCCGGAACCGACGCCCGACGTGCCGGCGTGGGACTCGGTCGTGGCGTCACGACGGCCGGACCGCCCCGGCGTCGGTCATCTGCTGCGGCACGGCGCCACCGACTGCGTGCTGCTGTCCGGTACCGGGCGCGGTGAAGCGGCGACCACCCTGCTGGCGCTGGCCCGCTTCAACGGCCAGCCCGCCGTGGTCCTGGGCCAGCAGCGGATCAGCGGGGGGCTCGTCGGACCCGCATCGCTGCGCGAGGCCCGCCGCGGCATGGCCCTGGCCGCGGAGCTGCGGCTGCCGCTGGTGTTGCTGATCGACGCGGCCGGACCGGCGCTGTCGGCCGAGGCCGAGGAGGGCGGGCTGGCCGGGCAGATCGCCCAGTGCCTGGCCGAGCTCGTCACGCTGGAGACGCCGACGGTGTCGGTGCTGTTGGGCCAGGGCAGCGGCGGCCCGGCGCTGGCGATGGTGCCCGCCGACCGGGTGCTGGCCGCGCTGCACGGCTGGCTGGCGCCCCTGCCGCCGGAGGGCGCGAGCGCGATCGTCTTTCGCGACACCGCCCACGCCCCGGAACTTGCTGGGGCGCAAGGCATTCGGTCGGTCGATCTGTTGAAGTCCGGGATTGTCGACATCGTCGTCGCCGAGCGTCCCGACGCCGCCGACGAACCTAGTGAGTTCTCCCAGCGACTGTCGCGCGCGATCGCGGCCGAGGTGAGCGCGCTGCGCGAAATACCCTCCGCCGAGCGGCTGGCCGCGCGGCTGCGGCGCTACCGTCGCATCGGCCTGCCTCGCGAGGCTTAAGTCTCGGCGCCCTCCGGTAGCCCGAGGTAGCGCTGGATCGTCGGCCCCAGCCAGTCGACGATCTCGTCGCGGCTCATCGAGACGACCGGCGGTAGCCGTAACACGAAGCGGCACAACGCCATACCCAAGATCTGGGTGGCGATCAGGCCCGCCCGCAACCCGGATTCCCCGGCCGGCGCCAGCGTGGCGACCAGCGGCTGCAGCTGGGACCCGAAGATTTCGTGCATCCGTTGCGCGGCTTCGCCGTTGGTGGCGCTGGACCGCAGCAGGATGACCAGCGCCTCGTCGCCCTCCCAGCGTTCCAGGAAGTGCCGGACCACCGCCCGCCCGACCTGCGTGCGGTCACCCTCGGCGACCTCAGGGAATCGGAGGTCGAAGTCCGCCGCGGCGGCGAACAGCTTGTCCTTGCTGCCGTAGTAGCGCATCACCATCGCGGGGTCCACCCCGGCGTCCGCGGCGATCGCCCGAATGGTGGCGGCCTGGAAACCGGACGCGCCGAACCGCTCGCGAGCCGCCGCCAGGATCGCCGTCTTGGTCCGCTCCGAAGATCTCCTCATGTCAACAATTGTAGGTCAACAACTGTTGACATTGCGCGTCCGGCACGCCAACATGGAGCTATGTCAACAAGCGTTGACTTACGACAAGAGAGGAGCCAACCGTGAACGACACCGACGTCCTGGTGGTAGGCGCCGGCCCCACCGGCCTCGCATTGGGCGCTTCCCTGATCGCCAAGGGGGTCCACGCGGTCGTGGTGGACGCGTTGGCCGAGGGGCAGAACACCACCCGCGCGGCCGTCGTGAACGCCCGCACGCTCGAGGTGCTCGAAGAGGTTGACGTGGCGCGCCGGATGGTCAAAGAGGGGCTGATCGCGCCGCGATTCACCATGCGCGCGGGCCGGCAAATCCTGATCCCGGTCGACTTCAGCGAGCTGCCGACGAAGTATCCCTACAGCCTGATGCTCTCCCAGGCCGACACCGAGCGGCTGCTGCTGCAGCGGCTGCACGAACTGGGCGGTCAGGTGGTCCGGCCCAAGTCCCTGAGCCGCCTCGCCCCGGACGCAGACGGCGTCACCGCCACCTTCGACGACGGCGACACCATCCGGGCGGGCTACGTCGTCGGCGCCGACGGCATGCACAGCACGGTGCGCGAACAGGCCGGAATCGGTTTCACGGGAAGCGAATTCGCCGAGTCGTTCGCACTGGCTGACGTCCGGCTGACCGGCGGGGCGCCCCGCGACGAGGTGATCCTGTTCTACGCCACGGAAGGCCTGACCGTGGTGGCGCCGCTGCCCGGCGACATCTACCGCATCGTCGCGCCGGCCGCGGACGCGCCGAAGACGCCGTCGGTGGAATTCGTGCAGGCGCTGCTGGATTCCCGCGCCTTCGGGCCCGGCGAGTTGGTGGTCAACGAGCTGCTGTGGGGGACGCGGTTCCACATCCACCACCGCGTCGCGGACACCTACCGGGCCGGTCGACTGTTGCTGGCCGGCGACGCCGCCCACGTGCACAGCCCCGCCGGGGGCCAGGGCATGAACCTCGGGATCACCGACGCGATCTCACTGGCCGGCGCGCTCGCCCACGTGCTGGGCGGCGGCTCCGACACCGCGTTGGACGCCTACGCCACCAACCAGCGCCGGTGGGCCGAGCAGGTGCTGAAACTGACCGGGCGCCTGACCCGAATGGCCACCCTGCCACGACCGATGCGCCCGATCCGCAACTCCGGAATACGCCTGGCCGGTAGCGTCCCCGCCGTGCGACGGCAGCTCGCGGTTCAGCTCAGCGGCCTGAACCGCCGGTGATTTCGGCGAGCTGGGGGCTGCTGGCGCCCGAGCCGCGCCTCCCACCGCCACCGCGGACAATCAGGCAAGATGGGCGGCATGGACACTGGTGCCACCTCGCCCCGGGTATTGGTCGTCGACGACGACTCCGACGTCCTCGCCTCGCTGGAACGTGGCCTGCGGCTGTCCGGGTTCGAGGTGTCGACGGCGGTCGACGGCGCCGAGGCCTTGCGTAGCGCCACCGAGACGCGCCCGGACGCGATCGTGCTCGACATCAACATGCCCGTGCTGGACGGCGTCAGCGTCGTGACGGCGTTGCGGGCCATGGACAACGACGTTCCGGTCTGCGTCCTGTCCGCCCGCAGCTCGGTCGACGACCGGGTGGCGGGGCTGGAGGCCGGCGCCGACGACTACCTGGTCAAGCCGTTCGTGCTGGCCGAGCTGGTCGCACGGGTCAAGGCGCTGCTGCGCCGCCGCGGCTCCACCGCGACCTCCTCCTCCGAAACCATCACGGTCGGGCCGCTGGAGGTGGACATCCCGGGGCGGCGCGCTCGGGTCAACGGCGTCGATGTCGACCTGACCAAGCGCGAGTTCGACCTGCTCGCGGTGCTGGCCGAGCACAAGACCGCGGTACTGTCCCGCGCGCAGCTGCTGGAGCTGGTGTGGGGCTATGACTTCGCGGCAGACACCAACGTCGTCGACGTATTCATCGGGTACCTGCGTCGCAAGCTGGAAGCCAACGGTGGTCCCCGGCTGCTGCACACCGTCCGCGGAGTCGGGTTCGTGCTGCGAATGCAGTAGCCATGCTGTGAACAGGTGACACAGTCATGAACATCCTGTCCCGGATTTTTGCCCGTACGCCCTCGCTGCGGACCCGGGTAGTGCTCGCGACGGCCATCGGTGCGGCGATTCCGGTGCTCATCGTCGGCGCCGTCGTCTGGGTCGGCATCACCAACGACCGCAAGGAACGGCTGGACCGCCGGCTCGACGAGGCCGCGGGTTTCGCGATCCCCTTCCTGCCGCGCGGTCTCGACGAAATCCCGCGTTCCCCGAACGACCGCGACGCGATCATGACGATCCGCCGCGGAAACCTGGTCAAGTCGAATTCCGACGTCACGCTGCCCAAACTCGACGTCGACTACGGCGACACCTACGTCAACGGGGTGCGCTACCGGGTCCGGACGGTGGAGATACCCGGGCCGGGACCGAGTTCGCTCGCCGTCGGCGCGACGTACGACGCCACCCTGGCCGAGACCAACAACCTGCACCGCCGGGTCATGCTGATCTGCGGATTCGCCATCGGGGCGGCGGCCGTGTTCGCCTGGCTGCTGGCCGCGTTCGCGGTGCGCCCGTTCAAACAGCTCGCCCAGCAGACCCGGTCGATCGACGCCGGAGACGAGGCGCCGCGGGTCGAAGTGCACGGCGCCAGCGAAGCCGTCGAGATCGCCGAGGCGATGCGGGGGATGCTGCAGCGCATCTGGGACGAGCAGAACCGGACCAAGGAGGCGCTCGAATCGGCCCGCGACTTCGCGGCGGTGTCCTCCCACGAGCTGCGCACCCCGCTGACGGCGATGCGCACCAACCTCGAGGTGCTCTCCACCCTGGACATGACCGACGACCAACGCAAAGAGGTTCTCAACGACGTCATCCGCACCCAGTCGCGGATCGAGGCGACGTTGAGCGCGCTGGAGCGGCTGGCCCAGGGCGACCTTTCGACGTCGGACGATCACGTGCCGGTCGATATCACCGAGCTGCTCGACCGCGCGGCGCACGACGCCATGCGGGTCTACCCCCACCTCGACGTCTCGCTGGTGCCCTCGCCGACCTGCATCATCGTCGGCCTGCCCGCCGGGTTGCGCCTCGCCGTCGACAACGCGATCGCCAACGCCGTCAAACACGGCGGCGCCAGCCGGGTCCGGCTGTCGGCGGTCAGTTCGCGCGCCGGGGTGGAAATCGCCGTCGACGACAACGGCTGCGGGATTCCGGAGTCCGAGCGCCAGGTGGTGTTCGAGCGGTTCTCGCGCGGGTCGACGGCCTCGCATTCGGGATCGGGCCTGGGGCTGGCGTTGGTGGCCCAGCAGGCGCACCTGCACGGTGGGACGGCCTCGCTGGAGGACAGCCCGCTGGGCGGCGCGCGGCTACTGCTGCGGATCCCCGCCCCGACCTAGATCGGTTACTTCCTCGAGCTCTTGCGCCATGGCGTGAAACAGGCCCGCGCGGCGGCGTCCTCGTCCTTGAACCACACCTGCGCGACGGTCGGGTCGTAGGCCGGGTCGTCGGGGGTGTAGTAGAGCCGGGTATCCGAGCGACCCTTCACCAGCCATCCCGCCGGTCCGCCGCCGTCAGGCGTGGCGCGAGCGGAACCCGGGCCGTAGGGCTCGTACGGCAACACGGGGATCCACTTGGTGGGCGTTTCGTGCGCCCCCGGTGTCTTCTTGGCAGGCGGCTGTTTGGCGGCGGGGGCCTGCTTCGCCGGCCGCGCCTTGGCGCCCGGCGGCTTCTTGCCCGGCGGAACCTTTCGCGGCGGCGGCTTCTTGCCGGCCGGAATCTTCTTCGGCGGCGACCCCTTAGCGCCCGGGCGGGCCTTCTTCGCGGGGGCTTTTTTCGCCGCCGGTCGCTTGCCCGTCGACGGCTTCTCGGGCGCCGGTTCCCGCGTGGGAAAGAATCTCCGAAGGAACGAAAGCCCGGTCTTGCGTGGCTCTTCGGTCGGGGCAGCCGGCGGCTCCGGGGCGACGGCAATCTCCGTCGTCTCGGGCTCCGGTTCGACGGGGATCATGGCGGTCGGCGGTTCCTGGTCGACGGGAATCTGCGTCGTCTCGGGCTCCGGCTCGACCGGGATCATGACGGTCGGCTGTTGGTCGGCGGGAATCTCCGGGCCCGTGGGCTCCGGCTCGACGGGAAGCTCCGCGAGCTCGGCCAGCCGATCGATCGGGAGAATTTCCGTCGGCGGGTCTTCGACGGTCCGCGCCCGCTTCGGCAGGAACCTCCGGAAGGATCGGGCCGGCGTGGGTGATTCTTCCGCGGCCGGGGCCGCGGTCGGCGGCTCGTTTGCGGGCGGATCCTCCGTCGCCTCGGGCGGTTGCTCGACGGGAACCACCTCGGTCGGCGGCTCTTCAGCGGCGGCCGGAACCTGCGTCGTCTCAGGCTCTTCCGCGACGCGGGGCTTCGTCACCAACAAGTCATGGATCGTGATCGTCGGCCGCTCGTCGGCGCCCGCGAGCGCCTCTGGCTCGGCGGGGACCGCGGTCGTCGGCGGCTCGGGCTCGGCCTCCGGCACCGGCTCGTCCGCAGGCGGATCCTCCGTCGCCTCGGGCGGTTGTTCGACGGGGTCCACCTCGGTCGGCGGCTCTTCAGCGGCCGGAACCTGCGTCGTCTCAGGCTCTTCCGCGGCGGGGGGCTTCGTCATCAACAGGTCATGGATCGTTATCGTCGGCCGCTCGTCGGCGCCCGCGAGCGCCTCTGGCTCGGCGGGGACCGCGGTCGTCGGCGGCTCGGGCTGGGGCTCGGGCTCGGGCTCCGGCGCCGGCGAGTGGTCGATCGGCACCACCACCGGCACCTGACGTTTGACGGGGCGCAACGTCAACGCGACCGTCAACACCACCCCCATCACGAACGCCAGGGCGAACATCCACCAGTGCACGTGGTCCATCACTCGTCGCCCATCTCATGCGGGCTCGCAACGACGGGGATTTCCTCAACGATGACACGCTTGTTCAAGATGTTGGCGATCACGCGGGCAACGGCCGAGCCCGCCAGGAAAGCGAGCAGGTACCACAGCCACTGGATCACGAAATCCATGCTCGATCTCCTTAGCTCACAACGATTTCAACGCGACGGTTCTTGGCGCGACCCTCGACCGTGTCGTTGGAGGCGACGGGATTGACCGAGCCGAGGCCCTTGATGACCAGCATGGTGCCCGCGACGCCGTTGGCGACCAGGAAGTCGGCCACCCGCTGGGCCCGCTGGCTGCTCAACGCGACGTTGATCGCCTCGACGCCGGAATTGTCGCTGAAGCCGCTGATCGTCGCATGTGCGGCCGGGCAGGCCTTGAGCCTGCCGGACACCTGAATCAGGATCTGGTTGTCGACCGGGGTCAGGCTGAACCCGTCGTTGGCGAACGTAATCGGCCCACCCGTCACGGCATTGATCGCCGACTGCAGATCGGCGCATTGCCCCGCGCCGGGCGGCGGTGGCGGCAGGACCGGCCCGTTAACCACAAGTTTGTCAACGACGTTCAGGGTGGACCAGGTGCGCGCCGCCTCCTGACTGACGGCGTTCTTCTGGTCCTGCGACCCCGCGGTTCCCGCGAGGGTGATCGTGTCCCCGTTGACCACGAGGCTGAAATCGGGAATCGAGGCGCCGGCCTTGAATATCGGTGCGGCCTTTGAGAAATCGAGCGCGTCGATATTGGGATTGATGTGGATCTGGTCGATGACGTTGCCGCCCGGCGGCAGCGAGCCGCCGAGGGCCTTCAGCAGGTCCGCTTTGGCGGAGTCGTCGGGAAAGTCGCCGACGAGCGTGAAGTCGTTGCCTTTGCGGGTAATTGACAACGGCGCCAGGGACAGCTTGGGAGCGCCGGTCGCGCTCGACGTCGCAGGCGCCGCCACCGGGACGCGGGCGGGCCGCGGTTGATCGAACGCGCCGTAGCCGATCGCAGCTATCAGCAACGGAATTACCGCCACGGCGATCAGCCAGGGAAGGCCGGCCGCCGGCCGGTGAATCCCCGGCGCCGGCGCCGAGTCGGTGCTTGCGGGCGCATGCCGCAAACCCGTGCCTACCCCCACTTTTGCGTCTCCCCTCGGTTCGCTCCCCCGACGTTTCCATCTTGCAGGCGATATGCAGCCTACCCAGTCGGCGCGGCAACGCCTGCCAAGTCGGGCACACTGGACCCATGGCCAACGGCAACAAACCGACCGACAGCGAAACCCTGGCACACATCCGCGGGCTGGTCGCAGAGGAGAAGACCCTGCGGGCGCAGCTGCAGCACGGCGAGATCAGCACGGAGGAGGAGCACGACCGCCTGCGCCGGCTCGAGGTCGAACTCGACCAGTGCTGGGACCTGCTGCGCCAGCGCCGGGCGCTGCGCGAGACCGGCGGTGACCCGCGCGCGGCGCAGGTGCGCCCGCCGGACGAGGTCGAGGGCTACCTGGGCTGAGCGTGCCCCCTTCGGAGGTCGACGTCGTCATCGTCGGCGGGGGCCACAACGGGCTGGTCGCGGCCGGCTACCTGGCCCGGGCGGGCCTTCGGGTGCGGTTGCTGGAACGGCTGGCACAGGTCGGCGGGGCCGCGGTGTCGGTGCGGGCCTTCGACGGCGTCGACGTTCGGCTGTCGCGCTATTCGTATCTGGTCAGCCTGTTGCCGTCCCGCATCGTCGAGGACCTGGGGGTCGGCGTGCGGTTGGCCGGCCGAAGGTTCTCGTCGTACACCCCGGACCCCGCCACGGGCGGCCGCAGCGGGCTGCTGATCGGGAGCCCCGGCCAGTTCGCCGCCGTCGGCGCCGCCGACGACGAGCCCCGTTTCGCCGCGTTCTACCGACGCTGCCGGCTGGTCACCCAGCGGCTCTGGCCGACGCTGCTCGAGCCGCTGCGCACCCGCGAGCAGGCCCGCCGGCACGTCACCGACGCCGGCGACCCCGGAGCGGCGGCCGCGTGGCGCGCGATGGTCGACGAGCCGATCGGCCACGCCATCGCCGCGGCGGTCGGTAACGACCTGGTGCGCGGCGTGATCGCCACCGACGCGCTCATCGGCACCTTCGCCCGCCTCGACGACCCGTCGCTGCGGCAGAACGTCTGCTTCCTGTATCACGTGCTCGGCGGCGGCACCGGCGACTGGGACGTCCCCGTCGGCGGGATGGGCTCATTGACCCAGGGGCTGGCGGCGGCGGCCACCGGCCACGGCGCCGAAATCATCACCGGCGCAGACGTTCTCGCCGTCGAACCCGACGGCCGGGTGCGCTACCGCCGCGACGACGACGAGCGCGTGGTGCGGGGCCGGTTCGTTCTGGCCGGCGTGACACCGACGATCCTGGTCGGCCTGCTCGGCGAACGACCGGCGGCGCCGACCCAGGGCGCGCAGGTCAAGGTGAACATGGTGCTGCGCCGGCTGCCCCGGTTGCGCGACCCCGCCGTCACACCCGAGCAGGCGTTCGCCGGGACGTTCCACGTCAACGAGACCTGGACCCAACTGGACGCCGCCTATCAGCGCGCGGCCGGTGGGCAGATCCCCAATCCGCTACCGTGCGAGGCCTATTGCCACTCGCTGACGGACCCCAGCATTTTGTCGCCCGGCCTGCGTGACTCGGGCGCCCACACGATGACGGTTTTCGGCCTGCACACCCCGCACTCGCTGTTCGACGGCACGTATGACGGCGCGCTGCGCGACCGGCTGGCCGACGCGGTGCTGGAGTCCCTGAATTCCGTTCTGGCCGAACCGATTCAGGACGTCCTAATGAGTGATGCGCACGGCCGGCCCTGCATCGAGACCACCACCACCCTGGACCTGCACCGCACGCTGGGCATGACGGCGGGCAACATCTTCCATGGCGGGCTATCGTGGCCATTCGCCGACGACGGCGACCCGCTGGACACCCCGGCGCGGCAATGGGGTGTCGCGACGGCCCACGAACGAATTATGTTGTGCGGCTCTGGTGCCCGCCGCGGCGGCGCGGTGTCGGGAATCGGCGGCCACAACGCCGCGATGGCCGTGCTGGCTACCGGTCGTTGATGGTCGCGTAGTCGCGCTCGGTGTACCCGGTGTAAATCTGGCGCGGGCGCCCGATCTTGCTGTCGCCCTCGTCGTGCATCTCGCGCCAGTGCGCGATCCAGCCGGGCAGCCGGCCCAACGCGAACAGCACGGTGAACATCCGGGTGGGGAACCCCAGGGCCCGGTAGATCAGCCCCGTGTAGAAGTCGACGTTCGGGTAGAGCTTGCGCTCGACGAAGTAGTCGTCGGTCAGCGCCGCCTCTTCGAGTTCCTTGGCGATGCTGAGCAGGTCGTCGTCGCCGCCGAGCTTGGACAGGATCTTGTCGGCCTGCTCCTTGACGATGCGCGCCCGCGGGTCGTAGTTCTTGTAGACGCGGTGGCCGAAGCCCATCAGCTTCACGCCGGCCTCGCGGTTCTTCACCTTGCGGACGAATTCGGTGACGTCATCGTCGCTCTGGCGGATCTCTTCGAGCATCTCGAGCACCGCCTGGTTGGCGCCGCCGTGCAGCGGCCCCCACAGCGCGTTGATGCCGCCGGAGATGGAAGTGAACAGGTTGGCCCGCGACGAGCCCACCAGCCGGACCGTCGACGTCGAGCAGTTCTGCTCGTGGTCGGCGTGCAGGATGAACAGCATGTCCAGCGCCCGGACGATTTCCGGGTCGGCGTGGTAGGGCTCCGCCGGCAGCCCGAACGTCATGCGCAGGAAGTTCTCCACCAGGCTCAGCGAGTTGTCCGGGTAGAGGAACGGTTGCCCGATCGACTTCTTGTACGCGTACGCGGCGATCGTGGGCAGCTTCGCGAGCAGGCGGGTCGTCGACAGCTCGACCTGGCCGTTGTCCACCGGGTCCAGCGCGTCGGGATAGTACGAGCTCAGCGCGTTCACGACGCTCGACAGCACCGGCATGGGGTGGGCGTTGGGCGGGAAGCCGTCGAAGAAGCGCTTCAGGTCCTCGTGCAGCATGGTGTGCCGCTGGATCCGGTTGGTGAACTCGTCCAGCTGCTGCTTGTTCGGCAGCTCGCCGTAGATCAGCAGGTAGCTGACCTCGATGAAGGTCGACTTCTCGGCGAGCTGCTCGATCGGGTAGCCGCGGTAGCGCAGAATCCCGGCGTCGCCGTCGATGTACGTGATGGAGCTCTTGCAAGAGGCGGTATTGACGAAGCCGTTGTCGAACGTCGTGTAGCCGGTCTTGGACAACAGCGGGCCAAGCGCGATGCCGTCAGCTCCTTCGGTGGCATGAACGACCTCCAGGTCGATCTCGCCCCCTGGGTACTTCAGAGTTGCGGTGTCGTCGGTGTCGGCCACGAGAACCCCTTTGCGCTCTGGCTGGTATGGCTGCCCTGACTAGGTGCTTACTGCTGAAGGTAGTCGTTGCGGCGGCGGCGCGCGGGTCGAGCGCCTTCAGCCCTGAACGGGCCGCGGCTCGTGCCGGCCGGAGGGCGAGCGCCACGCGCCGCCGCTCACGCGGGATATGACGCCCGTCACGCCCCGAATTCACCGGGGTTTAACCGCCCGATGGCCGCACGACCAGCGGACTCGACCCCGGGCAGGCGCGCCGCCGCCGCAACGACTACCTTCAGCAGTAAGCACCTAGTCAGGGCAGCCATACCAGCCAGAGCGCAAAGGG
>NZ_LZLY01000008.1 GCF_001673535.1 Mycobacterium sp. 1081908.1 | reverse complement strand
GCACCGGAGGTCGGCCAAGCCCTCACCAACCGCAAACCATGCGAACCGGTCGCTGCAGGAGCGTGTCGGCGAGCCCCGCGGCCCCCGGTGGTTGATCGTGCCGATCTGGAAGCGGTGGCGCGCCAGCTGGGCCGCGAGCCGCGCGGGGTGCTCGAGATCGCCTACCGCTGTCCCAACGGGGAACCCGGCGTGGTGAAGACCTCGCCGAAACTGCCTGACGGAACGCCCTTTCCGACGCTGTACTACCTCACACATCCCGCCCTGACCGCGGCGGCGAGCAGGCTCGAGACGACGGGATTGATGCGCGAGATGACCGAGCGGTTGCGCCGGGACCCCGAACTGGCGGCCGCGTACCGGCGAGCCCACGAATCGTATCTGGCCGAACGCGACGCGATCGAACCGTTGGGGACCACTTTTACCGGCGGCGGGATGCCGGACCGGGTCAAGTGCCTGCACGTGCTGATCGCGCACTCGCTGGCCAAGGGGCCCGGCGTGAATCCGCTTGGGGACGAGGCGTTGTCGGTTTTGGCCGGCGACCCGGCGATGGCCGGCGTTTTGGTGGCGGGACAGTGGTGAGCCGGCTCGCCGGAATCGACTGCGGTACCAACTCGATTCGCTTGCTGATCGCCGACGCGGGTCTCTCGGCTGACGGCCGGCTGCGCGACGTGCATCGCGAGACGCGGATCGTGCGGCTGGGCCAGGGCGTCGACGCGACGGGCGAGTTTGCGCCCGACGCGATCGCCCGAACCCGCGCCGCGCTGGCCGACTACGCGTCGCTGCTGAAAGCGCACGGCGTCGAGCGGGTGCGGATGGTGGCGACGTCGGCGGCGCGAGACGTCACCAATCGCGATGTGTTCTTTGCGATGACGGCCGAGGTACTGGGCGCGGTGCTGCCCGGCGCGGTGGCGGAGGTGATCAGCGGCGACGAGGAGGCTTCGCTTTCCTTCCGCGGTGCCGTCGGCGAATTGGACAGCGCTGACGGCCCTTTCGTCGTCGTCGATCTGGGCGGCGGCTCCACCGAGATCGTGTTCGGCGGTGAGCGGGTGGTGGCCAGCTACTCCGCCGACATCGGGTGCGTCCGGCTGACCGAGCGCTGCCTGCACTCGGACCCGCCCACTCCCGACGAGGTGGCGGCCGCCCGAGCGGTGGTGCGCGAGCGGCTCGATGCGGCGCTGGGTGTGGTGGACGTCGAGGCGGCGCGGACGTGGGTGGGGCTGGCCGGCACGATGACGACGCTGTCGGCGCTGGCGCACAACATGACCGCGTATGATTCGGCCGCCATTCACCTTTCGCGCGTCCCGAACCGTGACCTGCTGGCGGTGTGCGAGCGCCTGATCGGGATGACACGCTCCCAGCGCGCCGCGCTGCCGCCCATGCACGAGGGCCGGGCCGATGTGATCGGCGGCGGGGCGATCGTGGTGGAGGAATTGGCGCGCGAGCTGCGCGACCGCGCCGGCATCGACGAGTTGATCGTCAGCGAACACGACATCCTGGACGGGATCGTGCTGTCGATCGCCGGTTGAGTCACATCCGCCCCATTGGTCCCCGCGCGGAGGCGGCACTCTTTGTGCCCGCCTCATAGCGACAAGTTGAGATGTCGTACCGGTGTGCGACTCTGCGGCGATGAACCTTCGAGGAATCGAACTGCGCTACATGCTGGCGATGCATCTCGCCAATCATGGGCGGGCAACCGTTGCCGAAATGATCCATGCGCTTGAAGCGCAAGGCTTTCGCGTCCCCGGCAGGGCGTCGAAAGTCGTTTCGGATGCCCTGCGTTGGGAGACGGAGCGGGACAGGGTGCGCCGGCTCCGGCGCGGGTTGTACGGGCCGGGTTATATCCCGCGCTCCACCGAACACCGAATACACAAACGGGTGCTCACGTTGCGGGAAGCCGCCAAGTTGTCGCTATGAGGCGGGCACAAAGGGTGCCGCCTCCGCGCAGGGGCCAGTGTGGCGCATGTGACTTAGTCAGAAATCGTTGTGAATTGGGGGCTTTCAGTGTGCGATCATGGTGATAATCTCGCCAAATCTCCGCCATACATGCACACGAGACGCCGCGGACGCACACTCACGCCTCGAACCGGTAGCCCATGCCCGACTCGGTCAGCAGGTGCTTGGGATGCGACGGGTCGTCCTCGAGTTTGCGCCGCAGCTGGGCCAGATACACACGCAGGTAATGGGTTTCGGTGGCATACGCCGGGCCCCAAACCTCCTTCAGCAACTCCTCGCGGCCCACCAGCTTGCCGCGATTGCGCACCAGCACCTCGAGCATGCCCCATTCGGTCGGCGTCAGATGCACCTCGGAACCGTCCTTGGTTACCTTCTTGGCGGCCAGATCGACGGTGAACGCGTCGGTTTCGACGACCGGCTCGTCCACCTCCGACGCCGCCGCGTTGCGGCGCACCGCGGCGCGCAACCGCGCCAGGAACTCGTCCATCCCAAAGGGTTTCGTCACGTAGTCGTCGGCGCCGGCGTCGAGGGCCTCGACCTTGTCCGACGAATCCGTGCGCGCCGACAGCACGATCACCGGCGCCGACAGCCAGCCGCGCAGGCCGGCCAGCACCTCGATGCCGGAGATGTCCGGCAGCCCGAGGTCCAGCACCACCACGTCGGGCTTGTGCTCGGCCGCCGCGCGCAGCGCCCCCGCGCCCGTCGACGCGGTGATCACCTCGTAACCCCGCACGGACAAATTGATTCGTAACGCCCGCAGGATGTGCGGCTCGTCGTCGATCACCAACACCCGGGTCATAGCGCACCAAACTCCTGGGGCGCGGCCAGATCGACCACGACGGTGAGGCCGCCGCCCGGAGTGTCACCGGCCGAGATGGTGCCGCCCATCGCCTCCACGAACCCACGGGCCACCGACATTCCCAGCCCCACGCCGGTGGTGTTGTCGTGATCGCCCAACCGCTGAAAGGCCTCGAAGATCTGATCCTCGGTGCCCTTTGGGATTCCGGGACCTTCGTCGATGACGTTGATCAGGACGCGATCCCCCACCCGGCCCGCGTTGACGCGAACCACGCAGTTGGGCGCGTAGCGCAGCGCGTTGTCGATCAGGTTGGCGAGCACGCGTTCCAGCAGCCCGGCGTCGGCCAACGCCACCGCGTCACCCATGTCGACCTTGACCCGATCGATCGCCGACCGGTAGAACCCGGTGGCGCCCTTGCCGATGCTGACCAGCGCGCGCTGCACCGTCTCCTCGAGGTACACCCGGCGCAGGTCCGGGCGGATCACCCCGGCGGCCAGCCGCGAAGAGTCGAGCAGATTGCCGACCAGCGCGGTCAGCTGGTCGATGGACTCCTCGATGGTGGCCAGCAATTCGGCCGTGTCGGCGGGGGAGAAGGCGACATCCTCGGCGCGCAAGCTGGACACGGCGACCTTGGCCGCCGCCAGCGGAGTGCGCAGGTCGTGGCTCACCGCCGAGAGCAGGGAGCGCCGCAATTCGTCGGCGCGCACGATCGCCTCGGTCCGGCTGGCCTCTTCCGCCAGCTCTCGCTGCCTGATCAGGCCCGCGGCCTGTTTGGCCACCGCGCTCAGCACCCGGCGGTCCCGGGTGGACAGCTTCCTGCCGGCCATCAGCATCCAAAACACGTCGTCGCCCACCTCGATCGCGGTGTCGGCGGAATCGACGCTCACACAAGGATCTTTGCCCACACACGCGACGATGTGGCCCTTCTTGCCGGCGGTGCGCTCTTCCTCGCTCGGCTCCCGCAGCATGCTGACCGCGCGCTGCGAATAGGTCTCGCGCACCCGTTCCAGCAAGGTCTCGAGGTCGGCGCCGCGCAGCACCGACCCCGCGAACAGCGTCAGCAGCTCGGCTTCCTGGGAGGCGCGGCGGGCCTCCCGGGTGCGTTTGGTCGCGCCGTCGACGAGGACGGCGACCGCCACCGCGATCAGCAACAGCACCAATTCCGTTATGGCGCTGTTGGGTTCGGCGATGGTGAAGCTGTGCCGCGGGGGTATCAGGTAGTAGTTCAGCAACAACCCGGACAGCACCGCCGAAAGGGCCGCCGGCGCAACGCCGCCCAACAGCCCGACAAGCAGCACGCCGATAAAGAACAATGCGCTCTCGCCGCCGTTGTTGAGGTACGGGTCCAGCAGCGTCACCGAGACCGTGCAGATGACCGACGGCACGATGGCGGCCGCCAGCCACGACGTGACCCGACGCTCGCGGGGCGACAGCGCCGCGATGCGGAACCCGCTGCTGGATTCCTCGTGCGTCACCATGTGCACGTCGATTTTCCCGGACCGTTCGACGATCGTCGGGCCGATGCCCTCCTCGAAGATGCGCGCCCACCGGCGCCGCCGCGACGTGCCGATGACCAGCTGGGTGGCGTTGTTCTCGCGCGCGAAATCGAGCAGCGCGGCGGGCACGTCGTCACCGACCACGGTATGCAGCGACGCGTCCAGGCTGTTCGCCAGCTCTCTGATCTTGCCCATCCTGCGCTCCGACACGCCGGCCAGGCCGTCACCGCGGATGACGTGCACCACCATCAGCTCGGCGGTGGACTTCGACGCGATCCGCGATGCCCGCCGCACCAGCGTCTCCGATTCCGGACCGCCGGTGACCGCCACCACGACCCGCTCGCGGGCTTCCCACATGTCCGTGATCTTGTTCTCGGCCCGGTACTTGGCCAGCGCGGTGTCGACCTGGTCGGCCAGCCATAACAGCGCCAATTCCCGCAGCGCGGTGAGGTTTCCGCGGCGGAAGTAATTCGACAGCGCCGCATCGATCCGGGACGGGGCGTAGACGTTGCCGTGGGATAGCCTGCGGCGCAACGCCTCAGGGGTGATGTCGATGAGTTCGACCTGCGAGGCCTGGCGCACGATCGAGTCGGGTATGGTTTCCTGCTGCTCGATGCCGGTGATCTGGGCGACGACGTCGTTGAGGCTCTCCAGGTGCTGGATGTTGACCGTGGAGATCACCGTTATCCCAGTGTCAAGCAGTTCCTCGACGTCCTGCCAACGCTTTTCGTTCTTGCTGCCGGGTGTGTTGGTGTGGGCGAGTTCGTCGACGAGGACCACCTGGGGATGGCGCGCCAGCACGGCCGGCACGTCGAGCTCGGGGAACCTGCCGCCGCGATAGTCGACGTAGTGCGGCGGGATGACCTCGATACCGTCAAGCAGCTCGGCGGTTTTCGCCCGCCCATGGGTTTCGACCACCGCCGCCACCAGGTCGGTGCCGCGCTCCAAGCGCCGGTGCGCCTCGCCGAGCATCGCAAACGTCTTGCCGACACCCGGTGCCGCGCCGAGGTAGATGCGTAGCTCGCCGCGCTTGGGATGGTGGTCGGTCGCGCTCACGTCAACCATCATCCCCCTCCGCGCTAGCCGTTAACCGGAAATTTGTGGTCGAGCTGCAGGTTGAGCTGCAGCACGTTGACCGTCGGCTCGCCCAAAAACCCGAGGTCGCGGCCGCCGAGGTACTGCGCCAGCACCGCGCGGATCTGATCGGCGCTGACGTGGCGCGCCTTGGCCACCCGGGCGACCTGGATGTCGGCGTAGGCCGGCGAGATGTTCGGGTCCAGGCCGCTGCCGCTGGCGGTGACCGCGTCGCCGGGGACGGCCGGGTCGGCGGGTGCAGCCCCGCGGATGGGCACGATCTGGCCGATCGTGTAGTCCTCGCCATTTTTCGCGCACTCGACCCGCGCGCCCTCGTACATCGTCAGGAACGGGGTCGACGTCGACTGGCACGGCTCGTTGACGCTCACCACGCGGGTGGGGTGAACGACGTTTCCGCGGGCGTCGCGGGGTCCGATCACGGACAGGACCGCGCCCACGCCGCCGCCCGTGCAGAACGGCCGGGACCCGTCGACGCCCTCCAGCTGACCAATCGCGGCGCTGCGCGTGCACACCTGCGTCAGCAGGCTCGGCTTGCCCGGTGCGTCGACGATGCTCTCCGGACCCAGGTTGCTCGCGCCCGATGCCAGCGGGTCGTAGCCGTTTCCGGCCGCCGAGGGGCGGCTCTGGAAATACTGCGGCAGCGGGTTTCCGTCCTTGTCCGTGAACGGCTGGCCGATCAGCCGGCTGCCGACGGTCTTGCCGTTGGCGGTCAGGATCGAGCCCTCGGCCTTGTCGTGCAGCCCCGGGATCTGCGCCACCAGCCAGACCAACGCCGGGTAGGCGAGGCCGGTGATGACGGTCAGCACCAGCAGCGCGCGGAAGGCCGCCCAGTGCATGCGGACGAAATTGGAGAACTTCATTTCAGGACATCCCGGGGACGAATTGGACGATGAGGTCGATTGCCTTGATCCCGATGAACGGGGCGACGATGCCGCCGAGCCCGTAGACATAGAGGTTGCGGCTCAACAGCTTTGACGCGCTGCTCGGCGTATAGCGCACGCCGCGCAGAGACAACGGGATCAGCATGACGATGATGATCGCGTTGAAGATCACCGCCGACAGGATCGCGGACTGCGGGCTATGCAGCCGCATGATGTTGATCATGTCCAGCCCGGGGAACAGCGCGACGAACATGGCGGGGATGATCGCGAAGTACTTCGCGATGTCGTTGGCGATGGAGAACGTGGTCAGCGCCCCGCGGGTGATCAGCAGCTGCTTGCCGATCTCGACGATCTCGATGAGCTTGGTGGGATCGGAGTCGAGATCGACCATGTTGCCGGCCTCTTTGGCCGCCGACGTTCCGGTGTTCATCGCCACGCCGACGTCGGCCTGAGCGAGCGCCGGCGCGTCATTGGTGCCGTCGCCGGTCATCGCGACCAGCTTGCCGCCCTCCTGCTCGCGCTTGATCAGCGCGAGCTTGTCCTCCGGCGTGGCCTCGGCGAGGAAGTCGTCGACGCCGGCCTCGTCCGCGATCGCCTTGGCGGTCAACGGGTTATCGCCGGTGATCATCACGGTGCGGATGCCCATCTTGCGCATCTCGTCGAAGCGCTCGCGCATGCCCTGCTTGACGACGTCCTTGAGGTGGATGACGCCGAGCACCCTTGCATTTTCGTCGGCTATGCCGTCGACGCACTCGCCGACGACCAGCGGAGTCCCGCCGCCGGCGGAGATGCCGTCGACGATCTCGCCGAGCTGCGTGGGCACCTTGCCGCCTTGTGCGCGTACCCATTCCGCGACGGAGCTGGCCGCGCCCTTGCGCAGCTGGTGCCCGTCCAGGTCGACCCCGGACATGCGCGTCGAGGCGGAGAACTCCACCCAATGGGCGTGCGCGAGTTCGCCCGGGGCGCGCTCGCGCAGCCCGAAGTGTTGCTTGGCGAACACGACGATCGAGCGCCCCTCCGGCGTTTCGTCGGCCAGGCTGGACAGTTGCGCGGCGTCGGCGAGTTGCTCGCTGGTGACCCCGTCGAGGGGGACGAACGCGCCGGCCTGCCGGTTGCCCAGCGTGATGGTGCCGGTCTTGTCGAGCAGCAGCGTGTTGACGTCACCGGCTGCTTCCACCGCGCGCCCGGACATGGCGAGCACATTGCGCTGCACCAGCCGGTCCATGCCGGCGATGCCGATGGCCGACAGCAGCGCGCCGATCGTGGTGGGGATCAGGCACACCAGCAGTGACACCATCACGATCCCGGTGACGCCACTTGCGTTGAGCGCCTGGCTATCCGGGACGCCCGGGTTGTTCGCCTTGGAGTAGATCGCCAGCGGCTGCAGCGTCGCGACGGCGAAGACGAAGATGATCGTCAGCGCGGCCAGCAGGATGTTCAGCGCGATCTCGTTGGGGGTTTTCTGCCGGTTGGCGCCCTCGACGAGCGCGATCATTCGGTCGATGAAGCTTTCGCCCGGCTTCTGGGTTATCCGCACCACGATCCGGTCGCTCAGCACGGTGGTGCCGCCGGTGACCGCCGAACGGTCGCCGCCGGACTCGCGGATCACCGGCGCCGACTCGCCGGTGATCGCCGATTCGTCCACCGACGCAATACCTTCCACGACGTCCCCGTCGCCCGGGATCACCTGCCCGGCCTCGACCACGACGATGTCGCCCTGCTGCAGCAGCGGCGCCGCCACCTGGTCCTCGACGCCAGGGGCGCCGGGCTGCCAGTTCTTGAGTCGCCGCGCCAGGGTTTGGGTTTTGGCGCGTCGCAACGTTTCGGCCTGCGCCTTGCCGCGGCCTTCGGCCACCGCCTCGGCGAGGTTGGCGAAGAGCACGGTCAGCCACAGCCACATGACGGTCAGCCATCCGAACCAGGTTTCGTTGGCGATCGCCAGCACGGTGCTCCAGACGGCGCCGATCTCGACGATGAACATCACCGGGTTGCGCCACAGGGTGCGTGGGTCGAGCTTGCGCAGGGCGTCCGGCGTCGAGCGCCACAGCATCTTCGGGTCGAGCAGGCCGCCCTGGACCCGCTTCTTGTCTGCGGGAGTCGCGGGCTGCGTCTGCTCGGACGAATCGACGGCGGTCGCGGTCATCAGTGGATTCCTTCGGCAAGAGGCCCGAGCGCGAGCATGGGCAGGAAAGTGAGGGCAACGACGATCAGCGTGACGCCGGCGACCATCCCGACGAATTGCGGCCGGTGGGTGGGCAGGGTGCCCGCCGACTCCGGCGTGTGGCCTTGCTTGGCGAGCGAGCCGGCCAGCGCGAGCACGAGCACGAGCGGCAGGAATCGGCCGAACACCATGGCCAGCCCCAAAGCGGTGTTGTACCAGTCGGTGTTCACGCTGATCCCCGCGAACGCGGACCCGTTGTTGTTGCCCGCGGAGGTGAACGCGTACAGCACCTCCGAGAGCCCGTGCGGGCCGGTGTTCAACATTCCCGTGCGTTCGCCCGGCAGCGCCATCGCGACGGCGGTGCCGGTCAGCACGATCAGCGGTGTCACCAGGAAATAGCTTGCGGCGAGCTTGATTTCGCGTGGGTTTATCTTCTTGCCGAGGTATTCCGGGGTGCGCCCGACCATCAGCCCGGCGACGAAGACGGTGATCACCGCCAGGATCAGGATGCCGTACAGGCCCGATCCTGTGCCGCCGGGCGCGACCTCGCCGAGCTGCATGTTGAACATGGTGATCATCCCGCCGAGGCTGGTGTAGGAGTCGTGGAACGAGTCGACGGCACCGGTGGAGGTGAGCGTCGTCGAGTCGGCGAACACCGCGGAGTCGGCGATCCCGAACCGCTGCTCGACCCCTTCCATGGCCGCCCCGACGGCGGTCGGCACCGTGCCGTGGTGCTGCAGCTGGAACCACAGCATGAACGACACGCTGATGGCGTACAGCGTGGCCATGACCGACGCGATCGCATAGCCCTGCTTGGTGCTGCCCACCATGCGCCCGAAGGTGCGCGGCAGCGAGAAGCCGATCACCAGCAGCAAGAAGATCTCGAGCCAGTTGGTCCATGCCGTCGGGTTCTCGAACGGGTGCGCGGAGTTCGCGTTGTAGAAGCCGCCGCCGTTGGTGCCGAGCTCCTTGATCACTTCCTGGCTGGCCACCGGGCCGCCGGTGATCGTCTGCTGGGCGCCGCCCAGGGTGGTGGCGACCTGGTCGTGCAGGTGGAAGTTCTGGATCACCCCGCCGGCGACGAGCAGGATCGCGGCGACGATCGATATAGGCAGCATGATGCGCAGCACCGTGCGGACCAGATCGACCCAGAAGTTCCCCAGCTCGCCGGTGCGCCTGCGGGCGAACCCGCGAACCAGCGCGACCGCCACGGCCATGCCGACCGCGGCCGAAACGAAGTTCTGCACCGCCAGCCCGGCCATCTGCACCAGATGGCCTTGCGTCGACTCACCCGAATAGGCCTGCCAGTTGGTGTTGGTGACGAAGCTGACCGCGGTGTTCCACGCCAGCGAGGGAGTCATTTTGGTGGCCGGGTCGTGCAGATGCAGCGGCAGCTTGTCCTGCACGAGCTGGAACACGAACAGGAACAGGATGCTGACCGACGAGAACGCCAAGACGCTGCGGGCGTAGGCCCCCCACGTCTGCTCCGAGCGTGAATCGACACCGATCGCGCGGTAGATGACCCGCTCGACATACGAGTCCTTCTCCGACGTGTACACCCGGTACATGTAGTCGCCGAACGGCACATGCACCACCACCAGCGCCACGACGAGGACGGCGAGAAAGAGGATCCCCGCTGTTGTTGTGTTCACTAGAACCTCTCCGGGAACAGCAGGGCCGCTGCGAGATACAGCGCGAGGATGACGGAAAGCGCCAAGCCGACGACGTTTTCGTAACTCACAGCCGCTCGACCAGCTTCTGCGCCAGCCCGAGCAGGGCGAACACCGCGATCGTCAGTAAGACGTAGACCAACACGCCCATCTTGTCTCCGTTCCGCGCTTGAGGACCTCATCGAGCCAGCCACAGCGCCGGCCTCGGAGGCAAGGTCAGCTTGAAACTAAACGGGACCCGTGCGGCAGGGCCGTTGGTTGACGCTTTCCTAACGGCGCCGTAGTGCACTTTTATGGTTTCTTTACGCCCAATCCGCGGTTTGGCCGCGGGTCGATAATGTCGCGCAAATCTTGGAAATTCGACCGGATGAATGGCGTTTGGATCGCCGGCCGGCATTGCGAACCCGGGTGGATTTCGTGGGGAACGGCGTTATCTGTAACGGTGTCACCGGCGTTGGCTCGCGTTGTGTGTCAAGTTGGTGAGTTTGCGGTATTGGCCGGGCGCGGTGCCGGTGGCCCGTTTAAAGGCGCGGGCGAAGGCGAATTCGGAGTCGTAGCCGATGTTTTGGGCGATTTGGCGAATGGTGGCGTTGTCGTCGCGCAGTCGGCGCGCGGCCAACGACATGCGCCAGGCGGCTACGTAGGCCATGGGCGATTGGCCGGTGAGGGCGGCGAACCGGCGGGTGAGGGTGGCGCGGGCGGTTCCGGTGGCGTGGGCCAGGGTGTCGAGGGTCCAGGCCCGGCCAGGGTCTGCGTGGATCAAGGACAGAGCAGTCCCGACGGTGGGGTCGAACAGGGCGCGGCCCCAGCCGCTGTCGTGGTGGTGTTCGGCGAACCAGGTCCGCAGCAGGTAGACGAACAGCAGGTCGACCAGTGAGGCCATGACGGCGGGGGCTCCTGGGTCGGTGCCGTCGACCTCGGCGGCGATGAGCAGCACGGCGGCGGCCAGGCCGCTACCTCGGGCCTGGCCAGCGGTCATGAGCACCACCTCGGGAAGGACGCTGGTCAGCGGATGCCGGATCCCGGTCGCGAGGCGGTATCCGCCGCAGATGAACACGGTGGCCGGGCCGTCGCCTTCGATGACGACATGACAGGGCGGCGTCCCCTCGTCGAGGGTGCGGCCGGCGATCTCCGACATGGGGCGGGCGGGTCGTTGGGGGGTGTCGGACAGTACGTGGGCCTTACCGGACGAGATCAGCACGACGTCCCCGCTGGTGAGTTGCACCGGCTCGGCGCCCTCCAGGGTGAGCCAGCAGGCCCCGGCGGTGATGACGTGGAAGTTGACCATATCGGCCGCCGGGAACGCCGCCCCCCACGGTGCGTGGAATCGGTTGCGCGAGTACATCAGGCTGCCCCGCCGCGTGGTGGCGACCACGTCGGCGACGATATCGGCCACCGGATCATTGGCCACCATTCCCATAGCGGCAAGGATATGCACTGAGCTGAATGGACATCAATCCAGGCTGATCTGTCATGGAACCGCGCATCGGCGGTGTTTAGCGTCGAAGCCGACCGGAGACACACATCTGGATCTGGAGGCCGATCGTGGACACCACTGTGTTGGTCACCGCGCCGACCGGCAAGGTCGGGCGCCGGCTGATCCCGCTGCTGTGGCGTCGCGGGATGCTGGTGCGCGCGGCGAGTCGCTCACCGCTGCCGCAGCGCCGAGGTGTTGAGCCCGTCCGTTTCGACTGGACCGACGCGACGACCTATGCGGCGGCGCGCGACGGTGTCGAGGCAATGTACTTGGTGGCCGGTGATATTCCGCAGGCGGTACACGCCGACTACATCCGCCGGTTGCTCGAGGGCGCGGCGGGGGCCGGGGTGCAGCGCGCGGTGTTGCTGTCCACCTATGGCGTGGATCAGGCACCGCCGGAGCACCCGTTGCGCCGGATCGAATCGGCCGTTGAATCCTCCGGTGTGCCCTTCACGATCCTGCGGCCGGGCGCGTTCATGCAGAACTTCTCCGAACGGCTGCGGTGGCGCGAATCGCTGGCCGAGGGCATCCGCGACGCCGATGAGATCGTCGCACCCGGTGGGGATGGACGGGTGAGCTATGTGTCGACTGAGGACATCGCCGCGGTAGCGGCTGTCGCGCTGACCGAGGACGGGCACCAGGGCAACTCCTACGCGCCGCTGGGACCTGAGCCACTCACGCTGACCGAGGTAGCCGACCACATTTCCTGGGTCACCGGCCGGCCGATCAGCTATGTCGAGACCGGTCGTGCACCCATCCGCGAGGCACTCCTGGCCGCCGGCGCACCAGCTGAGGCAGCCGAAACCAACAGCCAGCTGTATGTCCATGCGTTCACCTCCGGTGCGATGGGGGTGTCCAACGGTGACGTCGCCGAGGTGACCGGACGACCACCGGTCAGCTTCGGGGAATTCGCCGCGGGTGCGGCCGCCGCGTGGCGCCGATAGCGCTCGCGGCGTACCGCTGTCGAAGCACAACGAAAGGACATGAAACCTATGGGAGACACGATTCTGGTGACGGGCGCGACCGGTACCGTCGGCCGCGAAGTGGTCGACCAGCTCCTCGACGCCGGTCATCGGGTGCGAGTGCTGGTCCGTGCCCCGGAGCGCGCCCAGCCGGGCACCGAGGCTGCGGTGGCTGATCTGAACCAACCCCAAACGCTGACACCCGCATTCGACGGTGCGCGGAAAGCGTTCATCCTCGCCCCACCGGTCCCGGAAATAGAGACGATGACGGTCAACGCTCTCGTCGCCGCCGAGCAAGCCCGCGTCGAACACATCGTGTACCTGTCCAACTTCGGTGCCGGCCGCTTCGAGGGCGCCCTGTTCGACGCGCACGGCGCCAACGAGTGGCGGCTACGGTCGCTGCGGTCGACCTGGACGATCCTGCGGCCGACGCGATTCATGAACTACGTTCCATTCGCCATGAACGCGGCCCGCGACAGTGGCCGCCTCGTCGAAACATACGGCGGCGCAAAGGTCGTCATGATCGATCCGGTAGACATCGGCGCGGTCACGGTGGAATGCCTAACTGCACCCGGGCACGACGGTAAGGTTTACATTCTGTCCGGCCAGGCCCTCACCGGCGACGAGATCGCCGCACACGTTTCCGACGCCCTGGGAACGCCGGTCGACTTCGTCGACGCCGGCCTCGACGAGACCCGCCAAACCCTGCTCGCGTCAGGCTTTCCCGCCGCGCTGGCCGAACACACCCTCGCGTACTTCGAAACCGTCCGCAGCGGGCAGTGGTACGAAACCACAACGGTCGCCGACATCCTTGGCAGGCCAGCGCGCACCTATCAGGACTGGCTAGCCGACCACGCATCCGACTTCACCTGACCGGACCCGCTCAAGGCCGTAGCAAGGCGATGCTCGCCCACGCCGCACCAGACGAGCCGGTAAATCCGCAGACAAAGTGCGAGTAAGGATCTGCGGGATTACAGGCTCGACGTGCCGTCCGTCGCCGGATCGTCGATCATCGGCAGCCGGACCCGGAAAACCGTTCGGCCATTGGCGGATTCGGCGGTCACCGAGCCGTGGTGGGCCTTGACGATCGAACTCACGATGGCCAGGCCCAGCCCGATGCCGGAGCCGTTGGACCGGGCCGTGTCGGCGCGCGCGAACCGCTCGAACAACCGGGGGAGGAGCTCCGCGTCGATGCCGGGGCCGTCGTCGGCGACGGTCAGTTCGACGTAGGGCTGCTCCGTGCCGCGGCGCCGGCAGGTGATTCCGGTGGTCACCGTGACGCCCGGCGGCGTGTGCACGCGGGCATTGCTGAGCAGGTTGCTGACCAGTTGATGCAGCCGGGCGTGATCGCCGCGAACCCAAACCGGCTCGTCGGGAAGGTCTTTGACCCAATGGTGCGTGGGCGCCGCGACCGCCGCGTCGTTCACCGCGTTGACGGCGAGGTCCGCCAGGTCGACATCTTGGGTCTGCAGGTCTTGACCCTCGCCCAGTCGCGAGAGCAGCAGCAGCTCGTCGACGAGCACCGCCATGCGCCGCGCTTCCGCCTCGATGCGGGCCAGCGCGTATTCGGTGGTCGGCGGCAGCGCCGAGCTGTCTTGGCGGGTCAGCTCGGCATACCCCTGAATCGCCGCCAGCGGGGTTCGCAACTCGTGGCTTGCGTCGGTGATGAATTGCCGCATCCGCAAGTCGGAGTCGGCGCGATGCGCCAGCGCGCTATCGACGTTGTCCAGCAGCCGGTTCAGCGTGTGCCCGACGATTCCGACCTCGTTGTCGGGGTCGGTGTCGTTCGGCCGCACCCGGACGTTGATTCGGTGGTCGTCGGTCAGCGGCATGGCGGCCACCTCGGCGGCGGTGGCTGCGAGCCGGCGCAGCGGGCGAAGCGTGATCCCGACCACCCAGATCGTCAGCCCCGCCGTAATCGCGAGCGCGGCCGCAACGAGCGCCGTGGTGGTGATGTTCTTGCGGGCGATGATCTGGTTGGCCCGCGCTTGCGACACCCCGACGACCAACAGGTCGGACCCGTAGGCCCGGCTGTCGACGCGATAAGAACCGAGGCTGCCCAGCTTCTCGGTCCGTGGCGGGGCGTCGTCGGGCCAGGGCTGGGACTCGATGGCGTGCACCACGTCGGGTGGCGCGGGTCGCGCCTCGGCTTCGGAAAAGACGGCCGAGCCGATCACGGTGCCGTCGTGCAGGACGGCGATGACGTTGCCGGGCGTTTGATCGGTGAACACCAGCATCGCCTGTGCGATGGGTTCGGTGCCGCGGTGCGTCGGACCGTGTTCGCCGTTTCGGTATCTCGTGTACGAATTGCTCAGCGCGTCAAGGGATTGGGCGACGTCGGCGTCGCTCATGGCCGTCACGTAGCCGCGCAGGCTCAGCACCGAGACGACGCCGACCGTCACCAGCACCACGCTGACCACCGCCAACACGCCCAATAGCAACTGACGGCGCAACGAGTGGGGCAGCCACCGCGGAAGATCCCTGGATCCGGTGTCCGGCTCGCCGGTCATTCGGGCGGTCGCAGCATGTACCCAACGCCGCGGACGGTATGGATCATCGGATCCCTGCCGGAGTCGATCTTCTTCCTCAGGTACGAGATGTACAGGTCCACGATGCTGGTTCGCCCGGCGAAGTCGTAATTCCAGACGCGGTCCAGGATTTCGGTGCGGCTCAGCGCGCGGCGGGGATTGCGCATCAGGAACCGCAGCAATTCGAACTCGGTCGACGAGAGCGATATCTGGGTCCCGCCGCGGGTGACCTCTCGGCTGGCGGTGTCGACATGCAGGTCGCCGATCTTCAACGTTTCCGCGGCCGGCGGGGTCAGCTGGGTGGAGCGGCGCAACAGCCCACGCAGCCGCGCGACGAGCTCCTCGAGGCTGAACGGCTTGGTCATGTAGTCGTCGGCGCCGGCGGTCAGGCCGGTGACACGGTCCATGACCGAATCGCGGGCGGTGAGGAACAGCGTGGGGGTGTAGGCGTCGGATTCGCGGATTCGCTGCAAAATCCGCAGGCCGTCCACGTCCGGCAGCATGATGTCGAGCACCAGCACGTCGGGATTGACGTTCTCGAACTTCGCGATGGCCTCGCGGCCGTTGTGGGCGATGTCGACCACCCAGCCCTCGTAATGCAGCGCCATCTTCACCAGGTTGGTCAGCGCGGGCTCGTCGTCCACCAGCAAAACCCGGATCGGTGAACCATCGGCACGATAAATGCGGGGCAACTGCCCCAGAATGGCCTGGCGTGGCCGTTGGCTGCCTGTGTATCCGGACATCACGGTCATGTTCCTACATCCTCCCAACCGCACATGTGGTTGTCACGGAGTTCATAGAACTCTCAAATAAAACGCCTTTCCGCGGGCCGCGCCGGGCGCCGCGCGATCGGCTGTGCCGGAGGTTTCTCATCGCTCGAGTTGAGAAGAGTTGGATTACCAAAGATACTGGTATGTATGGCTCTTCGCGCTCGCGGTTCGCGCCGGGCCTCCGGCCGATTCCCCAAATCGATTCCTTGAGAATGGATTTCATTGATCAGGTGCCCCGATTCTCCTAGTGCTGAATGGTTTTCACAGCTCGGCCGGCGAGCCTGCCATCCCTTCCGGTCGTCACCGCGCCCGACAGGGTCAGGAAACTCGAGCGAGGAAGGGGAATAGGCGATGGACTTTGGCGCGCTGCCACCGGAGGTCAATTCCGGTCGAATGTATTTGGGCCCGGGGCCCGCGACCTTGTTGGCCGCCTCCGCAGGGTGGGAGTCGCTGGCCGGCGAGCTGATCGACGCCGCCAGCGGCTACCAGTCGGTGATCGCGGGCCTCACCGACGAGTCGTGGCTGGGGCCGACGTCGCTGTCGATGGCGGCCGCGATGACGCCCTACCTGTCGTGGATGACCGCCACCGCGGCCCAATGCACGAGGGCGGCCGCGCAGGCCACGGCCGTCGCTGCCGCCTTCGAAGCAGCGTACGCGATGACGGTTCCGCCGCCGCTGATCGCGGCCAATCGCGCTCGGCTCATCGGGTTGATCGCAACCAATGTCTTCGGGCAGAACACGCCGGCGGTCATGGCCACCGAGGCCGAGTACAGCGAAATGTGGGCCCAGGACGCGACGGTGATGTACCGCTACGCCGCCAATTCGGCTGCGGCTTCGGCATTTTCGCCGTTCACGTCACCGCCGCGGACAACCAATCCGGGCGGCCTTGACCGCCAGATCCGTGCGGTTGCGCGAGCGGCCGCGACCCTGACGAGCCTGGCGACGCCGGGATCGTCACCGGCGGCCGCGGGCACCTTCGCGCCGCTGAGCGCAAGCCCGGACGCGTTCGGCTTCGGCTCCGACGGGGCCGCCCTCGGTCGGGCGGGCTCGCTCGGCACGTTGTCGGTGCCGCCGAGTTGGGCCGACGCCGTGTCATCGGTCACGCCGCTGCCCGCTCTGGACGCCAACGTCATGCCGGGCGGGTGGGGGGCGGCACCGTCGGTCAGGCGTCGCTCGGTTTCGGTCCGGCGAGTCCTGTCGCGCACCACGTCGATTCCGCGTTCCCCGGTCGCCGGATAGCGCGGACAAAGAACGGGGCCGCACACCGATCGGTGTGCGGCCCCGCCTTGAAACGTTGCGATCAGGCCCAGCTGGACCCGACGGCGCTGTCCGTGCTGGACATGTTGCTGCCCGCCGTCTGCACCTTCTGGCCGTGAGCGTTGGCCTGCTCGTAGATCACCTGGAAGTTGCGACCCAACTGGGTGATGAACTCCTGGCAGGCCACCGAACCGGCGCCACCCCAGAAGTCACCAGCGGCCAGCACATCGCGAACGATGGCCTGGTGCTCGGCTTCCAACGACGCGGCCTGGGCGCGAATCGTCGCACCATGGGCATCCACATCGCCAAACTGGTAATTGATGGTCATGTTTTCCTCCTGAAATAAAAGTGTGGGGGCTAGCTGCCGAGGATTTGCTGCGAGGCCTGCTCTTGCTGCTCGTAGTTGTTCGCGTCGCGGATCAGCCCGTCGCGCACACCGTGCAGCATGTTCACGATGTTGCGGAACGCCTGATTCATCTGACCCATGGTGTCGTAGGACGTCGCCTGCGCCTGGCCACTCCAGCCCGCACCGGCGATGTTCATCGACGACGCCCACATCTTGCGGGCCTCATCCTCAACGGTCTGCGCGTGGACCTCAAACCGGCCCGCCATCGCCCGCATCTCGTGCGGGTCAGTCATGAAACGTGTTGCCATGTTTCCGTTCTCCTTGTCTGGTTTGTCTCGAAGCGTTGTGCTTGTCGAAGTCTCGTGAAATTCAGATCGATGCGGCGGTAGCCGCATCCCGGACAGATTACGGCCTAGCGGTTAATCGCTCGCCTCAAATGGGTGACAGATCCTTCCTGTTTTCCGTGTCTATTTCGTGGGTCAGACGACGACCTGTTTTGGCATGACGATCGGCTTGAAGCCGTACCGCGGGCCACTGCCGTAGGCACCGGCGCCCTTGGCGGCGCCCGCCATTCCGGGCATGCCGGGCATCGCGGCGACGGGCTCGTCGGCGGCGGCGGTCCAGCCCGAGCCCTCGAGCGGGGCGGCCGAGGATGCCAACGTCGCCGGGGCGGCCGACGACCAGCTGGCGGGGACCGACAGGCCGCCGACCGCGGAGGCCTCGGCCATGCCCGCCGACATTCCGCCGCCCACGCTGTTCACCAGCGTTCCTTCGCCGATGGCCGCGCCACCGGCCAGCGGCACGACGTCGCTCGCCGTCGCCGCGGGCGCGGCGGCGGCCAGGGTGTGGCCCAACGACACCGCGGTCGGGATGGTGTTCATCACGAACCACGCCGCGGTGTTGACCGCGCCGTTGATGCCGTTGAAGAGCATCGGGGTGCCGAGCAGGCCGTCGACGGCGTTCTCGATATCGGTCAAGCCCAGCGCGTCGATCACGCTTTGAACGCCCTGACCGATGTACCCGCCGTTGAGCAACGACTGGAAGTTGGAGATGATCCCGCCCAGGCCCGACGCCGCCGGCTGGGCCGCCGCGTTCGCGAAGGCCGCCGAAACCGCGCTGCTCTGAATGCCCGCCGCCGCCGGGCTGGCGGTCGCCGCCGCCGGCGTCAGCGGCTGCAGCACCCCGCTGGCCGCGGACGCGGCCGAGTAGGTGTACATCGCGATCGCGTCCTGGACCCACATCTCGGCGTACAGCGCCTCGGTGGCCATGATGGCCGGGGTATTGATGCCCAGGAAGTTCGTCGCGACGAGCGCCGCCAGCTGCGCCCTGTTCGCGGCGATCACCGGCGGGGGCACCGTCGCGGTGAACGCCGCCTCATAGGCGGCCGCCGACGCCGAGGCCTGTGCGCCGGCCTGTTCGGCCGCCGCGGCGGTGGTGGTCAGCCAGCTCACGTAGGGCTGGGCGGCGGCCGCCGCCGCGGCCGACCCCGCGCCCGTCCACTGCTCGCCGGTCAGTGTGCCGATGATCGACTCCCAGGAGGTCGCCGTGGTGCTCAGTTCGGCGGCCAGGTTGCTCCAGGCCGCCGAGGCCGCCATGAGTGGCCCCGAACCGGCGCCGGTGTACATCAGTCCGGAGTTGATCTCGGGGGGCAGTGCTGCAAAGTCCAAAACCATTGGGGTATCCGTTCTTCCGTCGGAATTTTGGTGGGTAGGTGGGGTCGGCCGTTAGACGGCTTTGATCTTGGGCATGACGATCGGCTTGACGCCGTAGCGCGGGGCACCGAAGCCGGCGCTGTTGCGCGCGGCCGCGCCCAGCCCGGGCATGCCCGGCACGATCGTTCCGGTGCCGGCCTGCGGCGCGGCTGCGGTCCAGCCCACGGTCTGCACCGCGGTCGCGGGGCTCGTGGCCGACACAAAGCTGCCGGCCCAGCTCGGCGGCGTCGACAACCTGCCCACCATCGTCGCGCTGCCCATGCCCGCGACCGGCATCGCGCCCATGCCGCCCATGCCTCCGGCGGGCGCGGTCGCGCTGACGGCGTCCGCGGCACCGGCGGCCGCGGCCGCGTCACCCGTGTCGCTGGCTGCCGCCGGTAGCAGACCACCACCGGCCATACCGATCAGGTCGGAGGCCGCCGAGGTCCAGTTGCCACCGCCGATGTTGACGAGGTTGGCGAGGTTGCTGGAGAGGCTGGTCGGCAGGCCGTTGGTGCTTCCGAGGGGGCCGCCGAACAGCGTGCTGAGCTGGGTGACGAGGTCGGTGGGGGTCGCGGCGGCGACGTTCGCGGCCTCGGTCTGGGTGTAGGTGCCGGAGCTCAACCCCAGGGTGCTCACAAACTGCTGCTGCATCGCCTGGGCTTCGGCGGCGATCTGCTGGTACATGGTGCCGTAGCCCGAGAAGAGCGCCGACTGCAGGGCCGACACCTGGTCGGCGGCGGCCGGAGCGATGGCCGTCGTCGGGGCCGCGGCGCCCGCGTTCTGCGCCGTCAGCGAATTGCCTATTCCCTCCAGCTGCGCCGCCGCGGCTAGCAACTCTTCGGGGATTGCTGTCAGAAATGACATCTAGTGCTCCTCGTGTTCGGAAAAATGCCGATCTCCCTGACCGGGGGATCGACCTGTGCGTTGGCGTAACGGCTCCTGTGCGTCGGCGTAAGGTTAACCAGGCACGACTCCACAGTCCCGACGGAAAAGGCTAGGGTGACGGCCGTTTACGGCTTCTTAACGCCGACGCGAGCAGTTTTAACAAGGTCCTGTCGCCGGACATAGCGATGTCACCTGAGATCGCCAGGCAACGCGTCAAACCGCGCGCGGCGCGCGCATCCTAGGTCAACCGCGGCCGGCGCGCACCCGTGGATTTTTGCCGGTTTTTGTCCGGGTGCGACGCCCCGGAGCGGCGCTCGGCGCGCTAGATTCGCCGCCGGGCCCCTATAGCCCAATTGGCAGAGGCAGCGGACTTAAAATCCGTCCAGTCTGGGTTCGAGTCCCAGTGGGGGCACACATTTGAGCTGATCGAACACGGCTTCGGGTCGGTTGACAGGCGTGCTGACCCTGGTCGGCGTCCGCTACGTCCACACCGCGTCCACATTCGACAGCTCCCGCGGCTGCGGGGTTCGTGTCGGTCAAGCCATGCTGACGGTGAGGTGTGTAATCCTGACCGGCATGACGCCATGCAACGTGCAGAAGTGCCCCAACGCGGCCAACGAGGCGATAGAGCCGCTGCTAATCGTTGGCCCGCTGTGTGATGACCACCGGGCCAGGCTTCTTGCCGGTGAAGACTACGAGTTACAGGGCAGCGAGGAGTCTGTCAGCGGCACCACGCAGCCAACGGTGTTGCTTGACGACTCTTTACGGTCACTGGACCAATACGTCCTGCTCGTGCCGCCGCACCAGATGGTGGACGGCAATAGCCCTGGTCACCTAGTGCCGCTACGAGTACATCGCAGAGGCGAGCCAAACGAACGCGAAATCAACCTGGTGATTCCGCATGACATGCTGCGCGAGTTTGCTGCCTTCTTTACGCACGTCGCGGGCCTCGGCAGTTAGCTATTGTGCTTGCGTTTGCGACGACCACCTCGGGCGGGTGCTACATCTCGCCCATGCTGGCGATGTCGACAGAACGCGAGTCCGGAATCGGGTGGGGCCCGTTTCGTCGCGGATGAAACCGGGAGGTTGCACGACGACGTAGATTGTCGAACTGACGCGACGAAGTGGTGCGACGTCTAGCAAGGAGTTCCATGGCAGACACGCTGCAGGAAGAGATTGAGACAGCGCGGCAGACGATCCGTTCGGAGGCCATGTCCATGTCCGTGGGCGAGATCGTGAACCTCTACAAGGACGAGGAGATGGTCATTCGCCCCGAGTTTCAGCGTCTCTTCCGCTGGGATACGGAGCAGAAGTCCCGGTTGATTGAGAGCCTGCTGTTGGGGATCCCGGTGCCATCAATCTTCGTGATGCAGCGTGAAGACAGCGTATGGGAGGTGATCGACGGTCTTCAGCGACTCAGCACCATCCTCGAGTTCATGGGCGAGCTCCGCGACGAGTCGACGAAGGAAGTTGTTGCTCCGAGCGTTCTACGGGCAACCAAATACCTCCGGCACCTCCAAGGCGCAGCGTATGAGGAAGACACTGAAGGCGCGTCGGTCGCCCTCACGCCTGGTCAGCGACTGGCTCTCAAGAGAGCGAAGATTGACCTTAAGATACTTCTTCCGGAAAGCGACGAAAAGGCGAAGTTCGAACTCTTTGACAGACTTAACACGGGTGGCAGCCCACTGTCGGCGCAGGAGATTCGAAACGCACAGTTGATCATGCTTGATCCCAGCTTGTTTGAATGGTTGGAGAGTCTTCGGAATGATGAGAATTTCCAGGACACAATCTCTATCACTGACCGGCTGTACGACGAAGCAAAGGACATGGAGCTGGTTTGTAGGTTTATGGCACTCATTCGATCATCTGATGACGATCTAAAAAACATGGGCAACATCGATAGTTTTGTATCAAATAAAATTTTCGCTACCGTAGATGAGGGTGATTTCAATCGCGGGTTCGAAGGCGATAGGTTCCGCAAAATTTTTAAGGCGTTGAATGCCGCGCTGGGAGACGACGCGTTTCGGAGGTGTGACGCTGGTCGGTTCTTGGGCGGATTTTCGGTGTCCGCGTACGAGACAATCACCGTGGGAGTCGGACTCAACGCAGACCTATGGCTTGAGGATGAGGTCGACCCAAACCTACTAAGGTCGCGAGTTGCAGAATGGTGGAGCAACCCAACGTTCCGAAATGCTTCGCGGGGCGGTAGTAGGGGAGCGACGCGAGTGCCAAAGACTCTGCCGGAAGCACGCGTTTTCTTCAGTTCGACCACATGAAGATTCGCACTCAGGAGGAACTGTTCGACCGAGTCTCCGATGACTTGATTTGGCGGAGGCGTGAACTAGTCCTGTTTAGTAGTCAAGTAGATAAAGCCAATTCAGAGTTCTCCCGTGCCCTATTGCGCGGTTCAGTCGCACTGCTTTATGCGCATTGGGAGGGGTTTATCAAGAATGCTTGCCATTACTATCTCTGCTACCTGTCTTCTTGCACGATTTCCTTCTCGCAGTTGATTCCTGAGATTGCTGCCCTCTCGCTCCGCTCAAAGATATCACAGGCCGTTTCTGCCAAAAAAATTGCAATGCGCGCCGACTTGGTGCGCGATATTCGTGACCGCGCCCAAGATCGGGCCACGATACCAAATTCGCGGGACGCGGTCGTTACGGAATCCAATTTGTCCTATGCGGTATTGACTGAAATACTTACCAGCGTGGGGTGCGATGCTGGTAGGTATGCCAAATACGCAGATCTCATTGACGATCAGCTGGTCAATTCTCGGAATAAGATTGCACATGGCGAGAATGCAAACATAGCACGTACGGAGTGGCGGGAACTAAGTTCGCTAATCCTGTGGATGATGGACGACATCGCGACGCAGCTTGTAAACGGGGCTGTCGAGCGCTCCTATCTCGTCTCCTGAAAGCGGCGGGCTACCAGTTGCGGCTTGATTCGATATCTGTTTATATAGAAGAATGTCGAATCAAGCCGAGGTGGGGTGCTGCCCCGCGCTCACTGTGGCCGCCCTGGCGGAGTCGCAGGCGGCGGAGTTGGCGGCGATGTTCAAGGCGCTCGGCGACCCGGTGCGCCTGCGGCTGTTGAGCCTGATCGCCAGCCACCCCGGCGGGGAGGCGTGCGTGTGCGAGATCTCGGCGACCTTCGACGTGACTCAGCCGACGATTTCCCATCACCTCAAGCTGCTGCGCTCGGCCGGGCTGCTGGACTGCGAGCGGCGGGGCACCTGGGTGTACTACTGGGTGATTCCCTCGGCGTTGCGCCAGCTTTCTTCGGCCCTTCATGTTGACGACAAGCCTTGACGGCCAAACCAGGGTGCGGGCCGTGACCGCAACCCCGACACCGGTGTCCGCCCCGGAGCCGGTAGCGACCCGGCTTCCGACCCTGGACCGCTTCCTGCCGGTGTGGATCGGCGTCGTGATGGCCGCGGGGCTGCTGCTGGGCCGACTCATTCCGGGCCTCGGCTCGGCGCTCGGTGCCGTTGAGGTCCAAGGCATTTCACTGCCGATCGCGGTGGGCCTCCTCGTGATGATGTATCCGGTGCTGGCCAAGGTCCGCTACGACCGGCTCGACGAGGTCACCACCGACCGCAGGCTGATGGTGTCCTCGCTGGTGCTCAACTGGCTGATCGGTCCGGCTGTGATGTTCACGCTGGCATGGCTGCTGCTCGCGGATCTGCCCGCCTACCGCACCGGTCTGATCATCGTGGGGTTGACCCGCTGCATCGCCATGGTCATCATCTGGAACGACCTGGCCTACGGGGACCGCGAAGCCGCGGCGGTGCTGGTCGCGTTGAACTCGCTGTTCCAGGTCGTCATGTTCGCCGCCCTGGGCTGGTTCTACCTGTCGGTGCTGCCGGGCTGGCTGGGGCTGCCGCAAACCGGCATCGCCGTGTCCCCGTGGCAGATCGCGAAATCCGTGCTCATCTTCCTCGGCATCCCGCTGCTGGCCGGATACCTGTCGCGCCGACTGGGTGAACGGGCCAAGGGGCGCCACTGGTACGAGACGACGTTCCTGCCCCGCATCGGTCCGTGGGCCCTGTATGGCTTGCTGTTCACCATCGTCATCCTGTTCGCCTTGCAGGGCCACCAAATCGCCTCCCGGCCATGGGATGTCGCCCGCATCGCCGTACCGTTGCTGGCCTACTTCGCCATCATGTGGGCCGGCGGGTACGCCCTCGGCTTCCTTTTGCGGCTGGGCTACGCGCGCACCGCCACCCTGGCGTTCACGGCCGCCGGCAACAATTTCGAACTGGCCATCGCGGTGGCGATCGCCACCTACGGCGCGGCATCGGGGCAAGCCTTGGCCGGGGTGGTCGGACCGCTGATCGAAGTGCCCGTGCTGGTTGGGTTCGTCTACGTTTCCCTGGCGATGCGCTCCCGGCTCTTCCGGTCCGCGCCGAACCGAGCGACCGGCTCCGATGGCCGCTAAGCCCAGCGTGTTGTTCGTCTGCGTCCACAACGCCGGACGCTCGCAGATGGCCGCCGCCCTGCTGAGCCGCGCGGCCGGCGATCGCGTCGAAGTTCGCTCCGCCGGAACGCGGCCCGCCGATCAGATCAACCCCGTCGTCGTCGCAGCGATGGCCGAACTCGGCGTCGACCTCACCGCCGCCACCCCCACAGTCCTGACCAGAGACTCCGTGCAGACCAGTGACGTCGTGATCACCATGGGCTGCGGCGACGCCTGCCCCCACTTTCCCGGGGTGTCCTACCGCGACTGGGAACTTGCCGACCCGGCCGGTCAACCCCTTGCCGCCGTGAGGGCGATCCGCGACGAGATCGTCTGGCGCGTCGAGTCCCTGATCGCCGAACTCCTGCCCAACGCCACGACCACATAATTCGCACCGGAGGAAGGAACCACCATGTCTCGCGTGCAGCTGGCCCTCAATGTCGACGACCTTGACGAGGCAATCATGTTCTACTCCAAGCTGTTCAACACCGAACCGGCCAAGGTCAAACCCGGGTACGCCAACTTCGCGATCGCCGAACCCCCGCTGAAACTGGTGCTGTTGGAAAATCCCGGCCACGGCGGCACTCTCAACCACCTCGGCGTCGAGGTGGAAACGACCGAGAAAGTGCGCGAAGAAATCGGCCGACTCGCGAGCGGCGGGATGCTGCCGGAAGAGCAATCCGGCACCACGTGTTGCTACGCCACGCAGGACAAGGCCTGGGTCACCGGACCCGCCGGCGAGAGGTGGGAGGTCTACACCGTCCTGTCCGACTCGGACACCTTCGGCATCACCGACGAGGCTACGAGCACGGCGCGGTGCTGAGCGGGGAACGGATCAAATCCCGGTGCACAGGGTGGGGGCGTCGCACACATTCCCGGGGCAATAGGTCGAGTGTGCGGCGTTGACCATGGTTCCGACGTCCAGCAGGGTCACGCCCCTCGCGTTCAGGTGGGCGTGCACGTCGTCGGCGATCTGTTGGGGCGTCCAACCCCAGGTGAGGTCGTAGCAGATCAGGTGCGCTTCCCCGATCAGCGCCTCTTCAGTTTGCGGCGGCCAAGACAGGCCGACGGCGCGCAGTTGCGCGAGGTACGCCTCATCTTGTGGGGTGGCGGCGCTCGCACTCGCGGCGCTGCCAAGCAGGGCGGCGCCGGAAATCGTGGGGATGGCCAACGCGGCCAGCCAGCGAGGGGAGGGCATTTGATTCCCTTTCTTTGGTGGTCGCGCCGTTTGGAAGCAGCGCAAATCCGAGGAGAACGATAGCGAAATCCGCAGTAAGTTGGTCGGGTTCGTGACAGGTCAACCCACAACAAGGAGTCAGCGCCGAAGTGCCCGAGGATCCGCGCGTCGACGGCGTCGCCCGCCAATACGATCGCTGGGAATATCCGCCGCCGGTAACCGACCTTGAGGCGTGGACCAAGAACCACTGGGATTGGTTCGACCCCTTCTGGACACATCGCGTGTTGTGGCCGAACCGGGAATACAAACCGGACGCCGACATTCTTATTGCGGGTTGCGGCACCTTTCAGGCGGCTGTGTATGCCTTCATGAACCGCTCCGCGAAAGTTGTGGCGATCGATGTCAGCCGGTCCGCACTGGATCACGAGCAATACCTGAAAGACAAGCACGGCTTGCGAAATTTGGAGCTGCACCTGCTTCCGATCGAAGAGGTGTCGGCGCTCGGCAGCGACTTCGACCTCATCGTGTCCGGCGGCGTCCTGCACCACCTGGCGGATCCGTTGGCCGGCCTGACGGCGCTGGGCGAATGCCTGCGCCGCGACGGCGCCCTGGGCGTCATGCTCTACGCGAAATACGGTCGGGTCGGCGTCGAGATACTGGAATCGCTTTTCCGCGACCTCGGACTGTCGCAGGACGAAGCGTCCGTTCGATTGGTCAAGGACGCGCTTGCGCTCCTACCGGCGGACCACCCGGTCCGGAGTTATCTGAAGGTCGCGCGCGATTTGCTGTCCGACGGCGCCCTGGTCGACACGTTCCTGCACAGCCGCCAACGCAGCTACACCGTCGCGGAGTGCCTGGACCTCGTGAGTTCGGCGGGGCTTGCATTCCAGGGCTGGTTGAACAAAACGCCGTACTACCCGCACGACTTGTTCGCGCCGGCGAACGCGTTCACCTCACTGCTGAATCAATTGCCCGACGTCGAACTCTGGTCCGCGATGGAACGCCTGCAAACGGCCAATGCCACCCATTTCTTCATCGCCTGCCGCCCCGAGCGCCCGAAGGAGGACTACACGATCGACTTCTCGGCGCCGGGATCGCTCGAGTACGTTCCGCTGACGCGGGCGGCGTGCCTGCTGTCCGGCGACGAGATCCACCTGCCGGGCGGCAAGCTGAAGCTCGAGCCGGCCCAGCTGGCCTTCGTGCGACACGTCGACGGTCGCCGCACGATCCGGGCGATCATCGAGCGGGTGGCACAGAACGGCGTGGCCCCGGAGCGGCGGGCCGAACTCGAGGAATTCGCGCGCCGGCTGTTCCGGTCGCTGTGGCGCCTCGACTTCCTGGCGATGGCGCTGGACTCGCAATCCGCCGGTTAGCCTTGCCGCCGACGGCGCCCGAAACGCCCGCTCATAAACTGACCCCTCGTGGGCATGCTGTCTGGTTTTGCGCCGTGGATCGTCTATTGGGTGCTGGTCGGTAACGTCCCGTTCGCCGCCGCCGTGTTAGTCGCGCTGGCGATCGCGGTCGCGGCGTTCGCGCTCGGCGCCCCTGGCGGTAGACCATTCCAAATCGGCACTGTCGCAACGTTTTTGGTGCTGACAGTCCTGACGTTCGCGCTCGGTGACTCGCTTGACCAGCGATGGATGCTGCCGCTGAGCAACGCGGGGATCCTGGCGGTCGCGCTCGTCGGTGCGCTGGCCGGCCGGCCATTCGTGCGGGAGTTCGCCGCCGCCGAACAGCCCGCCGACGTCGTCAAGACGGAGCTGTTCGGCAAGCTCGTCAGGGTGCTGTCCTGGGTCTGGGTCGCCGCGTTCGCCGGCATGACGGTGTCGTCGGCGATTCCGCCGATCATCGACCGGAGCGCCGGCCTGCAGGACACGGCCCCGTTGTCGTACGTGGGCTACTGGGTCATCCCGTTCGCGCTGTGGGGCCTGGCGGCGCTGGCGTCGCGGGTCCTGCCCGACCGGATGCTGGCGGGGATCGACGACCTCGCCAGGGAGACGTCGTTCGTCGCCTACGACGAGGCCACCATCGACGAGCTGTACTACCTGGCCCAGGAGCACGCCAACCGCGAGGTCGGCCCCGGCAAGGAGGCCTACAACGTCAAGGTCGGGGGGATGGGGACCCCGCTGACCGGCGACGAATCGCGAAAGTCGTGGCCTTCTACCTACAAAGTGCGCGATAAGCGGCGCTAGACACGCCAAAATCGGCTTCATGGCATCCACTCGCCTGGCGGCGTCGCGTGCGTGGCTGGCGGCGGGAACCGTGTTGCTCACGGTGGCGGCCTGCGGGTCGGACCCGCCGCCCCCGCTGTCGGTGCCGCCGCTGAAGGAGCTGACCACCGGCGCCGGGACGGTCCTGACCATCTCACCGGGCCAGCTGTTGACCGCCACCAACGGCGTCACGCCGGTGGCGTTCGGCAAGCCCGCGCACGGCAGCGTTGCCTACGGCGCCTACGGGGCGATGATTTACACCCCGGACCCCGGCTTCACCGGCACCGATCAGCTCCCGGTCACCGTCAGCCACGCCGTCCGGGTCTACGCCGAGGACGAGACGCCGCTGCTCATCGTCGGCGAGGTCGCCGTGCAGGCCAACGCGCACGGCTCCGCGATCGCCGCGGTGCCCGGCAGCGCCGACGAAATCTACGGCCTGTCGGATCGCGGCCCGAACGTCGACGGGCGCACCGCGGGCGAAAAGGTGCTTCCCATACCGACTTTCCATCCGCAGATCGCCAAGCTCAAACTGCGCGACGGCGTCGCGTCGCTGGAGCAGATCATCACGCTGACCGGAAAGGACGGCGCGCCGCTCGTCGGCGTCACCGACCCGCTGGCGTCGACCGGCGAGTCGCTCCTCGACCTCAACGGCAATCGGCTGCCGCCGTCTGATCACGGCCTGGACAGCGAGGGCCTGGTCGCCATGCCCGACGGCACGTTCTGGGTCTCCGACGAGTACGGCCCGTTCGTCGTCCACTTCGACGCCAACGGCAAAGAGCTGGAACGCCTTTCGCCGTATGACGGCACGCTGCCCAGTGAACTGGCGCTGCGCGGCCCGAACCAGGGGATGGAGGGGCTGACCATCACCCCCGACGGCGGCACGCTGGTGGGCATCATGCAGTCGGCCCTGCACACGCCCGGCCTCGCCGGGTCGACCAGATCCGTTCCGATCACCCGCATCGTGACCATCAACCTCGCCAACCGCGGCGACGTGCACGAGTATCTCTATCCGCTGGCCGACCCGCAGCACACGAAGGTCGCGGTGTCGGAGATCACCGCCGTCAGCGCGACCACGTTCCTGGTCGACGAACGTGACGACCGGCCGCAGCCCGACGGCAACAAGAAGATCTACGCGGCCGACATCTCCGGGGCCACCGACGTCGGGCCGCGCTCGACGGTGCCGGGAGCGACCTATCGGGCTGACGGCGGCGGCCTGCTGATCGACGGCGTCCCGATCGAGACGTTCGTCGGCGTGAGCACCGACGCGGCGGCCACCGACAAACTCAAGGCCGCGGGAATCGCCCTCCCCGCCAAGACGCTCAAGCTCGATCTGGGAGGCCTGGTTCGTTCGCTGTCCCCGAACGGTGATTTCTTCGGACACGACCACGTCGAAGGGCTCATCAGCCGGGACGGCGGTAACACGCTAATGCTGGCCAACGACAGCGATTTTGGCGTCGAAGGACTGCCCGGTGGGCCGGCCGCCACCCCGCCGTTTCAACTCAAGCCCAAGATGCTGCCCAACGGCACCCAGGACAGCGGCGAGATCCTGGTGGTCGACACCACCAAGCTGCCCGCCACGACGGAGTCCGTCATGGTGCCCATCAAAGTCGGCTGAGCGGCCCCGACCTGCGCCCGCTCCGCCCGATGGCGCCGTTCGGATACGTTGGTTCCGGCGGGGCCACTGCGGCCACACCAGGAGCCTCGAAGGAGTTGCGATGAACGCACCCAGCCCGGACGCCATCCGCGCGGAAACCATCACCATCACCGGCCACGGCGGCGACGAGATCGAGGCCTACCGCGCGTCGCCGCTCGCCGAGGGATCGCGCGGCGGAATCGTGTGGATTCACCACATGCCCGGCTACGACCGGGAAACCAAGGAGTTCGTGCGCCGGCTCGCCGTCAGCGGCTATCACGCCGTCGCCCCCAACCTGTACTCGCGCGAGGCCCCGGGCGCCGCTCCCGACGACGCCGCCGCGACGGTGCGGGCCGCCGGCGGCGTGCCCGACGAGCGACTGGTCGGTGACGTCGCGGGCGCGGTCGAGCACCTACGTTCCCTGCCGGGCGCCAACGGGAAGTTCGGCGTGATCGGGCACTGCTCGGGCGGGCGCCACGCGTTCCTGGCGGCGTGCTCGCTGCCGTTCGACGCCGCGGTGGACTGCTACGGCGCGTTCATCGTCGAGGACCTCCCGGAGGGCATGCCCAAGGCCATGCAGCCGATCCTGCACCTGGCGCCGAAGCTGAGCTGCCCGATGCTCGGGCTGTTCGGGGCCGACGACAGGTTCCCGGCGCCGCCCGCGGTGGCCACCCTGGACGCCGAGCTGACCAAATTCGACAAGCCGCACGCCTTTGTCTCCTATGACGGCGCGGGCCATTCGTTCTTCTCCGTCGACCGGCCGGCGTACCGGCCGGAGGCGGCCGTGGACGGCTGGCGGCGCATCGACGAATTCTTCGCTAACCACCTGAAAGGCTAGGCGTCCCAACACATGTGCACATACCTCACCGAACACGTACGGATCGACGGCAGCGGCAAGGGCAGGACCGGCTGGTTCGGCGCCACCCGCGCCACGGTGTACGTCGACCACCCCGTCCACGCGCCCTACGGCCACACGGTCAACATCGACGTGATCAACCCGGAGCTGGGCCCGTCGGCGCGCGTCGCGCTCGAGCTCACCGAGGAGAGCGCGCTGGCCCTGGCCGGCGCCATCCACAAGGCGATCGCCAACGCGCCGGCCGGGCTCGCCTCGAAGGACCAGCCGTGAGCGCCGAGCGCGACTACCCACAGATGGCCGCCACCCGCGGCCGCATCGAGCCCGCACCGCGCCGGGTCCGCGGCTACCTCGGTCACGACCTGGTCTTCGACACCACCGCGGCGCGCTACGTGTGGGAAGTGCCTTACTACCCCGCCTATTACGTGCCGCTCGCGGACGTCCGTGCGGAATTCCTGCGCGACGAGGACCACCCGCAGAAGGTGCAGCTCGGCCCGTCGCGGCTGCACTCGCTGGTTGGCGGCGGCCAGACCTATCCCTCGGCGGCGCGGGTGTTCGACGCCGACGGCGACGGCCCCGTCGCGGGCACCGTGCGATTCGAATGGGATCCGTTGCGGTGGTTCGAGGAAGACGAGCCGATCTACGGCCACCCACGCAATCCCTATTCGCGGGTCGACGCGCTGCGCTCGCACCGGCGCGTCCGCGTCGAGCTCGAAGGAACCGTGCTGGCCGACACCCGATCCCCGGTGCTCCTGTTCGAAACCGGGCTGCCCACACGGTATTACATCGATCCGACCGACATCGCGTTCGAGCATCTCGAACCCAGCCCGACGCAGACGCTGTGTCCGTACAAGGGCGTGACATCGGGCTACTGGTCGGTGCGGGTGGGCGATACCGCGCATCCGGACCTGGCGTGGACGTATCACTATCCGCTCCCGGCGGTCGGCCAGATCGCCGGCCTGGTGGCGTTTTACAACGAGAAGGTCGACATCACCGTCGACGGCGTGGCTTTTCCCCGGCCGCAGACCCAGTTCGGCTGACCACGAGCTTCACGTCGCGCCGCGGGACGACGGCGATGCCGCGCGGCACCGAGCGGGGCGGCTGTCTGCGGCGCTCGCGCCGCGGCATGGTCAGCTCCGCCGCGCGCATGATGGTGCCCACCGCGATTGCCATTTCGTAGTTGGCGAAGGCCGCGCCCACGCAGCGCCGGTGGCCGCCGCCGAAGGGCAGGTATTCGAAGGGCGCCGGCCTGCCGGCGAGAAAGCGATCGGGATCGAACCGGTAGGGATCGCGCCACAGTTCGGCGCTGAAATGGATGGCCGGCAGGGCGATTCCGACGATGTCGCCGCCGCGGTACCGCACCGGCCCGATGGATTGCGGTTCGATGAGCTTGCGCAACACGATCGGCACCGCGGGGTGCATTCGCAGCGTCTCCTTGATGACCGCGGACAGGTAGGGCAGCTTGGGCATCTCGTGCGGCGCGGGATTTGCGGAGAGCTCGTCGGCGAGTCGTGCCCGGACGCGGGTGTCGCGGTGAATGTGGTACAGCGCCCACGCCAGCGCGGCGGCCGTGGTGTCGTGGCCGGCGATCACCATGGTCCGCAGCTGTTGCTGGAGATCGTCGTCGTCGAGACCCGATCGCGCGTGGGCGTTTTCGCGCAACAGGTCGCCCAGCACCGCGTCGCCACCGGGACAGCTGCGGCCGCGCTCCATCTGGCCGGTGAGCATGCTCTGGAATTCGGTGCGCAGGCGCACCAGCCGGGCCCACGGGCCCAGGCCGGCGAAGTTTCTGCGCAGGGCCGGCACCAGCAGCAGCGCTGCGGTGTTCGCGTTCATCAGCGCGGATACCACGCCGGCGTACCGTTCGGCGCGCTCGTGGTCCACCCCGAGCACCGTCTCGACGATGATGCGCAGCGTGATCGCCTGGGACGCGCGGTGCAGCGCCACCCGGTCACCCGGGCGCCACGACTCCACCTCGGCGAGCACCGCCGCGGAGATCGAGTCCGCACGCCGGCGCATGTGGGCCCCGTGAAACGCCGGCGACAGCAGGCGGCGTTGCACGTGATGGTGCTCGCCGGAGGTCAAGATCACCGAATCCGGCCCGACGATCGGCTCGATCGGATTCGGCGTCGGCGCGCACAGGGCCTCGCGCGGCGTGGTCAACAGCTGGCGCGCCTCCAGCGCGGTAGCGACGAAGTGCACGGGGCCGAGGCCGGGGAATATCACCACGAATGGGTCGCGGCGGTCGGCGCGGCGACGAAAGTAGGATTCCGGGTCGAGCCCGACGCGTAGCGATCGCGCCCAGTCGCGCAATCGATGTACGCGCGCCTCCGGCAAATCCGTCGACGCGGGCGGCCTCGCCGCTGTCAATGATTGCGTCATACCCAGTTGACACGATCAACTCGGTTGATTAGTTCAACAAAGCATTTTGCTCACATGTTGAATAGCGGTGTAGATAACGGTAATACGAAAATTAAGCGTTAGCTGGCGTCATCGGAGCCGACGCGACGGCACGGCGGTTTCGAGTTCCGCGACGATGCGGCGGGCGACGTTTCTGGATTGCTTGGCGACGTAGCCGAGTAGCCCCGGCCGGGATTGAAAGCCGATGAACCGCAGGCCCGCCGCGGCCGGCGTTTCGCCGGTGGCCGACGGCAGGCCGCGCTCGTCGAGCACCCCGAGGTGACCCATCACGGGTTCCAGGCCGCGCCGGTAGCCGGTCGCGCAGATGACCGCGTCCGGTTCCAGGCGTCGTCCGTCGACCAACCGGACGCCGCGAGCGTCGAATCGCTCGATGGTCGGGACCACCTCGAACGAACCGTCGCGGATCGCGTCGATCACATCCCGGTCGACGATCGCGGGTGCGCGGCCCAGCCGGATCCCGCGGGCGAACACGCCTTCGGACGGTGTCGGTAACCCGTACGCGCCAAGGTCTCCGATGCTCAATCGGCGTCCCAGCGTCGCCAACGCATCGGCGAGCGGAACCGGCGCGCGGAACAGCGGCGTCGCGATCAGGTCCGAGGGCAGCCCGCCCGGCAACGAGCGCAGCATGATGTTCGGCGGCGTCCGCACCGCCAGCCACGCCTTACGCGCCCCACCGGTGGCCACGTCGTGCACGATCTCCAGCGCCGACGACCCGGCCCCCACCACGAGCACGCGCTCGTCGCGGTGGGGTGCGGGGTTGCGGTACGCCGACGAATGCAGCACGCGGCCCTCGAAGCCGTCGAGGCCCGGCCAAGCGGGCATCAGCGGCGTGTGCTCGTATCCGGTCGCCATGACCACCTGGCGGCAGGCGATGTCGCCGGATGTGCTTCGCAACAACCAGCCGTCACCGTGGCGGTCGATCCGGCAGACCTCGGTGGCGAGCCGCAACTCGATCCCGTCCTCGCGGGAGTGCCTTTCGAGGTGCTCGACGACTTGATCGCGGGTCGGAAAGATCGGCGTGTCCTTGGGATAGGGCCGACCGGGAAGATGCGAAAACTGTTTGCAGGTATTGAGTTTCAGCCTGTCGTAGCGACCACGCCAGGACGAGCCCACCGCGTCGGCACGGTCGATCAGCAGTGGCCGCACGCCACGATCGCGCAGGCTCAGTGCCATCGACACCCCCGCGGCACCGGCGCCGACGACGACGACCTGGTGCTCCAACGTTTCGGTCTTGACGAGCCGCACCACGCCCGTCGGACCGCTCAGCCGCGAATCCCGTTGCATAGCTTTCCTGTCCACCGACGTCCAGCATGTGGCCCTGGGCGGGCCTCGTGAACCGGCCTATATAACTCCGACGATGTTGCGGCACAATTGGTTCAGCATCGCCCAGAATCGTGGCCCTATTTGACTCGTGCGAAATTGCCGGTCGCCCAAGGTAATTCCCGACTCGCGCCGCCGGCCTACCGGACGCCCCGACCGGGGGCCTGGAGGGGCCGGCTCGCGGTGAACAAATGAAATCAGGATTTAAACCGTTGCATACACGGCCGAAACAATCCGGGCAAAGGCTTCACGCGTCTACGGCGTCACTTTCGCACCGCAGCTGATGATAGCCCGACGGCTCGAATTGGGGTGTGTCTGAACCATGTTGCCCTATCCCGATTGGCTGAATCCCGGAGACAACGCCTGGCAATTGGTGGCCGCGACCCTCGTCGGCCTGATGAGCATCCCAGGCATCGCCGTGCTGTACGGCGGCATCGTGCAGAAGAAGTGGGCCGTCAACACCATGCTGATGGCCTTCACCGGCTTCTCGCTGGTGCTGGTGGTGTGGGTGCTGTGGGGTTTCAAGATGGGTTTCGGCGAGCCGCTCAAGCTCGGCCCGGGCATCCTGCGGGCCGCGGTGGGAATCCCCCACACCATCCTGAGCAGCAACAACCAGGAGCAGGCCGTCATCCCCCTGTTGGACGGCGCCATGCCGAAATTCCGCTTCTCGCAGACCACGCTGGCCTACTTCCAGTTCGTGTTCGCCGCCATCACGCCGCTGCTCTTCCTCGGCAGCGTCATCGGCCGGATGAGCTTCAAGGTGTGGCTCATCTTCGTGCCGCTGTGGTCGACGATCGCGTACTCGGTCAACGCGTTCCTGTTGTGGGGCGGCGGCTGGTGGGCGCAGGCGGGTGCCCTGGACTACAGCGGTGGATACGTGATTCACCTGGCTGCCGGGACGACGGGATTCGTCGCCGCCGCGGTGATCGGCCCGAGGCTCGCGCGCGACCGGGAACGGGCCGTGCCGAACAACCTTCCCCTGGCCGCGGTCGGCGCCGGTGTCCTGTGGCTGGGCTGGAACGGGTTCAACGGCGGCGACCCGTACTTCTCGGGAGCCGACGCGTCGCTGGCGGTGCTCAACACCAACCTCACCACCGCCGTCGCGCTGCTCACCTGGGTGCTGTGGGACATCTTCGCGAGCAGGCAGCGCAAGCCGACGTTCCTCGGCGCGATCAACGGCATGATCACCGGGTTGGTCGCCATCACCCCGGCCGCCGGCTTCGTCAACAGCTTCGGCGCGATGATCATCGGCGTCGTCGCCTCGTCCCTGGTCTGGATGTCCTGGAACTGGCTCGGCAGGACCCGATTGTTCAAGAAGGTCGACGACACACTCGGCGTCTTCCACACCCACGGCGTGGCGGGCCTGTCGGGTGGGTTACTCGTCGGGGTGCTCGCCGACCCCAAGATCGTCGAATACCTTGGCGGCGGTGCGGGATCCGACGTCACGTTCTCCGGCTGGCTGTGGGGTCACCACCCCAAACAGATTTTGATCCAGGCCGGTGCCGCCGCCACGGTCATCGTCTGGGACGCGATCGTCACGTTCGTCATCCTGAAAGTCCTCGGCCTCTTCATGAAGCTGAGGCTTCCCGATGAGGTCCTGGAAACCGGCGACCTCGGCGTGCACGACGAGGAGGCCTACCCCGACGAGGGTCTCGTCACCGGTCGGCGGGTCGAGCCGCTGGTGCCCGCGCGGACCGAGGCGGCCGCCGCGCAGCCCGCCGAAACCGCCGACGATTGAGTGGTGAAGCCATGAAGCTGGTCACCGCGATCGTCAAGCCCTTCACGCTCGACGACGTCAGGCACGCCGTGGAGGCCGTGGGGGTGCTGGGCCTGACCGTGACCGAGGTCCAGGGGTATGGCCGCCAGCGGGGCCACACCGAGGTCTACCGCGGAGCCGAGTACGCAGTCGAGTTCGTTCCCAAAGTCCGCGTCGAGGTGCTCGTCGACGAGGCTTTCGCCGACCGAGTTGTGGAGGCGATCCTCGGCGCCGCGCGCACCGGGAAGATCGGCGACGGCAAGGTTTGGGTTTCGCCGGTGCAGACGGTAATTCGCATCCGGACCGGCGAACGCGACCACGACGCGCTCTGAGCGGTGGCTCAGGCCGCCGCCGGCAACCGGCCCGGCTTGTAACCGAACACCGCCGAGGTGGGACCCACGAGATGTCGCACCTTGACGCGAGTGAAGCCGCCTGCGCCAAGCAGTTCCGCGCAGGCGGCGGTGGAGGCTTCGTAGCCCTCCCGCGACTCCATCATGATATTGAGGCTCGACAGCAGGCTCATGTAGTTGTTGCCCCGGTTCTTCAGCCGCCCAGACTGAATCATCGCGTCGTACACGATGATTGCGCCGCCGGGGGGAGTCGCCGCATAGGCCTTCGCCACCAGCTCCTGGCGGATCTCGTGGTTGCGCCCGTGGAACACGTGCCCGAACGAAATCACGTCGGCCCGCGGCAGCGGACTTTCGAGGAAGTCTCCCTCGACGAAGTCCAATCGGCGGCCCAGGTCGAACGACTCGACATATTCCTCGAAGATCGGTCGCACGGCGGGAAAGTCGAAACCCGTGCCGCGCAGGTGTCGGTGGGTCAGTGCGACCCGCACCGGAAACGCGCCCTGGGCGCTACCGACGTCGCAAAACGTGCGAAAGCGCCGCCAAGGAAACCGGGCCGCCAGCAGCGTCGCCTCCCCGGTCGAGATGCCCGTCATCCCGGCCAGAAAGCCCTTGAGCGCCAACGGATCACGATAAAGCATGGAAAAGAACTCGTTATCGCCGCGTTCCTCTTCGGCGCCGGGACGGCCGGTGCGAAGGAGATCGTCCAGACTCGACCAAAGGCCGTAGAGGCGCTTGCTCGACAACTCCATCAGGCCACCGACATAGCTCGGCTTGGTCCGGTCCAGGAACATCGCGCTGCGAAACGTGTTGGTGTACCGGCCCGTTCGGTCGCGCCGCAGCAACCCCGCGGCAACCAGGGCGTCCAGCGCCGTGGTCGCGGCACGTGGGTGCCAGCCGAGGGCGTCGGCCAGCTCCTGTTCGGTGGCCGCTCCGTTGGCCAACTCGGTGAAGACGCCCGATTCGACCGCGGAAAGTATCAGTCGCGAGGACCAGAAGGACATGCCCATCCGAACGATGTCCTCCGGGCCGGCAAAGCGGCGCAACAGGGGGCCGAGGATGGGATTCTGGAAGACGCGCATCAACCGGCGCTCACGGCGGATGTCCTGCGCGCGGTTGCGCACCAACGGTGTGGAACCTACGTCGAGCGTCATGCTGGCAAGCCCTTCCGATCGAAACCGGGTCTTTGCGGTAGACGTTGCGGGGGGCTCGGTGGTTCAGCGCGCACGGGGGAGACGACGGCCCCCATGCTGGACAGGGACCCGTTCCATTGGCGAACACGAGGCCGCGCCAGGTGAATTGCTGTGGGCCGGTGACACGCTCAAGCGAGCAAGGTGTGACATTCACCTCGTCAATCGATAAATAATAAGATTTCCCTTATTTATGGACGCCTGTCCACTGCCCCGGACGGCCGGCTGGTTGGGCGAAAAAGGCTGTCTACCAAGACGTATTCGCCTCGCCGTCGAATCGCCCACGACTAATTGCTGGAGCACGGCTGCGGCGCAATCGCGTTTATTAAGGTGACCTGTATCACAGCGCTCGTGGAGAAATATTTTTGCCCGGAATTTCGTCGGTAAAATTTGTTAAAAGAAACCATCTCTGGGTGCTGTAACGCGGTTTATCCAGGGCCGCAGGTGCGACACGGCGAGGCTTTGATTGCTGTGAACGCCCGCGGACGTACCACGAGCGAAGGCGGTGCCAGCATGCGCGACTTGAACCACCGGAAGGCCACCGGCCAGGGCGGGGCCATCGAGTTGGGCGCGGCGGCGGGATTTCCGGTCGTCGCGCGGATCGCGGTGCGCCAAGGTCCGATCAGCGGCATCGCCGCCAGCCCGGACGGCACCCGGCTGGTGGTGGCCAACTATGGCTACGACAGCGTCTCGGTCATCGACACCGACACCTGCCGCGTCGTGCAGACCGTCGCCGGCCTGCCCGAGCCCTTCGCGCTCGCCGTGGGCCGTCGCGACACCAACCGCGCATACGTCAGCACCGTGACACCGGCGTATGACTCGATCGGGGTCATCGACCTGCCGACCAACACGGTCGTCGCGACGCATCCGCTGGCGTTCAGCGTCAGCGACTTGGCGGTCAGCCCCGACGGCGACCACGTCTACGCCAGCCGCCACGGCGCCGGCGGACCCGGCGTCGCCGTCCGCGACACCAGGACCGGCCGCACCGAGGAGATCGCCCTGCCGAACCGGCCCGGGACCGTCACGGAATGCGTCCGGTCCAGCGCGGACGGGAGCCGCCTCTACCTGGCGACCAACGGCCCCGGCGGCGGACAGCTCGCCCTGATCGACGCGCACGCGCCGGCCCGATCACGCCTCCTGAGCACCGTCGAGATCGGCCTGCCCATCCGCGACGTCGCGCTCAGCCCCAACGGCGCGCTCGCCTACGTGGCCAGTTGCGCCCCCGAACTGGGCGCCGTCATCGACGTCGTCGACACCCGGACCGCCAAGATCACCGGCACCAGCAAGATTAGCGAGATCGGTGGCATCCTCACCGCGCTGACGCTCAGCGGCGACGGCGATCGCGCCTACCTGGTCAGCGACGACGGCGTCACGGTGCTGTCCACACTCACCCACGACGTCGTCGGCACCATCGGGGTGGCCGGCCAGCCGTCGTGCGTGGTCGAGAGCGCCGACGCCAGGTACCTCTACGTTGCCGACTACTCCGGCACCGTCACCGTGGCGCCGGTCGCCTCGGTCGTCGCGCTGGGCATCGAGGTGACGGCGTCGTGTCACGAGAGCGAGCCGGCGGCCGAGTGGGCCGTGCCCGAGCTACTGCCGGCCGAACCCGCCCTGGCGTAGCCGGGCCCGCGCGGTAAACCGCGCAGAGCAAAACACGCGTTGTCAGGGAACCCGTTTTCTCGCGGCGGTGTGCGGCGATACGGTGCAGCGATGGACAGCACGATGCAGGACTATCCGCTGACGATCGCCGCGATCATGCGGCACGGCTGCGGTATCCACGGTGAACGCACTGTCACCACCGCGACGGGCGACGGGTATCGTCGGACCACCTACCGCAAGCTGGGCGAACAGGCCGCCCGGCTGGCGAACGCGCTGCGCGGCCTCGGGGTGACCGGGGACCAGCGCGTCGCGACGTTCATGTGGAACAACACCGAGCACCTGGCGACCTACCTCGCGGTCCCGTCGATGGGCGCCGTCCTGCACACGCTGAACATCCGGCTGTTCCCCGAGCAGATCGTTTTCGTGGCCAACGAGGCCGAGGACCGCGTCGTGCTGGTCGACGCGTCACTGGCCAAGCTGTTGGCACCGGTCCTGGGGGAGCTCAAGACCGTAGAGGCGGTGATCGTGGTCGGCGACGGGGACACGGCCGCGCTGGAGGCGTCCGGCAAGACCGTGCTGCGCTACGCCGAAGTGATCGACGCCGAGTCCACCGACTTCGACTGGCCCGACATCGACGAGACGTCCGCGGCCGCCATGTGCTACACCAGCGGCACCACCGGCAACCCGAAAGGCGTTGTCTACAGCCATCGTTCGAGCTTCCTGCACGCGATGGGCGGGTGCACCACCAACGGCATCGGCGTCGGGGCGGTCGACAGTGTGCTGCCGATCGTGCCGATGTTTCATGCCAACGCCTGGGGGCTGCCCTATTCGGCGCTGATGGCGGGGGCCGACCTGGTGCTGCCCGATTGCCACCTCGACGCCCGCTCGCTGATCGGCATGGTCGAGACCCAAAAGCCCACCGTCGCCGGCGCCGTGCCGACCATCTGGAACGACGTCCTGCACCGCCTGGAGGAAGAACCCGAACACGACATGTCCTCGCTGCGCCTGGTGGTCTGCGGCGGCTCGGCCGTCCCGGTGTCGCTGATGCGCACGTTCGAGGAGAAGCACGGCGTCCAGATCCGCCAGCTGTGGGGCATGACCGAAACGTCGCCGATGGCCACCATGGCCTGGCCGCCGCCGGGAACCCCGGAGGACCAGCACTGGGCGTTCCGCGCGACGCAGGGTCAACCGGTGTGCGGGGTGGAGATGCGCATCGTCGACGACGACGGCGCGGTGCTGCCCAACGACGGCGCCGCCGTCGGCGAGGTGGAGGTCCGGGGCCCGTGGATCACCGGCTCCTACTACCTCGGCCACGACGACTCGAAGTTCGACTCCGGCTGGTTGCGCACCGGCGACGTGGGCCGCATCGACGAGCGGGGCTTCGTCACGCTGACCGATCGGGCCAAGGACGTGATCAAGTCCGGCGGCGAATGGATCTCGTCGGTGGAGCTGGAGAACTGCCTGATCGCACACCCGCAGGTGCTCGAGGCCGCGGTCGTCGGGGTCCCCGACGACCGGTGGCAGGAACGGCCGCTGGCGGTCGTGGTGGCCAAGCATTCGTCGGTGAGCGCCGAGGATCTGCGAAAGTTCCTCGCGGACAAGGTGGCCCGGTGGTGGCTGCCCGAGCGGTGGACGTTCGTCGAGGAGATTCCGCGCACCAGCGTCGGCAAGTACGACAAGAAGGCCATCCGGGCGCGATACGCCGAGCACGGCTACTGGGTGGTCGAGGCGCGCGACTGAGTGGCCGGATCTCGTGCGCGAGTCGATCATGTTGTGGGCGAATGGATCTTTGCCCCGGCGGCGGGCGGGACCGAGATCACCTGGCGCTGGGACATCTACCCGAGGTCACCGCTGACATCGTGGGCCCTGCCGCTGTTCGGCCGAATCTGGAAGGGCCATGCGCGCCAAGCCCTGCGGGACCTCTCGGCGATGCTGACGGGCTGACTCCCCGAGATTTAATCCGTTGCGGTGCGCCGCGGCGCGTCGTCGCAACCATCTAAGTGTCGCGGGGCCAAGCGCCCGACCGCCTTTCGGTACGGTCGGAACCATGTGCCGACTTTTTGGCTTACACGCCGGGACGGACGTTTGCACCGCGACCTTCTGGTTGCTGAACGCCCCGGACAGCCTGTCCGCGCAGAGCCGCAAGAACCCGGACGGCACCGGGCTGGGTGTCTTTGACGCGCACGGCCGGCCGCAGCTGCACAAGGAGCCGATCGCGGCGTGGCAGGACGCCCAATTCGCCACGGAGGCGCACGAACTGACCGGGACGACCTTCGTGGCGCACGTCCGGTACGCGACGACGGGTTCGCTCGACGTCCGCAACACCCACCCGTTTCTGCAGGACGGCCGGATCTTCGCGCACAACGGCGTGGTCGAGGGGCTGGACGGCATCGACGAACGGCTCCGCGAACTCGGCACCGACGGCCTGGTCCTGGGCGACACCGATTCCGAGCGGGTGTTCGCCCTGATCACCGGTTCGATCCGCGGTCGCGGCGGTGACGAGACGGCGGGCCTCGTCGACGCCGTGCGATGGCTCGCGGGCAACGCGCCGATCTACGCGGTCAACGTCCTGCTGAGCACGGCCACCGACATGTGGGCGCTGCGCTACCCCGACGCCCACGAGCTCTATGTCCTGGACCGGCGACACCAGGGCGGAACGCCCGAATTCGACTTGCGGACGCACCGAATCCGCGCGCGGTCCGAGCATCTGTACGCCCGCTCGTCGGTGGTGTTCGCCAGCGAACCGATGGACGACGACCCGCGCTGGCGCCTGCTGGAACCCGGCGAGCTGGTCCACGTCGACGCCGGCCTGCGGGTCACCCGCCGCGTGGTGCTGCCCGACCCGCCCGCACACCCGGTTCGCCGGTCCGACCTGAGCGCGCCGGCCCAGGCGGCGCAGCACACGTCGGCGTAGTCCATGGCAACCAGACGGGCGCTCGTGCTCGCCGGCGGCGGAATAGCCGGAATCGCCTGGGAGACAGGGGTTCTGCGCGGAATTGCCGACGAGTCACCGGCGGCCGCCCGGCTGCTGCTGGATTCCGATGTGCTGGTGGGGACCTCGGCGGGTTCGGCCGTCGCCGCGCAGATCGGCAGCGGCCGCCCGCTCGAGGCGCTGTTCGACCGGCAGATCGCCGAGTCGTCGGCCGAGATCGATTCCGGCGTCGACATCGACGACATCACCGAGGTCTTCCTGACCGCCCTGGGCCAGCCCTACGACGACGCGCTCGACAAGACCCGCCAGCAGATGCGGCGGATCGGGGCCGTGGCGGTGGCGACGCAGACCGTCCCCGAGCCCGTCCGGCGCAACGTGATCGCCCAGCGCCTGCCGTCACACGACTGGCCGGAACGGGTGCTGCGGATCACCGCCATCGACGTGGCCACCGGCGAACTGGTGGTCTTCGATCGCGACTCGGGCGTCGGCCTCGTGGATGCGGTGGCGGCCAGTTGCGCGGTGCCGGGAGCGTGGCCGCCGGTGACGATTGGGGTCCGGCGCTACATGGACGGCGGCGTCGGCAGCTCGGTCAACCTCGGCGTGGCCGGCGATTGCGACGCCGCGGTGGTGCTGGTGCCCTCGGGGCCCGACACGCCGGCGCCGTTCGGCGACGGGCCGGCCGCCGAGATCGCCGCGTTCGCCGGCGCGACCCACGCGGTGTTCGCCGACGGCGACTCGCTGGCGGCGTTCGGGCCCAACCCGCTGGATCCGCGCTGCCGCATCGACTCCGCCGTGGCCGGGCGCCAACAGGGCCGCCGCGAGGCGGCAGCGGTCGCGCGGTTCCTCGGCGCCTGATCAACCCTCGAGCGCGGGCGGCGACGCCTGCTCCAGCGCGTCCAGGGCCTCGCCGGCCAGCGCGCGGCCCACGTCGATCACCTCCACCGCCCGGTGAAACTCCAGGCCCCGGCACGTCGAACGCGGCACCTCGATCAGCACGTCGGGCGGGTAGGCCGCCAGCGTGTGCCGGGCCAGCGCGGACTGGGCGATGTCGATCGTCCGGTTCATCACCTCGAAGCTGCCCAGCTTGGGCACCCCGGGAACCTCCGCGATTTCCTCGGGGCCGACCTCGTCCGCGTCGGGGTCGTCGGACCAGCTGTCCGACCCGCCGAACCTGCTCAGCACCGCCCGCGCGGTCGGCCGGTCCAGCAGGGACCGGGCCGCCGCGGTGTCCAGCAGCGCCGACGTGCTGCGCACCATGCGGTTCAACCACTCGGCGGTGGCCCCCGGCTCCGCCTCGCGGCCGCCGACGGACTCGCTGCCGCTGAGGCTGACCGCGATGGTCAGGTCGGCGTTGACCGCGGCGATGGGGGCCATCGGCAGCGGATCGAGGATGCCGCCGTCGGCGAGCAGGCGCCCGTCGAGCGCGTACGGCGCGATCACCCCCGGAATCGCGATGGACGCGCGGATCGCGTCGTCGACGGGGCCGCGCTGAAACCACACCGACTTGCCGGCCAGCAGGTCGGTGGCGACCGCGGTGTAGGGGATCGGCAGTTGCTCGATGGACACCGGACCGAGGATGTCGCGCACCGCGTCCAGGATCTTCTCCGCCCGCAACACCCCGGCCGCGCTGATGGCCGGGTCCAGCAGCCGCAGGATGGTGCGCTGCGTCAGGGACTTCGCCCAGTCGGCGAACTCGTCGAGGCGCCCGGCCGCTTCCAGGCCGCCGACCATCGCGCCCATCGAGGAGCCGGCGATCCCGGCGATCTCGTAACCGCGCGCCCGCAGCGCCTCGATCACCCCGATGTGGGCGTAGCCGCGGGCACCGCCGCTGCCCAGCGCCAGCGCCACCCGGGTCGGTGCTGATCGACGCGCCACCGTTCCGCCACGTCCGCCGGGCATGCGTTCATTTTGCGCGGCCGACGCCGCCCCCGGCGGCCGGGGAGGCACTTTTTGTACCCATGATCACAATTGGTGCGGGGCGGCGAACGTTACCCGCATTCGTCGTTGGCGGCGGCCCGCGCGGCGGTGATCACGGCCGCCTGCCGCGCCGGTGTCAGGTCCGTCCACCGGGCGTTCCAGGTGCCCGCCGTGCCCGATTGCGACGCCTGGATCATCCCCAGGTACGGCTCGAACAGCGACCCACCCGTCCTGGGCTGCGCCTCCATCCACACCTTCGCGGCGTGGCAGGCCTGGAAATACTCCTCTTCGGTCGAATCCGCGGGGACATCGACCCTGGTCGTCACCCCGCCCGGGGAGACGCCGACCGCGCCCGGGGGCGCCGCGGTGGCGCCGTGCGGGATGCCCGACGGCCGCGCCGACGGCACGGCTACCCCACCGTTGGGAGCGCCCTGCGAGCAGCCCGTGACCGCCAACAAAAGCGCCGCGACGAGAACGGCTCCACGTTGCCCGTGGGGACGACCGCACCAGCGCACGGTCCCAATCTATGCAACACTGGCGGCCGTGATGGAGCGCTTCGGTTTTTGCGAGTGTTGTCGGCCCTGACCCGCCGCCGCTTGCCCGAATCCGTTCACCCTGGAGCTCCTCGATGTCTGTTCCCGTTGCGACGCGTGCCGTCGCCTCCGGTGCGCCCCGCCCCCTGACCGTCTCGTCGCCGTCCTCGGGACCCACCCGGCTGCGGGTGCCCGACCTGCTGTACGCCACGGACCAGGCCGCCGATCAGGTCCTCAGCGGGCGCTGCGACCACCTGCTGCCCAAGGGCGGGATACCGGAGTCCGAGCGCTGGTTCGCCCGGATTCACGGCGACGACGAACTGGACGTCTGGCTGATCAGCTGGGTCCCCGGCCATCCCACCGAGCTGCACGACCACGGCGGCTCGCTGGGCGCGCTGACCGTGGTGTCCGGATCGCTCAACGAATTCCGTTGGGACGGGCGGGGTTTGCGGAGACGCCGGCTCGACGCCGGTGACCAGGCCGGCTTCCCGCTGGGCTGGGTGCACGACGTGGTGTGGGCGCCGCGGCCCGTCCCGGAGCCGGTGGCGGCCTTCCGGGCGCAGCCGACGCTCAGCGTGCACGCCTACTCGCCGCCGCTGACGGCGATGTCGTACTACGAGGTCTCCGACCGCAACAGGCTGCGCCGCCAGCGCACCGAACTGACCGACCAACCGGAAGGACCCTGATGAGCCGCATCGACATTGTCCTGAGATCGGCCCGGCGCCGGTTTCGCCGCCTTCGCGCCGTCGAGGTGCCCGAGGCGCTGAGGCGCGGCGCGGTGCTGGTCGACATCCGGCCGCAGGCGCAGCGATTCCGCGAGGGCGAGGTGCCCGGCGCGCTGGTGATCGAACGCAACGTCCTGGAGTGGCGCTGCGACCCGACCAGCGACGCCCGGCTGCCCGAGGCTGTCGGCGACGACGTCGAATGGGTGATCGTGTGCTCCGAGGGCTACACGTCCAGCCTGGCCGCCGCCGCGCTGCTGGACATCGGCCTGTACCGCGCCACCGACGTCATCGGCGGCTACCACGCGCTGGCCGGTTCCGGTGTGCTGGACCAACTGATCGGTGACTCGGACGGCTCGGGCCCGGGGCTGGCGAACGCGGGCAGGACCGTTCGCCGCTGGCTCTAGGGGCGCTAGCCGTTGGCGTGCAGCAGCGGCCGTAGTTTGTCCGTCTTCTCGGCCGTCCAACCGGGCGGCGACAGCACCGCGGCCCAGCCGTTGGCGACGTCGGCGACGTAGTGGTGGCCGTGCCCGTCTGGCACGTCCACCGCCACCGCCATGTCGGCCGAGACTTGCAGGAACGTCACCACCGGGATCCAGTAGGTGTCGGGCAGCACGTCGTAGCCCCGTTTCTCGCGCAGCCAGTCGGGCTTGGAGAACAGCAGGTCGGGGGTCCACCAGGCGATCGGGTCGGAGGCGTGCTGCAGATAGACCACCCGCGGGTGGTCCCATGCGGCGTCCGGACGCCCCAGATCGCTTGCGCGAGCGACGAATCGGACGTTCTTGCCGTCGTTGTAGATCGGCAGCCACTGCGGGGAGCCCGCGTCGCGCGTCGACGTCAGGTCCGTCCAGATCGTGTTGTTGAACGTCGGCCCGCTGAACAGCGCGCCGTCGGTGCGGGCCAGCACGTTGTTCAGGCTCATGAACGGCGCCTCGCCGCCGAACGACCCCAGGCTTTCGCCGAACACCACGAGCTTGGGGCGCTGGGCTTCCGGCATCTGGCGGATCAGTCGGTCGACGGCCTCGAACAGCGCCTGGCCGGCGTGGCGGGCGTTTTCCTTGTCCACCAGGAACGAAAGCCAGCTCGGCAGGAACGAGTACTGCATGCTGACGATCGCGGTGTTGCCGTTGTACATGTACTCCAGCGCGGAGGCCTCCGCCTCGTTGATCCAGCCGGTGCCGGTGGTGGTCGCGACGGCGACGACGGCGCGCTGCAATCCGCCCTCACGCTGCAGCTCCTGGGCCGCCAGCTCGGCGGTCGCGGTGATGCCGTCCGCGGAGTTCAGCCCGGCGTAGGCGCGGACCGGCTGCATCGCCGGGGATCCGTTGAACGTCGTCAGTTCGTCGACCCGGGGCCCGCCCTCGATGAAGACGCGGCCCTCGCGACCGAGCGACTCCCAGGAGACCAGCGACTGCGGGCCACCGGACCTCAGCGGCGTTTTCGGCGGCGCGGTGTCGGGGCTCATCTCGTTGTTGGCCGACGCGAACGTGTTGTTCATCGTGCGCATGGCGAACTTCAGCACCACGCCGTTGAGCAGGGTGATGGTCAGCACGACCAGCACCACCACGACGATGGTCACCGAGAGGCGAAACGGTGCGACCCGATCGAGCTGCCCCACCAAGAAACTGACCAGCCAGCGGACGAACTGGCCGATTTCGACCAGTGTGAACAGCACGACCAGCGACAGGCCGGCGGCGATCGGGTAGTCGTACCACTTGAGGTGCTGCACTCCCATCAGGTCGCGCACCTTGTCCTGCCAGTCGTGGAACCCGATCGCCATGACCACCATGCCGACCGCGCCGACCGGGATCAGCACCATCCACGCCCAGCGCGGTGCGGGCGGGCTGTAGTTCCGGGTGCGCATGTAGCGGACCAGCCAGACGGCGAAGACCCCCAACCCGTAGCCGATGGCCCCGGAGATCCCGCTGACCAGCCCCTGGAACAGCGCGTCTCGCGGCAACAGCGACGGCGTCATCGAAAACCAGATGAAAACCAGGCCGACCGCGGTGCCCATGAAGGTGTAATGCCTTACCCACCAAGGCTTTCGGTAGGGATGCGGCTCGTGTGGCCGGGGGGCCTCCGGGGTTTCCGGGGCGGCCTCCCGCACGGCTTCGTCTTCGGGGGCGGTCGTCGCGGGACCCGGGTCGCTCATCGAGGCGTCCTACCGGTGAGTGAAGTTGGGGGGCCGCTTCTCGATGAATGCCGCCATTCCCTCGGACTGGTCCTCGGTCGCGAACGTCGAATGAAACAGCCTGCGCTCGTACAGAAGTCCCTCGGACAGCGTGGATTCGAAGGCCCGGTTGACGGCCTCCTTGGCCATTCGCGCCGCCGAGCGCGACATCTGCGAAATGGTGGTGGCGACGGCCTTGGCCTCGGTCAGCAGGTCGTCGGCCGGCACCACACGCGAAACCAGCCCGCTGCGTTCGGCTTCGGCGGCGTCGATGGTCCGCCCGGTCAGGATGAGGTCCATGGCCTTGGCCTTGCCGATGGCGCGGGTCAGCCGCTGCGAACCACCCATGCCCGGCAGCACACCGAGTTTGATCTCCGGCTGACCGAACTTCGCGGTGTCGGCGGCGATCAGCAGGTCGCACATCATCGCGAGCTCGCAGCCGCCGCCCAGCGCGTGACCGGCCACCGCGGCGATGGTGGGGGTGCGGACGGCGGCGAGCTTGCCCCAGGTGGCGAAGAAGTCGCCGCCGAACGCGTCCGCGAAGGTCAGCGCCGCCATCTCCTTGATGTCGGCGCCGGCGGCGAACGCCTTGGCCGAACCGGTGATGATGATCGCACCGATTCCGGGATCGTCGTCCAATTCGGTTGCCGCGCTGGTGACTTCGCGCATCACCTGGCTGTTGAGCGCGTTGAGCGCCTGCGGCCGATTCAGCGTGATGATCCCGACCCGCTGATCGCGCTCGACGAGGATGGTCTCGTACGTCTCTGTCACGCCAACCGCCTTTCTAGAATTTCAAGTCGTCGTCGACCGGCGCGAAATACGCCTCCACGTCGGCCGCGGTGACCTCGGCCAGCGTCGCCGGCGACCACTTCGGATTGCGATCCTTGTCGATGATCTGCGCGCGGATGCCCTCCACCAGATCGTGCGAGCGCGCCGACGCGCTCGACACCCGATAGTCCTGGACCAGAACCTCTTCCAGGGTCTGCATTTTGGCTGCGCGGCGCACCGCCTCCAGGGCCACCGACACGGCGATGGGGGAGCGGGTGGCGATCAGGTCGGCGGCGTCGTTCGCCGGCCCGCCGCCGTGACCGCGCAGGGCCGCGAGGATGTCTTCGACCGTGTCGCCCACGAAGCACTCGTCGATCCAATCGCGTTGCGCGGCAAGCTCGCTCGGCGGAGGTTCGACGGCGTGCGCGGCCAGCGCGCTCTCGACGCCGTCATCGACGATCGCTTTGGTGAACGCCTCCAGCTCGTCGTGCGGGACGTAGTGGTCGGCGAATCCCATTGCGATGGCGTCGGATCCGGAGAACGGCGCCCCGGTCAGGGCGGCGTGGAGCCCGAGCGAGCCCGGTGCCCGGGACAACAGGAACGCCCCGCCGACGTCGGGAATGAACCCGATGCCCACCTCCGGCATTGCCACCTTTGACGTTTCGGTCACCACGCGGACGCTGCCATGCGCGCTGACCCCGACGCCGCCACCCATCACGATGCCGTCCATCAACGACACGTACGGCTTGGCGAACCGCCCGATCTGGCCGTCGAGCTGATACTCGTCGCGCCAGAACTTTCGCACCTCGACGCCGTCCTTGCGGGCGCTCTCGTAGACCGCGACCACGTCGCCGCCCGCGCACAATCCGCGTTCGCCCGCACCGGACAGCACGACCGCCCGCACCGCGTCGTCGTTTTCCCAACGGCTGAGCACGGCGCTCAGCGCGTCCACCATGGTCTGATTCAGCGAGTTGATCGCCTTGGGCCGGTTCAGCGTGATCAAGCCGATGCCGCCTTCGACTCGGGTCAGGACCTCGTCGGATTCGTCGGTTTCCGCAGTCAACGCCCCTTGCCTTCCAATCGCCGCCCGGTCTCGACCAGCAATCTAGATCGTCACGACCACAGCGATCCCCGCGGGTAAGGTTTATGTTTGACCGGACGACAACAGCAGAGCCCGTTTAAATAGCCGGAAACACCGAGAAAACAGCAGGTCTGTTGGGAACCCGGGCGCCCCGCTGGTCGTTGACCAAGTGTTCGCACAGCTCGAACCCATAGCCATAAGAGAGGATCCGACGGTGCGGGAGACAAGTAACCCGGTATTTCGTTCGCTGCCTAAGCAGAGCGGCGGATACGCGCAATTCGGCACTGGCGCGGCCCAGGGCTATTACCAGGCTGACCCCTACGTGGCTCCCTACCAGGACACCAGGGCCGCCCGTCCGCTGACCATCGACGATGTCGTCACCAAGACCGGCATGACGCTGGCCGTGCTGACGGGCGCCGCGATCGTGTCCTACTTCCTGGTGGCCGCCAACCTGGCGCTGGCGATGCCGCTGACCCTCATCGGCGCGCTGGGCGGCCTGGGGCTGGTGCTGATCGCGACCTTCGGGCGCAAGCAGGACAGCCCGGCGATCGTGCTCAGCTACGCCGTTCTCGAGGGGCTCTTCCTCGGCGCCGTCTCCTTCGTCTTCGCCAACTTCCAGGTCTCGAACGCCAACGCCGGCGCGCTGATCGGGGAGGCCGTCCTGGGCACCTTCGGCGTGTTCTTCGGGATGCTCGTCGTCTACAAGACCGGCGCCATCCGCGTCACACCGAAATTCACCCGGATGGTGGTCGCCGCCCTGTTCGGTGTGCTGTTCCTGATGCTCGGCAACTTCTTGCTGGCGATGTTCCACGTCGGCGGCGGCACGGGCCTGGGCCTGCGCAGCGGCGGGCCGATCGCGATCATCTTCTCCCTGGTGTGCATCGCGATCGCCGCGTTCAGCTTCCTGATCGACTTCGACGCGGCCGACCAGATGATCCGGGCCGGCGCGCCCGAGAAGGCCGCGTGGGGCATCGCGCTGGGCCTGACCGTGACCCTGGTCTGGCTGTACCTCGAGATCCTGCGCCTGCTCAGTTACCTGCAGAACGACTAGCCCGACTCGACGGAAAAGCCGGCACGCCCCTGGGTGTGCCGGTTTTTTGTGCGCTGACGGCGTTTGAATGTGCGCTCACGGTTTTGCGTGTGTACCTGTGGCGGAGGCGCTCGGCGTGTCGCCGCCAGGGCTTCACACTCAGCGCGCAGGCTTCACCCGCCCCTCTCCGCGATGTCACATCCGCGGCCGCTGGATGCGTCTGCTGGTTGTCAGCACACATTCGCTCGCGAAAGGCAGCATCATGAAGCACATCGTGATCATCGGCGCCGGCTACGCCGGCATGGCAGCGACCGCCCGCCTGGCGCGTCGGGTCAAGGGCCGCGACGACGTCCGCGTCACCCTGGTCAATCCGCAGGCTCGTTTCACCGAGCGGCTGCGCCTGCACCAGGCCGCCTCGGGCCAGCGGCTGGCCGACCTGCAGATCCCGGACCTGCTCGCCGGCACCGGCGTCGAGTTCGTCCAGGGCTGGGTCACCGGCGTCGACGCCGACGCGCGGACCGTCCGGCTCGACGACGAACGCACGATCGGCTACGACACGCTGGTGTATGCGCTCGGCAGCGTCGCCGACACCGAGGCCGTGCCCGGCGTCGACGAATTCGCCTACACCCTCAACAGCGCCCGCGACGCCGGGTTGCTGGCCGAGCAGCTGGATCGGCTGGGCGCCGGCACGGTCGTGGTCGCCGGCGGCGGCCTGACCGGAATCGAATCGGCGGCCGAGATCGCCGAGCGGCATCCGGAACTCGACGTCGTGCTGCTGAGCCGGCAGACGCCCGGATCGACGATGGGCCCCAAGGCGCGCGCCCGCCTGCACGCCGGGTTGAGCCGGTTGGGCGTGCGGGTCCGTGCCGGCGTCGACGTCGTCAAGGTGATGCCCGACGGGGTCGCCCTGGCCGACGGCGAGGTCGTCGCGGCGCGCGCGGTGCTGTGGACGACGGGTGTGCGGGTGTCGCCGGTGGCGGCCGCCGCGGGCCTGCGGGTCGACGAGCGCGGCCGGATCATCACCGACGCGGCGCTGCGTTCGGTGTCCCACCCCGACGTGTACGTCGTCGGCGACGCCGCCGCCGTCACGCAGGGATACGGCCTCGTGCACGGCACCTGCCAGAGCGGCATCCCGACCGGCGTGCACGCCGCCACCAACATCGTCCGAGAGCTGAAGGGCAAGCAGCTCAAGCGGTTCCGTTTCGGCTACATCCATCAGCCGGTGAGCCTGGGACGCCACGACGGCGTCATCCAATTCACCCATCCCGACGACAGCCCGACGCGTTTCTATCTGGCCGGCCGGTGGGCGGTGGCGTACAAGGAAACGGTGAGCGCCAGCCCCTGGACGACCTACCGGCTGCTCAAGTTGCTGCCCGCGCTGGGCGCGGTGACGTGGCGGCGCGGTGGGGGCTTCACCCGATGAGCACCGACGAGCACACGTTCGTCGAACATCGGAAACTGTTGTTCGCCATCGCCTATCGGATTCTGGGGTCGGCGGCAGACGCCGAAGACGTCGTCCAGGATGCGTGGCTGAAGTGGTCGGCGGCCGATCGGGGTCAGGTCGCCGACCCCAAGGCGTACCTGTCCCGCATCGTGTCGAACCTGTCGATGGAACGACTGCGCTCGACCCGGCGCCAGCGCGAGACCTACGTCGGGCCGTGGCTTCCCGAGCCGATCCTCACCAGCGCCGACACGGCCGAGGATGTCGCCGCCGCCGAATCGGTGTCGATGGCGATGCTGGTCGTGCTCGAGACGCTGAGCCCACTGGAGCGCGCGGTGTTCGTCCTCAGGGAGGTGTTCGACTTCAGCTACGCCGAAATCGCTTCGGCCGTCGAGCGTTCCGAGGCGGCGGTGCGCCAGGCGGGCCACCGCGCCCGCAATCACGTGCAGGCCCGCCGGCCCAGGTTCGAGGCCGATCGCGGCAAGAAACGCGCGGTCACCGAACGCTTCTTCGCCGCGGCGACCGGCGGCGACATCAACGACCTCATGCAACTGCTCGCCCCCGATGTCACGCTCTGGACCGACGGCGGCGGAAAGGTGCGCCAGGCGCTGCGCCCGCTCGAGGGCATGGCCAAGGTCGCCGCCTGGCTCGCCGGGGTCACCAAACGCCCCTACGAAGGCGTCGAGATCGCCGACATGACAGCCGAAGTCGTCGACGTCAACGGCGGACCGGGCATCGTTTTCTCGGCCGCGGGCCGCGTGATCGCCACGCTAACGGTCGAACTCGACGCGGACGGGCGCATCGTCACCATCCACAACGTGGCCAACCCGGACAAGCTGCACGCCGTCGCCGATGGGGTGCGGCGCGGCTAGCGCCTTTGGTTGTGCGCTCACGGTTTTGGGTGTGCGCTGACGGCGCAGCCGCCCCGCGTGTCGGCGCCCACGATTCACACGCAGTCGTTCGGCGCGGCTAGCTCAGCCGCTCGATCACCATCGCCATGCCCTGGCCGCCGCCGACACACATGGTTTCCAGGCCCAGCGTCTTGTCGTGGGTCTGCAGGTTGTTGAGCAGCGTGGTGGCGATGCGCGCGCCGGTCATGCCGAACGGGTGGCCCAGGGCGATCGCCCCACCGGACACGTTCAGCTTCTCCTCGTCCATGCCCAGCTCGCGCGCCGAGCCCAGCACCTGCACCGCGAAGGCCTCGTTGATCTCGTACAGGTCGATGTCACCGATCGACATGCCGGCCCTGGCCAACGCCTTCTTGCACGCCTCGATGGGGCCCAGCCCCATGATCTCCGGCGACAGCCCGCTGACCCCGGTGGACACGATGCGGGCCAGCGGCGTCAGGCCCAGCTCCTTGGCCTTGGTGTCGCTGGTGATGATCAGCGCGGCCGCGCCGTCGTTCAGCGGACACGCGTTGCCCGCGGTGACGGTGCCGTTGGGCCGGAACACCGGCTTGAGCTCGGAGACCTTCTCGTAGGTGGTGCCGGCGCGGGGGCCGTCGTCGGTGGTGACGGTGGTGCCGTCGGGCAGCTTCACCGGGGTGATCTCGCGCTCGAAGAACCCGCTCTTGATCGCCTCCTCGGCGCGGTTCTGGCTGCGCACCCCCCAGCGGTCCTGGTCCTCGCGGCTGATGCCGGTCATGATCGCGACGTTTTCGGCGGTCTGACCCATCGCGATGTAGACGTCCGGCAGGTTCCCGTCGGCGCGGGGGTCGTGCCACTCGTCGGCGCCCTGAGCCGCGGCGGCCGAACGCTCCTGGGCCTCGTCGAACAGCGGGTTCTTGGTGTCGGGCCAGGAGTCGGAGTTGCCCTTGGCGAACCGTGACACGGTCTCCACGCCCGCGGAGACGAACGCGTCGCCCTCGCCCGCCTTGATCGCGTGGAACGCCATCCGTGTGGTCTGCAGCGACGACGAGCAATACCGGTTGACTGTGGTGCCCGGAAGGAAGTCGTAGCCCAGCTCGACGGCGACGACGCGGGCCATGTTGAAGCCGGATTCGCCGCCCGGCAGGCCGCAGCCCAGGATCAGGTCGTCGATCTGGTGCGGGTTGAGCGCGGGCACCTTGTCGAGCGCGGCGCGCACCATCTGCGCGGCCAGGTCGTCGGGCCGCATGGACACCAGCGACCCCTTCATGGCGCGGCCGATCGGCGAGCGAACGGCTGAGACGATGACGGCTTCAGGCATGGCTTTTCCCTTCAAATCCCTTCCGCCGGTGCGGGCTCGCATCACAAGCGGGTGTCTGGGCACCCCGACGGGCTAGAACAAATCTAGTCGGTGCCGACCGGCTGGGAATCAGACGGGGCGGGTGATACGACGGCCGGGCGCCGCCACAGCCGCGACACGAGGGTCAACCGCGCGTGGGACTCGTCGAGCCGCGGTGCGAGCGCGGCGACCGAAACCTCGGGAACCGGGCTCTCGACCGCTATGCCCAGCGCATCGCACAGCGCGACCAGCAGCGCGTCGGCGGCCAGCGCGTACGCGGTCGGCGACGGGTGGAAGCCGTCGGCGGAGAACATCAGCTCGGGCGCGGCCCGGAACCGGGGGGCCAGCAGCTGCGCCATCGGGACCGGGATGCCGCCCGCCCCGCGGACGGCCGCCGTCTGGGCGCGGGCGAGCTGCGAAGTCCGCGCGTGCGCCAGCGAGCGAAGCGGCTGGGGGATCGCGCTGATGACACCGAGGTCGGGACAGGTGCCGACGACCACCACCGCGCCGCGGGAACGCAGCTTGCGCACGGTCAAGGCCAGCCGTTGCGCCGATTGGCTGATGCCGTTGAGGGCCGTGACGTCGTTGGCCCCCAGCATCATCACCGCCACGTCCGGCGGCGGGCCGGCCACGAACATCGCGTCGACCTGACCGGCGACGCCCTTCGACGTGGCGCCGACGATGGCCTTGGTGCTCAGCCGGACGGCCTTGCCGGCACGCTCGGCCAGTCCGCGGGCGATCAGCACGCCGGGGACTTCCTCGGCGCTCATGCAGCCGTACCCGGTGGCCGTCGAGTCGCCGAAGATCATCAGGTGCAGGTCGGCGGCCATGCCGCGCTGCCACCGCTGCACGGGCCCGCCGCCGGCGGTGTACACGCCGTCGGCGCGCGGTGGGATGTCCCAGGCCTTCGGAATGACGGTGCGCGTGTGCGCCGCCTGGCCAACCAGCAGGTTGCGTGCGCCGAGGTAGGCAGTCCCCGTCGAGGCGAGCGCGCCGGCTGTGGCCAGGGCGATCGTCGAACGACGCGGCACCCTGATGGTCACGGGATCAGTTTAGTTCGGCTCAAGGGTTTGCGCGGGCGGCTTATGAACAATGTGGTCACGTTGTGAATCAAATGTGGTATCAAATCAGATTCTTCAAACGTTCTACTCAGCAAAGGCTGTCAAGCTAAGTTTCAAGGGTTGGCTGAACGCCCTGGAAAGTGGGCTGAACCGGACGCTTGGCCGCCTCGTCACATGCTGTATCGGACTACAACGGCGTAGGAAGTGTTGAGCATGACCGCACCTAGCAAGGTATCCGGTTCCCCCCGGAATACCGTTCGGCCACATGAGGTCCTCAAGCGACGTAGAGTTGAGGCACGCAGATTTGCCATCAGCGACGGCGCGCCGGTCGAGGTACTCGAGTCCGGTCCCAGCGTTGCTGCGCGGGTAGCTAACCTCGCGTCCCGGCTCACGATCCGGCCGGTTCTGGCCGTCGGCAGCCACGTCCCCAACCTGCCGTGGCCGTGGGGTCTCATCGACGTCGCGGCCCGGGTTCTGCTCCCGGTTTCGGCCACCGTCCGCGAGACGGTGAACTTGCCCAATGCCTCCGCGCAGCTCGTGCGCGCCCCCGGAGTGCTGCCCGCGGACGGCACCCGCCGGGTGATCGTCTACTTGCACGGCGGCGCGTTCTTGACCTGTGGAGCAAACTCCCACGGCCGGCTGGTCGAGACGCTGTCGAAGTTTGCTGACTCGCCGGTGCTGGTGGTCAATTACCGGCTGTTGCCCAAGCACTCGGTCGGGATGGCCCTCGACGACTGCCACGACGCCTACCAATGGTTGCGCGAGCGCGGCTTCGAGCCGGACCAGATCGTGCTGGCCGGCGACTCGGCGGGCGGGTATCTCGCGCTGGCCCTGGCGCAACGCCTGCAGGAGGAAGGGCACGGGGATTCGGATATGCCGGCCGCGCTGGTGGCGATCTCGCCACTGCTGCAGCTAGCAAAGGAATGCAAGCAGGCGCACCCCAACATCAAGAGCGACGCGATGTTCCCCGCGAACGCCTTCGACGCGCTCGTCGAGTTGGTTGCTAGCGCGGCCGAAAAGAACGTCGTCGACGGCAAACCGGAAGAGATTTACGAGCCGCTGGAGCACATCAAGCCCGGCCTGCCGCGCACGCTCATCCACGTCTCCGGGTCCGAGGTGTTGCTGCACGACGCGCAGCTGGCGGCGTCCCGGCTGGCGGCGGTCGGGGTGCCGGCCGAGGTGCGGGTCTGGCCCGGCCAGGTCCACGACTTCCAGCTGGCCGCACCGCTGGTGCCCGAGGCCATCCGTTCGCTGCGCCAGATCGGCGACTACATCCGCGAGGCCACCGGCTAGCGAGTGTGCGCCGCGCGAAAGCGCCTGAGACGATGAACGCATGCGGATCGCGCAGCACATCAGTGACCTCATCGGTGGGACGCCGCTGGTTCGGCTGAACTCGGTCGTTCCCGACGGCGCGGGCACCGTGGCGGCCAAGGTCGAATACCTCAACCCCGGCGGCAGCTCCAAGGACCGGATCGCGGTGAAGATGATCGACGCCGCCGAGGCCAGCGGGCAGCTCAAGCCCGGCGGCACCATCGTCGAACCCACGTCGGGCAACACCGGCGTGGGCCTGGCCCTGGTCGCCCAGCACCGCGGGTACAAGTGCGTGTTCGTCTGCCCCGACAAGGTCAGCGAGGACAAGCGCAACGTGTTGCTCGCCTACGGCGCGGAGGTCGTGGTGTGCCCGACGGCGGTGCCGCCGGACCACCCGGACAGCTACTACAGCGTCTCCGACCGGCTCGTCACCGAAATCGACGGCGCGTGGAAGCCCGACCAGTACGCCAACCCGGAGGGACCGGCCAGCCACTACGCGACCACCGGCCCCGAGATCTGGGCTGACACCGACGGCAAGATCACCCATTTCGTCGCCGGCATCGGCACCGGCGGCACGATCACCGGCGCCGGCCGCTACCTCAAGGAAGTGTCCGACGGCCGGGTCCGCGTCATCGGCGCCGACCCCGAAGGTTCGGTGTACTCGGGCGGCAGCGGCCGGCCCTACCTGGTCGAGGGCGTCGGCGAGGACTTCTGGCCGGATGCGTACGACCGCACGGTGCCCGACCAGATCATCGCCGTCTCCGACTCCGACTCGTTCAACATGACGCGGCGGCTGGCCCGCGAGGAGGCCATGCTCGTCGGCGGGTCGTGCGGGATGGCGGTGGTGGCCGCGATCAAGGTCGCCGAGGAGGCCGGGCCCGACGCGCTGGTCGTGGTCCTGCTGCCCGACGGCGGGCGGGGCTACATGTCCAAGATCTTCAACGACGCCTGGATGTCGTCGTACGGGTTCCTGCGGGCGCGCCTCGACGGGTCGACGGAGGAGTTCAGCGTCGGCGACGTGCTGCGCCGCAAGTCGGGGGCGCTGCCCGATCTGGTGCACACCCATCCGGCCGAGACCGTGCGCGACGCCATCGGCATCCTGCGCGAGTACGGCGTCTCGCAGATGCCCGTGGTCGGCGCCGAGCCGCCGGTGATGGCCGGCGAGGTCGCCGGCAGCGTTTCCGAACGCGAGCTGCTGTCGGCCGTCTTCGAGGGCCGGGCAAAGCTGGCCGATGCGGTGTCGCTGCACATGAGCCCGCCGCTGCCGATGATCGGCGCCGGCGAGTTGGTCAGCGCGGCGGGCAAGGCGCTGCGCGACTGGGACGCCCTGATGGTGGTGGAGGAGGGCAAGCCGGTCGGCGTGATCACCCGCTACGACCTGTTGGGATTCCTGTCGGACGGGCCCCGCGGAACGACGGTCCGGCGTTAGCGCGGCGCGCGGCGATTCGCGCTTATACCGCTGCGCAGGCCCGGCAGGTACTGTAATTCGGCCTGGTTCAGCTAACTCAGTGGAGGGTTGCCCATGTCCGATCAACCGTCGCCCGGCGAGTCCTACCCGCCACCCCCCGGGGCGGGTGGCCAATCCCTTGAACGTGTGGTCTCCGCTACGGTCCTCGCTCATCGACGATCAGCCTAGTGACGGCGCCGCGCCACCGCCCCGCCGACCAAATGCCCGCCGGATTCAGGCCGCCGCGCCCTCTTCGATCGGCAGGCACACCGTCGTCATGATCTTGTCCGCCAATGTTTGCCGCTTGGCGTCCCACAGCGGGAACAGGTAGCCGATGTAGCAGATGAGCGAGTCGACGAAGTGCGCGATCTGGCGCACCACCGACATCGCGAAACCCAGCGGCTGGCCGGTCACCTCGCTGACCACCTTGAACTTCATCACCGACTTGCCGACGCTCGAGCCCGTGATGCCCTGGCGGTAGCCGTAGTTCCAGACCAGGTAGGCCACCGCGGCCAGCCACGCCAACCAGAACGCCATCGTGCCGATGCCGCTGGGCTGGTTAACGCAGTACTGGTTGACGCTGTACTGGGTGATGTCGCTGACGCACGACTGTTGCGTGGTCAGCGCCTGGATGAGCGCGCCGATGCCGACGAGGACGCCGGCCGGGATGTTGTCGATGATGAACGCCAGCACCCGGGTGACCCACGGCGTGTAGGACTCCGTCGGCAAGGCGCGGATCGCCGGTCCGGGTGGGGGCGGCGCAAATCCGCCCGACGACGGGCGGGGCTACATGTCCAAGATCTTCAACGACGCCTGGATGTCGTCGTACGGGTTCCTGCGGGCGCGCCTCGACGGGTCGACGGAGGAGTTCAGCGTCGGCGACGTGCTGCGCCGCAAGTCGGGGGCGCTGCCCGATCTGGTGCACACCCATCCGGCCGAGACCGTGCGCGACGCCATCGGCATCCTGCGCGAGTACGGCGTCTCGCAGATGCCCGTGGTCGGCGCCGAGCCGCCGGTGATGGCCGGCGAGGTCGCCGGCAGCGTTTCCGAACGCGAGCTGCTGTCGGCCGTCTTCGAGGGCCGGGCAAAGCTGGCCGATGCGGTGTCGCTGCACATGAGCCCGCCGCTGCCGATGATCGGCGCCGGCGAGTTGGTCAGCGCGGCGGGCAAGGCGCTGCGCGACTGGGACGCCCTGATGGTGGTGGAGGAGGGCAAGCCGGTCGGCGTGATCACCCGCTACGACCTGTTGGGATTCCTGTCGGACGGGCCCCGCGGAACGACGGTCCGGCGTTAGCGCGGCGCGCGGCGATTCGCGCTTATACCGCTGCGCAGGCCCGGCAGGTACTGTAATTCGGCCTGGTTCAGCTAACTCAGTGGAGGGTTGCCCATGTCCGATCAACCGTCGCCCGGCGAGTCCTACCCGCCACCCCCCGGGGCGGGTGGCCAATCCCTTGAACGTGTGGTCTCCGCTACGGTCCTCGCTCATCGACGATCATCCTGGTTACCGGCGCCGCGC
>NZ_LZLY01000007.1 GCF_001673535.1 Mycobacterium sp. 1081908.1 | reverse complement strand
GTCACGCCCCCTCCACCGCCGCCACCGCCGCCGCCGCCGGCGACGAGCGCGCCCGCGCCCCCGCCGGCGACCACGACGTCGGCCGCTGCCCCGCCGCCGCCCACGACCCCGGCCGGACCGCGGCAGGTGACCTACTCGGTGACCGGGACCAAGGCCCCCGGCGACATCATCTCGGTGACCTACGTCGACGCGTCGGGCCGGTCGCGCACGCAGCACAACGTGTACATCCCGTGGTCGATGACCGTGACCCCGATCTCGACGTCCGACGTCGGATCTGTCCAGGCGTCCAGCCTCTTCCGGGTCAGCCGGCTCAATTGCTCGATCACCACCAGCGACGGAACGGTGCTGTCGTCGAACAACAACGACTCACCGCAGACGAGCTGCTGATGGTCAGCAGGTATTCCGCCTATCGGCGGGGTTCGGACACCATCCCGCCGGACGTCATCGATCGCATCCTGGTGGGCGCGTGCGCCGCCGTCTGGCTGGTGTTGCTGGGCGTGAGCGTCGCCGCGACCGTCGCCCTGGTGGACCTGGGCCGCGGCTATCACAAGACGGCCGGGGGATCGCACACCTCGTGGGTGTTGTACGCCGTCATCATCGTTTCCGCGCTGATCATCGCCGGGGCGATCCCGGTGCTGGTGCGGGCCCGTCGCATGGGCCTGATCGAGCCCGCGGCGCGGACGGCCGCGCGCCCGCCCAGCAGGCCCCCGGTGCGCCTGATGGCGCCCGCGCCGCGCACTGCGGCCGAACGGGCCCGCCAGCCGCGGGCGCAGGCCGGGGAGCCCGCCGCCGAGTGGTCCGGCGCGGCGGTGGACCGGATCTGGTTGCGCGGCACCGTCCTGCTGGCGGGAACGATGGGCGCCGCGCTGATCGCGGCGGCCATCGGGACGTACTTGATGGCCGTCGGTCACGATGGCGGGTCCTGGGTGGGCTACGTGCTGGCCGGGGCCATCGCCGCGGGGATGCCGGCGGTCGAATGGCTGCACGTCCGCCAGCTGCGCCGCATCGCCGACGCGCGCTAGCCCGCTGCGCTCGGCTTTTTCGCGACACTTAAACGCCTGCGACGACACGCCGGAACGTGTTGCCGCCATTTAAGTCTCGTGGATCCCGGCGGCATGGCGTGACGTCCTTTGGTTGTGGACGAGGTATTCAGGGGCAGCGAGGCGCTGCGCCGGGGGAGGCTGAGCCCGTATCAGCTGCGGACTGCGTTCCGCGCGATCTATCCCGACGTATACCTGGCGGAATATGCGGCGCCGTCGCTTCGCAGGCGTTCCCGCGCGGCCTGGCTGTGGTCCGGCCGACGCGGCGTCCTGGCCGGACTCGCGGCGGCGGCACTGCACGGTGCGAATTGGGTCGACGACGACGAGCCCATCGAGCTGATCTGGCGTAACCCGCATTCCCCGATCGGCGTGATTACCCGCAATCAACGCATCGAGCCCGACGAGGTCACCCGCGTCGCCGGGCTGCCGGTGACCACCCCCGCGCGGACGGCGTTCGACCTGTCGCGCCAGCTGCCCGTCGCGCAGGCGGTGGCCAGGCTCGACGCGCTGATGCGCGCGAGCCCGTTCTCCTTGGAGGACGTACTGCCGCTCACCAAGCGGTATCCGGGCGCCCGGGGCCTGCGCAGGCTGCGCGCGGCCCTACCCTTGGTGGATGCCGGCGCGGCGTCGCCGAAAGAGACGTGGCTGCGCTTGCTGTTGATCGAGGCCGGCCTGCCCGTTCCCGCCACGCAGATATCGGTAAGGGAGAACTGGCGACTGGTCGGCGTGCTCGATATGGGTTGGGAGAAGTACAAGGTGGCGGCCGAGTATGACGGCGACCAACACCGCACCGACCGCCGCCAGTATGTCCGGGACCAGGCGCGGCTGCGCGAGCTCGCCGAGGTTGGCTGGATCGTCGTCCGCGTGATCGCCGAGGACAAGCCCGAAGACGTCGTGCAACGCGTGCGCGCCGCGCTAATCCGCCGCGGATACCGCGAAACTTAAACCACCGCTACGCTTTTCGGCGTGTCGTGTGCGTGATTTAAGTGTCGCGGAACGCTAGTGCTCCCCGTTGGGGGAACCGTTGAGGCTCTCCTGGTGTTCGCGCAGCGCGGTGAGGGAGCGATGCTCGGCGGAGTGGGCCGCCTCGCGCAGCGCGGCGTCCTCGGACGCCGGGTCGGCGAACAGGAAGCTGCCGCTGCCCGGCGTGCCGGCCGAGCCCAGCTTGTTCATCCGCTTGGGCAGCGCCGCGCCCTGGTACTCCAGCGGGATCGGGTGGCCGTGATCGTCGACCGGTCCGAGCGGCTGGTGCAGCTCGATGTAGGCGCCGTGCGGCAGCCGCTTGATGATGCCCGTCTCGATGCCGTGCTCGAGCACGTCGCGGTCACTGCGCTGCAGACCGATGCACCACCGGTAGGTGATGAAGTAGACGAACGGCGGCAGGATCACCATCCCGATGCGCCCGATCCACGTCGTCGCGTTCAGCGAGATGTGGAACTTGAACGCGATGATGTCGTTCATCGCGGCCAGGGTCAGCACCATGTAGAAGGAGATCGCCATGGCCCCGATCGAGGTGCGCACCGGAACGTCGCGCGGCCGCTGCAGCAAATTGTGGTGCGCGTAGTCGCCGGAGAACCGCTTCTCCAGGAACGGGTAGACGATCAGCAGGGTGAACACCAGGCCCATGATCAGCGCGACCCAGACGGGGGCCGGGATGGTGTGGTGCCAGAAGTAGAACTCCCACGGCGGCCAGATGCGGGCCAGGCCCTCGGTCCACATCATGTAGAAGTCGGGCTGGGAGCCCGCCGACACCTGAGATGGCTTGTAGGGGCCCAGGTTCCAGATCGGGTTGATCTGGAGCAGGCCGCCCATCAGGCCCAGCACGCCGACGATGGCTGCGAAGAACGCGCCGGACTTGACCGCGAAGATCGGCATGACCCGCACGCCGACGACGTTGTGCTCGGTGCGGCCGGGGCCGGGGAACTGGGTGTGCTTCTGGAACCACACCAGCGCCAGGTGAAGCCCGATGAGGGCCAGGATGATCCCGGGCAACAGCAAAATGTGCAGCGCGTACAGCCGGGGGATCAGGATGGTGCCGGGGAAGTCGCCGCCGAACAGCGCCCAGTGCAGCCAGGTTCCGATCACCGGCATGCCCAGCGTGATCGACGACAGCGCGGCGCGCAGGCCGATGCCCGACAGCAGGTCGTCGGGCAGCGAGTAGCCGAAGTAGCCCTCGAACATCGACAGGATCAGCAGCAGCGAACCGATGACCCAGTTGGCCTCGCGGGGACGGCGGAACGCTCCGGTGAAGAAGATGCGCGCCAGGTGCACCATGATCGCCCCGGAGAACATCAGCGCGGCCCAGTGGTGGATCTGGCGGACGAACAGGCCGCCCCGGACTTCGAACGAGATGTTCAGCGCCGATTCGTAGGCGCGCGACATCTCGACGCCGCGCAGCGGCTGGTAGACGCCGTTGTAGGTGACGTCGACCATGGACGGGTCGAAGAACAGCGTCAGGTACACGCCGGTGATCAGCAGGACGATGAAGCTGTACAACGCGATCTCGCCCAGCAGGAACGACCAGTGGGTGGGGAAGACCTTGTTCAGCTGCCGGCGCACCGCCGCCGACGGGTGGTAGCGCGTGTCGATGTCCTCGCCTTGGCGGGCCAGCACATCGCCGATCTTCGGGGGACTCAGTTTCGGACTCATGTTGTCGTCCTCTCCCAGAATGCCGGGCCGACGGGCTCGACGAAGTCGCCGTTGGCGACCAGATACCCGTTGGAGTCAATGGTGATCGGCAGTTGCGCCAACGCGCGCGCCGCCGGGCCGAAGATCGGCTTGGCGAAATGCAGCGCGTCGAACTGCGACTGGTGACACGGGCACAGGATTCGGTAGGACTGCTCCTCGTACAGCGATGCGGGGCAGCCCAGGTGCGAGCAGACCTTGGTGTAGGCGAAGAACTCGCCGAAATTGAAGCTCTCCTGGCCCTGACGCTTGACCATCCGCGGCATGTCGGTGGGCCGGATACGGATGAGCATCACCGGGTTGCGGACGCCCATCTTGATCGCGGTCAGCTTCTCGTGCGACTCGGCGGTGGTGCCGTCGCCGTCGGACTCGCGCCACGGGAAGACGGTCTCCATGCCGCCGGCGTCCATGTCCTCGGGGCGCATCTTGACGAACGGCGCTCCGGAGTGCGAACCGGTGGCGCGCGCCAGGAAGATGGTTTCGCCGTGGTAGCGCGGGGTCCAGCCCGACGTCCACAGCTCGGCCTTCATGCCCTCGGCGGTGGGCACGACGGGTTTCCACGGGTTCTTGATCAGCCCGCCGGCAAACGCCACCAGGGTGCCCAGGCCGAACGCGCCCAGCCCCATGCCCAGCGACAGTCCGACGAGCTTGCGCCGGCCGATCGTCGAACCCTGGTAGGCGTCGCCCAGGTTCGCCACGACCGTCTTGCGGTCGATCTCGCGCGAGGCGCCGTCATGGCGGTCCTGGATCGAGATCTCTTCCGGGATAAACCTTTTCTGGTAGAGCACGGCACCGATCGCGATGCACAGGATCGACATCCCGAAGGTGAAGCCGTACAGCGGCGTGGCCAGCGAGTACAGGAAGTTGCCCGAGGCCTCCTTGGGCCGGTATTCCCACGGCCAGAACAGGAAGATCACCAGCAACGCCAGCCCGAACCCGCCGCCCAGCAAAAGCCAGCGCGCCACGGAGCGCTCGGCGCGCTTTTCGGCCTTGGTGCCGTCGACGGGCCAGCGGGGCTCCTTGAAGACGGTCTCGACGCCGTCGAGCTTGCCGCCCAGCGCGACCAGCTCCTGCTGCGACATCGCGGCCAGCGCGGCCTCGTCGGGCTCCCGGGCCACCGTGTCCTTATCGGTGTCGCTCATGATGCTCGCGCCCCAATCCACAGTGCCAACGCGATGGCGGCCACCATCCCGATGATCCAGAAGGCCATGCCCTCGGGTGCGGGTCCGAATCCGCCGAGGCCGTAGCCGCCGGGCTGCCGTTCCTCGCTGACCGCTTTGACGTAGCCGATGATGTCCTTCTTGGCGTCGAAGGACAGCTGGCGGTCGGAGAACTTCGGCATGTTCTGCGGGCCGGTCAGCATCGCGGTCAGGATCTGCTGCTCGTTGGCCGGACCCAGGTCGGGCGCGTACTTACCGGACGACAGCGCCCCGCCCTTGCCGGTGAAGTTGTGGCACGACGAGCAGTTCAGCCGGAACAGGTCGCCGCCGCGGCCCAGGTCGTCGCCGCGCAGCGAGTGCATCGCGAGGCTGCCGTCGGGGTTGCGCACGACGGTGGGGCCGCCGCCGTTGGCCTGCACGTAGGCGCCGATCGCGTCGATCTGCGCCTCGTCGAAGATCTCCTCCTTGCGCGGCGCCTGCGCCTCGCCGCGCATCGCGGGCATCCGGCCGGTGGAAACCTGGAAATAGACGGCGGCCTCGCCGACACCGATCAGGCTCGGTCCGTGGTCGACCACACCCTGCAGGTTGGCGCCGTGGCACGACACGCAGGACGTGTCGAACAGCTGCTTTCCGTTGCGCAGCAGCGCCGACGACGACTCGTCGGCGACGGCCACCTGCGGGGCGGGGGTCAGCACGGCGGCCAGGCCACCGGCGATGGTCAGCGCGATCAGCAGCAGCAGGCCGCCCGACAGCCGGCGCCGCAGACGCCGTCGCGAGCGGTCGCGCTGCCCTTTTCGCGGCTGGCCGCGCCGCGCACCGATTCGGGTAGACCCCAGTTTCTTCAACCGAGCACTCCTGTCCGTCTAGGTCTAGCGCCGGCTCATCGGATGAAATAGATCACGGTGAACAGCGCGATCCACACGATGTCGACGAAATGCCAGTAGTAGGAGACGACGATGCTGGCCGTCGCCTGCGCGGGCGTGAACTTGCTCATCGCGGTGCGGGCCAGCAGGAAGATGAAGGCGATCAAGCCGCCCGTGACGTGCAGGCCGTGGAAGCCGGTCGCCAGGTAGAAGACGGTGCCGTAGGCGCTGCCGGGGATGGTCGTCCCGTGCGACATCAGGTGGTAGTACTCGTAGGCCTGGCCGAGCACGAAGAACAGGCCCATCAGGAACGTGATCACGTACCAGCGGCGCAGCCCGAAGACGTCGCCGCGTTCGGCCGCGAACACGCCCATCTGACAGGTGAACGACGACGCGATCAGCACGAGCGTCACCGGCACGGCCTGATAGAGGTTCAACTCGGTCGGCGGCGGCGGCCACTTCCCGCCGGCCTGCGCCCGCGCCGTGAAGTACATCGCGAACAGGCCAGCAAAGAACATGAGTTCGCTGGAAAGCCAAACTATGGTGCCGACGGCGACCATGTTGGGCCGATTCAGCGAATGCACTCGCGAAGTGATCGCAGTACCCGAGGTCCCCACAGCGCTGGTCACATCCGCAAGTATGACGCTTTGTAGTTGTCGAACTCTACCCGGGTCGGGAATTTCGCGAATCGGCGTTTCCGCCGCCACCACCGGCCCCGCTCCCGGCAACGGTTGGGGGGCGGGTGATCCTCGTGGGACCATCGGCGCGTGCCCGCGTCATCCGAACCCGTGTTCCACCCTCCCGGCGAGCTGCCGACGTGGTCGCAGGTCCTCGGGCGCCTGACCGGCGGGCAGGAGCTGGCGCGCGGCCAGGCCGGCTGGGCCATGGACCAGATCATGGCCGGCGACGCCACCCCGGCCCAGATCGCCGCCTTCGCGGTCGCGATGACGATGAAGGCGCCGACCGCCGCCGAGGTGGGCGAGCTGGCCGACGTCATGCTGAGCCACGCCCGCCCCTTGCCCGCCGCCGGGATTCCCGACGACGCGGTCGACATCGTGGGTACCGGCGGCGACGGCGTCAACACGGTCAACCTGTCCACGATGGCGTCGATCGTGGTGGCCGCCGCCGGGGTGCCGGTGATCAAGCACGGCAACCGGGCGGCGTCGTCGCTGTCCGGCGGCGCCGACACCCTGGAGGCGCTCGGGGTGCGCATCGACTCGGAACCCGACGCGGTCGCGCGCAGCGTCGCCGAAGTCGGGATCGGGTTCTGCTTCGCGCCGCTGTTCCACCCGTCCTACCGGCACACCTCCGTCGTGCGCCGCGAGATCGGGGTGCCGACGGTGTTCAATCTCCTTGGGCCGCTTACCAATCCGGCGAGGCCGCGGGCGGGTTTGATCGGCTGCGCGTTCGCCGACCTGGCCGAGGTGATGGCCGGGGTGTTCGCGTCGCGCCGGTCCAGCGTGCTGGTGGTGCACGGCGACGACGGGCTCGACGAGCTGACCACCACCACGACGAGCACGATCTGGCGGGTGCAGGCGGGCACGGTCGACCGGCTGACGTTCGATCCGGCCGGCTTCGGGTTCGAGCGCGCCGAGCTGCACGAGCTGGTGGGCGGCGACGCCCAGGCCAACGCCGCCGAGGCGCGCGCGGTGCTGGGCGGGGCCAAGGGCCCGGTCCGCGACGCCGTGGTGCTCAACGCCGCCGGGGCGATCGTCGCCCACGCCGGGCTATCCAGCCGCGCCGAATGGCTGCCGGCGTGGGAGGACGGGCTGCAGCGGGCCTGCGCGGCCATCGACTCCGGGGCGGCCGAACAGCTGCTCGCGCGATGGGTGCGGTTCGGCCGGCAGCTCTGAATCCCGGACGGCCTGGTCGCTCGCCAGGCGCGCCGAGCGGGCCAGCGCCGCCCACGCCGACCAGGCACCGGCCGACCGCAGCGGCGAGGCCCATCCCTCGTCGGCGGGGCCCGAAACCCGGACGATGCGCACCCCGGGTGCCGCCAGCCAGCGCGCGATGAGCGCCGTCTCCTCCACCAGCGCGCCGCCGAGCGGGGCCGCCGCCGGCAGGATCGCCTGTGCGCCAGCCTGAATGGCGTCGATCACCGGCATCGGCGGCACCCCGCGCTTGGCCGTGCCGGCGGCCGCCAGCTGGCCGTAGCGGACGACGGCGAGGTGGTAGCCGCCCTGACCGTCGGGCGCGGCGGCGATCAGCTCGGGCAGCGCGGCCAGCGCCCGCAGCCGCTGGCCGCGCCAGAGCAGCTCGATCGCGGCGGCGACGCGGTCGCGCAGCCGCGCCGCGCTCTCGAAGTGGCGTTGCTCGGCAAGCGCGCCGACCTGGCGCACGGCGGCGGCCAGGGCGCCGTCGTCGAGCCCGTCGATCAGCGCCGCGACCCGCGCCACCGCGGCGGCGTACTGGGTGGCCGTCACGCCGCGCGGCGCCGGGCAGGGCGACACCTCGACCTCCGGGCAGGCCGGCCCGTGTAGCGCCGAGCGGCCGATCCGCGCGCTGCAGGTCCGGGCGCCGGTGAAGCGCGCCAGCACCGCCGCCGTGTCGGCGGCGTCGGCGCGGGACCGGAACGGGCCGACGGCGCGGTCGTGGCGCGGCGCCCGCACCGCTGCCAGCCGTGGAAACGCCTCGTCGGTGAGCGCCAGCCACCACCAGCGCTGCGGGAACCTCGACCGCCGGTTGTACGGCGGGGCGTGCGCGGCCAGCAACCGCAGCTCCCGCACCCCGGCCTCCAACGCGTGCGCGCACTCGACGTGGTCGACCGCACCGGCCAGGGCGACCATTTCCTTCATCCGGCCGCGGGGATCGGCGCCGGTGAAGTACTGGCCCACCCGCCGCCGCAGGTCGACGGCGGTCCCGACGTAGAGCACTTCACCGGCCGGGCCGCGGAACAGGTAGACCCCGGGCCGGTGCGGCAGCCCTTCGGCCAGCACCCGTTTGCGCCGCTGGGCCGGCGTCACGTCCGGCAGGTAGGAGCGCAGGTCGGCGTAGGTGTGCACGCCCTGGTTGCCGACTCGCTCGATCAGCGCGTGCAACACCTCGACGGTGGCGCGGGCGTCGTCGAGGGCGCGGTGCGTCGGCTTTGCGGCGACGGCGAACAGCCGCGCCAGCTCGGCCAGCCGCACGCTGGGGGCCTCCTCGCGGCTGAGCACCCGGCGGGCCAGGCGGACCGTGCACAGCACCGGGGGCCGCGGCCAGGCGACGTCGCAGCGCCGCGCGGCGGCCCGCAGGAATCCGACGTCGAACCCGGCGTTGTGCGCGACGAGCACCGCCCCCTGGTCCAGGCCGGCGAACTCGAAAAACATCGGCAGCACGGCGTCGATGGTCGGGGCGTCGCACACCATCGCCGTCGTGATGCCGGTGAGCCGCACGATCTGGGGCGGGATGCTGCGCTGCGGATCCACGAGGGTGGCGAACTCGCCCAGCACGACGCCGCCGCGGACCTTGACCGCCCCGATCTCGGTGATGGCGTCGCACGGCGTGCCGTCGGCGCTCTTGGTGCGTCCGCCGGTGGTCTCGAGGTCCACCACGACGAAAGTGGTTTCGCGCAAGGGGAGTTCCTCGACGGGGGAGGCGGCCGGGCCCAAGTCGGCGAAACTCAGCTGAGTCGCACCGCTCGCACCCATGGCCGCGACGTTAGGCACGTCCACCGACAGCCGCGGGGTTCCCACGCCGGGCGGGATCGGTTGTCGGTGGCCGCCGCTAGCGTTCGGGCAAGAGCTTCGCAAGGCCAGACCGAGAGGACGGCACCCAGATGGCACACGGCAACAGCACGGCGCACCCCGAGGGCGCGGCGCCGGTGGTGATCGATTGCGACGATTGCGCGGTGCGCGGCCCGGGCTGCCGCGACTGCGTGGTCAGCGTCCTACTCGGCGTCCCCGAAACGTTGTTGCAGGACGAGCGGGCGGCGCTCGACGTCCTCGCGGAGGTCGGGCTGGCGCCGCGGTTGCGTCTGGTGCCGATTCATCGCGGCCGAGGATCCGGTGTAGCCTAATTGCCTTGTGCGCCAAAACCGCTGGACCGTCTTAGAGGTTTGCCATCATTCACAAAAGAATGACAGAAATCTTGCTGATTTCTTAACGGTCCCGCTTGGACAAACGTCGATATCGTTTCGTAACCTGTTTGAGACCTAAACTACCCCGACGGCGCTCCGGCAGTGCCAGGCATCAGCCGTCCTAGGCCGTTTAAGGATGCAATTTTGAGGTTCGCTTGTATGTACCCGCGCGCGCGTGTCATTACACGGTCTGCCCTCGGGACGTTAGCGGGCTTGACCATCTTCGCGGGGGCTTTCGCCACGAATTCCGGCGCCGATCCGGCCGAAGACGCGCTGGCGAGACTCAACCAGCTGTCTCGTCAGGCCGAACAGACCACCGAGGCGATGCACACCGCGCAGCTCGACCTGAACGAGAAGCTCAAGGTCCAGCAGGCGGCGGAGAAGAAACACGCCGATGACCAGGCCGCGGTGGATTCCGCCAAGGCCCGGCTGGCCGCCTTCCAGGGCGCCGTCAACAAGCTGGCCGCCGCGCAGTACATGGGCGGCCGCGTCGACGGCATGGAGGCCATGCTGACCGCGGCATCGCCGCAGGGCCTGATCGACAAGCTGGCCGTGCAGCGGCTGATGGCGACCCAGATGCGCACCCAGATGGCGAATTACCGCATCGCCGGTGAGCAGGCCGCCAAGGCCGAGCAGGCATCCGCCAAGTCCGCCGCCGACGCGAAGAGCGCGGCCGAGCAGGCCGCGGCGGTACGGGCGAGCCTGCAGTCCAAGCAGAGCCAGCTGCAGGTGCAGATCGCGGTCGTCAAGTCGCAGTACGTCTCCCTGACGCCGCAGCAGCGCACCGCCCTCGCCGACCCCGGGCAGGCCCCCGCGGCCGCCCCGGCGCCCGGCGCACCGGCACCCGACGCGTTGCCGCCCGGCGCCCCGCCGCCCGGCGACGCCCCGCCCATCAACGCGATGATGCCCGGGATGCTGCCCCCCGGCGGGCCCGGCGGAGTGGGCGGCGGCGACCGCGCGACCGTCGTGCAGGCGGCGTTGACCCAGGTCGGTTCGTCCTATGTCTGGGGCGGCGCCTCACCCGGCGCGTTCGACTGCTCCGGCCTGGTGATGTGGGCGTTCCAGCAGGCCGGCATCTCGCTGCCGCACTCCAGCCAGGCGCAGGCCCAGGGCGGCCAGCCGGTGGCCCTGTCGGACCTGCAGCCCGGCGACGTGGTGACCTTCTATAACGACGCGTCACACAGCGGCATCTACGTCGGCGACGGCATGGTGATCCATTCCTCCACCTACGGCGTGCCGGTACGGGTGGTGCCGATGAATGCCGCGGGCCCGGTCCACGACGCGCGTCGCTACTGATCGTTCCGGCTGGCAGCGTCGGCGGCTGCCGATTCTGCTGGCCTGGGTGTTTGCCCTCGAGCTGATCGTGGCCGCGGCCGTGCCCTTCGACGAGGCCGGCGACAGCAACGCAAGACACGCGCAGCTGGTCACTCCCGCCCGCAGCCAGGCCGGCGCCGCGGCGAAGTCACTGGTGGTCGGCGATCGCACCGTCCGGCTGGTGGGCCTGGGCGGCCCGGCCAGCGACCGGTTGCTGTCCCGGGTTTCGTCCAACATCGGCGCCGCGGTCAAGGCGGTGGAGGCCTTCTGGGGCGTCGACTGGTCGCCGGAGGTCACGGTGCTCGCCGCCGGGTCCGACGAACAGTTCCGCGCCGCCGCCGGCGGGGGACCGCCGTCGCAGTGGGCCGACATCGCGGCCGTGACGGTCGCCGAGCGCGTCGACCCCGTGCACCGGGTGGCGCTCGGCCAACGGATCGTGTTCGCGCCGGGCGCCGCCAACATGAATGAGTCCGCGCTGCGAATTGTCTTGACGCACGAGCTTTTTCACTACGCCGCCCGTCCCTACACGGCGGCGGACGCGCCCCAGTGGCTGACCGAGGGCGTGGCCGACTACGTCGCCCGGCCGCCGACCCCGGTGCCCGCCGATGCGCTGCCGGTGCCGCTGACGCTGCCGACCGACGCCGACCTGGAAGCGCCGGGGCCGCAGCGCTCGCTGGCGTATGACCGCGCCTGGTGGTTCGCCCGCTTCGTCGCCGACACCTACGGGGCGCCCAAGCTGCGCGAGCTGTACCTGGCCAGCTGCGGTGTCGGGCACACCGACGTGCCCACCGCCACCCACGCGGTCCTCGATGTCGACCCCGCCGGGTTGCTGGTGCACTGGCACCAGTGGCTGGCCCGCTAGCCTACCCAGGTGAGCCGGGTCCTACTGGTAACCAACGACTTTCCGCCCCGCCCGGGCGGCATCCAGTCCTACCTGGGCGAGTTCGTCGGCCGGCTGGCCGGCACGGGCGCGCAGTCCGTGCTGGTCTACGCGCCGCAGTGGAAGGGCGCCGACGCCTTTGACGACGCGGCCGAGGCGGCCGGATACCGCGTGGTGCGCCACCCCGGCACGCTGATGCTGCCGGGCCCGGCGGTGGACGGGCGGATGCGCCGGCTGATCGGCGAGCACGGCATCGACACGGTCTGGTTCGGCGCGGCCGCGCCGCTGGCGTTGCTGGCCCCGCGCGCCCGGCAGGCCGGGGCGACCCGGGTGCTGGCCAGCACGCACGGCCACGAGGTCGGCTGGTCGATGCTTCCCGTCGCGCGGTCGGTGCTGCGCCGCATCGGCGACGGCACCGACGTCGTCACCTTCGTGAGCCGCTACACCCGGTCGCGCTTCGCGTCGGCCTTCGGCCCCGGGGCGAGGCTGGAATACCTGCCGCCCGGCGTGGACACCGACCGGTTCCGCCCCGACCCGGGCGCCCGGGCCGAGCTGCGGGCCCGCTACGGGCTGGGCGAGCGGCCGACCGTGCTGTGCCTGTCGCGGCTGGTGCCGCGCAAGGGTCAGGACGCGCTGATCAAGGCGTTCCCGTCGATCCGGCGGCGGGTCGACGGGGCCGCGCTGGTCATCGTCGGCGGCGGGCCGTACCTGGACGCGCTGCGCAAGCTGGCCACCGACTGCGGCGTGGCCGAGCATGTGACGTTCACCGGTGGTGTGCAGGCCGCCGAACTGCCCGCCCATCACGCGCTGGCCGACGTCTTCGCGATGCCGTGCCGCACCCGTGGCGCCGGCATGGACGTCGAGGGCCTGGGCATCGTCTTCCTGGAGGCCTCGGCGACGGGCGTGCCCGTCGTCGCCGGCCGGTCGGGAGGGGCCCCGGAAACCGTGCGGCACAACAAGACCGGGCTGGTGGTCGACGGCCGGTCGGTGGACGAGGTCGCCGGGGCCGTCGCCGAGTTGCTGGCCGATCCCGAGCGGGCCGCCGCGATGGGCGCGGCCGGGCGCGAGTGGGTGACGTCACAGTGGCGCTGGGACACGCTGGCCGGTCGGCTGGCCGACCTGCTGCGCGCCTAGGCGCTCGCGGTCAGTCCTTCTCGTAGATCGATTCGATGTCGGAGGCGAACTTCTCGGCCACCACGTTGCGCTTGACCTTCATCGTCGGCGTCAGCTCGCCGGTGTCCTCGGTGAAGTCGACCGGCAGGATGCGGAACTTGCGGATCGACTCGGCGTGCGACACCGCCAGGTTGGCGTTCTTCACGGCGGCGTCGATCTCGGCGAACAGGTCGGGGTCGGTGGCCAGGTCGCCGACGGACGCCTCGGCCGGCTTGTGGTTGCGTTCCTTCCAGGGATCGAACGCCTCGGGGTCGATGGTGATCAGCGCGCCGATGAACGGCTTGGCGTCGCCGACCACCATGGCCTGGCTGATCAGCGGGTGTCCTCGCAGCTGGTCCTCGAGCACCGCGGGGGCGACGTTCTTGCCGCCCGCGGTGACGATGATCTCCTTTTTGCGGCCGGTGATCTTCAGGAAGCCGTCCTCGTCGAGCGCGCCCAGGTCGCCGGTCTTGAACCAGCCGTCGGTGAACGCGTCGCGGGTGGCCTGCTCGTTGTGCCAGTAGCCGCTGAACACCACGCCGCCGCGCACCAACAGCTCCCCGTCCTCGGCGATGCGCATGCTGTTGCCCGGCAACAACGTTCCGACGGTCCCGATCTTGACGTTGCCGACCTGGTTGACCGTGATGGCCGAGCTGGTTTCGGTCAGGCCGTAGCCCTCGTGGATGGTCAGGCCCACGCCGCGGTAGAAGTGGCCCAGCCGCGCGCCCAGCGGCGCGCCACCCGAGACGGACGCGTGGCAGTCGCCGCCGAGCGCCGCGCGCAGCTTGTGGTAGACCAGCCGGTCGAACAGCGCGTGCCGGGCGCGCAGCAGCAGGCCCGGTCGCCCGCCGTCGGCCTGGGCCTGACTCCAGTCGACCGCGGTTTGCACGGCCATCGCGAAGATGCGCCCCTTGCCGTCGTTGGCGGCGTTCTGCTCGGCGGTGTTGTACACCTTCTCGAACACCCGCGGCACCGACACCACCACGGTCGGCTTGAACACCGCGAACATCGGCAGCAGGTTCTTGATGTCGCTGGTGAATCCGACTGTCACCTTGTTCGCGAACGCGGACAGGGTAAGCGACCGGGCCAGCACGTGGGCCAGCGGCAGGAAGACCAGCAGCCGCTGCCCCTCGTCCAGCAGCGTCGGCAGGCATTCTTTGGCGCCCCGGCTCTCGTAGAGCAGGTTGGAATGGGTGAGCTGGCAGCCCTTGGGCCGTCCGGTGGTGCCCGAGGTGTAGATCAGGGTCGCCGGGTCGGCCGCGCAAAGCGCCTCGAGCCGGGCGGTCAGCTCGGCCGGCTCGACCTCGGCACCGGCCTCGGAGAGCTGGTCGAGCGCCTTGGGGCCCGAACCGTCGATGTGCAGCACCCGGCGCAGCTCGGGCAGCTCGGCGGTGAGCTCGGTGACCATCGCGGCGTGCGCGTCGGTCTCGGCGAAGGCCAGCACCGCGCCCGAGTCCTGCAGCACCCAGCGCACCTGCTCGGCCGACGACGTCTCGTAGATCGGCACGGTGACCGCGCCCACCGACAGGATCGCCAGGTCCAGGATCGCCCACTCGTAGCGGGTGGCCGAAAAGATGGACACCCGGTCGCCGGCCTGCACCCCCAGCGAGATCAGGCCCAGCGCCGCGGCACGAACCTGCTTGGCCGCCTCGGCGCAGGTGACATCGGTCCATACCCCGTCGATCTGCCGTTGGAAGATGACGAAGCCGGGGTCGTCGCGCTCGTGGTCGAAGACCATGGCGGCGACGCTTTCGTGCTCGCCGACGGTAAAGCGGGCGGGGACGCTGTACTCACGCACTCTGGTGACCTCGATCGGATTCGTGATGTTGCCTGCCGGCTTGCTGTGGCCCAGCCTAATCCGCGAATTCGCGCAGCATGGCGGAGGTCTGCCGGGGGGTGGCCGCGGTAGCGGCGCGAGCGCCTGCGTACGGGCGATCCGGATCCGTGTGTGAAGCTATGGCGGTGAACAGCATTCAGATCGCCGACCAGACGTTTGTCGCCGCCGACGGCGCGCGGGTGGGCGCCGTGGTCGCCGACCCGTCGTGCTGGCGCCGGTGGTGGCCGGACCTGCGGCTGCAGGTCGTCGAGGACCGCGCCGAGAAGGGGATCCGGTGGGCGGTCACCGGGGCGCTGACCGGCACCATGGAGATCTGGCTGGAGCCGTCGCTGGACGGGGTGGTGCTGCATTACTTCCTGCACGCCGAACCCAGCGGCGTGGCGGCCTGGCAGCTGGCAAAGTTGAACTTGTCGAAGATGACGCACCGCCGTCGGGTGGCGGGTAAGAAAATGGCGTTCGAGGTCAAAAGGACGGCGGAACGGTCGCGTCCGGTCGGCGTTTCTCCGGTAGCTTAACCGGATCAAGGTTGGGCGGTAGGAGTACCGTTTCGCCCCGGAGGCCGGGGTAGTACTGCACGTGCGGGGCGTACTCGCTTGCGGGAGAGAGGGCATCAGCCAGGTGGCGGAGAAGACGACGCAGACCATCCACATCGACGCCGATCCGGGCACCGTCCTGGAGGTGATCGCCGACATCGATTCCTACCCGGAATGGATCTCGGAATACAAGGAAGCCGAGGTCCAGGAGCGCGGCGCCGACGGCTACCCGAAGACGGTGCGATTCGTGATGGACGCGGGCGTCATCAAGGACACCATGGTGATGTCCTACCAATGGCCCAAGGACCGCCAGTCGCTGAGCTGGACCCTGGTCTCCAGCTCGCTGCTGCGTTCGCTCGAAGGCTCATATCGCTTGGCGCCCAAGGGATCCGGGACCGACGTCACCTACGAGCTCTCGGTCGACCTGGCCATCCCGATGATCGGTTTGCTCAAGCGCAAGGCCGAGCGGCGCCTGACCGACACCGCTTTGAAGGATCTGAAGAAACGAGTCGAGGCTGAGTGAGTCCAACCCCACTCCGGCCCGGATCAGCCTGTTCGTTGGGAAGGGCGGGGTAGGCAAGTCCACCCTGGCGGCTGCCACCGCGGTCTGCGATGCGGCCGCGGGGCGGCGAGCGCTGGTGGTGTCGACCGACCAGGCGCACTCGCTGGGTGACGTGCTCGGTGTCCCGGTCCCGCCCAGCGGCCAGGGCGAGCTGGTCCGGGTGCTCGCCGACGACGCGGAAGCGGGCGGCGGCTTCCTCGACGCGCTGGCGCTGGACACCCTGGCCCTGCTGGAGGCCCGGTGGCGCGACGTGGTCGGCACGTTGGATGGGCGGTTTCCCGATTCCGAGTTGAGCACCATTGCGCCCGAAGAACTTTCGGCGTTGCCGGGCGTGCAGGAAGTGCTGGGCCTCTACGCCGTCGGGGAACTCGCCGCCTCGGGGCGCTGGGATCGCATCGTCGTCGATTGCGCCTCGACCGCGGATGCGTTGCGCATGTTGACCTTGCCCGCCACCTTCGGGCTCTACGTGGAACGCGCGTGGCCACGGCATCGCAGGCTGTCCATCGCCGCCGACGACGCCCGCTCCGGCGCGATGGTGGAGCTGCTGGAGCGCATCAGCGCCAGCGTCGAGCGACTCGGCGAGTTGCTGACCGACGGCGACCTCGTCACCGCGCATCTGGTGTTGACCCCGGAGCGGGTGGTGGCGGCCGAGGCGGTGCGGACGCTGGGTTCGCTGGCGCTGATGGGGGTGCGGGTCGAGGAGCTGATCGTCAACCAGGTCCTGACCGAGGACGAGTCCTACGAGTACCGCAACCTGCCCGAGCACCCGGCGTTCTACTGGTACGCCGAGCGCATCGCCGAACAACGCGTCGTTCTCGACGAACTCGACGCCACCATCGGCGACGTGGCGCTGGTGCTGACCCCGCACCTGTCCGGCGAGCCGATCGGTGCCAAGGCGCTGGGCGCGCTGCTCGACGGCGCGCGCCGGCGCGGCGGGACGGCGCCGCCGGGTCCGCTGCGGCCCGTCGTGGACCTCGAATCCGGATCGGGGCTTGGGTCGATATACCGTATGCGGCTAACGTTGCCCCAGCTTGATCCCGGAGGACTCTCGTTGGGCCGAGTCGACGACGACCTGATCATCAGCGCCGGAGGGTTGCGGCGCAGGGTCCGGTTGGCGTCCGTGCTGCGGCGCTGCACGGTGCTCGACGCGCACCTGCGGGGCGGCGAGCTGACCGTTCGCTTTCGACCGGATCCGGAGGTGTGGCCTAAGTGAGTGGGGCTCATTCCGATATCGGTCCGGAGCTGCGCAGGCTCGCCCAGGCGATCCTGGACGGCATCGACCCCGCGGTGCGCACGGCGGCTGCGTTGACGGCCGGCGGCGGTGTCGGGACCGGCAAATGCCAGCAGGTGTGGTGCCCGGTGTGCGCGCTGGCCGCGTTGGCGACCGGGGAGCAGCACCCGTTGCTCACCGTCATCGCCGACCACAGCATCGCCCTGCTGGAGGTGGTCCGCGGCATCGTCAACGACGTCAACGACATCAACCGTTCGACCGAACCGCCGCCCGACGGGCCGCCCGGCGGCGGGCCCGATGCCGGGGCCCCCGAGGGTGACGGCACCGTAAAAACCCGATACCAGCCCATCCCGGTCACCGTCGAGGAATGAACCGCCCGGGCAGAAGGTGGTCCCTTGCCCCGGCGATCGGTACAGTTGGCCAGAACACTGCGGGTGGCGGGCGAGAGGGAGGGCCATGTGGTACTGGCTATTCAAGTACATCCTGCTGGGCCCGTTGCTGTCGCTGCTCGGCCGACCGAAAGTTGAAGGGCTGGAATACGTTCCGACGTCCGGCCCGGCGATCCTGGCGAGCAATCACCTCGCCGTGATGGACAGCTTCTTCCTGCCGCTGGTGGTCCGGCGCCGGATCACCTTCCTCGCGAAGGCCGAATATTTCACCGGGACCGGTCTGAAGGGCTGGTTCAGCCGGTGGTTCTTCACCGCCGTCGGCCAGGTGCCGATCGACCGCACCGACGCCGACGCCGCCCAGGCCGCGCTCAACACCGCCGAGCAGGTGCTGCGGCAGGGCAAGCTGCTGGGCATGTACCCCGAGGGCACCCGCTCGCCCGACGGCCGGTTGTACAAGGGCAAGACCGGGCTGGCGCGGCTGGCGCTGCACACCGGCGTTCCGGTGATCCCGGTGGCGATGATCGGCACCAACGTGGTCAACCCGCCGGGCAGCACGATGCTGCGCTTCGGCCGCGTCACCGTCCGGTTCGGCAAGCCGATGGACTTCTCCCGCTTCGAGGGTATGGCCGGCAACCGCTTCATCGAGCGGGCCGTCACCGACGAGGTGATCTACGAGCTGATGCGGCTCTCCGGGCAGGAGTACGTCGACATCTACGCGGCCAGCGTCAAGGACCGGGGCAACGACTCCGAATCGATCGATGAGGCCGCGCGGATTCCCGAGACGGCAGTCGGCTAACTGGTAGCGGCCACCGGTGTCGGGGTGGCCGTGGCCGGCTGGGACCGGCTCGTTCGGGCCGTGATCGTCAGCCCCGCCGCGACGATGATCGCCAACGCCCACCACACGTAGGACGCCCCGACCAGCTGGCGCCACCAGTTCGCGGTGGTCTCGTGGTGCTTGGGCAGCAGGTCGATCGGGGTCCACCGCATCAGCGCCACGCCGATGGCGCTGAGCACGCCCAGCGCGACGTTGCGGCGCCGCCAGGCCAGCACGCCCGTCACCAGGACCGTCGGCAGCGCCCAGACCCAGTGGTGGGACCAGGACACCGGCGAGACCACCAAACCGAACAGCGCGACGCAGATCACCGCCATGATGGGCTCTTCGGCCCGCAGCACCCGCCGCATCGCCCAGATCGTCGCCGCCAGCACCAGCAGGCACGCGGCGACCCACAGCGGGAACCGCTCGTGCTCGTCGAGGCCCAGCCGGGCCAGGGCGCCCGCGATGTTCTGGTCGGTGTTCAGCGCGGCCTCACCGATCCGGTCGGTGTGGTGGACGGTGCGCGTCCAGTACTCCCACGAATCGCCCCACGCCAGCGCGAAGCCCAGCACGGTCATCGCCGCGAACGACGCCATGGCCGTCAGCGCCGCGCGGTTGTCCCGGCGCAGCAGGAAATACAGCAGGAAAACCGCCGGGGTGAGTTTCAGCGCGATCCCCAGGCCCAGCAGCAGGCCGCGCGGCCATGGCGTGCGGCGCGGCACGCAGTCGGCGATCACCAGCGTCATCAGCACGACGTTGATCTGGCCGAAGGCGAAGTTGGAAACGATCGGCTCCAGCCAGGTCGCGGCGGCGGCCGTGATGAGCACCGCCAACCACAGCCGGCGCAGCCACGCCGGGCCACCCAGCACCGCCGACGTGGTCCACACGTCGAGGCCGGTCAGCAGGATTGTCGTCGAGACGATCAGCAGCACCAGCGTCAGCACGGTGATCGCCACGCTCGCGGCCGGCATGTGCAGCCAGGAGAACGGGCAGAACACGATGGCCGCCAGCGGGGGATAGGTGAACGGCAGGTTCAGCCCGATCGGTGTGTGGAACTTCACGTCGCCGCGGTAGAGGGGATGATTGTCCAGCCAGGCCTGGCCGCCCATCTGATAGACGTCGATGTCGATGCGGTACGGGGTGTGCCCGAACAGGCCCGAGGCCACGTAGTACATCGCCGCGGCGGCGACCAGCCACAGGAGGCACCACAGCAACACCCGCCCGGGGCCACGTTCGCTCAGGCCCACGCCGGGCGCCCGCCATCTACTCATGTCGCAGAACAGCGTAATGGGTCTCGGGATCCGCGCCGTGTCGCAGCGCGGCTCCCGCCCTGCCCGGAAATGCAGGCGTACGTTTCTAGCGTGCTCCACTGGTTCGTGTTCGGGGTGGCCCACTGGTTCGCGCACGACATCATCGACCGCGGCCGGCTGCCGTTGCTGTGCTGCCTGATCGCCTTCATCCTGACCTTTTTCGTCACGCGAACGTGCGTGCGGGTCATCCGCCACCGCGCCCAGACCGGTCGCCCGGCCCGATGGTGGCAACCGCGCAACGTCCACATCGGGGAAGTGCACATCCACCATGTGGCGTTCGGGGTGGTCCTGGTGATGCTCTCGGGGTTGATGCTGGTGACCCTGTCCATCAGCGGGCAGGAACCCGAATTCACCCTGGCCGCAAGCCTTTTCGGGATCGGCGCGGCGCTGGTCCTCGACGAGTACGCGTTGATCCTGCACCTGTCGGACGTGTACTGGGAGGAGGACGGCCGCACGTCGGTGGACGCCGTGTTCGCCGCGGTGGCGGTGGCCGGGCTGCTGATGATGGGCCTGCACCCGTTGATGTTCTTCCTGCCGTTCTGGCACGGCGCCGACGCGGTGGCGCTGCGCGCCGGGGTGGCCGGTGAGCTGGTGTTCACGCTGCCGCTGGCCGTGGTGGTGCTGCTGAAGGGCAAGGTGTGGACGGGACTGCTGGGCATGTTCATCGTCGTGCTGCTGGTCATCGGCGCGATCCGGCTGTCGCGCCCACATGCCCCGTGGGCCCGCTGGCGCTATACCACCCAGCCCGACAAGATGCGGCGCGCGCTGCAGCGGGAACGCAGGCTGCGCCGCCCGGTCGTGCGGGTCAAGCTGTGGGTGCAGTGCGCGATTGCGGGCACCCCGCGCCTGCCCGACAAGCGCCTGGTCGACGCGCAGCTCGACCATGACGTGCACGCGGCGCCGCCGCCGACCGGGCCCATCCTGATCAGCCGATAGGCTGCGCCCGTGCGGTATTTCTACGACACGGAATTCATCGAGGACGGCCGCACGATCGAACTGATCTCGATCGGGGTGGTCGCCGAGGACGGCCGCGAGTACTACGCGGTGTCCACCGAATTCGACCCCGAGCGCGCCGGTAGCTGGGTCCGGGCCAACGTGCTGCCCAAGCTGCCGCCGCCGTCGTCGCAGTTGTGGCGCTCGCGCAAGCAGATCCGCGAAGACCTGGAGGAGTTTTTCGGGGTCGGCGGCGCCGAGCCGATCGAACTGTGGGCGTGGGTGGGGGCCTACGACCACGTGGCGTTGTGCCAGTTGTGGGGCGCGATGCCGGCGCTGCCCCAGGCGATACCCCGCTTCACCAGGGAAGTGCGGCAGCTGTGGGAGGAGCGCGGATCCCCCCAAATGCCGCCGCGACCCAAGGACGCCCACGACGCCCTGGTCGACGCCCGCGATCAGCTCCGCCGATTCCGGCTGATCACCTCCGCCGAGGGCGCGGGGGGCGTTCGCCCTGATCAGTCGTGATCAGGCACTGTTCAGACCCGGTTACCATGGACCGATGAACTGGACCGTCGACATACCGATCGAGCAGCTGCCGCCGTTGCCGCCGCTCTCGACCGAGCTGCGGGCGCGACTGGACGCCGCGCTGGCCAAGCCGGCCGCCCAGCAGCCCAGCTGGGACGCCGAACAGGCCGCCGCCATGCGCACGGTCCTCGAGAGCGTGCCGCCGGTGACCGTGCCGTCCGAGATCGTGCGGCTGCAGGATCAGCTGGCGCAGGTCGCCCGGGGCGAGGCATTCCTCCTGCAGGGCGGCGACTGCGCGGAGACGTTCGTCGACAACACCGAACCCCACATCCGCGGCAACATCCGCACCCTGCTGCAGATGGCCGTCGTGCTGACCTACGGCGCCAGCATGCCGGTGGTCAAGGTGGCCCGCATCGCCGGCCAGTACGCCAAGCCCAGATCGGCCGACCTCGACGCGCTGGGCCTGCGCTCCTACCGCGGCGACATGATCAACGGCTTCGCGCCCGACGCCGCGGCCCGCGAGCACGACCCGTCGCGGCTGGTGCGCGCCTACGCCAACGCCAGCGCCGCGATGAACCTGGTGCGGGCGCTGACCTCGTCGGGCCTGGCGTCGCTGCACCTGGTGCACGACTGGAACCGGGAATTCGTCCGGACCTCGCCGGCCGGCGCGCGGTACGAGGCGTTGGCCAGCGAGATCGACCGGGGTTTGAAGTTCATGAGCGCCTGCGGGGTGGCCGATCGCAACCTGCAAACCGCCGAAATCTACGCCAGCCACGAGGCTTTGGTGCTCGACTACGAGCGGGCGATGCTGCGCCTGTCCGACGTCGAGGGCGGCGAACCGCAGCTGTACGACCTGTCGGCGCACACCGTGTGGATCGGCGAGCGGACCCGCCAGCTCGACGGCGCCCACGTCGCGTTCGCGGAGGTGATCGCCAACCCGATCGGCGTGAAGATCGGACCGACGATGACCCCCGAGCTGGCCGTCGAATACGTGGAGCGCCTCGACCCGCACAACAAGCCCGGAAGGCTGACGCTGGTGAGCAGGCTGGGCAACAACAAGGTGCGCGACTTGCTGCCGCCGATCGTGGAGAAGGTGCAGGCCACCGGGCACCAGGTGATCTGGCAGTGCGACCCGATGCACGGCAACACGCACGAGTCGTCCAACGGCTACAAGACCCGCCACTTCGACCGCATCGTGGACGAGGTGCAGGGGTTCTTCGAGGTGCACCGCGCGCTGGGCACCCATCCCGGCGGCATCCACGTCGAGATCACCGGCGAGAACGTCACCGAGTGTCTGGGTGGGGCCCAAGACATTTCGGACACCGACCTGGCCGGGCGCTACGAGACGGCCTGCGACCCGCGGCTGAACACCCAGCAGTCGCTGGAGCTGGCGTTCCTGGTCGCCGAGATGCTGCGCGACTGAGCCCAGTCCGGCGGCTCGCGCTTATAGGAGGCCGCTGAGATTGCTTCCGATGGTCCAGGCCACGGTGGCGACCAGCCCGGTGAGCGCCAGCACGACGGCCACCCACACCAGCACCATCCGCCGCGCGTGCTGGCGGGCCCAGACGAACTCGCTCATCGCGATCCCGGCGAATTCGCCTGCGACCGGCTGGTATTCGTTTTCGCGGTCATCGGTGTCGCGGGGGAGCTGCCGGGTGGGATTGCGGACCGGCGGCGCCGCGGGGGCCGGCCGCTGGCTCATCCGGCTGTGGTGCAGCGCCGCCGAACGGTGCTGGGCGGAGTTGCGCGGCGCCGGCACCCGGAAGTCCGGCAGCGCGAGTTCCTCGGCGATCGCCGCGACGTCGGCGCCCATCTCGATGGCGTCGGCGTACCGGTCGCCGGGGTCGCGCGCGGTCGCGCGCGCCACCAATTCGTCGAATTGCGGTGGCACGCCGTCGATCGCGGCGCTGGGCGGCGGCACGTCGGCGTCCAAGCGCCGGTAGGCGATCGACAACGCCGAGTCGCCGGTGAACGGCGTGCTCCCGGTCAGCAGCTCGTAGGTGAGGATCCCGGCGGAGTAGACGTCGCTGCGCGGGCCGGCGTTGCCGTCGCGCACCTGCTCGGGCGACAGGTAGGCGGCCGTGCCGAGAATGACGCTGGTGGAGGTGATTCCGGCGGCCGCGACGGCACGGACCAGGCCGAAGTCGGCGATCTTGACGTCGCCGTCGTCGGAGATCAGGACGTTCTCGGGCTTGACGTCGCGATGCACCAGCCCGGCCCGGTGCGCGGCGGCCAGCCCGCCCAACACCGGGCGAAGCACCGCCGCCACGGCATGGGGCGGCATCGGGCCGCGCTCGGCCAGCAGCTCGCGCAGCGTTCCGCCCTCGATGAGCTCCATCACCAAAAACGGATGCCGGGCGTCCATGCCCTGGTCATAGACCGCGACCAGGCCGGGATTTTTCAGGCGGGCGACCGTGCGCGCCTCGAGCTGGAAGCGGGTCAGGAATTGGTCGTCGCCGGCATAGCGGGAGTCCATCACCTTCACCGCGACCGGGCGGTCGAGCCGGACGTCGAGGCCCCGATACACCGTCGAGGTGCCGCCGCTGGCGATCCTGGACTCCACGCGGTAGCGGCCGTCCAGCAACGTGCCCTCGACGGGGTCGCGCGTCCCTGCTCCGGTCACGGGGCCATCGTAGGTGCGGCACGCGAAAACGTAGGCCCAAGGCGCTAAGCAGGGCCTACACTGGCGCCGTGAGCAGTGTTCCGGCCGGCGACGACGTCCTGGATCCCGACGAGCCGACCTACGATCTGCCGGGGGTGGCCGAAATACTCGGCATCTCGGTCAGCAAGGTGCAGCAGCAGCTGCGGGAGGGGCACCTGGTCGCGGTCAAGCGCGGCGGCGGGGTCGTGGTGCCCCAGGTGTTCTTCACCAACTCCGGTGAGGTGGTCAAGAGCCTGCCGGGGCTGTTGACGATCCTGCACGACGGTGGCTATCACGAGACGGAGATCGTGCGCTGGCTTTTCACCCCCGACCCGTCGCTGACGATCACGCGCGACGGCACTCGCGACGCGATCAGCAACGCCCGTCCCGTCGACGCCCTGCATTGCCATCAGGCGCGCGAAGTCGTGCGGCGCGCGCAGGCTATGGCGTACTGACGGATTCGGTCTCGTCGGGCTGTAGCTCGCGCGCCTCGGGCGCCCGGTACAGCGCGTACCAGGCCGCCAGCGCGCAGGCGGTGGCGAGCGAAAAGTGCAGCCACGAATACATGCCGTGCGAGCCGTCGGGTTTGAAGATCACCATGACCCACGTCGACAGGCCGGCGATGGCCGCGACCGCCCGCCGGGACTGGGTCAGCGGGGCCGCCACCGCCAGCGGCCAGGAGTAGTACCAGGGCAGCGCGGCCGGGACGAACAGCACCACGATCAGCATCGACCACGCGATCCCGGTCAGCGCGGCGCGGTCGTCGCGCCGGAAACGCCACCACAACAGCGGCAATGACACCGCGATGATCGCGATGCCGATGAACCGGGTGATTCGCAGCGTGGCGTAGAAGTCGACCGGGAAGAAGCCGCTGCCCAGCGCGTGGATCAGGTTGGCGACCGCGGTCGGCACGGTCAGCCAGTTGATGATCTTCACCGACCCGGCCAACGCGGTCAGCCACCCCAGCCCGACACCGGCCACCGCGGACAGGATCGCGAACACGACCGCGAACACCGCCAGGGAGGTCGCGGTGGCCGCCAAAAACGCCGGGAGGGCCCGGTATCCCCGCCGGTCACGCAGGTGGCGCATCCACACCCACACCAGGAAGGGCAACGCGATCCCGGCGGTGGCCTTGACCGCGATCGCCGCCGTGATCAGCACGACGCCCCAGACGTGGCGGCCCTGGAAACTGAGCGCGATCCCCGCGGCCATCAGGCCCACCATCAGCATCTCGTTGTGCACGCCACCCATCAGGTGAATGAGCACGAGGGGGTTGAGAACGCAGATCCACAGCGCCAGCGCGCCGTTCGTTCCCAGGTGATGGGCGAGCCGGGGAGCCGCCCAGATCAGCAGCGCCAATCCGGGCAGCATGCACAGGCGCAGCAGCATCGTGCCGGCGATCACGTGGTTGCCCACCACCATCGTGACCAGCTTGGCGATCAGGATGAACGCCGGCCCGTAGGGCGCCGTGGTGATCGTCCAAATCGGACTCACGTTGTCCAGCAAGGTGTTTGGATTGGCGACCGGGCCGACGGCGTAGGGGTCGAACCCGTCGCGCAGTAGCGCGCCCTGGGCCAGGTAGGAGTAGGTGTCGCGGCTGAAGACGGGCACCGACAACAGCAGCGGCGCCAGCCAGAAGCCGGTGGTCGCGCGCATGGTGAACTCGGTGACGTTCCCGGCCAGCGCGTGCCGGCCCAGCATCACCCACGCGACCAGCATGAGGCCCACGCCCGCCCACAACACGATCGAGGACAGCACCAGTCCGTGGCCGAAGCGCAGCCAGGACAGGTGAAGCGCTTCCAGCAGGGGGTCGTGCGGTTTGGTGCTGCCGGCGCCCAGCCCGCCCAGGGTGATCAACACCGAGCCCAGCAAGCCCAGCTTCGCCGGTCGGGCCTCCGGGGTGGCGGCGAACGCGACCAGCCGTGAAAAATGTTGCGACACCGAGTGTTTCGCAGGAGAGAGGGTCGTCATCTGATCAGGCGGACCGATTCGTGGCCATCCTGGCGAGCTCGGCCAGCCCCGCCTTGGCCGCCGCGTTGACGGGTGCCGCCGCGAGCGTGCCCAGCGCCCGTTCGGTCAGCGCGGCGATACGTTGCTCAGCCGCGGCCAGCGCGCCCACCGACTCGATGACGTCGCGCAGCTCGGCCACCTGCGCGTCGGTCAGTTGCGCACCGATCGAGCTGCGTAACCGGTTGGCCGCCAAGGGGTCCGACTTGTCCGCCAGCTCCAGCGCCTCGGCCAGCAGCACGGTTCGCTTGCCGGACCTCAGGTCGTCGCCGGACGGCTTGCCCGTCACGGCGGGGTCGCCGAAGACACCCAGCACGTCGTCGCGCAGCTGGAACGCCACGCCGATGTCGGTCCCGAATTCCTTGAACGCGGCCTGCACGTCGGGCCGGTCGGCGGCGGCCGCCACGCCCAGCTGCAGCGGCCGCGCCACGGTGTAGCAGGCGGTCTTGAAGGTGTCGACGTTCATCGCCGACGCGATCGACTCTGCGCCGCTGTTCTCGGCGACGATGTCGAGGTATTGCCCCCCGAGCACTTCGGTGCGGATGTCGGCCCACACGCGCTGGACGCGCCCGCGGGCGTCGGGCGGCAGTCCCACCCCGAAGACGATGTCGTCGGCCCAGGCCAGCGCGAGGTCGCCGAGCAGGATCGCCGCCGACGTCCCGAACCGCTCCGCGGAGCCGCGCCAGCCCCGGTCGCGGTGCAGCGCGGCGAAGCGGACATGCGCGGTCGGCTTGCCGCGGCGCGTGGAGGAGTCGTCGATCACGTCGTCGTGCACCAGCGCGCAGGCCTGCAGCAGTTCGAGCGCGGAAAACAGCAGCAACACTTCGGGTTCGGGCTCCCCGTCCGCCACCGACCGCCAGCCCCAATAGGCGAAGGCGGGCCGCAAACGCTTGCCGCCGCCCAGCACGAAGTCCTCCAGGGCGGCGACGAGGACGTCGTAGTCGGCGCCGATGTATGCCGTCCGGGTGCGCCGGTCGCGCAGGTATCGCCGAAGTTGCTCGGTGATCGCGCCGGTCAACTCGACGGTTGCCGCTGCCTCCGAAGCTTTCAGGCTCAGCGCGGCGCCCCTTTCTGCTCGGCTTGTCCCTGGGCCGACAGTGTATGTCGGTTCGGACGCCCCAGTTGCTTCGACTGCCTCACTATTCCGCCCCTATGCTGGCGATCTGGGAGACAAGTCGTCTGATGGATCCGATCGATAGGAGCCGCGTGACCCTCAACACCATCGCGCTCGAGTTGGTGCCGCCCAACGTCGAAGACGGCAAGGAGCGGGCACTCGAAGACGCGCGAAAAGTGGTGCGGTACTCGGGCGAGTTCGGCCTCGACGGCCGGATCCGGCACGTGATGATCCCCGGGATGATCGCGGAAGACGACGATCGGCCCGTGGCCATGAAGCCGAAATTCGACGTGCTGGACTTCTGGTCGATCATCAAGCCCGAATTGCCGGGCTTCCAGGGCCTGTGCACGCAGGTGACCGCGTTCATGGACGAGGATTCACTGCGCCGGCGGCTTAATGAACTGTGCGCCGCCGGGATGGAGGGCGTCGTCTTCGTCGGCGTCCCCCGCACCATGAACGACGGTGAGGGCTCCGGCGTCGCACCGACCGACGCCCTGTCGATCTATCGCGACCTGGTCACCAACCGCGGCGTGATCGTGATCCCCACCCGCGAGGGCGAACAGGGCCGGCTGAACTTCAAATGCAACCAGGGCGCGACGTACGGCATGACGCAGCTGCTGTATTCCGACGCGATCGTGGGCTTTTTGACCGACTTCGCCGAGAACACCGATCACCGGCCCGAGATCCTGTTGTCCTTCGGGTTCGTGCCGAAGGTGGAGAGCCGTGTCGGGCTGATCAACTGGCTGATTCAGGACCCCGGCAACTCCGCCGTGGCCGGCGAGCAGGAGTTCGTCCAACGGTTGGCCGCCAGCGAACCGGACCAGAAGCGCCGGCTGATGGTCGACCTGTACAAGCGCGTCATCGACGGCGTGGCCGGACTCGGCTTCCCGCTGAGCGTCCATTTCGAGGCGACCTACGGGGTTTCCGGGCCTGCGTTCCAGACCTTCGCGGAGATGCTGGACTACTGGTCGCCCTAGCTAGCTGGGCGGCTGGTCGCGCGGCGCGGTGAGCCGCGGGGAGCGGTCGCGGCTCATCCAGGCCAGCAGCGCCACCACGCCGGCCGCGGCGAAGGACGCGATGCCCAGCCACACGCCCGCGCCGGTGAAGTTGCGGGTGTTCGGATCGGTATAGCGGGCGTTGGCGCTCATCGTGGTCACCACGCCCGGTTTGAGCTTCCACGACACCACGTCCGGCTCGACGCGGTCGCCGTTGGTGGAGGTCACTACGCCGGGAAAGGCGACCGTCAGCTCGACGTCGGCGTCGTTGTCGGTCACCGAGGTCAGGTCCGCCCGGCCCTCGAGGATCACCAGGTTGCCGTTCCGGCGCAGCGACAGGTTCACCCCTTGGGCGTCGGAGTTCATGTTCGCCAGCTGCGGCAACTCGGCGAAGGTCAGATCGGAGAACACCGCCTGCGAGCCCACGTAGCCGTCGCTGTCGTAGTTCGACACGGCCACTTTCTGGCCGAACGGCAGGTTATTGGTGTCGAGCTGGGGGCCGGTGTCCTTCGGCGTCTTCGGTTTGGCCGCCGCGATGATCTCCCCGGACACGAGGTCGTCGGGCGAGATGGTGAGCGACGCCCGGACCCGCAGGCACCCGCTGGCCAGCGGCACGATCAGCAGCAGCATCGCGATGGCCAGGGCCCGACGCCGCCGGGGCGTGAAGCCGCGGGATCGGACCGGGGCGGGGCTGGCGTGCACGAGGTCATCGTGCCAGATCCGGCGCGCCGGGTGTGGCGCCGCGGGCGGTGTCGCTACAGCGGAAGGGCGCGGCCCAGGATCGCGAACGCGCGTGGGTCCCCGGCGAAGTGGTAGCGGCGGATGACGTCGGTGAAGCCCAGCCGCCGGTACAACCGCCAGGCACGGTTGGGCTCTCCGTTGATTTCCGGCGTGGACAGCAGGACGTTCTTCTCGGGACGCCCGGCCAGCAGCCGGCGGGCCAGTGCCTCGCCGAGGCCGCGGCCCTGCGCGCGGGGATGGATGTGCAGCTCGGTCAGCTCGAAGTAGCTGTTCATCAGCTGGGCGATCTCCTGTGGCGGCGAGCCGCCGCGTTGCAAGCCCAGGACCACCTGCTGCTGCCACCACTGCCCGGGCGCCCCGGGGTAGCCGTACGCCACGCCGAGCAGCGGCGCATCGCTCAATTCGGCGGCCGACGGGGCCTGGGCGCCGGGACCCTCGGGCGCCTCGGCCTCGACAGCGGCCACCCCCTGCCAGCCGTGCCGACGGATGTGTTCGAGCCACATCGCGGCGCGCTGGTTCTCGGTGCCCCGCGGGTATCGCATCGCTTCGACGTAGACCCCGAGGGCGTCAGACAGGCGGCGCTCCATATCGTTCGGCGGCAAATCGATGAGGAATATCGCCAACTCGCGGTGTCCTCCTCATCGGGTGGCTTCAGGTGAGAGTTCGGCCCCGTGCCGCTGTCGCCATTATCCGACCCCCGCGGCTCCGCGCGCCCGGCGGCTTCGCGTAGCAGCCTCCGATGACACGGCGAGGCGCGCCGCTTCGGCAAGCGGGTTGCGGCGCACCGTCGTTGCGAGGTCCGCGGGCGTGGGAGCGCGCCCGGGATAGAATCGCTGCCGAACCAGTGGTACGGCGCAGATTGACCTCGTATCATTTGTGGTAGTTGCCCTGACAACGGGCATCCGCGTGCTATCGATAGTTACGTGTCAAACTGTCGGCAAGGAGGGACGAATGCCACTCTCCGATCATGAACAGCGGATGCTCGATCAGATCGAGAGCGCCCTCTACGCGGAGGACCCCAAATTCGCGTCGAGCGTCCGCGGCGGAGGGTTGCGCGCGCCGACGGCGCGGCGGCGCCTGCAGGGCGCGGCGTTGTTCGTCATCGGCCTGGCGATGCTGGTCTCCGGGGTGGCTTTCAAGGCCACGATGATCGGAAGTTTCCCGATCCTGAGTGTCTTTGGCTTCATCGTGATGTTCGGCGGCGTGGTCTATGCGATCACCGGCCCGCGGTTGGCGGGCAGGCCGGATCGCTCCGGATCGGCGCCCGGCTCGGCGCGCCAGCGCCGCAACAAGGGCGGCGGCTCGTTCACCAGTCGCATGGAGGACCGCTTCCGCCGGCGCTTCGACGAGTAGCGGAAACGACGGACGGCAAGAGGCGTCACCAGGGGTAGCCATCACGGCTACCTCTTTTTTTGCGCTCGAGCGAGGCGATGCACCGGGCGGAATCCATTTCGACTCCCAATTGAGCCCAAACTGAGCCCCCCGGCGCTCGATACGCCCCACCGGGCCCCACTGGGAAGCCCCACCGCGCCCCACCCGGCGGTTCCACGGCGCTGAGGTGCGATTTTTCGGCGTCGAGGTCGGACGGCCATGGGATGGGGGCAGCCGTCGGCCGACACCAGGGCAGGGCTTGGTGGCGGACAACCCGCAAAACGCCGCGGCGACACCGCAATAATGGGGCGAAGTGGGGGATGGTGGGGTATGGTGGCTGAAGCGTTTGGGTGAGGCGAGAGCCGGGTCTCCACGGGAGGTGAGCTGGTGTTTCTCGGCACCTACACGCCCAAGCTCGACGACAAGGGGCGGCTGACGCTGCCCGCCAAGTTCCGCGACTCGTTGGCAGGGGGGTTGATGGTCACCAAGAGCCAGGACCACAGCCTCGCGGTCTATCCCCGGGCGGAATTCGAGCAGCTGGCGCGCCGGGCCAGCAAGACCTCACGCAGCAACCCCGAAGCCCGGGCCTTCCTGCGCAATCTCGCCGCCGGCACCGACGAGCAGCACCCCGACGCGCAGGGCCGCATCACGCTGTCGGCCGACCACCGCCGGTACGCGAACCTGACCAAGGACTGCGTGGTGATCGGAGCGGTCGACTACCTCGAGATCTGGGATGCGCAGGCCTGGCACGACTACCAGCAGACCCACGAAGAGAACTTCTCCGCGGCCAGCGATGAAGCACTCGGCGACATTATCTGAGGCGCATGCCCGTGCATCGTGGCCTCTGCCCGAACCGACCCTGGCGTACTTCCCCAACGCCAGGTTCGTACCTTCGGACAGAGACCCGGATGCAAGGGCGGCCCGCGCCGTCCGGGGAGGCGTTGCGGTGGCTGAGAATTCGGATGATTTCGGGCATGTGCCCGTCCTGCTGCACCGCTGCGTCGAGCTGCTCACCCCCGCCCTGACGCGCCGGCATCCCGACGGGGGCGGCGCGGTCCTCGTCGACGCCACGCTCGGCGCCGGTGGTCACGCCGAACGATTCCTGACCGAGCTACCCGGGCTGCGGCTGATCGGCCTCGACCGCGATCTCAGCGCCCTCGACATCGCCCGGGACCGGCTGGGCCGGTTCGCCGAGAGGGTCACCCTGGTCCGCACGCGGTACGACGGCATCGCCGACGCGCTGGCCGAATCTGGCTATGCCGCAGCCGAATCCGTCGACGGGATCCTGTTCGACCTCGGCGTGTCCTCCATGCAGCTGGACCGCGTCGAACGGGGCTTCGCCTACGCCCAGGACGCGCCGCTCGACATGCGGATGGACCCGGCGTCGCCGCTGACCGCGGCCGACGTCGTCAACACCTACGACGAGGCCTCGCTGGCGGACATCCTGCAGCGCTACGGCGAGGAGCGGTTCGCCCGCCGCATCGCCAAGCAGATCGTCCGCCGGCGCACCCGCGCCCCGTTCACCTCGACGGCGGAGTTGGTAGAGCTGCTGTACCAAGCGATTCCGGCGCCCGCCCGGCGCACCGGCGGGCATCCGGCCAAGCGCACCTTCCAGGCGCTGCGGATCGCCGTCAACGACGAACTGACCTCACTGCGCGACGCCCTGCCCGCCGCGCTGGACGCGTTGACCGTCGGCGGGCGCATCGCGGTGATGGCCTACCAATCGCTGGAGGACCGGATCGTCAAGCGCGTGTTCGCCGATGCGGCCGCGTCCCGCACGCCGGTGGATCTTCCCTTCGAACTTCCTGGCCACGAGCCGAGATTCCGGTCGTTGACGCGCGGCGCCGAACGCGCGGACGCGCCCGAGGTCGAACGCAATCCCCGCAGCGCCGCCGTGCGATTGCGGGCGCTGCAACGGCTGGGACCAGACGCGCAATCACTGCAGGTTAGCGGGAAAGGCGACTCATGAAGGTAACGCGCGAGACGCCCAAGCGTCGCGGCGGCGGCGACCGGCGGGGCGGACGCGACGGGTCGGCCCGCAAGGCCAGGCGCGCCGGGGCCGACGCGGCGTCGTCGCGCCGCACCCGGCCCGGGACCGCCTCGGCCAACGCCCGCGAAAGCCGGTCGCACAACTCCGGGCCGCAAACCAGTCCGATCGCCCGGCCCGTCGAGCGCTCGGGCCGGCCCAAGAGTGCGAGCCAGGCCAAGGCGCGGGCCAAGGCGCGGAAAGCCAAGGCGCCCAAGGCCGTCCGGCCCCGCTTGACGGAGCGGTTGGCCATCCGGCTCGCGTCGATCGACCTGCGGCCGCGGACGCTGGCGAGCAAGGTTCCGTTCGTCGTGCTGATCATCGGCGCCCTCGGCCTGGGGCTGGGCCTGACGCTGTGGTTGTCCACCGACTCCGCCGAGCGTTCCTATCAGTTGAGCCACGCCCGCGAGAAGAACCGGATGCTGCAGCAGCAGAAGGAGTCGCTGGAACGCGATGTGCGCGAGGCGGAGTCCGCGCCCGCGCTGGCCGAAGCCGCGCGCAAACAGGGCATGATCCCGACGAGGGACACCGCACACCTGGTCCAGGATCCGACCGGTAACTGGGTGGTCGTCGGCAGCCCGAAGCCGGCCGACGGCGTTCCGCCGCCGCCGCTGAACACCAAGATCTCCGACGCGCCCCCACCGGCTCCGCCGCCACCGGCGCTTCCGCCGGAGGTCCCCGTCCGGGTGATGCCGGCGCCGGGGGCCCCACCGGTGCCGGCGAGGTCGGGACCCGAGGCGCTGTTGCGCGCGCCGGACGGCTCGTCGACCGTGGGCGGCCAGCACCTGCCCGCGCAGGTCCCGTCACCAGCCCTAGCCCCGCTGCCGGGGATGCCCGGCGGCCCGGCCACGGGGCACTTCCAGGGTGTGGTGCCGGTGCTGCCGACGCCGGGGCTGCCGTCCCCGGCGGGCCCCGCGCAGGCCCCGGCGCCCGCCGAGGTGTCGATTCCCATGGGGGGACTGCCGATCCCGGCTCCCGCACCGGTGCCCGCTCCGCTACCCGCGGAGGTGCCGGTCCCGGTGCGGCCGGGACTGCCCGGCCCCGCCGCCCAAGCGCCGCAGGCCCCTCAAGCCCTTCCGCCGGGCATGCCGGCTAACGGCCAACAGGCCGGGCCCCTCACCGTCGCCACCCCGGGTGCGCCCCGATGAGCCGCGGCGAGGACGGGCGGGGGCGCCGGTCGGCGTCGGCGCGACCGGCGCGCCGGTCCCGTAAGCCGCAGGAGCCCAAGGACGGACGGCAACCGAAGAAGCCCCGTAACGCCAAGCAGCCCAAGCAAGCTCGTTCCGCCGAGGCGGCGGCGGTCGGGCACTCGGCACGCGACCGGCGCACCCGCCAGATCGTGGAGATGGGGACGCGCGGCGCGTCGTTCGTCTTCCGGCATCGGGCCGGCAACGTGGTGATCCTGGTGCTGATGGCGGTGGCGGCGGCCCAGCTGTTCGTCCTGCAGGTCACGGACGCCCCGAAGCTGCGGGCCCAGGCGGCCGGTCAGCTCAAGGTCACCGACGTCGAGAAGGCGGTCCGCGGCAGCATCGTGGACCGCAACAACCAACAGCTGGCGTTCACCATCGAGTCACGCGCGTTGACGTTCCAGCCCAAGCGGATTCACCAGCAGCTGGAGGAGGCGAGGAAGAAGAACCCGGCCGCCCCCGATCCGCAGGAGCGGCTGCGCGACATCGCCAAGGAGGTCTCGGCCCGGCTGAACAACAAGCCGGACTATCAGACCGTGCTGAAGAAGCTGCAAAGCAACGAAAACTTCGTGTACCTGGCGCGCGCCGTCGATCCCGCTGTCGCCAGCGCGATCTCGGACAAGTTCCCCGAGGTCGGCTCCGAACGCCAGGATCTGCGCCAGTATCCGGGCGGGTCGCTGGCGGCCAACGTCGTCGGCGGCATCGACTGGGACGGCCACGGACTGCTCGGGCTGGAGGATTCCCTGGATTCCGTCCTGTCGGGAACCGACGGCTCCGTCACCTATGACCGCGGCTCCGACGGCGTGGTCATCCCCGGCAGTTACCGCAACCGGCACCGGGCGGTCAACGGCTCGACCGTCCAGCTGACCCTCGACGACGACATCCAGTTCTACGTCCAGCAGCAGGTGCAGCAGGCGAAGAATCTGTCTGGGGCGCACAACGTTTCGGCCGTCGTGCTGGATTCCAAGACCGGCGAGGTGCTGGCGATGGCCAACGACAACACCTTCGACCCGTCCCAGGACATCGGGCGCCAGGGCGACCGGCAACTGGGCAACCTTACGGTGTCCTCGCCCTTCGAACCGGGGTCGGTGAACAAGGTGATCACCGCGTCCTCGGTCATCGAGTACGGCCTGTCCAACCCCGACGAGGTGCTGCACGTGCCCGGCTCGATCCAGATGGGCGGCGTCACCATCCACGACGCGTGGGACCACGGCGTGATGCCCTACACCACCACCGGCGTGTTCGGGAAGTCGTCGAACGTCGGCACCCTGATGCTGGCGCAGCGCGTCGGCCCGGAACGCTTCTACGACATGGTCCGCAAGTTCGGGCTCGGCCAGCGCACCAACGTCGGCCTGCCCGGTGAGAGCGCCGGGCTGGTGCCGCCCATCGACCAATGGTCGGGCAGCACCTTCTCGAACCTGCCGATCGGCCAAGGGCTTTCGATGACCCTGCTGCAGATGACCGACATGTACCAGACGATCGCGAACGACGGCCTGCGGGTACCGCCGCGGATCATCAAGGCCACCATCGCACCCGACGGCACCCGCACCGAAGAGCCGCACCCGGACGGCATCCGGGTGGTGTCGCCGCAGACCGCCCAGACGGTCCGGGGCATGCTGCGCGCCGTCGTACAGCACGACCCGATGGGCTACCAGCAGGGCACCGGTCCCGCCGCCGCGGTGTCCGGCTATCAGATGGCGGGCAAGACCGGGACCGCCCAGCAGATCAACCCCGGATGCGGCTGCTACTTCGACGACGTCTACTGGATCACCTTCGCCGGCATGGCCACCGTCGACAATCCCCGCTACGTCATCGGCATCATGATGGACAACCCGCAGCGCAACGCCGACGGCACGCCAGGGCACTCCGCGGCCCCGCTGTTCCACAACATCGCCGGCTGGCTGATGCAGCGCGAGAACGTGCCGCTGTCGCCGGACCCGGGACCGCCGCTCACCCTGCAGGCCACGTAGGGCGGTCGCCGGCGCTGGCCGGTCGATTGTGCGCTGACGGCGTCGGGAGTGAACGCTGGGCGGGATTCGGGCCCGAATCACGCCCTCAGCGCACACTGAAGGCCCTGAACTCACACTCAATTGACGAGGGCGCCCCTCGGTAGGGTGTCATGGCCGATCAAAAGGACCGCGCGGGTGGACGGGAGGTGTGTCGGTGCCCACTGATTTGCGCCCCAGCGCCGGCGCCGGCGCCCGGTTGCCGGAGCTGGCCGCCCAGGTCGGCGCGGTGATGGCCGGCGGCGTGGCCGTGCCGGACGTCCCGGTCACCGGCGTGACGCTGCGCGCCCAGGACGTGCGGCCCGGTGACCTGTTCGCCGCGCTGCCCGGCTCGGCCACCCACGGCGCCCGCTTTGCCGCCGACGCGATCGCCGCCGGGGCGGTCGCGGTGCTCACCGACGCGACCGGGGTCGCCGAGCTGGGCGACGCGGCCGCGACGGTGCCCACCTTGGTGCACCCGGCGCCCCGGGGCGTGCTCGGCGGCCTGGCCGCCGCCGTGTACGGGAACCCGTCGGAGAAGGTCACGGTCATCGGGATCACCGGAACGTCGGGCAAGACCACCACCACCTACCTGGTCGAGTCGGGTCTGCGCGCCGGCGGGCGGACGGCCGGGCTGATCGGGACCATCGGCATCCGCGTCGACGGCGCCGACATCCCCAGCGCGCTGACGACGCCGGAGGCTCCCGCGTTGCAGGCGATGCTCGCGGCGATGGCCGAACAAGGGGTGGACACGGTGGTCATGGAGGTGTCCAGCCACGCACTGGCGCTGGGGCGGGTGGACGGCACCGGCTTCGCGGTGGGCGCGTTCACCAACCTGTCCCGCGACCACCTCGACTTCCACGGCACCATGGCCGACTACTTCGAGGCCAAGGCAGCGCTGTTCGACCCCGGTTCGCCGCTGCGCGCCCGCGGGGTCATCGTCTGCATCGACGACGACGCCGGGCGCGCGATGGCCATGAGGGCCGGCGACGCTGTGACCGTCAGCGCCACCGGCGAAGCGGCCGACTGGCGCGCCGTCGACGTGGCGCCGATGGGCGCGGGCGGACAGGAGTTCACCGCAGTGGACCCCGCGGGCGTGCACCATCGCGTCGGCATCCGGCTGCCCGGCCACTACAACGTCGCCAATGCCCTTGTGGCGCT
>NZ_LZLY01000006.1 GCF_001673535.1 Mycobacterium sp. 1081908.1 | reverse complement strand
CGGGATAGCAGAAAGCCTTGCGCCCGATAGCATCCCAGGTCGAGCAAGGTCCTAGCTGCGGCCACGGTTTCGACACCTTCCGCGACGGCGTTGAGCCCGAAGGCGTCCGCTAGGGCCATTGTGGACCGCACGATCGCGAGATCGCCGGCGTTGGTGTCGAAACCGTGGCCGCAGCTAGGACCTTGCTCGACCTGGGATGCTATCGGGCGCAAGGCTTTCTGCTATCCCGCCCGCTGGACAGCGCAGCAATGGAGTCGCTGCTCGCCAGGCGCGTCGTACCGATGGACTTCTCCCCCAACACGACTGCCTCCCGCGAAGATGCAGGGGCTGGAACGAAGAAAGCGGTCTCGGCTCGTGGGAAGGGAAGCGAGAAGGGGAACCTACCGTGACGGATTCCCCCTACCCACGGCGATCGACTCCTAAGCCGAGATACGACACATAATTTCGGAGTTTTCGGCGCACATCAGCTTGAATTGTTCGGCTTCGGCGTGCGTCGCGATGGTGCGGCGTTCCCACCACATCACCTTGGTGCGGTAGTCCTCCGTGGGATAGGCGGCCGCCGGTATCCGAGATGCCACGACACCCCCGGAGGATCGCCACTGCTCCAACACGTGCGCCGCCGCCGTGGCCATGACGAACTGGACCCCCAACAGCGTCATCATCGGCAGCGCGGTGCGGGCCAGCACCCGGGACAGCGCCCGGCCGCCGTAATCACGCGAGTCGGTCCATGCGCTTTTGACCTCCACCACACCGAAGGGGATCCGGTTGGCGATCATATGGCGCAGCACGGGCCGCCCCGGGCTGCCGCTCCACTCCTCCAGCGCGTGAGACTCCTCCGGCGCACGCAGGGGACCCACGACGCGCGTACCGCCCACCACCCGGCCCGCTGGATCGACCGCGGCAAAGAACAGCGTCGTGTCGGCGCCGTCGCGCACCGCATCGAGGTTGAGTACCCATTCCAGCCCGTGGCGGCGATAGCTGCGAAACGCACCGTCGAGGTATTGATCCCAGAGATCGGGCTCCGCCTCCGGTGTCGACGCGGCGATCCAGCAGCCGGTCGCCTCATCGCGCCAGCCCGCCCCGCCTTCCAACCACGAGCCGCCAACCGCAGCACTCGTGAGCTGAGCCGCGTCCATAGGTATCCCTTCGCTTCTATGCCATGACAACCGGACTATTTCACCGGCGCGTCTCGAATTATTTCCTAAAATGTGCCCACGACAAATAACCAGCAGTATTTATTCTCTTTAGCATCGTTTGTCGTGGCCAAAGCGTTAGCGTTACCGATCAGTAATCGGCAACGAGTTGGAAGTTTGCGCTGCGCGACGCGGCATAGCCCCCCGGATCGGCCACCCGATAAGCGCTTCGCATGCCCGAACCAGCGTGGCCGATGCGTCTCGCGCCCGCCTGGGGCGCTTCCCAAGCGGCAATGACCTTCACTTAACGCGGCCAGGCCCCTCCACACCCAGATGATTCAACCGGACGCCGCTGAGGGCCTCTACCTGTGGATTCCCAGTGCGGCCACGGCCGCCAGCCCGCAGGTTTGCTGCCGCCGTCTGGGTAAATCGCATGCGCTTCGCGCCGGCTTTCGCGGGTTTCCGGGGTTTGGGGCGCTCCCGCGGCGACGGCGGCGACGCCGAATTACGCAGCAGACACGATTTCCTTCGTCGGTCGATTTTTCGGTAACTGACCGGCTTTAAGCAAGCAACCGCGGGCGGTTCTTCGCGAAAACCCGGCCGTGCGGGCAGACTCGACGTCGTGACCGGCCGGCCAACCGTGGCGCGGGTGCGGCGCGCCATATTCGCGCGGCACTGCAACCCGTGGAGCGCCTGGACGCGCTGGGCAAGCACCCCGCTGACGCTGCTGCCCGCGTGGACGCGGCGATGGAGCCACGCGGCGTGGGTCGCGCTGTGGTTCGCGGTCAACCCGGTCGTCTTCGGCAAGCCGGCGCACGAACGCGCCTGGTCAACCCGGGCGATGCTGGGCGAGGAACTGTGGATCAGCCGCCGGCCCCGGGACGCGGCCATGCTCGTCAGCGCCGTGACGTCGGCGTCCGCAGTAGGCGCCGTCGTCGCCGCCCGTCGCCGTCGAGCGGCGCCGGCCGCGCTCGCCACCGCGGTGCAGATGGCCCTGACGCTGGTGTATTGGGAGCAGATGGTGCGCTATCTGGACCGCCAGTCGCAGTAGCGTGGCGGTATGCGCGACGAACCGACACTCCCCGAGCCCGACCCCGGGTACGACAGCGCCGGCGTGCCGACTTTCGAATCCGTCCGCGAAAAGATCGAGTCCCGGTTCGCGACGGCGGAGGGTGCGGCCGAACTCGACGCCGACACTGCCGAGGGCCGCTCCGTCGAGGAGGAATACGACGAGCGCCAGCGCGCCGCGGCCGAGCGGCTGGCGCAGATCCGAGAGTCGATGCGCTCCGACGAGCGTTGAGGTGCGTGCGTTCACCGTCGACGAGCGGCGTAACCGCCTGGCGCGCAGGCATTTCCTTGCGGCGGGCGATACACCGCCGATAACCCGGGTGATCGGCGGCCTGCTCGGCCTGCACGCGACCGACCCCGCCACGCCCTACCTGTCGCTGTGGGCCCGGGTTCCCGGTTTCGCGACGGCGGACCTCGAGGCGCAGCTGTACCGGAAACGCTGCGCGGTCAGGCATCTCGCGATGCGCCGAACGCTGTGGCTGGTGCGGAGCGAGGACCTGACGACGATTCAGGCGGCCGCCAGTGACGGGGTCGCCGACAACGAACGCCGCCGGCTGGCCGTCGACGCGCGCAGGGCCGGTGTGGCCGCCGACGGCGACCGCTGGCTCGACGCGGCCTGCTCCGCGGTGGTGCGCCACCTCGGTGACAACGGCCCGGCCAGCAGCACCGAACTGCGGGCCGCGCTCCCCGAGCTGGCCGGAACCTACGACCCCGCGCCCGGAAAGCGTTGGGGCGGCGAGGTTCCGCTGGGCCCGCGGGTGCTGACGGTGCTGTCGGCGCGGGGCGAGATCGTGCGCGGGCCGAACGACGGCGGCTGGACCACGTCACGGCCGCGCTGGGCTACCACCGCGCACTGGCTCGGCGACCTGGGCGACTCGCCACCGGACCGACAGGCCCGGGCGGAGCTGACCCGGCGCTGGCTGGCGGCCTTCGGACCGGCGACCGTCGCCGACGTCAAGTGGTGGTTCGGCACCACGCTGACGGCGGCTCGACAGGCCCTGGCCGACGTCGGCGCGGTGGAAGTCGACCTGCACGGCAGCGGCGCCGGCTGGGCGCTGCCCGACGACCTCGATCCGGAGCCCGAGGCGCCGCCGTGGTGTGCGCTGCTGCCGGGCCTGGACGTCACCACAATGGGCTGGTTTCAACGCGATTGGTACCTCGGCGAGCACCGCGCCCAGGTTTTCGACCGCAACGGCAACGCCGGCCCCACGGCCTGGTGGAACGGGCGCGTGGTGGGCGGCTGGCATCAGGACGCCGGCGGCCGCGTCCGGCTGCAGCTCCTCGACGACCCCGGCCGCGACGGGCGGCGCGCCCTGCAACGACGCGCCGACGAGCTCACCTCGTGGCTGGACGGCGTGCGGATCAGCCCCCGCTTCCCCTCGCCGCTGTCGAAGGCCGGCGCCGCCGCTCTGCGCGAAACTTAAATGGCTGCAACGCTTTTCGGCGTGTCGTGTACGACGTTTAAGTGTCGCGACGAAACCCGGCGCTCAGGCCGTCACTTTCCGACGCCCGTTCGACCGCCGCGGCGGTGCGGGGCTCCCGACGACGTCGGCCAGGAACTTGCCCGTGTAGCTTTCCGGCACCGCGGCGATGTCCTCCGGGGTGCCTTCGGCGACAACGGTTCCGCCCTCAGCGCCACCCTCCGGCCCCATGTCGACGATCCAGTCCGACGTCTTGATGACGTCCAGGTTGTGTTCGATGACGATGACGGTATTGCCCTTGTCCACAAGGCCGTTGATGACGGTCAGCAGCTTGCGGATGTCGTCGAAATGCAGCCCGGTCGTGGGCTCGTCGAGAATGTAGATGGTGCGACCGGTCGAGCGCTTCTGCAGTTCGGCCGCGAGCTTGACGCGCTGCGCCTCACCACCGGACAGCGTCGGCGCGGGCTGGCCGAGCCGGACATAGCCCAGCCCGACGTCGACCAGCGTGCGCAGATACCGGTGGATGCCGCTGATCGGCTCGAAGAACTCCGCCGCCTCCTCGATCGACATGTCCAGCACCTCGGAGATGGTCTTGCCCTTGTAGTGCACTTCCAGGGTTTCCCGGTTGTAGCGGGCGCCGTGGCAGACCTCGCACGGCACGTACACGTCGGGCAGGAAGTTCATCTCGATCTTGATGGTGCCGTCGCCCGTGCACGCCTCGCAGCGACCGCCCTTGACGTTGAACGAGAATCGGCCGGGTTGGTAGCCGCGGACCTTGGCCTCGGTGGTGGCCGCGAACAGGGTGCGGATCTTGTCGAACACCCCGGTGTAGGTGGCCGGATTGGACCGCGGCGTGCGGCCGATCGGCGACTGGTCCACCCGCACCAGCTTGTCCAGGTGGTCCAGCCCGGTGACCCGGGTGTGCCGGCCCGGGACCTGCCGGGCGCCGTTGAGCCGGTTGGCCAGGACCGCGGCCAGGATGTCGTTGACGAGGGTTGACTTGCCCGACCCCGACACCCCGGTGACCGCGGTCAGCACGCCGAGCGGGAAGGACACGTCGATGCCGCGCAGGTTGTGCTCGCGCGCGCCGACGACGGTGAGCTGGCGCTTGTGGTTGACGGGCCGCCGGATCGCGGGGATCTCGATCTTTTCCTTGCCGGACAGGTAGGCGCCGGTGATCGAGTCCTTGTTGGCCAGCAGCTCGGCGTAGGTCCCGCTGTGCACGATCTGGCCGCCGTGCTCGCCGGCCCTCGGGCCGATGTCGACGATCCAGTCGGCGTGCGCGATGGTGTCCTCGTCGTGTTCGACGACGATCAGCGTGTTGCCTAAATCCCTTAGGCGGGTGAGGGTTTCGATGAGCCGGCGGTTGTCGCGCTGGTGCAGCCCGATGGACGGCTCATCGAGCACGTAGAGCACGCCCACCAGGCCGGACCCGATCTGGGTGGCCAGCCGGATGCGTTGCGCCTCACCGCCGGACAGCGTGGCCGCCGCGCGCGACAGCGACAGGTAGTCCAGGCCGACGTCGAGCAAAAACCCGAGCCGCGACTGGATTTCCTTGAGGACCTGCCCCGCGATTGCGTGTTCGCGCGCCCCCAGGGTGAGCGCGTTGAGGAAGTCCGAACAATCCGAGATCGACAGCTCGGACACCTCGGCGATGGACTTCTTGCCGTGCCGTCCGGCGGCCAGCGTGACGGCCAGGATCTCCGGCTTGAGCCGGGTGCCCTCGCACACCGGGCAGGGCACGTCGCGCATGAAGCCCTCGTAGCGTTCCTTCATCTGCTCGGACTCGGTCTGCGCCATCTTGCGCTGCAGGAAAGCCAGCACGCCCTCGAAATCGGCGTAGTACGACCGGGTCCGCCCATACCGGTTGCGGTACCGCACGTGCACCTGGTGGTCGGATCCCTCGAGGATTGCCTTGCGGGCCTTGGCCGGAAGCTTGCGCCATGGGGTGTCGACGTCGAAGCCCAGCTCCTCGCCGAGCCCGGCCATCATGCGGGTGAAGTACTCCGCGGTGTGGCCCGTCGACCAGGGCGCCACCGCGCCGTCGGCCAGCGTGCGTTCGGGGTCGGGAACCACCAGGTCGGGGTCGACCTCCTTGCGGATTCCCAGGCCGGTGCACTCCGGGCAGGCGCCGTAGGGCGAGTTGAACGAGAACGACCGCGGCTCCAGGTCGTCGACCGCCAGCGAGTGCCCGTTGGGGCAGGCCAGCTTCTCGGAGAACCGCTGCTCGCGGTTGTGCGCGTCGTGCTCGTGGTCGACGAACTCGAGCACCACGATGCCGTCGGCCAGGTTCAGCGCAGTTTCCACCGAATCGGTGAGCCGCTGCTTAGCGCTGGCCTTGACGGTCAGCCGGTCGACCACCACCTCGATGTCGTGCTTTTCCTGCTTCTTCAACTTCGGCGGATCCGTCAGCGAATGCACGACGCCGTCGACCCGGACCCGGCTGTAGCCCTGCGCGTTGAGCTTCTCGAACAGGTCGGCGAACTCGCCCTTGCGGGTGCGCACCACGGGAGCGAGCACCTGGAAACGGGTGCCCTCCGGCATCACCAGCACCTGGTCGACGATTTGCTGGGGCGTCTGCCGGGCGATGCGCTCGCCGCACACCGGGCAGTGCGGCGTGCCCGCGCGGGCGTAGAGCAGCCGTAGGTAGTCGTAGACCTCGGTGATGGTGCCGACGGTCGACCGCGGGTTGCGGTTGGTCGACTTCTGGTCGATCGACACCGCCGGGGACAGGCCCTCGATGAAGTCGACGTCGGGTTTGTCCATCTGCCCCAGGAACTGGCGGGCGTAGGCCGACAGCGACTCGACGTAGCGGCGCTGTCCCTCGGCGAAGATGGTGTCGAACGCCAGCGACGACTTGCCCGATCCGGACAGGCCAGTGAAGACGATCAACGAGTCGCGCGGCAGGTCGAGGTCGACGCCACGCAGGTTGTGCTCGCGGGCGCCCTTGACGATCAGGCGGTCAGCCACGCTGCCTTCTTTCAAGTGGATCTTTTACGTGTTGTGGCCGTTGATGCGCACGGCGCATTCCATGCTATGTGCCCATACCGACAAGCGACCGGTGACCAGTAACGTGGCCGCTATGACCGTCTCGGTTGAGCCAAGCGACAACTACACCGGACACGTCGACCCTGGTACCGCGGCCCGCCGGACCCTACCCGGCGCCACGATTCTAAAGGCGTCGGTGGGCCCCATGGACAACAACGCGTATCTGGTCACGTGTTCCGCGACCGGGGAAACCCTGCTGATCGACGCGGCCAACGACGCCGACGTCCTGATCGACCTGATCCGCCGGTACGCGCCGAAGGTGTCGCTGATCGTGACCAGCCATCAGCACTTCGATCACTGGCAGGCGCTCGAGGCCGTCGCGAACGCCACCGGCGCTCCGACCGCAGCCAACGAGATCGACGCCGAGCCGCTACCGGTCAAGCCCGACCGTTTGCTAGCGGGCGGCGACACCGTCCAGGTCGGCGAGCTGAGCTTCGACGTCATCCACCTGCGCGGCCACACTCCCGGCTCGATCGCGCTGGCCCTCGGCGGACCGGCGACCGGCGGGGTCACCCAATTGTTCACCGGGGACTGCCTATTCCCGGGCGGCGTCGGCAAGACGTGGCAGCCGGGCGATTTCACCCAGCTGCTCGACGACGTCACCACCCGGGTGTTCGACGTCTACGAGGATTCCACCGTCATCTACCCCGGCCACGGCGACGACACCGTATTGGGCGCGGAGCGCCCGCATCTGGCCGAATGGCGAGAGCGCGGCTGGTAGGGCGCGGTTGCAGCGGCCTTACTGTGAACTGACGGCCTTCCGTGTGCGCTGAGGGCGGGATTTCGGCGATTTTGCCGCCCTGGACACGCACTCGAGGCCCGAGATGCACGCTCGCTACGTCGTGTGCACGATCAGCACGTCGACCTTGGCCCGGCGCGAGACGTTGGCCGGCACCGAGCCCAGCAGGCGCCCAGCGATCGTGCTGAGGCCGACGTTGCCGACGACCAACAGGTCGGCTTTTTCGTCCTCGGCGAGCTTGACCAGCGCGTCGACCGGGGCGCCCACGATCGAGCGGTCTTCCACGTTCTTGGCGCCCGCCTTGTGCGCCCGCTCCTTGGCGTCCTGCAGGATCGCGTAGATCGGCGCGGTCCCAGACACCTTGTAGCTTTCGTCCCGCAGTGCGTCGGCGGCCCGGGTGTCCTCGTGTTGGGGCAGATACGCCGACGCGATGATCAGCTTTGCGTCGTCCCCCGCGATCTGCGCTGCCCGGTCCACCGCACGAAACGACGAATCCGAGCCGTCGGTCCCGACCACCACGGTTCGATAGGCGCTCATTTACCCTCCCAGTTTCGGTTGGTCAGCCAACCCAAGACAGTATCGCGTTTGCCGGATGGAAAGGAGAAAGATTTCCGACTCAGCGTGGCGTGGCGCTACCGGCGTTGCCGGGGCCGGGCGGCGGCGACGACCGATTTGCCGTGCGATCAAAAGCCGGACTGAGCAGGGCTAACGTCGAAAGCCTTGGATGGCCCCGCTTTTGGTGAAACGCGGGCGCGCACCCTACCCTCCCCGCCGGGCCGGCCGCGAGCCAGTTCACTTGGCGCGCCTTACAGTGACAAGCATCATGGCCATGTCCACCGCTGAGCAGCGCGCCTCCGACGCCTCGGGCGTCGCTGACGAGGCCGCGCCGGCGCGCCCGCGCGGCCGGTTGCTCGATCCGTGGGCGATCGCCGCGTTCGCCGTCGCCGTCAGCGCGGCCTGGGCCGGCAGGCCGTCGTTGTGGTTCGACGAGGGAGCCACCATTTCGGCGTCGGCGAGCAGGACTTTGCCCGAGCTGTGGAAGCTGCTGGGCCACATCGACGCTGTTCACGGGCTGTATTACCTGTTCATGCACGGTTGGTTCGCGATGTTTCCGCCGACGGAGTTCTGGTCGCGGGCGCCCAGCGCCCTGGCGGTCGGGGCGGCCGCCGCCGGCGTAACGGTGTTCACCAGACGGTTCGTCCCCGGGCGGGCCACCGCACTGTGCGCAGGCGCGATCTTCGCCATCTTGCCGCGCACCACCTGGGCGGGGATGGAGGCGCGCTCCTACGCCTTCGCGGCCGCCGCGGCCATCTGGCTGACGGTGTTGCTCGTCGCCGCCGTGCGGCGCAACCGGCCGCGATTGTGGGTGGGCTACGCGCTGGGCCTGATGCTGTCGATCCTGCTGAGCGTCAACCTGATCCTGTTGGTGCTGGTGTACGCGGTGCTGGTGCCGCTGCTGGCGCCGGAGAAGGCCCGCAGGTCCCCGGTCATTTGGTGGGCGGTCACCACGGCCGTTGCCGTCGGCGCCATGACGCCGTTCCTCGTGTTCGCGCATGGCCAGGTGTACCAGGTGAATTGGATCTTTCCGGTCAGCTGGCACTACGCCTTCGACATCGTCCTGCGGCAGTACTTCGACCACAGCGTTCCGTTCGCGATCCTCACGGCGGTTCTCGTCGTCGCGGCGGTCGTGGCGTGGCTGAGGGGCGTGCGGGGCCCGGCGGGCGACCTGCGCGCCCTGCTGGCTGTCTGCGCGGCATGGATCGTCCTGCCGACGGCGCTCGTCGTCATCTACTCGGCCGTCGTCGAACCGATCTACTTCCCCCGCTACCTGATCCTCACCACGCCGGCGGCGTCCGTCGTCATGGCCGTCTGCATCGTCACGCTCGCCCGCAAACCGTGGCCCATCGCGGCGGTGGTCCTGGCGTTCGCCGCGGCCGCGGTGCCGAATTACCTGTTCATCCAGCGCTGGCCGTACGCCAAGGAGGGTTGGGATTACAGCCAGGTGGCCGACCTGATCAGCTCGCACGCCGCGCCCGGGGACTGCCTGATGGTGGACAACACCGTGCCCTGGCGGCCCGGGCCGATCCGTGCCCTGCTGGCCACCCGGCCGGCGGCCTTCCGTTCCCTGATCGACGTCGAACGCGGCGCCTACGGGCCCAGGGTCGGCTGGCTGTGGGACGGCCACGTCGCCGTGTGGCTGACGACCGCCAAGATCAACAAGTGCCCTGCCATCTGGACCATCACCAACAGGGACACCTCGCTGCCGGATCACCAAGCCGGACAGTCGCTGCCGCCGGGAACCGCCTTCGGGCGCGCCCCCGCGTACCGATTCCCGAGTTACCTTGGATTCCGCATCGTCGAGCGTTGGCAGTTCCACTACTCGCAGGTCGTGAAGTCCACCCGGTGACGGACTGAGCTCAGCGACGGGCGCGGACCGCGCGGTACGAGGCGACGACGCCCACCCCCGTCAACGCGGTGAACACGGCGAACAACCAGCGGGCCGCCATTGCGTCGCCGCCCTGCGCCGCGTTGACGACGACGCCGGCCACCCCGGCGCCGAACGCCCCCGAGATCAGCTGCACCGTGTTGATCGCCGCTGCCGCCGCGCCGCCTTCGGCCGGGTCGTCGACGGAATCCATTGCGCGCACGGACAAATGGGGCCAGGCCATCCCAATCCCGATCCCCGCGACGAGCAACGCCAGCGTCCAGGCGGCGACCGTTCCGGCCGACGCGTTGTCGCGCTGGGTGAGCGCGCCCAGCGCCAGGCCCGACGCCACCACCACCGGCGCGGCCACGATCACGCGCCCGATCGCCCGCGCGCTCTCCAGGGACGCGCTGACGATCTCGGAGACCGTCCAGCCGACCGCCAGCGCCGCACCCAGGAATCCGGCCGCAAGCGGCGTCATATGAGCCAGCCGCTGCCCGAACAGCGGCACGTAGGTGTCGACCATGGCGCCGATCATCAGCAGGCCCATGGCGAGGTAGATCCACTTCAGGGGCCCGGGCCCAAACACGCTGGGCGGCAACACCGCCGCGCGCATGCGCCAGTCGACGATGGCGAACAGTGCGATCAGCACGACGGCGGCGGCGAGCAGCCCGGCCGTCGCCGCGACGTTGTGCGGGATCTGGGCGGCGCTGACCGCCAGGGCCGCCGCGCCGATCAGCACCAGCGACCACACCGGGACCCGCAGCGGCGGTATATCGGCGGTCGCGCCGGCGCGGCCGGCGGGCAGCGCGATCGGCACCAGCGTGGCCATCAGCGCCGTCAGAATGGCCATCGCGACGAACGCCCACCGCCATAGCCCGAATTGGGCGAACAGGCCGCCCGTCGCGGGCCCGACCACCGTCGCGACCCCCCACATCGCCGACACCAGCGCCGAGGCCCGGGTCCACAGCGAGCGGGGCAGCGCCGCGTTGATGACCGCGTAGCCGAGCCCGGCCAGCAGGCCGCCGGCCACGCCCTGCAGGGTGCGCGCCCCGATCAGCACCTCCATGTTGGGGGCCGCCCCGCACGCCAGGCTGGAGACGCCGAACACGGCCAGCCCCAACAGGAACGACGAGCGCGCCCCGATGCGCACCAGCATCGGGTTGACCGTGGTCGCCGCGACCACCGACCCGACCAGGTACAGGGTGGTCACCCACGCGTAGAGGCGGGCGCCGCCGATCTCCGCGACGGTGTTTGGCAGCAGGCTGATGGTCAGGAACTCGTTGGTGGCGTACAGCGCGACGCCGCCGGCCAGCACCACCGAGGTCCCCAGGTACTTGGCGCCCAGCAGTTCGCGCCAGCTGCCGGTGATGGTGTCGGTGTGCGTCACTTCAGGCCGGCGGCGTCCATCCCGCGCAGTTCCTTTTTGAGGTCGGCGATTTCGTCGCGGAACCGGGCCGCCAGCTCGAAC
>NZ_LZLY01000005.1 GCF_001673535.1 Mycobacterium sp. 1081908.1 | reverse complement strand
AAACGCGGGCCAGCGCTCGGCCTTGAACGCTTCGAACGCCCCGATGCTGACGATCCGGTCGACCGGCTCGTCGAACTCTTCCCAGCCCTGCATCCGCACTTCGACGTTGCGCCCGGTCGGGATCGCCGCCAGCCTGGCCTTGCTGTACTCAAACTGGTTGCGGCTCAGCGTAATTCCGATCACGTTGACGTCGAACTTCTCGATCGCCCGCTGCAGGGCGCCGCCCCAACCGCAGCCGATGTCGAGCAGCGTCATACCGGGCTCGAGCCCGAGCTTGCCCAGCGACAGGTCGATCTTGGCGATCTGCGCCTCCTCGAGGGTCATGTCGTCCCGCTCGAAGTAGGCGCAGCTATAGGTCTGGGTCGGGTCGAGGAACAGCCGGAAGAAGTCGTCGGACAGATCGTAGTGCGCTTGCACGTTGCCAAAATGCGGCGTGAGCTGCACAGACATGATCGGTAAGGCCTTTCTGTATCTCGGAGTTCCGGGCGTCCTGGCAACCAAGTGCCCCGGGTTCACCCCCGATGCATTCCCTGCATGCTAGCGGTTGACGCTGCACAAGTCGCATTGCCGAAGTCGGCTTTGCGTCACACGTAGGTCACAAAGCGGTCCGCAGCACGGCGCCTGCCGCGAGCCCGAGCACCAGCAGCGCGCCCGCCTGGCGCACGTGCACCCAGGCCAGCGCCGCGTACCACAGCGGCCACACCGGAAACTTCGGCGGCGGCTCGTCGGGCCTCGGGCGGCGGAAATACGGCCACACCTTCACCAGCCGCGGCAGCGCCAACGCGACGATCAGCGCGGGCCACGGCATGGCCCCCACCGCGACGGCGACGGCCACCAGCGCATAGAAGCCGACCATCATGCCCAGCGTGACGGCCCGGGCGCGCGACTCGCCGAGCAGCACGGGCAGCGTCCGGATGCCGAGCGGCTCGTCGTAGGGGATCTTGTCGATGTGCTTGCCCATCAGCACCGTGGTGCACAGCAGGCCGTAGGGCAGCGACGCCACCACGACGTCCCAGCCGACCGCGCCCACCGCGGAGTAGTAGGTTCCGCACACCATCAGCGGGCCCCACACGACGAAGACGTCCGGTTCGCCGAGGCCGCGCTTCTTCAGCCGCAGCGGTGGCGCCGTGTAGGCGACGCTGAGCGCGAACCCGCCCAGCGCGAAGGCCACCACCGGCCAGCCGCGCGCCCACGTGAGCGTCACCAGGATGGCCAGATCCGCGACGTTGACCGCCAGGATGGCCAGGACGAGCGTGCGGCGGCTGATCAGCCCCGAGAGCACCGGGTGCGGGGCGTACAGCGCGCGCGGGTAGGTGGCGCTGTCGGTGCCGACCTGGGTGTCGTAGAGGTCATTCATCAGGTTGTTGGCGGTGTGCGCCAGCGTGATGCCCAGCACGGCCAGCACCAGCCAGCGCCAGTCCAGCCCGGGTTTGCCGACCGCCAGCAGGGCCGCCACCAGGCCGGAGACCAGGGTCATCGGCAGCACCGCCGCCCGGGTGACCACGAGCCACCGCGTGACGGCGTCGACCGGCCCGTCCGGGGGCGGGTTGGTGGTGCGAAGCGCGTAGGCCCACGACCTCAGGCGCGAGCCGGCGCTCACGTCAGGCATCGTGGCCCCCGACTCATGGCTCTCGCGGCGGCAGGATCGGCGAGGGGTGTGGCTGCCCGCGAAACTTCTCCAGCGACCCGCCCGCCTCGACGATCCCGCAGATCGCGCTCCAGCTCAGCATGGTCAGGTAGTCGATCAGCTCGTCGGCGCTCATCCGCGGGTCGGAGATCCAGGAGTGGGTGGCCAGCTGCACGCCGCCGACCATGATGTAGGACCACGTCTCCACCCCGCCGGTGTCCATCCCGGCCTCCTGCATGCGGCGCCGCAGCATCATGGCGAGCATGCGGGCGATGATTCGCTCGGAGTCGGCGATGACCTTGCTCTTGGTCGGCGAGCTGTTGGCCATCACGAAGCGATACGGCTCGGGTTCCTCGGCCACGGTCTCGACATACACCCGGATGATCTCGCGGGTCAGGTCGAAGCCGTCCAGGTTGGACGTCAGCGCGCCCGCCATGTTGGGAATCAGCGTCGACTGCGCGAAGCGCATCAGCACCGCGGTGGTCAGGTCGTTCTTGTCGACGAAATAGCGGTACAGCACGGTCTTGGAGACCCCGATCTCCGCCGCGATCTCGTCCATGCTCAGGAAGCGGCCGCGCTGGCGGATCGCCACGATCGTGCCGTCAACCAACTCGTTTCGGCGCTCCACCTTGTGTTGGTGCCAGCGCCGCTTGCGACCATCCGTCTTTACGGTCACAGCCCGGATCCGCTCTGCCACTGCCGCCGCTTCTCACTCATCAGACGCCCCTGATACTACGGCTTGCCCGGGGCCTTTTGGCGGATGGGCCGCGTGTGCGCGGGCCGTCCAAGCAGGGCGGTAACACTAACTGCCCGCGGCGAGACATGATGGTGTGGTGGCACACCGAGCCTCACCTGGAGGCGACGCAGCTGCCGGGCAGGCTCGCGCCTCCCTGGCGGAATCCTTCGCCGGGGCGGATCCGGAGGCGGACGCCCAGCGGCGGGTGGCGCTGCGCCGGATGAAGATCGTGGCGCTGAGTTTCCTGGTCGGCGCCACGGGCCTGTTCCTGGCCTGCCGGTGGGCGCAGGCCCACGCCGGCGCGCCGACTTGGGTCGGCTACGTCGGTGCGGCCGCCGAGGCCGGCATGGTGGGCGCGCTGGCCGACTGGTTCGCGGTCACGGCGCTGTTCAAGCACCCGCTGGGCATACCCATTCCGCACACCGCGATCATCAAGCGCAAGAAGGACCAACTGGGCGAAGGCCTGGGCACCTTCGTGCGGGAGAACTTCCTGTCGCCGCCCGTCGTCGAGACGAAGCTGCGCGACGCCCAGGTGCCCAGCCGGCTGGGTAAGTGGCTCTCGGAGGCCGCCCACGCCGAGCGGGTGGCCAGCGAGACGGCGACGGTGCTGCGGGTGCTGGTGGAGCTGCTGCGCGACGAGGACGTCCAGCAGGTGATCGACCGGATGATCGTGCGGCGCATCGCCGAACCGCAATGGGGCCCGCCGGTGGGCCGGGTGCTGGCGACCCTGCTGGCCGAGAACCGCCAGGAGGCCCTGATCCAGCTGCTGGCCGACCGGGCCTTCCAGTGGTCGCTGAACGCCGGGGAGGTGATCCAGCGCGTGGTCGAGCGTGACTCGCCGAGCTGGTCGCCGCGGTTCATCGACCACCTCGTCGGCGACCGGATCCACCGCGAGTTGATGGACTTCACCGACAAGGTGCGCCGCAACCCCGACCACGAGTTGCGCCGTTCGGCGACGCGCTTCCTGTTCGAGTTCGCCGACGACCTGCAGAACGATCCGGAGACCATCGCGCGCGCCGACGCGGTGAAGGAACAGCTGATGGCGCGCGACGAGATCGCCACCGCCGCGGCGACGGCGTGGAAAACGCTGAAGAGGCTGGTGCTCGAGGGCGTCGACGATCCCTCCAGCACCCTGCGGACCCGCATCGCCGAGACCGTGGTCCGGATCGGGGAGTCGCTGCGCGACGACGCCGACCTGCGCGACAAGGTCGACAACTGGATCGTGCGCGCGGCCCAGCACCTGGTCGCCGAGTACGGGGTGGAAATCACCGCGATCATCACCGAAACCATCGAGCGCTGGGACGCGGAAGAGGCCAGCCGGCGCATCGAGCTGCACGTGGGTCGTGACCTGCAATTCATCCGGATCAACGGCACCGTGGTCGGGTCCCTGGCCGGGCTGATCATCTACGCCGTCGCCCAGCTGCTTTTCTAGGGGTGCTAACAAGTGCTTGCAAAAGCAAGCACTGCGTCGTAGTCTGGGCCCGTAAGGCGCCACCCGACTCGAGGAGTACGCGATGCCACCGGAGGAGAAGCTCTCCGCCAAGGTGTCGACGGCGGCCTCCGATATGGCCTCCGACCTGGGCAGCTTCATCCGCGACCTGCGTGAGAACGCGCAAGTTTCGGTGCGGCAGCTCGCCGAGCGGTCCGGCGTCAGCAATCCGTACCTGAGCCAGGTGGAGCGCGGGTTGCGCAAGCCGTCCGCCGACGTCCTGAGCCAGATCGCGAAGGCGCTGCGGATTTCCGCCGAGGTGCTCTACGTGCGGGCCGGGATTCTCGAGCCCAGCGACAAGAACCAGGTGCGCGACGCCATCATCACCGACACGGCGATCACCGAGCGTCAGAAGCAGATCCTGCTCGACATCTACGCGTCATTCGCCGAGCAGAACGAATCCAATTTCGAGGAGTGTCCGAGCGAATCCGACAGCGACGAGTGACGCATTCGCAGTCGCGCCAGTGACGCCAATGACTTGGTGACGCATAGATGCCGAGCCGCTTGGTTACCCACAGGGAAGGGGTTTGACGCCAGGCCCACCAAGTCCGGATGCCTGGCCCACGCTGCGAACTCGATCAGCCGACCCGATCAATCAGGAGGTTCCCCCGGCAAGTTGCGGGCCACGTCAATCCGCGGGTCTTGACCAGTGCCCGCCTGCCCATTTCTTCCAGATCAGAGACGCAGTAACCCCGATAAGAAACAAATTATGAAAGGAAACACCATGGCTGAAAACCCGAACGTCGACGACTTGCGGGCTCCGTTGCTGGCGGCGCTCGGCGCGGCCGACCTGGCGCTTGCCACCGTCAACGACCTGATCGCCAACCTGCGCGAGCGGGCCGAAGAGACCCGCACCGAGACCCGCAGCCGGGTCGAGGAGCGCCGCGCCCGCCTGTCGAAGCTTCAGGAGGACCTGCCCGAGCAGTTCACCGAGCTGCGGGAGCGCTTCACCTCCGACGAGCTGCGCAAGGCCGCCGAGGGCTACCTGGAGGCCGCGACCAGCCGCTACAACGAGCTGGTCGACCGCGGCGAGGCCGCCCTGGAGCGCCTGCGCAGCCAGCGGCCCTTCGAGGACGCCTCGGCGCGCGCCGAGGGCTACGTCGACCAGGCCGTCGAGCTGACCCAGGAGGCGCTCGGCACCGTGGCGTCGCAGACCCGCGCGGTCGGCGAGCGGGCGGCCAAGCTGGTCGGCATCGACCTGCCGAAGAAGGCCGAGTCGGCCAAGAAGGCCCCGGCCAAGAAGGCCCCGGCCAAAAAGGCTCCGGCCAAGAAGGCCCCGGCCAAGAAGGCCTCGGCCAAGAAGGTCACCCAGAAGTAGCAAGACGCGCGACTCCGAGTTGTCCCCGGGCAACTCGGAGTCGACGTTTTGGACGGTGCCCGCATACCCTTGATGCGTGACCCACGCCGTGAGCATCGTCATGTTCGTCCTGCAGATCGCCGTCGCGCTGACGGCCGTGTACGCGTTCGTGCACGCAGCGCTGCAGCGAACCGACGCCTACACCGCCGCAGACAAGCTGACCAAGCCGGTGTGGCTGGTGATCCTCGGTGTGGCCGTGGCGCTCTCGTCGGTCTTGAGTTTCGTGTTCGGCGTGCTGGGCATGGCGATCGCCGCCTGCGCCGCCGGGGTGTATCTGGTCGACGTGCGGCCGAAACTCCTTGAGATTCAGGGCAAGTCGCGCTAGCGGGATGAAAGCCCTGCTGGCCGCGCCGGCGGTCTTGGTCGCCCTGCTGGCCCCGCCGGCCCCGGCGTCCGTCGCCCGTGCCGACGCCACCCCCTCACCACCTTTCGTCGACCACACCCAGTGGGCGCGCTGGCAGGGCCTGCCGAGCCTGCGGGTCTTTCCGACGCCATCCGGGCGGGTCGCCGCGAGACAGCCGGGCACCGCGGCCCAGGCCGACGAGGCTTGGGCGGAGGTGCTCGCGCTGTCGCCGGACGCCGACACCCCCGGCATGCGCGCGCAGTTCGTCTGCCACTGGCAGCTCGCCGAGTTCGTGCAGCCGGGCAAGACCAGCTGGAACCTCGAGCCGTGGCGCCCGGTGGTCGACGACGCCGAAATGTTCGCCGCCGGCTGCAACCCCGGCGGGCCGGAAGAGGGGTTCTAGTTGGCGAGCCAACCCACCCGGGCCCAGCTGGCGGCCCTGATCGACCACACCCTGCTCAAACCCGAGGCCACCCACGCCGACGTGGCCGCCCTCGTCGCGGACGCGGCCGACCTCGGTGTCTACGCGGTGTGCGTCTCGCCGTCGATGGTGCCGGCCGCGTCGCACGCCGCCGGCTCCGGCGTCCGGGTCGCGGCGGTGGCGGGCTTTCCGTCGGGCAAGCACGTGCCGGCGGTCAAGGCGCAGGAGGCCGCGCTGGCCGCGCAGGCCGGTGCCGGCGAGATCGACATGGTCATCGACGTCGGCGCCGCGCTGGCCGGAGACGTCGGCGCCGTGCGATCCGACGTCGAAACGGTGCGGGCCGCGGTGCCGCGAGCCGTGCTCAAAGTCATCGTGGAGTCGGCGGTGCTGCTCGGCCGGGCGGGCGCGGGCACGCTGGCGGACGTGTGTCGCGCCGCCGAGGACGCCGGCGCGGACTTCGTCAAGACCTCGACCGGCTTTCACCCGGCGGGCGGGGCGTCGGTCCGCGCGGTCGCGCTGATGGCCGAGACCGTCGGCGGGCGGCTGGGCGTCAAGGCCAGCGGCGGCATCCGCACGGCCGCCGACGCGCTAGCGATGCTGGATGCCGGTGCGACCCGGCTCGGCCTTTCGGGCACCCGGGCGGTGCTCGACGGGCTCGGCGGCGATTCCTAGAGGTTCGCGAAGCAGGGGTCGGTGCTGTTGTCTTTCGGGATGCTGGCGTTCTGCGTCGAAAAGTGGGCTGTCACACCGGTGTCGGTGACCTGCACGCTGTCGGCGTGAATGCCCAGCGGGTAGTTCTTGGTGAATTGCGCGGTGAAGTCGTCGAGCGTCGACTGCACCGATTCCTTCGGCATGGTGAAGCCCAGCGCGTTGAAGCTGACGATCTGCAGCTGCAGCCCGGTGCCGGACACCACCGGCTTGGCCGTGATGTTGTCCAACATGCCCTTCAGCTCGATGGTGCCGTCGGCCGGGTGAGTGGTCACGCTGTTGGTGACGAACGGACCCAGGACCGGGATCGCGTTCTGCACCGACTGCTTGATGCCGTCACTCGTCCAGGTGAAGCTCGCGTCCAGTGAGCCGATGGTGCCTTTGGAGTTGGCGGACGACTGCAGCCGGACGTCGCGGATGTTGAGGTTGAGCTTCATGCCCTTGGCGTCGCGGATGTTGTTGCCGGCCGTCTGCACCGAGATGTTGGTGTAGTGCTTCGTGGCCTGCTGCCACAGCATCAGCGGCGTCACGCCGAACGACGCGGTCGCCTGGTCCTTGACCTCGCAGGCCACCGCCTGGGCGACTTTGGAGTTCGCCGTGTGACGGACGTACAGCTCGCCCCCGATCAGGGCGGCGATGAGGAGCGCGAAAACGATGATGCAGATCAGCGCGATGGACAGCGGGTCGCGAAGGAGGCGTCGTTTTCTCTTCACCGGTGCCGGCTCTTCGTCGGGGGTGGCCAACTTCTCCGTCGGGCCGGCGGGCGGGACGGGCGGCGGCGGGTACGTGGGGCGCTGCGGGTTCTGATGCGGGACGGCCAACTGCTCGGTCTGCTGACCGGGAGCGGCCGGCGGCGGCGCCTGCTGCGCCGGGCCTCCGGTGCTGATGCGTTCGGTCGGCCGCTCGGTCGGGGGCTGGCCGAAGGGGCCTTGGTTGCCGGGACGGGCCCATGTCGACGGGCCCTCGTTCGGTGGTCCTGGTGGGCCCTGTGGGTTCGTCACCCAACCGATTCTGCCCTATCCACCTGAGCAAAGTCGGAGAGGTTGCGCAGCACCGCGATGCTCTCCCGGGCCGCGGCGACCCGCTCGACGTCGATGTCGGCGACCACGAGCTGCGGGCCCTGGCCGGCGGAGGCGATCACCTCGCCCAGCGGCGACGCGACGAGGCTGCCGCCCACCCCCAGCGGCGCGCCCGCGCCCGATCCGGACTTGGTCAGGGCGTCGCCGGGGTCGGCCTGACCGACCGCGGCGACGTAGCTCATCGAGTCCAGCGCCCGGGCCCGGGCCAGCAGCGTCCACTGCTCGAGCTTGCCCGGCCCCGAGCCCCACGACGCGCAGACGACGATCAGCTGCGCGCCGCGGCGGGCCAACTCGGTGTAGAGCGCGGGGAAGCGGACGTCGTAGCAAACGCTCAGTCCCACCCGAACGTCGTCGACCTCGACCACCACCGGGTCGTGTCCCGGTGCGACGGTGCGCGACTCGGTGAAGCCGAACGCGTCGTAGAGGTGGATCTTGTCATAGTGGGCGTCCGGCCGGTTGGGGGCGCCCGGCCCGGCCACGATCAGCGTGTTCTTCACCCGTCCGTCGCCGGCCGGGGTGAACATGCCCGCGACCACGGTGATCCCCGCCTCGGTTGCGATGCCGCGCACGCCGTCGGCCCAGGGCCCGTCGATCGGCTCGGCGATCGGGGCCAGGGGCACGCCGAACCGGCACATGGTGGCCTCCGGGAAAGCCACCAGCCTGGCGCCCGCGTCGGCGGCGCGGCAGGTGTGCTCGCGGACCAGCTCGAGGTTCGCCGCCGGATCGCTGCCACTGAGGATCTGCGCCAGCGCGATTCGCATGGGCGCCAGCCTAGGCGTTGTTGGCGATCCACTCCGCGGTCAGGCGTTGTTCCCGGCTCATCAGCTCGTCCAGCTGAGCGCCGATGAGCCTCTCCACCTTGCCGCCGATGAGCGGGACCCGCACCTGGACGGTGATCCGGCAGGTCAGCCGGGCGCCGCCGGAGTCGGCGAGCGGCGACAGCTGCCCGGTGCCCGACACGTTCACCGGCGTGTCCAGGATGGTGGCCACGATCGAGCCCGTGGCCCTGCCGTCGACGACCGGCCCCCACCTCTCCGTGCGCCGGATGCCCAGGTCGCCCCGGTGCAGCTGCTTGACGACGGCGTGCAGGTTGTGGCTGTAGAGCACCTGCAGCGTGACCACCTCGACGGTGCCGTCATCCCCGGACTCGCCGCCGACCCGCATCGACTCCAGCCTCGCCTCGTCGAGGGGAATGTCGGCCAGCCGGGCCCTCCAGTACCCCTCCTCCTGGAAAGCGCGATGGACCCTTTCGACGCTCTCCTCGTACTCGGCCGACAACTCGAATGAATGCGGCATAGCTGGCCAGGCTACCGTTACGGGCCATGCAAACGAGCGGTGCCGGTTCGCTCTTCGCCGGCGCGCGTGTCGATGAGACGGCGCCCCTGGCGCCGTTGACCACCTTGCGGATTGGGCCGATCGCGCGGCGCCTGATCACCTGCGCCAGCACCGAGCAGGCGGTCGCCGTCCTGCGTCAGTTGGACTCGGAAGCCCAGCCAAACCCCGTGCTGGTGTTTGCTGGCGGGTCCAACCTGGTCATCGCCGACACGTTGACCGATCTGACCGCGGTGCGCCTGGCCAACGACGGCATCACCGTGGACGGCAACGTGGTCCGCGCCGAGGCGGGCGCGGTGTGGGACGACGTGGTGGTCAAATCGATCGAGCACGGCCTGGGCGGGCTGGAGTGTCTGTCCGGCATCCCCGGGTCGGCCGGCGCCACGCCCGTGCAGAACGTCGGAGCCTACGGGGCGGAGGTGTCCGACACCATCACGCGGGTCCGGGTGCTGGATCGCGAAAGCGGCGAGGTGCGCTGGGTGCCGGGCGACGAGCTCGGCTTCGGGTACCGCACCAGCGTGTTCAAGCAGGCCACCCAGCAGGGTCGCGAAATCCCTTGGGTGGTACTGGAAGTCGAGTTCGCGCTGGATCCGTCGGGGCGCAGCGCGCCGTTGCGCTACGGCGAGCTGACGGCCGCGCTGAACGCCACCAGCGGCGAGCGCGCCGATCCCGAAGCCGTGCGCGGGGCGGTGCTGATGCTGCGCGGGCGCAAGGGCATGGTGCTCGACGCGGGCGACCACGACACCTGGAGCGTGGGTTCGTTCTTCACCAACCCCGTGGTGACACCGGAGGCCTACGAGCGGCTGGCCGGCGCCGTCGAGGGGCCGGTTCCGCACTATCCGGCGCCGGACGGGGTCAAGCTGGCGGCGGGCTGGCTGGTGGAGCGCGCCGGCTTCGGCAAGGGCTACCCGCAGCCGGGGGCGGGCGACCCCGAGGCGCCGTGCCGGCTTTCGGCCAAGCACGCGCTCGCCCTGACCAACCGCGGTGGGGCCACCGCGGCGGACGTCATCGCGCTGGCCCGAACCGTGCGTGACGGAGTCCATGCTGTGTTTGGCATCACACTGAAACCGGAGCCTGTCCTGCTCGGCTGCAGGCTGTAGCGGCTAATCTCGCGTTATCGCGCGTCGGCGTCGAATTGTCGTGGCGCCGTTGGGGTCTATTCTCCCGGTATCTTTAGATGTCGTGAGCACATCCAGTTCCCCGCCGCCGGTTAACCGGCGTATGGCCCTGGCGGCCCTCGGGCTCGGCGTGTTCGCCCCCAGCGTATTGGCCGCCTGCGCGGGCACCGCGGCCAAGCAAGCCGAGAACAAAAAGGAGCCGCCGGCGCCGCAGCTGAAGTTCCAGCCGGCGGACGCCGCCGCCGACGTGGTTCCGATCTCGCCGATCAGCGTCCAGGTGACCGACGGCTGGTTCCAGAAGGTGGCGTTGACGAACTCGTCGGGCAAGGTTGTCGCCGGGTCCTTCAACTCCGACCGCACCGTCTACACCACCACCGAGCCGCTGGGCTACGACGCGACCTACACCTGGAGCGGTTCGGCCGTCGGCCACAACGGCAAAGCGGTCCCGGTGACCGGCAAGTTCACCACCGTGACGCCGAGCAAGAAGATCGGCGGGGCCTTCCAGCTGGCCGACGGCCAGACCGTCGGTGTCGCCGCGCCGATCATCATCCAGTTCGACGCGCCGATCAGCGACAAGGCCTCCGTCGAGAAGGCGCTCGCCGTGACCACCACCCCGCCGGTCGAGGGCAGCTGGGCGTGGCTGCCCGACGAGGCGCAGGGGGCGCGCGCGCACTGGCGGCCCCGCGAGTACTACCCGGCGGGCACCACGGTCAACGTCGACGCCAAGCTCTACGGGCGGCCGTTCGGTGACGGCGCGTTCGGCGCCGACGACATCTCGCTGCACATCCAGATCGGCCGGAAGCAGGTCGTCAAGGCCGAGGTGTCCTCGCACCGCATCCAGGTCGTCACCGACGCCGGCGTCATCATGGACTTCCCGTGCAGCTACGGCGAGGCCGACAAGGCCCGCAACGTCACGCGTAACGGCATCCACGTGGTCACCGAGAAGTACGCCGACTTCTACATGTCCAACCCGGCGGCCGGCTACACCAACGCCCACGAGCGCTGGGCGGTGCGGATCTCCAACAACGGCGAGTTCATCCACGCGAACCCGGCCAGCTCCGGGGCGCAGGGCAACAGCAACGTCACCAACGGCTGCATCAACCTGTCGACCTCCGACGCCGAGGAGTACTACCGCTCCGCGATCTACGGTGACCCCGTCGAGGTGACCGGCAGCTCGATCCAGCTGTCCTACTCCGACGGCGACATCTGGGACTGGGCCGTGGACTGGGACACCTGGGTGGCGATGTCGGCGCTGCCGCCCCCGACGGCGCACCCGCCGGCCACGCAGATTCCGGTGACGGCGCCGGTCACCCCGTCGAACGCCCCGACGCTGTCCGGCACGCCCACGTCCACTCCGACGACCACAACCTCGCCTAGCCCTGGCGGTTGAACCGCGTCGCGCTGGCCTGGTCGCGCGGCTTCATGACGATCAGGTCCAGGTCGACGTGGGACGGCCGCGAGGCGACGAACCCGATCACCTCGGCGACGTCGGCCGCCGTCAGCGGCGTCATCCCGGAATACACCGCGTCCGCGCGTTTTTCGTCGCCGTCGAAACGGACCAGCGAGAACTCGGTTTCGACCGCGCCCGGGGCAATCTCGGTGAGCCGCACCGGTTTTCCGAGTAGCTCGCCGCGCAGCGTTCGGTGCAGCGCGCCCTGGGCGTGCTTGGCCGCCGTGTAGCCGGCGCCGCCGTCGTAGGTCTCCAACGCCGCGACCGAGGTGACGGTGACGATCAGGCCGTCGCCGGAGTCGATCAGCTTGGGCAGCAGCGCGCGGGTGACCCGCAGCGTGCCCATCACGTTGGTCTCCCACATCCATCGCCAGTGCTCGAGGTCGGCGTCGGCGACGGGTTCGAGGCCCCAAGCGCCACCGGCGTTGTTGACCAACACGTCGACCCGGCCGAGCTTGTCCGCCAGCGCCTGCACCGCGGCGCCGTCTGTGACGTCGGCCACAATCCCCGTCCCGCCGATCTCGTCGGCCAGCGCGTTGATCCGATCCGCGCGGCGCGCCACGGCGACCACGTGAAAGCCAAGGGCGGCAAGGACTTTGGCGGTCGCCTCGCCGATTCCGGAGCTGGCACCGGTGACCACCGCGACCCGTCGTTGCCCCCCAGCTGCGTTCATCGGAACAACTCTAATAAACGTGCTAAATTCTCGGGGTGCACCTCAGCGCCCTGTTCGACAACACCGCCGCGTGTCTTTGCGCGGCGAGTGCGTGTTGTTGCCGCGCACTTTGCCGCTCCTGACCTTTCAGGCGTGGCCGAAGCCGGCCATTCGAACTCGGACAAAGGAACATCGTGCGCTCGACCACTCTCACCCATACCCATTCCCCCGGCCGCAAAGGCCCCGTGCGGTTGCACCGCCAGATCCTGCCCCCGGCTCTGCACATCTCCGACTCGGCCGCGGCGTCCGTCTTCCGGGCCGTCCGGCTGCGCGGGCCGGTCGGCCGTGACGTCATCGCCGGCGTCACGTCGCTGAGCATCGCCACGGTCAACCGGCAGGTCATTGCGCTGCTCGACGCCGGCCTGCTGCGCGAGCGCGCCGACCTGGCCGTCTCCGGGGCCATCGGACGCCCACGGGTGCCGGTGGAGATCAACCACGAACCGTTCGTGACGCTCGGCATCCACATCGGCGCGCGCACCACCAGCATCGTGGCGACCGACCTGTTCGGCCGCACGCTGGACACCGTCGAGACCCCCACCCCGCTCAGCGCCGCCGGGCCCGCGCTGGCGTCGCTGGCCGAGAGCGCCAGCCGGTACCTGCGACGCTGGCACCGGCGCCGCGCGCTCTGGGTCGGGGTGGCGATCGGTGGCACCGTCGACAGCGCCACTGGCCATGTCGACCACCCGAGGCTGGGCTGGCGGCAGGCGCCGGTGGGCCCCGTGCTGGCCGACGCGCTCGGACTGCCGGTCTCGGTGGCCTCGCACGTCGACGCCATGGCCGGGGCCGAGCTGCTGCTCGGCCTGCGGCGATTCGCGCCGAGCTCGCCGACCAGCCTGTACGTCTACGCCCGCGAGACCGTGGGTTACGCGCTGGTGATCGGCGGACGGGTGCACTGCCCGACCAGCGGCCCCGGCACCATCGCGGCGCTGCCCGCCCAATCCGAGCTGCTCGGCGGCGCCGGACAGCTGGAGTCCACCGTCAGCGACGAGGCGGTCCTGGCCGCCGCGCGCCGGCTGAAGATCCTTCCCGGCGTCGCCCCCGCGGCCCGCCTCAACGGGTCCGCGACCGCGATGACCGACCTGCTGCGGGTGGCCCGGGCCGGCAATCCGCAGGCCAGGGAGCTGCTGGCGGACCGGGCCCGGGTGCTCGGCGAGGCGGTCGCCCTGCTGCGCGACATGCTCAACCCCGACGAGTTGGTGGTTGGCGGGCAGGCCTTCACCGAATACCCCGAGGCGATGGAGCAGGTGGAGGCGGCGTTCGCCGCGAGCTCGGTCCTGCCGCCGCGGGATATCCGCGTCACCGCCTTCGGTAACCGGGTGCAGGAGGCCGGGGCCGGGACGGTGTCGCTGGGCGGGTTGTACGCCGATCCGCTGGGCGCGATGCGGCGCGCCGGGGCGCTGGACTCCCGGCTGCGCGAGGTCGCCGCCGACGAGTCGTCCGCTTAGCGCGAACAGCGCCCTTGGGGGTCCGGCGCGGCCCGTGCTGTAAAGATGAAAGAGTGCGCCACGACGACGTCCTCCGGCTGAATGGCCCGCGCCGCGTCGCGGTGTTGGCGGTGCACACCTCACCGCTGGCCCAGCCGGGGACCGGCGACGCCGGCGGCATGAACGTCTACGTGCTGCAAACGGCGCTGCACCTGGCCCGTCGCGGCATCGAGGTGGAGATCTTCACCCGGGCCACCGCGTCGGCCGATCCGCCCGTCGCCCACGTGGCGCCCGGTGTGCTGGTCCGCAACGTGGTGGCGGGACCGTTCGAGGGCCTGGACAAGTACGACCTGCCGACCCAGCTGTGCGCGTTCGCGGCCGCGGTGCTGCGGGCCGAGGCGTCGCACGAGCCGGGTTATTACGACATCGTGCACTCCCACTACTGGCTGTCCGGGCAGGTCGGCTGGTTGGCCCGGGACCGCTGGGCGGTGCCGCTGGTGCACACCGCGCACACGCTCGCCGCGGTGAAAAACGCCGCCCTGGCCGACGGGGACGCGCCCGAGCCGCCGCTGCGCACGGTCGGCGAGCAGCAGGTCGTCGACGAGGCGGACCGGCTGATCGTCAACACCGAAGACGAAGCGCAGCAGTTGATTTCGATTCATCGCGCCGACCCGGCGCGCATCGACGTGGTCCACCCCGGGGTGGATCTGGACGTATTCCGCCCGGGGGAGCGCCGCGCCGCGCGGGCCGCGCTCGGCCTGCCGCCCGACCAGGACGTGGTGGCCTTCGTGGGGCGGATCCAGCCGCTGAAGGCGCCCGACATCGTGCTGCGCGCCGCCGCGAAACTGCCCGGGGTGCGCATCGTGGTGGCCGGCGGCCCGTCGGGCAGCGGCCTGGCCTCCCCGGACGGCCTGGTGCGGCTGGCCGGCGAACTCGGCATCACCGACCGGGTGACGTTCCTGCCGCCGCAGGCCCGCACCGACCTGGCCACGCTGTTCCAGGCCGCCAATCTTGTTGCGGTGCCTAGTTATTCGGAGTCGTTCGGCCTGGTCGCCGTCGAGGCTCAGGCGTGCGGCACCCCGGTGGTGGCCGCCGCGGTCGGCGGCCTGCCGGTGGCGGTGCGCGACGGGATCTCCGGCGCCCTGGTGGCCGGGCACGACGTCGGTGACTGGGCGGATGCCCTCGATCGCCTGCTGCGCCTGCCCACGCCGCGGGCCGAGGCGATGGGCCGCGCGGCCGCCGCGCACGCGGCCACCTTCTCCTGGGACAACACCACCGACGCGCTGCTGGCCAGCTATCGACGCGCGATCGGCGACTTTACCGCCCTGCGCCAGCGCCGGTTCCGCGACCGGGCGGCGATGCGCAAGCCCCGCCGCTGGACGACGCGCCGCGGGGTGGACGCATGAACACGACCGTTCAGGCCGTGATCGAGCACACACTGCGGGCGAGCGGGCTGACCTACTCGGAATTCCCCGGGGCGCACGGCGGGCTGCCGGGCCTGGTGGTGGAGCTGCCCGGGGAGCGCAAGCTCAAGACCAACACCATCCTGAGCATCGGCGAGCACTCGGTGCGCGTGGAGGCGTTCGTGTGCCGCAAGCCCGACGAGAACCACGAGGGCGTGTACCGCTTCCTGCTGCGGCGCAACCGGCGGCTGTACGGGGTCGCCTACACGCTGGACAACGTCGGCGACATCTACCTGGTGGGCCGCATGTCGCTGGCGTCGGTCGACGCCGACGAGATCGACCGGGTGCTCGGCCAGGTGCTCGAGGCGGTGGACTCGGACTTTAATACGTTGCTGGAGTTGGGTTTTCGCTCGTCGATCCAGAAGGAGTGGGAGTGGCGGGTGTCGCGCGGGGAGTCGCTGAAGAACCTGCAGGCGTTCGCCCACCTCATCGACGACGACGACTCGGACGTCGATTAAGGCTGCGTGAGAGACTTTCCGGCATGGGAGACACTGCCACGCTGGTGCTGCTTCGCCACGGCGAGAGCGACTGGAATGCCCTCAACCTGTTCACGGGCTGGGTCGACGTCGGGCTGACCGAGAAGGGCCGTGCCGAGGCGGTGCGCAGCGGCGAGCTGATGACCGAACACGGGCTGGAGCCCGACGTGCTGTACACGTCGTTGCTGCGCCGCGCGATCACCACCGCGCACCTGGCGCTGGACACCGCCGACCGGCTGTGGATCCCGGTGCGGCGCAGCTGGCGCCTCAACGAACGCCACTACGGCGCCCTGCAGGGCCTGAACAAGGCCGAGATCAAGGAGCGCTACGGCGAGGAGCAGTTCATGACCTGGCGGCGCAGCTACGACACGCCGCCGCCCCCGATCGAGCGGGGCAGCAAATTCAGCCAGGACACCGACCCCCGCTACGCCAACGTCGGGGGCGGCCCGCTGACCGAATGCCTCGCCGACGTGGTGGCCCGCTTCCTGCCGTATTTCACCGACGTCATCGTTCCCGACCTGCGGGCCGGCAAGACGGTGCTGATCGTCGCGCACGGCAACTCGCTGCGCGCCCTGGTCAAATACCTGGACGGAATGTCCGACGAAGAGATCGTCGGGCTGAACATCCCGACCGGAATTCCCCTGCGCTACGACCTGGACGCCGACATGCGGCCGGTGCTGCCGGGCGGGACCTACCTGGATCCGGAGGCGGCCGCGGCGGGTGCCGCCGCCGTTGCCAGCCAGGGCCGCGCCTGAGCTCGACAGGGCTCCACCAGCGCCTTTTAAAGGCCTGTTTGCCAAACATCGCGTAAACGGGAGCGGAACACCTGTTGCGTAGGGTGTGACTTGTCCGATTTTGGCCGCGCTCCGCTAGGGCGGCGTTCACCAAATTTGTAGGATTTTGTTGTGACTGTGTTCTCGGCGCTGTTGCTGGCCGGGGTCTTGTCAGTGCTGGCACTGGCCGCGGGAGTCGCGGCCGGGGTCCGGCTGGCGCCGCGGGCGGTCGAGCGCCGTCAGCAATCCTCCACCGAATGGACGGGCATCACCGTCGCGCAGATGCTGCAACGCATCGTCGCGCTGATGCCGCTGGGAGCCGCGGTGGTGGACTCGCATCGCGACGTCGTCTATCTCAACGACCGGGCCAGGGAATTGGGCCTGGTGCGGGATCGGCAGCTCGACGACCAGGCCTGGCAAGCCGCGCAGCAGGCGCTCACCGGCGTCGACGTGGAGTTCGACCTGCGGCCGGCCAAGCGCTCCGCGGGCCGCTCCGGGCTGTCGGTGCACGGGCAGGCGCGGTTGCTGAGCGAAGAGGACCGCCGGTTCGCGGTGGTATTCGTGCACGACCAGTCCGACTACGCCCGGATGGAGGCGACCAGGCGTGATTTCGTGGCCAACGTCAGCCACGAGCTCAAGACCCCGGTGGGTGCCATGGCGCTGCTCGCCGAGGCCCTGCTGGCCTCCTCGGACGACTCCGAAACCGTTCGCCGGTTCGCCGAAAAGGTGCTCGTGGAAGCCAACCGGCTGGGGGACATGGTCGCCGAGCTGATTGAGCTGTCCCGGCTGCAGGGGGCCGACCCGTTGCCCAACGTCACCGACGTCGAGGTGGATACCGTTGTCTCCGAGGCGATCTCACGTCACAAGGTGGCGGCCGAGAACGCCGACATCGAGGTGCGCACCGACGCGCCCAGCGGCCTGCGGGTGCTGGGCGACGAAACGCTGCTGGTGACCGCGCTGGCCAACCTGGTGTCGAACGCGATCGCCTATTCGCCGCCGGGCTCGCCGGTGTCGATCAGCCGTCGGCGCCGCGGCGACAACATCGAGATCGCCGTGACCGACCGCGGAATCGGGATCGCGCTGGAGGACCAGGAACGCGTCTTCGAGCGGTTCTTCCGCGGGGACAAGGCGCGTTCACGGGCCACCGGCGGCAGCGGGCTGGGGCTCGCGATCGTCAAACACGTTGCGGCCAACCACAACGGCAGCATCGGCGTGTGGAGCAAGCCGGGAACCGGATCGACGTTCACGCTTTCGATTCCGGCCTACAAGGACGGCGACGAGGAACCCGAGCAACCGCGGGGTCGCGAGGTGCGGCCCACCAGGTCACAACGAGAGGAAGAACTAAGTAGATGACCAGTGTGCTGATCGTGGAGGACGAGGAGTCGCTGGCCGATCCTCTGGCATTCCTCCTGCGCAAGGAGGGCTTCGAGGCCACCGTGGTGACAGACGGACCGGCGGCGCTCGCCGAGTTCGACCGCGGCGGCGCCGACATCGTGCTGCTGGACCTGATGCTGCCGGGCATGTCCGGCACCGACGTGTGCAAGCAGCTGCGCGCCCGTTCCAGCGTGCCGGTGATCATGGTGACCGCGCGCGACAGCGAGATCGACAAGGTCGTCGGCCTCGAGCTGGGCGCGGATGACTATGTGACGAAACCCTATTCGGCCCGCGAGCTGATCGCCCGGATCCGCGCGGTGCTGCGCCGGGGCGGCGACGACGACTCCGAAATCAGCGACGGCGTGCTGGAATCCGGGCCGGTCCGGATGGACGTCGAGCGCCACGTCGTCTCCGTCAACGGTGACACGATTACGTTGCCGCTCAAGGAATTCGACCTGCTCGAGTACCTGATGCGCAACAGCGGCCGGGTGCTCACCCGCGGCCAGCTGATCGATCGGGTCTGGGGCGCCGACTACGTCGGCGACACCAAGACGCTCGACGTGCACGTCAAGCGCCTGCGCTCGAAGATCGAGGCCGACCCGGCCAACCCGGTGCACCTGGTCACGGTGCGCGGGTTGGGATACAAGCTCGAGGGCTAACCGCTCGCCTCGAAAACGGTTCGGGCGTCGTCGCTTGCGCTCAGCGTGATCCGCCGGCGCATGTCCTCCGTCATCGGCGGCAGCTCGTCGAGGTCGAACCAAGCCGCTTCGGTGGTCTCGTCGTCGGCGGCGTACGGCTCGCCGGAAAGCCACCGCATCCGGAATACGTGATCCAAATACTGGGCGTGGTCGCCGTTGGCGTGCACGGTGGGCCGGGTGACGTGCACCCACGCGAGTCGGGTCGCCCGCGCGCTGACCCCGGTTTCTTCGCCCACTTCGCGGGCCGCGCAGTCCGCCGGATTCTCGCCAGGCTCGACGATCCCCGTCACCGCCGTCCAGGCGCCGTTATCGGAGCGCTTGACCAGCAACACTTTTCGGTCGCGGATCGTGACAGCCGTGATGCCGGGCAGCCACAGCGGTGCGTTGCCAATGGCGCGTCGAAGCTCGACGATGAAGTCGGGGATCGGCATTCACCGAGTGTGCATTGACGGCTTTTGAGTGTGAAGCCCGGGCCGGGATTGTGCACACATGGCGCCCAGGATTCACACTCAGCTGGCGCGCGCGCCGACCACCTCGTCGGCGACGCCCAGCGCCAGTGCCATGATCGACAGCTGCGGGTTCACCTCCGGGCAGCTGGGCAGGATCGACGCGTCGGCGACCCACACGCCGTCGACGCCGCGCAGCAGCCCGGTTTCGTCGACCGGGCACAGCTGCTCGTCGGCGCCCGCGGCCGCGGTGCCCGTGGGGTGAAAGGCGGCCAGGTGCAGGCTTCGCGCGTCGCTGCGGCCCAGCGCATCGCGCAGCGCGGGCAGCGAGGTCACCGTCGGCGCCGCGGGCAGGCCGGTCAGCACCTCGACGGCGCCCGCCTCGAACAGCAGCCGGCCCATCGCCTCGATCGCGACCATCAGCTTGGCGGCGTCGGCCCGGGCGAGGTTGTAGCGCACCAGCGTGTCGCCGCGCACCGAGGACACCGAGCCGACGCCCCGATCGGCCACCATGGCGCCGAACGTCGCGACCTGCGGCGCGCGGTCCAGCCAGCCGAGCAGCTCGGCGCCGTAGCCGGGGTAGACCATCGAGCCCATCCCCGGCGGCGTGGAGGTCGCCTCGATCAGCACGCCATGGGACTCGTGGAACTCGTGGACCGCCGCGCTTTGCAGCACCCCGTGCCACGCGACGACGTCGTCGTCGAAACGCCCGGCCAGCATCATCGCCGGATGCAGCGCGAGGTTTCTCCCGAGCCGGGGGTGCGCGTCAAAACCGCTGCGCCGCAACAGCTCCGGCGTCTCGGTGGCGCCGGCGGCGACGATCACGGTGTCCGCCAGGACGTCGAGCGCGGTGCCGTCGGGCCGGCGGGCGCGCACCCCGCGGGCGCGCCCATGCCGGTGCAGCACCCGCTCGACGCGGGCCTCGGAGATGATCCGCGCCCCCGCCGCGCACGCCTGCGGCAACGCGTTGAGGTGCACGCCGAATTTGGCGTTGCGTGGGCAGCCGATCGCGCACTGGCAACAGCCTTCGCAGCCGGGCGCGTTGCGCGGGATCGGCGCCGCCCGCCAGCCCAGCGTCGCGGCGGCGTCCAGCAGCAGCCGACCGTTGCGGCCCATGATGTCCAGCGGCACCGGCGCCACCCGCAGGGTGCGCTCGATGTCGTCGAGTCGCTCGGCCAGCCGGTCCGGATCGGCCAGGGCAAGGCCGAAGTGGTCGCGCCAGCGCCGCACCACGCCGGCCGGCGGGCGGTAGCAGGTGCCGGAGTTCACCACCGTGGTGCCGCCGACCGCTCGACCGATTGGCAGCACCACCGACGGGCGGCCCAGTGCGACGGTGGCGCCCGCGCCCCGGTACAGGCCGGCGTAGCGGTCGATCGGGTGGGTGCTGCGGAATTCCTCGACGGTCCAGCGGCGGCCCTCCTCGAGCACGACGGTGTCGAACCCGGCCCGCGCCAGGGTGCGCGCCGCCATCGCGCCGCCGGCGCCGGACCCCACGACGACGGCGTCGGCGGCGACGACGGAGCGGCTCTCGGTCGAGGGGGTGATGTTCAAGGGCGCATCGGGACGCGCGATGTCGTGTCGTTGGGCGCGCGAAAGCAGCTCGGGCGCATAGGTTTCGGCGCCGTTGGCGAGCAACACGACCGCCTTCATCGCCTCGATGGCGGCACCGGCGTCGGGGCCGAGCGCCGCGACCCGCCGCAGCACCCGGTCCCGCTGGCCCGCGTCGAGCCGCGACAGTGGGCGGCCGCTGGTCAGGTAGCTGGCCGCGGCGACCGAGAGCAGCCCGGCCCGCACCGCCCACCGCGAGGTCGGGGGCAGCCGGTTCAGGTAGCGGTCGACGCGACCGGCGAGCTGCGCCGGTGCCGGGCCGCCGCACTCCTCGGGGAGCAGCGCGGCACCGAACGACGCGGCGAGACGGCTCATATGAGGCGCCCGAGCCGGCGCCCCAGCTTGATGAAGAACGGATAGGTGGCGAAGATGGCGCCCGCCGCCGCGTGCAGCGGCCAACCCGCCCGCGCGGTATCGACGCCGAAAACCCCGCTGTTCCACATGAAGTCGCGCCCGTTCTGGGCGCGGAAGGGCCGCCACAGCACTCCGAGGCCGGGCACGTTGTTGTAGAGCCCGAACGAGCCGCCGAAGAAAACCCCGAGCGTGGCGGCCTCGGCCAGATCGCGGCGGTCCGAGGGTACGCGCCGCTCGATGAGCACTCCGGCGGCAAAGAGCAGGGGCGGGTCGAGAGCAAAACTCACGTCGGGATCCTTTCGTTGATCTCGGGTGCGTCGGCGCCGCGCAGCCCAACCTCGGCGTGCCCGGTTCCCAGCACCGACCAGTGCCGGTCGTCGACTTCGATGTGGATGTCGGCCTGCTCGGTATTGGTGCACACCGCGCGGCCGCCGTCGGGATCGGTGTATCCCAGGCTCACGCACCGCTCCGGTGGTTGGTCGACGCGGATGAGCACCCGGCGACCGCCGATTCGCCCTTCCAGCTGCCAGTGCCGCACACCCAGCGTCGTGCGCATCCGAAGCGACGGCAAAGGGCTTGCGGGCCAATCCTTTCCGTCGATACGGAAGCGGACGAACGCCATCGGCGCGAGGCGGCGCAGCCCCGGTTTGTGGGACACCGCGGTGACCGCCTCCACCACGTCGCCATCGCCGAGGTCGGCGTGGATCCATCCCCAGCGCCGGGCGTTGCCGTGCCCGTAGATGTGGGCGACGCCGCCGCGCCAGCCGTCGACGTGGACCGCGGCGTCCGCGACGGTCAATGAGCCGGCGAACTCGGCGGTGGGCGCGAGGACCACCTGGGCGCCCGGCAACAACTCGCGCTCCCACGCCGCGCGGGGGAACGTCCACAGCGGCGCGCCGGCGTCCTTCCAGGACAGGTTCCACGCCAGGGACCCCGCGCTGCCGGCCAGCTGTTCCGGGGCCGCGCGCACGCCGGCCGCGTCGAACCAGGCCGCGCCCGCCGCCGGCGCGGCGGGTTCGGGGCCGAACCGCTCGGTGCGCGGCGGACCGTCGGGCGCGAACCACGTCGCCCAGCCGTGCGCGTAGGGCGCGTCCGCCGCGTGCAGCGGCGCCACCGTCTCGCAGTGGATCCACAGGCCGGCGCGCGTCACGGGATCCGACAGGGTGGCGTACCAGACTTCCACGCGGCCGGCCTTGCCCCGCCAGCGCGGGGCCGCGGCCGATCGCATCTCGTCGTCCATGTGGCTCACCTCCGATCGGGACGCGGGCGCGCGCTTGATCCCTCGCACCCGGTTGGTCCACTATATTGGTTGAGCCAATGAACCAGTCAAGTGCGCTGCAGCCGCCGGATCGACAGCGGGTCGATGAACAGATCGCCGCGTCGATCGCCGACGCCATCCTCGACGGCGCCTTCCCGCCCGGGTCCACGCTGCCGCCCGAGCGGGAGCTGGCCGAGCAGCTCAACGTGAACCGCACGTCGCTGCGCCTGGGGCTGGCCCGCTTGCAGCAGATGGGGCTCATCGAGGCCCGGCACGGCAGCGGCAACGTGGTGCGCGACCCCGAGGCGCTGACCCATCCCGCGGTCGTGGAGGCGCTGGTGCGCAAACTCGGCCCCGAGTTCCTGGCCGAGCTGCTGGAGATCCGGGCGGCGCTGGGCCCGCTGATCGGGCGGTTGGCCGCGGAGCGGGGCACGCCCGAGGATGCCGACGCGTTGCGCGCCGCGCTGGCGGCGGTGGCCGACGCCGACGGGCCCGCGGCGCTGCAGGCCGCCGACCTCGCCTACTTCCGGGTGCTGATCCACGGCAGCCGCAACCGCGCGCTGGGCTTGATGTATCGCTGGGTCGAGCACGCGTTCGGCGGCCGCGAGCACGAGCTCACCGCGGCCTATGACGACGCCGCCCCGGTGGTCGCGGACCTGCGGGCCATCACCGACGCGGTGCTGGCGCGCGACGCCGAGGCGGCCGCCGCGGCGGTCGAGGGCTACCTAAACGCCAGCGCACTGCGAATGGTGTTGGCCTACAGGAAAACTCACGAGACCTGAGCCACGGCTCGGGCTACTCGGCGACCCGGGTGGCCGGGTGCACCGCGATGAGCCCTAACTTGCTGCGGCGCTTGCACATTGCCGCCAGCTCGGCGTAGGCCTTGGTGCCGAGCAGCTCTTCGAGCTCGTCGGCCAGGCTTTCCCAGACCTGCTTGGCGCCGACGTGGGCGGCCGGGTCGCCGGTGCAATACCAGTGCAGGTCCGCGCCGCCGGAGCCCCAGCCCCGGCGATCGTATTCGGTGACCCAGGTTTTGAGGATCTCGGTGCCGTCCGGCCGGGTCACCCATTCCTGGCTGCGCCGGATGGGCAGCTGCCAGCAGACGTCGGGTTTCATGGTCAGCGGCGCCACACCCAGCTTGAGCGCCTTGGTGTGCAGTGCGCACCCGGCGCCGCCGGCAAAGCCCGGCCGGTTCAGGAAGATGCACGCGTCCTTGTGCTTGCGGGTGCGGTACTGCGGCTGCCCGTCATGCTCGTCGAGTTCCAGATAACCCTTGCGGCCCAAGCCTTTTTCGCGAAATTGCCAGTCGTCGTCGGTCAGCGTCTTGACCGCGTCGTCGAGCCGCGCGCGGTCGTCGTCGTCGGACAGGAACGCGCCGTGCGAGCAACACCCGTCGTCCGGGCGGCCCTCGACCGTGCCGCGGCAGGCCGGGGTGCCAAACACGCACGTCCAACGCGACAGCAGCCAGGTGAGGTCGGCCGCGATCAGGTGCTCGGGGTTGTCCGGGTCGTAGAACTCCACCCACTCACGGGCGAAATCCAATTCGACCTCTTGTCCCGGCTGCGGGTGCGGATCTGCCACTTTTCCAACGTTAGTCCACGATTCCGCCTGGCTGGCCCTTCGACGCGAGACGACTCCGACTAGGTTGTTTCTGTGCGGTTAGGTGTGCTCGACGTGGGCAGCAACACAGTTCACCTGTTGGTGGTTGACGCGCACCGCGGTGGGCACCCGACACCCATGAGTTCGACCAAGGCGACGCTGCGCCTCTCGGAGTCCATTGACAGCTCGGGAAAGATCACCAAACGCGGCGCCGACAAGTTGGTCTCGACGATCGAAGAGTTCGCCAAGATCGCCGACAGCTCCGGCTGCGAGGAGCTGATGGCCTTCGCCACCTCGGCGGTCCGCGACGCGGAGAACTCCGACGACGTGCTGTCGCGGGTCCGCAAAGAGGCCGGCGTCGAGCTCGAGGTGCTGCGCGGCGTCGACGAGTCGCGGCTGACCTTCCTGGCGGTGCGGCGGTGGTACGGCTGGAGCGCCGGGCGAATCATCAACCTCGACATCGGTGGGGGATCGCTGGAGTTGTCCAGCGGCGTCGACGAGGAGCCCGAGGTCGCGCTGTCGTTGCCGCTGGGCGCCGGGCGACTGACCCGCGAGTGGCTGCCGGACGATCCGCCCGGCCGGCGCCGCGTGGCGATGCTGCGGGACTGGCTGGACGCCGAGCTCGCCGACGCCCGTGACACGGTGCTCGACGCCGGCGCCCCCGATCTCGCGGTCGCCACGTCCAAGACGTTCCGCTCGCTGGCGCGGCTCACCGGGGCCGCGCCGTCGGCGGCCGGACCGCGGGTGAAGCGGACGCTGACAGCAAACGGCCTCAGACAACTCATATCTTTCATCTCTAGGATGACGACCGCTGACCGGGCTGAACTGGAAGGAGTGAGCGCCGAGCGGGCACCCCAGATCGTGGCGGGTGCCCTGGTGGCCGAGGCGAGTATGCGCGTGCTGTCGATCGAAGCGGTGGACATCTGCCCGTGGGCGTTGCGGGAAGGTCTCATCTTGCGAAAACTCGATAGCGAGGCCGACGGAAGTGCACTTGTCGAGACTTCGGTGCGCGATGCTGGAGGTCAGAAGGCTGATCGGAACTCCCACCGGTCGAAGGGCGACAAATCATGAGCGGACCACACTCCGAGACCGAGAGCCCTGGCACTCGGCCGATCTCGGTGGCCGAACTCCTGGCCAGGAACGGAACGATTGGCGAACCGTCGGTCACCCGGCGTCGTCGCCGTCGGCGCGGCGACAGCGACGCGGTCACCGTCGCCGAGCTGACCGGCGAAATCCCGGTCATCCGTGACGACGAAACCGAACCCCGCGCCAATGGAACGGTCCAGGTCACCGAGCCGACCGCCGAGCACGTCGCCGAGGAACAGCCCAAATCCCCGTACTGGTCCGAACCCGAGCCGCGCTGGCCGAAGTCACCGACGCAACCGCAACGGCTGACGGGACCCGAGCGCAGCGCCTACCCGCGGCCCCAGCGGCACGCCGACGTGCCCGACGACCGCACCGGCCGGTCCGGCGCCGAGGGCATGAGCCCGGACCCCGTCGACCACTACGCCGACATCCCGGTGGACGTGATGGACTCCGAGGTTCGCGAAGCCGAACCGACGTCCGAGGATTCCGCCTACGTTCGCTCCTACCTGCAGTCCGATTCCACGCTGTTCGGCGGGCAGACGCTGGCCGACGAGGTGGCGCGCCGGCGCGGCGCCGAGCGGGGCGCGGATGCGCTGGCCGAAGAGGAACGGCACGAAGACCGCCTCGGCCTCGAGGCCGAGCGCGCACACGAGGCGCCCGGCCGGCTGACGTCGCTGTGGCGGGGAACGCTGATCGTGTTGCAGTCGATGCTGGCCGTGGCGTTCGGGGCCGGGCTGTTCGTCGCGTTCGACGAGCTGTGGCGCTGGAACAGCATCGTGGCCTTGGTGCTTTCGGTGCTGGTCATTCTCGGCCTGGTGGTGGGGGTCCGGGTGGTCCGCAAGACCGAGGACATCGCCAGCACGCTGATCGCCGTCGCGGTCGGGGCGCTGATCACCCTGGGGCCGTTGGTGCTGTCGTTGCAGTCGGGCTAGGCGCCACACACCGACAGTGCGCCCGGCAATCAAAGTTGGCCTATCGACGGCCTCGGTCTACCCGTTGCGGGCCGAGGCCGCCTTCGAGTATGCGGACCGCCTCGGTTACGACGGCGTCGAGCTGATGGTCTGGAGCGAAACGGTCAGCCAGGACATCGGCGCGGTCAAGAAGCTGTCCCGGCGCTATCGCGTGCCGGTGCTGTCCGTGCACGCGCCCTGCCTGCTGATCTCGCAGCGGGTCTGGGGCGCCAACCCGATCCCCAAGCTGGACCGCAGCGTGCGGGCGGCCGAGCAGCTGGACGCCCAGACCGTCGTCGTGCACCCGCCGTTTCGGTGGCAGCGTCGCTACGCCGAGGGATTCAGCGACCAGGTGGCCGCCCTGGAGGCGTCCAGCGACGTCAAGGTGGCCGTGGAGAACATGTTTCCGTTCCGTGCCGACCGGTTCTTCGGGGCCGGCCAGTCGCTGGAACGGATGCGCAGGCGGGGCGGCGGACCGGGCCCGGCGATCTCGGCGTTCGCGCCGTCGTACGACCCGCTGGACGGCAACCACGCGAATTACACGCTGGACCTGTCCCACACCGCGACCGCGGGCACCGATTCGCTGGACATGGCCCAGCGGATGGGCGAGGGCCTGACCCATCTGCACCTGTGCGACGGCAGCGGCCTGCCCGCGGACGAGCATTTGGTGCCCGGGCGCGGCACCCAACCGACCGCCGAGGTGTGCCAGATGCTGGCCGGCGGCCGCTTCGCCGGGCACGTGATCCTCGAGGTGTCCACGTCCAGCGCGCGTTCGGCGCACGAGCGTGAAGCCATGCTCACCGAATCGCTGCAATTCGCGCGCACCCACCTGATGCGGTGACTTTCAGGATCACCCAGGAGATACATGAACGCCTTATTCACCACCGCGATGACGTTGCGGGAGGCCGGCCCCGGCGTGTACGAGGGCGAGCTCGACAAGCACTGGACCATCGGGCCCAAGGTGCACGGCGGCGCGATGCTGGCGCTGTGCGCCAACGCCGCCCGGACCGCGTGCGGCGAAGACCCGGACGGACCCCAACCGGTGGCCGTGTCGGCGAACTTCCTGTGGGCGCCGGATCCGGGGCCCATGCGGCTGGTGACCTCCTTCCGCAAGCGCGGCCGCCGGATCAGCGTCGTCGACGTCGAGCTCATGCAGGGCGAGCGCACCGCGGTGCACGCGGTGGTCAACCTCGGCCAGCCGGAGCACTATCCGGCCGACGGCTCGCACGCGCCGCTGCTGTCGGCGAACCCGGTCGCCGATTTGATGGCACCCGAGCCGCCCGACGACGTCGAACCGATCGTCCCCGGCCACCCGCTGGCCGGCCTGGTGCACCTGGGTGAGGGCTGCGACGTGCGGCCGCTGCTGTCGACGATGCGGCCCCGCGACGGCCACCCGCCGGTGATCCAGATGTGGGCCCGGCCCCGCGACGTGGCCCCGGACGGGCTGTTCGCGCTCATGTGCGGGGACCTGTCGGCGCCGGTGACGTTCGCCGTGGACCGCACCGGCTGGGCGCCCACCATCCAGCTGACCGCGTTCCTGCGCGCCCTGCCCGCCGATGGCTGGCTGCGCATCATCGCCACCTGCGTGGAGATCGGGCATGACTGGTTCGACGAGGACCACATCGTCGTCGACCAGCTGGGCCGCCTGGTGGTGCAAGCGCGCCAGCTGGCGTTGGTCCCTGCCGCTCGCTAGCGCCCGCTGTTCTGGAATGCTTTCCTCCCATGGCGAGAATCGCGATCATCGGCGGCGGCAGCATCGGCGAGGCGCTGCTTTCGGGACTGCTGCGGGCCGGGCGGCAGGTCAAGGACCTGGTGGTGGCCGAACGAGTGCCCGAGCGCGCCAAGTACCTGGCGGACACCTATTCGGTGCGTTTGGCGTCGGTCACCGACGCGGTGGACAACGCGTCCTTCGTCGTCGTCGCGGTGAAGCCGGCCGACGTCGAGACGGTGCTCGGGGAGCTGGCCCGGGCAGCAAGCGCGGCCGAGACGGATAGCGCCGAGCAGGTGTTCGTCACCGTCGCGGCGGGGATCACGATCACCTACTTCGAATCCAAGCTGCCGGCCGGGACGCCGGTGGTCCGGGCGATGCCGAACGCCGCGGCGTTGGTGGGCGCGGGGGTGACCGCGCTGGCCAAGGGCCGCTTCGTCACCGAAGCGCAGCTCGAGGGGGTGTCGGCGCTGTTCGACTCCGTCGGCGGGGTGCTCACCGTTCCGGAATCGCAGATGGACGCCGTGACGGCGCTGTCCGGCTCGGGTCCGGCGTATTTCTTCCTGATGGTGGAGGCGCTGGTGGACGCCGGCGTCGCGGCGGGGCTGAGCCGGCAGGTCGCCACCGACCTGACCGCGCAGACGATGGCCGGCTCGGCGGCGATGCTGCTCGAGCGGATGGATGCCGAGCGCGTCGTCGAGGGGGAGCCGCCGGGGATGCGGGCGGACGCGTCGGCGGCGCAGCTGCGCGCGACCGTCACTTCGCCCGGCGGCACCACCGCCGCTGCGCTGCGCGAACTGGAGCGAGGGGGATTGCGGGTGGCCGTCGACGCCGCCGTCCAGGCCGCGAAAAGGCGCTCTGAGCAGCTAAGAATTACATCGGAATAATTTGAGATTTCCGGATTAGTTGTCCCTCACCAGTACCATTAACCCCACTAGTCCCGCTATTCTCCTCTTTGTATGCACGTGTGGGTGCCAGCGGAGGGGAAGCCGCTGGCATTGCGCGAGCCTGACACGATTGGGTTGCGATGACGTCTACGAACGGGCCATCGGCGCGAGATTCCGCTGCTAAGGGGCGGGACTCCGGTTCCGGCGATGGCCAGCAGGCCAGGACGCAGTTTCTTACCGTCGCCGAGGTGGCAGCGCTGATGCGCGTCTCCAAGATGACGGTGTACCGCCTGGTGCACAACGGCGAGCTGCCGGCGGTCCGGGTGGGCCGTTCCTTCCGCGTGCACGCCAAGGCCGTCCACGACATGCTGGAGACTTCATACTTCGACGCGGGCTGACCGCTACCCGCCGCGGCCGCCGGTTTGGTGTTCGGTGCTGACAGCCGGGTAAAGTGTCCGGGTCAAGCAGGAGCACGTCCCCGGTCAGATAGCGGAGTTCATGGGTTCAGTAATCAAGAAGCGGCGCAAGCGAATGTCGAAGAAGAAGCACCGCAAGCTGCTGCGTCGCACCCGCGTGCAGCGCAGAAAACTCGGCAAGTAAGCGCCAGCCGGCCCAGTCGACCGTCACGCCGCCTTAACGCCGTCGTCTCGCCAGCCCGTTAGGCTGTTTGAGTGGATCAGTCGAGCGGGGAAGGTGCCGGCACGAGCGGCACCGTGCACTACCCCAAAGTTGTGCTGGTTACCGGTGCGTGCCGGTTTCTGGGCGGCTACCTGACCGCGCGGCTCGCCCAGAATCCGTTGATCAAAGGGGTCATCGCGGTGGACGCGATCGCCCCCAGCAAGGACATGCTGCGCCGCATGGGGCGCGCCGAGTTCGTCCGCGCCGATATTCGTAATCCCTTCATCGCCAAGGTGATTCGCAACGGCGACGTCGACACCGTGGTGCACGCCGCCGCGGCGTCCTACGCCCCGCGAGCCGGCGGCAGCGCGGCGCTGAAGGAAATCAACGTGATGGGCGCGATGCAACTTTTCGCGGCCTGCCAGAAGGCGCCGTCGGTGCGCCGGGTGGTGCTCAAGTCGACGTCCGAGGTGTACGGGTCCACGGCGCACGACCCGGTGATGTTCACCGAGGACAGCAGCAGTCGGCGGCCCTTCCGCGACGGGTTCGCCAAGGACAGCCTCGACATCGAGGGTTACGTGCGCGGCTTGGGCCGGCGCCGCCCCGACATCGCGGTGACGATTTTGCGGCTGGCCAACATGATCGGGCCGGCGATGGACACGACGCTGTCGCGGTATCTGGCCGGGCCGCTGGTCCCGACCATGTTCGGCCGGGACGCGCGGTTGCAGCTGCTGCACGAGCAGGACGCGCTGGGCGCGCTGGAGCGCGCCGCCATGGCGGGCAAGGCGGGCACGTTCAACATCGGCGCGGACGGCATCCTCATGCTGTCGCAGGCCATCCGCCGGGCCGGCCGAATTCCGGTGCCGGTACCCGGTTTTGGGGTGTGGGCGCTGGATTCGCTGAGACGGGCTAATCGCTATACCGAAATCACGCGTGATCAATTCAATTACTTGAGTTACGGGCGCGTCATGGACACCACGAGAATGCGCACGGAGCTCGGCTTCCATCCGAAATGGACGACGGCCGAGGCGTTCGACGACTACGTCCGCGGCCGCGGCCTGACTCCCATAATCGACCCTGATCGGGTACGCTCCCTGGAGGGTCGCGCCATAGCGTTAGCGCAGCGCTGGGGAAGCCGAAATGCAATTCCATGGGGTGGGGGCAGGTAGGTATCGTGGCGGGCGAAACCAGAGCGAACGTCATTCCACTGCATACGAATAGGGGTCGGGTAGCGGCTCGCCGCAGAGCCGATCAGCGGGCGGACTCGTCGCGTCAACACCCCTCGATGCTCACCGATCCGCGGGGTCGGGCGTCCGCCGAACAAATCGCCGCGGTCGTCCGCGAAATCGACGAACACCGGCGCGCGGCGGGTGCGGCGTCCACGGCCGAGGCGCCGCTCAACGATCTCGCGCAGAAGGTCGCCGCGGTCGCCGGCTTCCTGCGGCAGCGGTTCACGGGCGACTACACCGTCGACGAGTTCGGCTTCGATCCCCACTTCAACAGCGCGATCGTTCGGCCTTTGCTGAGGTTCTTCTTCCGGTCCTGGTTCCGGGTCGAAGTCAGCGGCATCGAGAACCTGCCCAGCGAGGGCGCCGCGCTGGTGGTGGCCAACCACGCCGGGGTGTTGCCGTTCGACGGGCTGATGCTGTCGGTGGCCGTGCACGACGAACATCCGGCCGAGCGCGACCTGCGACTGCTGGCCGCCGACATGGTGTTCGACCTGCCCGTGGTCGGCGAGGCCGCGCGCAAGGCTGGCCACACCATGGCCTGCACGACCGACGCGCACCGCCTGCTGGCCGCGGGAGAACTCACCGCCGTGTTCCCGGAGGGCTACAAGGGCCTGGGCAAGCGCTTCGAGGACCGCTACCGGTTGCAGCGGTTCGGCCGCGGCGGCTTCGTGACGGCGGCGCTGCGCACCAAGGCGCCGATCATCCCGTGCTCGATCGTGGGGTCCGAAGAGATCTACCCGATGCTCACCGACGTCAAGCTGCTGGCGCGGCTGTTCGGGCTGCCCTATTTCCCGATCACCCCGCTGTTTCCGCTGGCCGGGCCCGCCGGTCTGGTGCCGCTGCCGTCGAAATGGCGCATCGCGTTCGGCGAACCCATCTACACGAACGACTACGCCGCCTCCGACGCCGAAGACCCGATGGTCACCTTCGAGCTGACCGACCAGGTGCGCGAGACGATCCAGCAGACGCTGTACCGGCTGCTGGCCGGCCGCCGCAACATCTTTTTCGGCTAGCGCCCAACGCCGAGGCGTTGGGCGGTCCGCCGCTTACTTGACGAGCGTGAACTGGCAGACGTCCGTGTAGTGGTCACGGAACAGGTCCGCGCAGCCCCTGAGGTAGTGCATGTAGATGTCGTAGGTCTCCTGCCCCTTCAGGGCGATGGCCTCATCCTTGTGCGCCTCGAGCGCGTCGGCCCAGGTGGTCAGCGTCGGCACGTAGTTCTTACCGATCCGGTGGTAGCGCTCGACCTTCCAGCCCGCGTTGGACGAGTAGTGGTCGATCTGCGGGATCTGCGGCAGCCGGCCGCCCGGGAAGATCTCGGTCAGGATGAACTTGATGAAGCGCAGCAGGCTCATCGGCGCCTTGAGGCCGAGCTCCTTGGCCTCCTCGGCGCTCGGAACGATGATGGTGTGCAACAGCATCCGGCCGTCGTCGGGTGTCAGGCTGTAGAACTTCTTGAAAAAGGTGTCGTAGCGCTCGAACCCGGCGTCGCCGGCGCCGTCGGCGAAGTGCTCGAAAGCGCCGAGCGACACGATGCGGTCCACGGGCTCGTCGAATTCCTCCCAGCCCTGGATCCGCACCTCCTTGCGGCGCGGGCTGTCCATCTCCTCGAACTTGGCCTTGTCGTGGGCGTACTGGTTTTCGCTGAGCGTCAACCCGATGACGTTGACGTCGTACTCGGCGACCGCGTGGCGCATCGTCGAGCCCCAGCCGCAGCCGATGTCGAGCAGCGTCATGCCGGGCTCGAGGTTGAGCTTGTCCAGCGCGAGCTTGCGTTTGGCGTACTGCGCCTCTTCCAGCGTCATGTTGGGACGCTCTTCGAAGTAGGCGCAGCTGTAGGTCATCGACGGGTCAAGCCAGAGCTTGAAGAACTCGTTGGATTTGTCGTAGTGGGATCGGACTGCTTCGACCGGCGGCTTCAGCTGCGTGCCACCCGATTCGTCCTGTGACATGGGAATCGACCCTACTTTCCGGCTGATATGGATGCGACCGCGGCGACGGTTTCTTCAGCGCCAGCGTCCTGGTGTGCGGCTTCCCCCAGCATCGTAACGACGCTAGTCACGACCGGTTTCCCCTCTGCGTCTGTGACTTCGCTGCGGATTTCGGCGAGCACGGTGCCGTGGGACTCCAGGACCGAGTCTAGATACGTGTCGAAGTAGAGCTTGTCGCCGGCCAGGATCGGCCGGTGGAAGTGAAACTTCTGGTCGCGGTGGAAAACCCGGGCGATGTTGATCGGAATGTTGAACTTGGTGAAGATCTCCAGCTGCACGCGCCGTCCGGCGATCGCCAGGAAGGTCAGCGGGGCCACCAGGGACGGGTATCCGGCGGCCTCGGCCTCGGACTCGTCGAAGTGCGACGGGTGCTCGTCCTTGATCGACCGCGCGAACTCCCGGATCTTCTCCCGTCCGACCTGGAAATAGTCCGGTGCCCGGTAGTGGCTGCCGATGAGACCTTGGGCCGATTCTGGGACTGTCATGCCGCTTTGCTCTCCGCTCGATTACGTCTAGCGGCGCAGCCTATCAGCGCGATTGACGCCGGGATGCCACTGCCGCCAGCGCGCCGCCGGCCGCGCCCAGGGCCAGCGCCGACGGCACACCGATCCGGGCCGCCTTGCGAGCGGTCCGGAAGTCGCGGATCTCCCAGCCCCTTTCGCGCGCGAGGGCCCGCAGGCGGGCATCGGGGTTGATCGCCACCGCCGTGCCCACCAGCGACAACATCGGCACGTCGTTGTAGCTGTCCGAGTATGCGGTGCAGCGTTTGAGGTTGAGGCCCTCGCGGATCGCGAGCGAGCGCACGGCGTGGGCCTTGCCCGGGCCGTGCAGGATCTCGCCGACCAGCCGGCCGGTGAAGACGCCGTCGACCGATTCGGCGACGGTCCCCAGCGCGCCGGTCAGGCCGAGCCGCCGGGCGATGGTGGCCGCGAGCTCATACGGGGTCGCGGTGATCAGCCAGACCTGCTGGCCCGCGTCGAGGTGCATCTGGGTCAGTTCGCGGGTGCCGGGCCAGATCTTGTCGGCGATGATCTCGTCGTAGATCTCCTCGCCCAAGGCGACCAGCTGCTCGACGGAGCGGCCTTCGATGAAGGCGAGGGCCTTGCGCCGGCCGGCGGCGACGTCATTGCTGTTCTCCTTGCCCAGCCACTGAAACTTGGCCTGGGCGTAGATGAATCCGAGGACATCGCGATAGGTGAAGTAGTTGCGGGCGGCCAGCCCGCGGCCGAAATGCACGGCCGAGGAGCCCTGGACGAGCGTGTTGTCCACGTCGAAGAACGCGGCCGCGGTCAGGTCGATGGGCGGCTGGGGGCGACCCTCGTCGGCGGCGTTGGCGGCCTGCAGGTCCTCGAGTGCGCGTTCGGCGCTCGCGTTGTCGACCAGCGCATCCAGGTCGGCGCGGCCGGTGTGCTCGCCGCCCGACTCAGAGGAAGCCATCGCCCAACCTCCTAGATCGCTGTGCCGCTCGGTGATCCAGCGGGTGCCCGGTATCCAACCCTATCCGGCTGGTGCGATCGGGGGTGGTCATGCCTCGTGCGCCCCTGAGCGACGTCTATCGCCCCACAAGCTGCGGGGCGTGATGACCGCGTCGGCTTCGGCGCCAGATTTGTTGCACCGTCGGCCCATGGCGACCGTCAATCACATCGCGCTTCCAGACAGCGCGTGCGATGAACCCGGTGCTACGGGTGGATACGGGCTCGGCTTGTGTTTGATCCCGACCATCTCGGATTGTGCTGAAAGTTAGGAAAGCCCCTGCTGCTCTCGCCATTGAGTCCAGTACCTATCTGCGTTGGAGCGGCGTAGGGATCGAAGCGTCTCGCACACGGTTTCGCTCTTCGATCCGTCGGAGAACAGTTCCTCGACAGGTTGGCTATTTTCTCGAAACCACGCGATTTCGTCTGCAGCGGACAAATAGTCGATATTATTCTGCCCATTTAAGTATTGCTTGATGAGTGATACTGTGAACCAGTTATCCGCTGTCGCTAGCGCTCTCGGCGCCACGCTAAGCAGAAATTGGCCTCTGTCATTGGTGAGATCCCAAATAAGGATCGGTCCCGTGATCGTCAGTGATGCGTTGATCGACGCCGCGCCGCTCGTGCTGGAATTCGTAATATGATAGCGCGAATCGAGATAGAGCAGTTCAAAGTATCTTACGAAGTACTCTAGCAGCGTTTTCATTTTCCGATCTTTCCACCGGGTGGCATCCACGTCGTGTCATTTATCTGATGATATCCGCGCAACTCTAGGTACCTGATTTCAGCTGCCGTAAACGTGTTTGGTTTCACCATATCGAATGGCACGGACAGTGTGACCTTGTCGCCGTTCGCGATGGCTATGTCGAGCACATGCTGGTTGGCGGCGAGTCGCTCCGTCGGAGTGGCCGCATTCCACGCCTCCCCGATATCAAAGTAGCTAGCTCCGTGCTGCTGCGCGACGTCGATGTACGACGGGCCGCCGCCAGGAGGGCTAAATGGCCCGAGGACGGTTTCGCCGCTTCCGGTCAGATGTTGTTCGGAGAGCGCTCGGAGCTGCGCGCTCATGTGGTCAAGTGGGTTGTCCAGCGTAAATTCGGGCCGACCCGGATCCGCGTCGACCGGCCCGGGGCTGTCAGCTGCCGCTGGCATGTGCTCGTCGCCGGGTGCGCTGTCTCCGGGCCGATGTGGCGTGCTGTCGTGATCCGGGAAATGAGGCGTGCCGTTGCCCTCGCCCGGCGGATGGGGGCTCCCGCCATGGGGCGAGTGGGATTCGGGCGGATGAATGGGCGGTTCCCCACCATGGGGTGCGCCGCCGAACGGCGGAGGCGCTTCGGCGGGGAGTCCGCCGGTGGGGGCGGAGGACATCGCCGGGTGCGGTGCCGCGGCGGCCGGCGCCATGGGTGCCGGCTCCGACGGCAGGCCCGGACTGGGTACGGACCTGGCCGCTTGATCGGCGGGGCCGAGCGGAAGATGAACGGGCTCAGGCGGTTTCGTATGTGTGAGCGGCGCGTGCTCGACCGGGTCGGCCACCGGCGGCTTACCCGCCGACTCAGGTGGAACCGCGACGGGTTTGGGCGGCTCGCCGGCGGGCGGCTTCTCGACGATCGGTGGCTTGGATTCCGTCGGGCTGTGCGGCAGTGGGCCATTGGCGGGCCCGGGCGCCGGCTTGGGTGCGGGGCTTCCCGATTCCGGCGGCCTGGGCGCCGGCGGCGGCTCGACCGGCGGCTTCGGCGGTTCGATGGACGGGGGTTTGGGAAGCTCCGGCAGCGGCGGCTTCGCACCTCTGAAGATGCGTCCTAGCTTGCCCAGCTTTGAGAGCGGGCCGCCGGGCAGGGCCAGCGTGGCGATGTCGAGGACGGATCTGCCGGCGGCCTCGGCCGGGTTCTTGTCCCAGTCGTCCCAGTGGACGATGCTCTTGCCGAGCTGTTCCCACGCATCCCCGACGGCGGGGGCATGTGGGCCGCCCAGGCCGACCAGCGGCAGGGCGCCCTTGAACTGGCCGGCCATGTCCTTGCCGTAGCCAAGCGGGTCGAACATCATGCGGACGCTGCTGACGTCCCAGAGGCCCTTGAGCATTCCCCCGGCCTCCGACCACGCGCCCTTGGCGTACTGCCCGACTTGGTTGACGGCCCGCCCCACATCGGTGCCGTGCAGGAACTGATCCCACTCCCGGGCGGCCTGGCGGCCCATATCAGTGACGATCGTGGTGGCCGCGGCGAGGGTGGAGGCGATTTCGGCTTGCAGCGCTTCGGCCTCGGCGCCGAAGTTGTCAACGACCGTGCGAATGTCGTTGGCGATCTTACGGATTTCGTCTTCGTCGTCGTCGGTCAGGAATTCCCAGACCTCTTTGATTCCCGTCAGCGGGTCGCAGATGCGGGCCAACAGGTCCAGGATCGCGGCGTGCACCCGGTCGACCTTGGCGGCATAGCTGGTGAGCTGGGCCGCGATGGTCTGACACTGCTGCACGAGGCTGGTGGTGCTGCTGAAGGCGTCCGTAAAGGCACGGTCGATGGCCGCGCCTTCCGGGATCTGCTGGGCGCGAACGGCCGTCATCGGACCGCCCGTCCCGAGGATTTCGGCGAGCCCGAACTGGGTACCCGCGGCGCTCCAGGCGGCGGCCGCGGCGCGCAGCTTCGCCGAATCCCCGGTGGGCCAGATCATCCCGATGTAGGGGGCCACCCATCCCCACCCCGCCGGCGCGGCGGTACCGGCCCCGACCGCCGACGGCGCAGAGCCCGCCAACACCGGCGCCGTCACCGACGGTGTGGGAAGTGGCCCGCCACGGCCGCCGACGTTGGACATCGCCTCGGCCAGCGAGTAATTGTGCGCCGACATCCGCACCCCGTCGCCGAGACTGCACAACCCGTTTCGGGTGGCCGCCATCGCCTCGATGAGCTTGGCCGCCGAATTGTCGTAGCTGTGGCCGAGCGCTGCGCCAACGGGATCGTCGCCGGCCATCCCGGCGCATCCCGACAGCGCCGCGGTCAGGGTCGAGATCACCGAACCCAAACCCTCGCCGGCGGTCACCACCTCGGCGCCCGCGCTGTCGAGAGCCGCCGGGTCGCACGCCAGCGGGGCCATTAGCTCACGACCACATGCCCAGATTCGTCGACATGGCGCCGGTGTAGTTGTGGTGGGCGGTCGCCCCGGCCGCGCGCAGCTGACCCAGCGCCTCACGCATCATCGCCTCGCCACGGGCCCAATGCTGATGGGCCTCGGCGTGCGCCGCCGCGCCTTCCCCGGTCCAGGCCGCGTGCAAACGCTTTGCCCGCGAATCGATTTCGGCGAGGATCTCTTCGGCCTGGCGCTGAAACTCGGTCATCCGCCGGACCGCGTCGGCCAACGCTTCGGGATCCACGCGGAACGCCTCAGCCACGGTAAACCCCGCGCATCTCCTGGGCGCCCCTCGCCTCGTTCTGCTCGTAAGCGCCGCCGGCCTCACCCACCAGGTGCGCCAAAATCGCCAGGCCCGCGTGCACCTCGCCGGCGCCCTTATGCCATAGCTCCCATGCCGACCCGTACGCGTTCCCCGACGCGCCGCGCCAGCCGCCCAACATCTGACCGACCTGATCGTCGAGCTGCTCCAGCTGAGCCATCAGATGCTCGGCGGCGCCGCCAACCGAGGCGGCGAACTCCCGCATCACCATGGGATCGACGTGGAGCGTCCCCTCAGCGCCCATACCGGCAAGCTAGTGAATCCAGGGCGGTCCCACAATTCACCCGGAACGCTCGACCGCTGCCACACTGGAGCCCATGACCCGGCGACGCGTCGAGCTGCTGACCCGGGAGGGCTGCACCCTCTGCCGGCGGGTGCACGCACGGTTGGAGGAACTGGCCGGCGAGTTGGGCTTCGAACTGACCACGACCGACGTCGACGCCGCGGCGTCGGCCGGCGACCCGGGATTGCGCGCGGAGTTCGGCGACCGCCTGCCGGTGGTGCTGCTGGACGGGCTCGAGCACAGCTACTGGGAGGTGGACGAGCCGCGCCTGCGGGCCGATCTGGCCCGGTAGCCGCGGCATTCATTTGGTAGCCCCGCTGATTAACGTTTACCGTGGACACCAGTTCAGTTACTGGAGGAAGCAAGGGAGCTGGCCAGGTGATGCTGCCGTGAGCGTCCTGCTCTTCGGGGTTTCGCACCGCAGTGCGCCGGTCTCCGTCCTGGAACAACTCAGCATCGACGAAGCCGATCAGGTCAAGATCGTCGATCGGGTGTTGCAGTCGCCGCTGGTGACCGAGGCGATGGTGCTCTCGACGTGCAACCGGGTCGAGGTCTACGCCGTCGTCGACGCGTTCCACGGCGGGTTGGCGGTGGTCGGACAGGTGCTGTCGGAACACTCCGGCATGTCGATGGGCGACCTGACCAAGTACGCCTACGTGCGCTACAGCGAGGCCGCCGTCGAACACCTATTTGCCGTGGCCAGCGGCCTGGATTCGGCCGTGATCGGCGAGCAGCAGGTGCTGGGCCAGGTCCGCCGCGCCTATGCCGCCGCCGAGGCCAACCGCACCGTCGGCCGGGTCCTGCACGAGCTGGCCCAGCGGGCGCTGTCGGTGGGCAAGCGGGTGCATTCCGAAACCGCCATCGACGCCGCCGGCGCCTCGGTCGTGTCGGTCGCCCTGGCCATGGCCGAACGGCGGCTCGGCGGGCTGGCGGGCAAGGCCGCCGTGGTCATCGGCGCCGGGGCGATGGGCGCACTGTCGTCCGCGCACCTCACCCGGGCCGGCATCGACCGCGTTGTGGTGCTCAACCGGTCGGCGTCCCGGGGGCAGCGGCTGGCCCGCAAGATCCGTGAGTCGGGGGTGCACGCCGAGGCGCTGACCCTGGACCGGCTGCCCGACGCGCTGGCGGACGCCGACGTCGTGGTCAGCTGCACGGGCGCGGTCAGCCCCGTGGTGTCGCTGGCCGACGTGCACCACGCGCTGGCCACCGCCCGCCGGGACGAGGCCAACCACCCCCTGGTGATCTGCGATCTGGGCATGCCGCGCGACGTCGACCCGGCGGTGGCCGGGCTGCCCGGGGTCTGGGTCGTGGACGTGGAGCGCGTGCAGCACGAGCCGTCGGCGCATGCCGCGGCCTCCGACGTCGACGCCGCACGCCACATCGTGGCGGCCGAAGTCGCCACCTACCTGGCCGGACAGCGGATGGCCGAGGTCACCCCGACGGTGACGGCGCTGCGCCAGCGCGCCGCCGACGTCGTCGAGGCCGAGCTGTTGCGCCTCGACAACCGGCTGCCCGGCCTGGAGAGCGCGCACCGCGAGGAGGTGGCGCGCACCGTGCGACGGGTGGTGGACAAGCTGCTGCACGCGCCGACGGTGCGGATCAAGCAGCTCGCCAGCGCCCCGGGAGGCGACAGCTACGCCGAGGCCCTGCGCGAACTGTTCGAACTCGACCAGACCGCTGTGGACGCCGTCGCCGCCGGCGAATTGCCCGTGATGCCAAGCGGTTTCGACGCCGGCATGCCGAAACAGTCCGCCGAGTAGCCGATTGGCGCACGTGATCCGGATAGGCACCCGGGGCAGCCTGTTGGCCACCACCCAGGCCGGCGTCGTCAGGGACGCCCTGATCGCCAACGGCCACCCCGCGGAGCTGGTGACCATCTCGACCGCGGGGGACCGGTCGTCGGCGCCCATCGAGAGCCTGGGTGTGGGAGCCTTCACCACCGCGTTGCGGGAGGCCATCGACGACGGCCGCGTCGACGCCGCGGTGCACTCGCACAAGGATTTGCCCACCGCCGACGACCCGAGGTTCATCATCGCGGCGATACCGCCGCGCAACGACCCCCGCGACGCCCTCGTCGCCCGCGACGGCCTGGTGCTCGGGGAGTTGCCGGCGGGTTCGCTGGTGGGCACGTCGTCGCCGCGGCGGGCCGCACAGCTTAGAGCATTGGGTCTCGGTTTGGAAATCCGCCCCCTACGAGGCAACCTTGATACCAGGTTGAACAGGGTAAGCAGTGGTGATCTTGACGCGATCGTGGTCGCCCGGGCCGGTCTGGCCCGGCTGGGCCGCCTCGGCGATGTCACCGAGACGCTAGAGCCGGTGCAGATGTTGCCAGCACCGGCTCAGGGCGCGCTCGCCGTCGAATGCCGCGCCGGTGACGAGTTGGCGGCGGTGCTGGCGGAGTTGGACGACGCCGACACGCGCGCGGCGGTCACCGCGGAGCGAGCCTTGCTGGCCGAACTGGAGGCCGGTTGCTCCGCACCGGTGGGCGCGATCGCCGAAGTGGTCGAGTCCATCGATGAGGACGGCCGGGTCTTCGAGGAGCTGTCGTTGCGTGGCTGTGTGGCCGCGCTGGACGGGTCCGACGTGATCCGAGCGTCCGGAGTCGGCACTCCCGGTCGGGCACGAGAGCTGGGGCTCTCGGTCGCCGCGGAGCTGTTCGAGCTGGGCGCGCGAGAGCTCATCGGGGGGGCGCGGCAAGACCCCGCGCGAGGAAACTGAAGAGAGTCACTTGGGAGCGACAATGACGACGCGAGGGCGTAAGCCGAGACCGGGCCACATCACGTTCGTGGGCTCCGGCCCGGGCGACCCGGGATTGTTGACGACGCGGGCCGCCTCGGTGCTGGCCAATGCCGCCCTGGTGTTCACCGACCCCGACGTGCCCGAGCCCGTGCTCGCGCTGATCGGCAAGGACCTGCCGCCGGTCTCCGGGCCGGCGCCGGCGGGCCCGGAGGTCACGACCGCCGAAGGCACCGCCGACGGGGACGCCAACCAGACGGCGCCCGCGGTGATCTCGGCCGGGCCCGATGTGCGTCCCGCCCTGGGCGAGCCCACGGAGGTGGCCAAGACGCTGGTGGCCGAGGCCCGTTCCGGCGTCGACGTGGTGCGGCTGGTGGCCGGCGACCCGCTGACGCTCGACGCCGTGATCACCGAGGTGAACGCCGTCGCGCGCAGCCACCTGCACGTCGAGATCGTGCCCGGCCTGGCCGCCACCAGCGCCGTGCCCACCTACGCCGGCCTGCCGCTGGGCTCGTCGCACACGGTCGCCGACGTGCGCGACCCACACGTCGACTGGGACGCGCTGGCCGCGGCCCCCGGCCCGCTGATCCTGCAGGCCACGGCGTCGCACCTGGCCGACGCGGCCCGCGCCCTGATCGACCACGAGCTTTCCGAGGCCACCCCGTGCGTGGTGACCGCGCAAGGCACCACCTGCCAGCAGCGTTCGGTCGAGACAACGCTGGGTGGGCTGACCGATCCGGCGGTGCTGGGCGGCACCGACCCGGCCGGCCCGATGACCGGCCCGCTCGTGGTGACCATCGGCAAGACGGTGGCCAGCCGGGCGAAGCTGAACTGGTGGGAAAGCCGCGCGCTGTACGGCTGGACCGTGCTCGTGCCCCGCACCAAGGACCAGGCGGGCGAGATGAGCGAGCGGCTGACCTCCTACGGAGCGCTGCCGATCGAGGTGCCGACCATCGCCGTCGAGCCGCCGCGCAGCCCGGCCCAGATGGAACGGGCCGTCAAGGGCCTGGTCGACGGCCGCTTCCAATGGGTGGTGTTCACCTCCACCAACGCGGTGCGCGCGGTGTGGGAGAAGTTCGGCGAGTTCGGCTTGGACGCCCGCGCGTTCTCCGGGGTGAAGATCGCCTGCGTCGGCGAGTCCACGGCCGACCGGGTCCGCGCCTTCGGGATCAGCCCCGAGCTGGTGCCGGCCGGCGAGCAGTCCTCGCTCGGTCTGCTCGACGACTTCCCGCCCTACGACAGCATTTTCGACCCGGTGAACCGCGTCCTGCTGCCGCGGGCCGACATCGCCACCGAGACACTGGCCGAGGGGCTGCGCGAGCGCGGCTGGGAGATCGAGGACGTGACCGCGTACCGCACGGTTCGCGCGGCGCCGCCGCCGGCGGCCACCCGCGAAATGATCAAGACGGGCGGCTTCGACGCGGTGTGCTTCACGTCCAGCTCGACGGTGCGCAACCTGGTCGGCATCGCCGGCAAGCCGCACGCGCGGACGATCATCGCCTGCATCGGCCCCAAGACCGCCGAGACCGCGGCCGAGTTCGGCCTGCGGGTGGACGTCCAGCCCGACACCGCCGCGGTCGGCCCCCTGGTCGACGCGCTGGCCGAACACGCCGCGCGGCTGCGCGCCGAGGGTGCGCTGCCTCCGCCGCGTAAGAAGAGCCGCAGGCGCTAGCCCCATGGCCTACCCGCGGCAGCGGCCGCGCCGGCTCCGCTCGACCCCCGCGTTGCGCCGCCTGGTGGCGCAAACGTCCCTGGAGCCAAGGCATTTGGTGCTGCCAATGTTCGTCGCCGACGGAATCGACGGACCGCGGCCCATCGCGTCGATGCCGAATGTGGTTCAGCACAGCCGGGATTCGCTGCGGGCGGCCGCGGAAGAAGCCGTCGCCGCGGGGGTGGGCGGGCTGATGTTGTTCGGCGTGCCCCGCGAGCAGGACAAGGACCCGACCGGCTCGGCCGGCACCGATCCCGACGGGATCCTCAACCTCGCGCTGCGCGACCTGGCCAAGGATCTCGGCGACGCCACGGTGCTGATGGCCGACACCTGCCTGGACGAGTTCACCGATCACGGGCATTGCGGTGTCCTGGACGCCAGGGGCCGGGTGGACAACGACGCGACGCTGGCCCGCTACGTCAAACTGGCTGTGGCACAAGCGGAATCGGGCGCCCACGTGGTCGGGCCGAGCGGGATGATGGACGGCCAGGTGGCCGCGATCCGCGACGGCCTGGACGCCGCGGGCTACACCGATGTGGTGATCCTGGCGTACGCGGCGAAGTTCGCCTCGGCGTTCTACGGCCCGTTCCGCGAAGCGGTGAGCTCCAGCCTGTCCGGGGACCGGCGCACCTACCAGCAGGAGCCGGGGAACTTCCGCGAGGCGCTGCGCGAGATCCGGCTGGACCTCGAGGAGGGCGCCGACATCCTGATGGTCAAGCCCGCGATGGGTTACCTGGATGTGGTGTCCGCGGCGGCCTCGATTTCGCCGGTGCCGGTGGCCGCCTACCAGGTCTCGGGGGAATACGCGATGATTTGCGCCGCGGCCGCCAACGGCTGGATCGACGAACGCGCCGCCGCGCTGGAGTCGTTGACGAGCATCCGGCGCGCCGGCGCCGATATCGTGCTCACCTATTGGGCCGTGGACGCGGCAGGGTGGCTCTCATGACAGAAGCACGGCCGCTGTTCTACGAGCCCGGCGCGAGCTGGTGGTGGGTGGCGTTGGGCCCGGCGTCGGCCGGCGCCATGGTGCTGATCGAGATCTGGAGCGGTGCCAAGGTGTCGCTGGTCGTTCCGGCGATCTTCCTGGTGGTGGTGTCGGCGTTCGTGGGGTTGCAGGTGAAGGCGGCGCGGATCCACGTCTCCGTCGAGCTCACCGAGGACGCCTTGCGGCAGGGCACCGAAACCATCCTGGTGCGCGAAATCGTCAGGGTCTATCCGGCTCCCGAGCACCACCAGGCCTCCGGCAAGGAGCTGGCGAAGTGGCAGTCCGCGCGGGCTCTCGGCGAATTGGTGGGGGTGCCGCGCGGCCGGATCGGGATCGGGCTCAAGCTCACCAACGATCGCACCGCCCAGGCCTGGGCGCGCCGCCATCGGCACCTCCGGGCGGCGCTGACCCCGCTGGTTCAGGAGCGGGTGGAACCCGCCGGGTCCGACGTCGCCGACGACTTTGAAGACGGGTCGCCGTCGTGAACGCCCGCTTCAGGGCCCTGGTCTTGCTCGTCGTGGCCTGCGCGGCGCTCGCGGGCGCGGGGGTGGCCTGGGTGCACGCGCGTCACACGGTGCGTGTCGCGCCCATCGCCGACGGGCAGCCGTTCACCACGTCGTTGGTGTACGACCCACAGCTGCTGTTGCTGGCCCTGGTGCTGGTGACGACCGCGGGGGTGCTGGCGGTGCTGGGCATCGCGCGGCTGCGCCGGGAACGGGCCCCGAAAAACTAAGCCGTCTTCTTGATGAGCGGCAGCACGAGCTGACGCCGGCTGACTATGGCCTCGGCCAGGTTGCGCAGCGCCTCGTGCACCGAGCGCGCGATCGGAAACTCGCCCTGGTCGCCCAGCAGTCCGGTGATCGCGGGGCCCGCGACGAGCGTCCACTCCACCCCGGCGGCGCGGCAGTCCTCGTCGAGCCGGTGCACCAGCGAGATGCCGGACGCGGCAATGTGGCTCACGTCGGTCAGGTCGAGCACCACCGGGTTGCTCCCGAGGGTGAATCGCCAAAGGTATTCGCTGACCCGGTCGACGTTGTCGGCGTCGACGTCGCCGCGAACGGTCACCACGGTCGCCAGGTGACGGCAGTGGGCGCGAATCTGGGCGCGGCCGCACTCGAAGGTGCCGTAACCGTGCCGCGTCGCGACATTGGTGATCGTCATGAGCGCCCCTTCGCCGAGTCCTGTTCTCTAAAGGTGCCCGCCAAATATAAGGAGACCGACAGCCGCTCCTAACTCTTTGCTAAGAAGCCACTTTCGGGGGGGTTGGCCTGGGCGAAAGCGACGCCGACGGCTTGCGCGAGGCGACGCGTGGCGCCCGTCGACACCCGTGCCACGCCACGGCCCATCACGCGATCGGCGCGCTCGCGCTGTTACGCTTCCATGGCTGCCGGTTGTCGGTCGGGGGGCTCAATCATCGCCCGGTCAGCCGGTAACCAGGGATACGAAACAGCAAGAGTCCAGGCGGAAAGAGCAACGTGCGCGGCGCAGAGATCAGGGGCGAGATCAAGGCCCTGACCGGACTACGCATCGTCGCCGCGCTGTGGGTTGTGCTGTTTCACTTCCGGCCGATGCTGGGCGACGCGTCGCCCGACCTCCACGACGCCCTTGCGCCCGTGCTCAACTGCGGGGCCCAGGGCGTCGACCTCTTCTTCATCCTCAGCGGGTTCGTGCTGACCTGGAACTACCTCGACCGCATGGGCCGGTCGTGGTCGACGCGCGCCACCCTGCACTTCCTGTGGTTGCGGCTGGCCCGCGTGTGGCCGGTGTATCTGGTCACGTTGCACCTGGCCGCCCTGTGGGTGATCTTCACCCTGCACGTCGGGCACGTGCCGTCGCCCGACGCCGGCCAGCTCACCGCGATCAGCTACGTGCGCCAGATCCTGCTGGTCCAGCTGTGGTTCACGCCGTTCTTCGACGACTCCAGCTGGGACGGGCCGGCCTGGTCGATCAGCGCGGAATGGCTGGCCTACTTGCTCTTCGGCGTGCTCGTGTTGGTGATCCTGCGGATGAAGCAGGCGACGAGGGCGCGCAGCCTGATGGTGCTGGCCTTCGCCGCGTCGCTGCCGCCGGTGGTGATGCTGCTGGCCAGTGGCCACTTCTACACACCGTGGAGCTGGCTGCCGCGAATCGTGACCCAGTTCGTCGCCGGCGCCCTGGCCTGCGCCGCCGTGCGCAGGTTGCGGCTGACGGATCGCGGCCGCCGCGTCGCCGGGTACGTGTCCCTGCTTTTGCTGGCGGCAATGGTGGGCGTCCTGTACTGGTTCAGCGCGCACCCGATCGCCGGGGTCGTGGAGAACGACAGCGGCGGGGTGGTCGACATGCTGTTCGTTCCGCTGGTGATCGCGCTGGCGATCGGCGTGGGTGGCCTGCCGCGGATGCTGTCCACCCGGATCATGGTGTATGGCGGGCAGATCTCGTTCTGCCTGTACATGGTCCATGAGCTGGTGCACACCGGCTGGGGATGGGCGGTCGAACAGTTCGAGCTCACGCCGCAGGACAACCCGTGGAAATGGAACGTCGCCGGCCTGCTCGCGATCGCCGTGGGCATGTCAATCCTGCTGTATCACTTCGTCGAAGAGCCCGCGCGCCGCTGGATGCGCCGGATGGTCGACGTCCGGCCCGCGAGCGCGAAACCCGAGCCCGACGAACGCGTGCCGGCCAGCGCCAACGTTCGCCCCATCGAGGATGCGCGGGAAGCGATTTCGGCCCGCGCGGTGTGAGATTTACCTCGGCGAGTGAATCGGGTCGCGCACGGAACCGTCGATACCATGGCGATAGCGGCCGGCCGCCATTGCGCGGATTGAGGCCCGGTTCGCGCCGTTTACTCGTACGATTCCGTTGATTTGGACGCGGCGCACGACGATGCAGCTTTCGGGGGGAGGTAGCGGTGAGTCGCCTGGTCACGCTCATACTCGGCCTCGCCCTGGCGGCGGGCGTCGTCGTTGCGGACCCGGCGCGGGTCCGGGCCTACCAAACCCTGACCCTGGATTCCCGGCTGAACCACGTGGCCGTGATCGGCGACTCCTACACCACCGGGACCGACGAGGGCGGCCTCGGCCCGAAATCGTGGACCGCCCTGGCCTGGCACACGCTGTCCCAGCGCGGCGTGCGGGTGGTGCCCGACGTGGCGGCCGAAGGCCGGGCCGGCTACGGCGTGACCGGTGACCACGGCAGCGTCTTCGAGGACCTGACCGGCAGGGCGGTCAAGCCCGAGGATGCGTTGGTAGTGTTCTTCGGGTCCCGAAACGACCAGGGCTTCCACCCCGAGGACCCGGAACTGCTGGCCGCCAGGGTGCGTGACACCTTCGGTCTCGCGCGGCTGCGGTCGCCGTCCGCCCGGCTGCTGGTGATCGGGCCGCCGTGGCCGACCGCCGACGTGCCCGATTCGGTCCTGGAGATTCGCGACGTTCTCAACGGCGCGGCGCGGGCCGCGGGGGCGACGTTCGTCGATCCGATCGGCGATCGCTGGTTCGTCGACAGGCCGGACCTGATCGGCCCCGACGGCGTGCACCCCAACGACGCGGGGCATCAGTATCTGGCGGACAAGATCGCGCCGCTGATCGGCATGCAGCTGTCTCGGTGATGTCTGGATGAGCGGCCAAAGCCCTAGGCGCGCAAGGCTTTAGGCTAGTCTTCCGCGTGGCGCTCGTAATCCCATTGTTCCAGGCGCGTTTGCAACTGCATCAGGCCGACGCCCGCGACGGGCGCGATGGCCGCAATGCAGATCAGCAGCAGCGGAGTCATCTTGAAAACCTCCAAACACCTTTCACTGATTTGACGTTCGTGCGCGGCGAGAAGTTCATTACACGTCAGCCATCCGCCAGGGCGCGGTCTGCCAGCGCACCGATCACCGGCGTCAGCAGTCGCGCGTATTCGGTCGTGATGTGGTTGTCGTCCCGGAAAACCAGCGTGTTGCCGACGATCACCGGGCAGCGGTCGGCGGCGCAGAACAGGTCGGTCAGGTCGGCGTACTGCCCGCCGGCGACGGTCGTCGCCGCCCGCTCGGCGCCGATGCCGTCTTCGTCGAGCGCGGCCGAGCGGGCCGGCGCGCACGCGGTCGCGTCGTCGAGGTGACCCGACAGGCAGGCGGGCACGGGGCCGTGCGGATCCGGGGCGGGCCCGAGGACGAGCACGGCGGCGCCGGTGCTGCGCAACTGTTCGACGGTGCGGCCCAGGGTGTCGATCCACGCGGGATCGTATGAGGTGAAACCGAAATCGGCCCCGTAGCGCCGGCTCATGTCGAGCACGATCAGGCGCGGCCGCTCGGCCTTCAGCCGGTCCATGATCTGGCCGCGCCACTGGACGCATTCCGTGTACTCGCGGCCGAGATACGGGCTGGTGATGCGAAGTTCCTGCAGCGGGCAGGTCACCTTGGCCAGCGCCTCGAGGCGCCAGTGCCGCTGCTCGGCGACCTGCTCGAAGGCCGGCTCCCACATGGCGGCGTGCGAGTCGCCGACCAGGGCCACCGTCGTCGGCGACGCCAAATCGCCCGTCGCGCATTCGCTTTGGCCGACGTCGCGCCACGAGCGCACGCACCCGTTGACGAAGACGGCCGCCTTGTCGGCGGGTGCCTTGGCGAGCGGCGGGTCCAGGTTGGACGGGACGGCCCGCAGCGCAGCGGTCGCGGCCACGGCCTCGCGCACCTGCGCGACGGCCTGGCGCAGCGCCGCTTCGGTCGCGCCGACGGCGGGGACGTTCGGCGCGGGCACCGCGACGATGTTGGCCTTCGGGGCCGCCACCCCGTGACCCGCCGGCACCGGCGTCAACGCCAGCAACAGCACGCAGGCGCAGGCCGCGGCCGCGCTGGCGGCGCCGGCCACCGCGAGGCTGGCCCTCGCCGAGTGGCGCAGGGCGGCGGCGAACCGGCCGGGGTCCTCGACCAGGTGCAGCGTGATCACCGCCAGACCGGCGGAGACGGCGGTCGCGGTCAGCCGGGCCGGCAGCCCCGCGGGCTCGCCCAGCAGCTGCGGCATGAGCAACAGCACCGGCCAGTGCCACAGGTACCACGAGTAGGACACCCGGCCGATCGCGCGCATCGCCGGCTTGCACAGCACGCGGCCGGCCCCCAGGCCGCCCGTCACGCACCCGGCGCCGATCACCAGCGCGGTGCCCAGCACGGGCAGCAGCGCCGCGGTGCCGGGGTAGGGGGTGCCGGGACCCAGCTGGGTGCAAGTGAGCACGATCAGCCCCAGGCCGCCCCAACCCGCGATCGACGCGGACAGCAGGGGCAGCCTGCGCCACACCGGGATCGACAGGGCGACCAGGCCGCCCGCCGCCAGCTCCCAGGCGCGGGTCGGCAACGAGAAGAACGCGAAGGCGGGCGACGTGCGCGTCCACACCACGCCCGCCGCCAGCGACGCGGCGCCCACCACCGCGAGCACCACCGCATAGGGCGTCGGCCCCGTGGCGGCACCGCTTTTCACGCGGCGGACCAGCCACGCGGTGCCGATGATCAGCACCGGCCACACCAGATAGAACTGCTCCTCGACGCCCAGCGACCAGTAGTGCTGGAAAGGCGACGGGGCGTCGGCCGACAGGTAGTCGGTGCCCTGCTGGGCGAACCGGTAGTTGCCGACGTACAGGGCGCTGGCGATGCCGTCCAGGAAGACGCCGCGCGCCTGCAGGGGCGGCAGCACCGCGGCCGCCGCCGCGGCGGTGACGACGCCGACCGTGGCCGCGGCGGGCAGCAGGCGCCGGGCGCGCGCGCCGTAGAAGCGGCCCAGCCGGACGGTATCGGTGGTGGTGACCTCGCGCCACAGCAGGCCGGTGATGAGGAAGCCGGAGATGACGAAGAAGACGTCCACGCCGATGTAGCCGCCGGGGACTCCCGGGATGCCCGCGTGATAGAGGACCACGGCGATGACCGCGACCGCGCGCAAGCCCTCGATGTCGGGCCGGAATCCCTTCCGGGAAGTCCGCCGCTCCACTCGACGTGGGCCGCTGGCGAGCACTTCCTGCCGGACTGTCATCTGCGTGGCCTAGGTCGCCATCCAGGCCAGCTCGCCCGGCAATTGCGTTCGCCAGTAGCCGATGTCGTGTCCACCGAGGGAAAAACTACCCGCCGGCTTGGTCTTCAGCTGCGCGACGAATTGCCTTGTGGCGAAATAGAAGCGGTCGAAGGTGCCGCAGTCCACGCGCAGCGGAATCGAGTTCAGCGCCGGCACACCCACGACGCTGTTCTGGACCCAGTCGTCGTAGCTGTCGAAGGCTCCCGCCTCGCTGCCGGTGAAGGAGGTGTACAGCGCCGGGCTGATCGCGCAGATCCCGGCCGTTCGCGCCGGACCCAGCTTGGCGCCCAGGTGCAGCGCCCCGTAGCCGCCCATCGACCACCCCATGAAAGCCACCCGGGAGGTGTCGAAACCCATCGATGACAGCATGGGCAGCAGTTCCTCGAGCACCATCGCGCCGGGATCCTCGCCCGAGGCCCTGCGGTGCCAGTAGCTGTTGGCCCCGCCGTCGACGCCCACCACCGCGAATGCCGGTTTGCCTTCCTTGACCAACTGCGCCAGCGCCTTCTCGACACCGCAGTCGAGCATCATGTTGGCGTCGCCGTCCTTGCCGTGCAGCGCGATGACCGGACGCAGGGTGCCGGCTTCGGCCTTCTGCCCGGGAGGCAGGGCGATCACCCAGTTGGTCTTGACGCCGCCGCGGGCCGCCGAGACGAAGGAACCGGTCAGTCTGTTCGGCAGGTTGCTGCTGGCGGCCGACGGCTCGAAGGGGGCGGGAGCCGCTTGCGGCTTGGTCGGATCCAGCAGGGCGCCGAGGGCGAACACGCCGGCGGCCCCGAGGCTGGCACCGGCACCCATCCGGAGCACCGCCCGGCGTGTCAGGTCAGGCATGATCGCAATGATGCCGCGCCGGACCGGCATTACCGGCCGAGCCACGCCGTATTGGAAGCATTGCGTGATCTGACGTGATCTGTTGGTCACGAAGAGGAGATCTTTGATGGACCGCACGCGTTTCGCCGCGGTGCTGGCGGCGCTCGGCCTCGTCGCGGCGTGCGGGCACCGGCCCGCCAGCCCGGGCGCGGAGCCGGCGACGGCCACGCCGATCCACCACCTGGTGGTGATCTACGAGGAGAACGTCTCCTTCGACCACTACTTCGCCACGTATCCGCGGGCCGCGGGCGTCGACGGCCAACCGTTCACCGCCAGCCCGGGCACCCCTACGGTCGACGGCCTGACCCCGGAGTTGTTGACGCACAATCCCAATTCGGTGCAGCCGATGCGCCTGGGCGGCCCGGGTCAGATCGTGACCTGCGATCAGGACCACGAATATCAGGCCGAACAATTGGCCTTCAACGCCGGCGCGATGGATCGGTTCGTCGAGCACACCCAGGGCGACCCGTGCCCGCCGCCGTCCTTCAACACTCCCGGCCTGGTGATGGGCTACTACGACGGCAACACGGTGACCGCGCTATGGAACTACGCGCAGCACTACTCGATGAGCGACAACTTCTACAACACCACGTTCGGCCCGTCGTCGCCCGGCCACATCAACCTGATCTCGGGCCAAACGCACGGCGTGACAAACAAATTCATGCCGGGCGGGCAGCCGTTCCCGCCCCACACGGTGATCGACGACACCGGCAACGGGCGGGGCACCCTGATCGACGACGCGCAGCCCCTCGGCGACGACTGCTCGTCACGGGACCAGGTGCAGTTCGGCGCCGACAACAAGAACGTCGGCGACCTGCTGAACGCCAAGGGCGTCACGTGGGGCTGGTTCCAGGGCGGCTTCCGGCCCACCGCCCGCAGGCCCGACGGCACCGCCGAGTGCGGCGCCACGCACAACATCGGCGAAACCCTCGGCGGGACCGGCAAAACCGGGGCGTTGCCGTTCGGCGCCAAGCCCGACTACGTCCCGCACCACGAGCCGTTCCAGTACTACCCGTCCACCGCCAACCCGCATCACCTGCCGCCGAGCGCGATCGACAAGATCGGGCGCGGTGATCAGGCCAACCATCAATACGACCTGTCCGACTTCTGGACCGCCGCCGACGGCGGTCACCTGCCGGCGGTGAGCTTCCTCAAACCGCCCGCCTACCAAAACGGGCACGCCGGTTACTCCGATCCCCTCGACGAGCAGCGGTTCCTCGTCGAGACGATCAACCACCTGCAGCGGCTCCCGCAGTGGCGGGATACGGCGATCGTCGTCGCCTACGACGACTCCGACGGCTGGTACGATCACAAACCCTCGCCGATCGTGTCCACCTCGGCCACGCCCGAGGACGCGCTGAACGGTCCGGCCCGATGCGGCGATCCCGCCGCCGCGCCCCCCGCGTACCAAGGCCGCTGCGGGTACGGCCCACGGCTGCCGCTGCTGGTGATATCTCCCTATGCCAGAACGAATTTCGTCGACCACACCCTGACCGACCAGACGTCGATCCTGCGGTTCATCGAGGACAACTGGAGCACCGGGCGCGTCGGCGACCACTCGTTCGACGAGCGCGCCGGCGCGCTCACCGCGATGTTCGATTTCAGCGGTCCCACCCAGCCGACGCTGGCTCTCGACCCCCACACGGGCAACCCGCAGTAGCGGATCACGGCGGATCCAATCTCGGAGGTTTCAACCCTCGTGCGTCGTGCCGATGTCGCGCACGATCGGAGGTTGGACAACGAGGGAGGGTGGATGAGCCTGGCGTTTCATTGGTTCCTGCCGACGTACGGGGATTCGCGAAACCTGGTCGCGGGCGGGCACGGCACGGCGATGCACGGTGACCGGCCCGCGACGTTGCGGTACCTGCACCAGATCTGCGCGGCCGCCGAGGACAACGGCTTCGAGGCGGTGCTCACCCCGACCGGATTGTGGTGCGAGGACGCGTGGTTGACGACGGCGATGCTGATCGAGGGCACCGAGACGCTGAAGTTCCTGGTCGCGTTCCGGCCCGGGCTGCTCAGCCCCACCTTGGCCGCGCAGATGGCCGGGACGTTCCAGCGGCACTCCGGCGGCAGGCTGCTGCTCAACGTCGTCACCGGCGGTGAACCGCACGAGCAGCGCGCGTACGGCGACTTCCTGGACAAGGAATCGCGATACGCCCGCACCGCGGAGTTCTTGCATGTGGTGCGGCAACTGTGGGCCTCGCGGGAGCCGGTGAGCTTCGCCGGGGACCACATCCGCATCGAGGGCGCGCAGCTGAACAACCCGCCCGACCCGGTCCCCGCGGTGTTCTTCGGCGGGTCGTCGGGTGCCGCCGGGCCGGTCGCGGCCAGCTACTCCGACGTCTACCTCACCTGGGGCGAGCCGCCGGCGGCCGTCGCGAAAAAGCTCGACTGGATTCGTGGGCTGGCCGTCGACCGAGGGCGGATCCTGCAGTACGGCTTGCGGATTCACGTGATCAGCCGCGACACCTCCGAGCAGGCGTGGGCCGAGGCCGACCGGCTGCTCGCCGCGGTCGACCCGGCCGACGTCGAGCGGGTGCAGGCCAGCCTGGCCCGCAGCGAGTCCGAGGGCCAGCGCCGCATGCTGGACCTGCACGGCGGCGACAGCGGCCGGCTGGTGGTCGGGCCCAACCTGTGGGCCGGGGTGGGCCTGGTGCGCGGCGGCGCGGGCACCGCGCTGGTCGGGTCGCACGCCGAGGTGGCCGAACGGCTGGCCGAGTACTCGCGGCTCGGCATCAGCCACTTCATCCTGTCGGGCTATCCGCATCTGGAGGAGGCGTATTGGTTCGGTGAGGGTGTGCTGCCGCTGCTCGAGCGAAAGGGCTTGTGGCAGCACCCGAACCGCCAATCGCAGCCGGCACCGGCGACCCCGTTCGCGATCGCGTCCGCGCAGTAGGCCATGGCAACCACGCTGCCCGTCGCGGCCGTCGCCGCGCCGCAAGGTCACGAGGAATCCGACGTCGAACGGCGTCGGCGGCTGCGCATCGTGGTCGCCGCGAGCCTGCTGGGCACCACCGTGGAGTGGTACGACTTCTTCCTGTACGCCACCGCGGCGGGCCTGGTGTTCAGCAAGGTGTTCTTCCCCAACGAAACCTCGTTGGTGGGAACGCTTCTGGCGTTCGCGACGTTCGCCGTCGGGTTCGTCATGCGACCGATCGGCGGCCTGGTGTTCGGGCACATCGGGGACCGGATCGGTCGCAAGCGCAGCCTGGCGCTGACGATGCTGATCATGGGCGTCGCCACGGCGCTGATCGGGGTTCTGCCGACCGCCGCCCAGATCGGCGCGTGGGCGCCGGTGCTGCTGCTGACGCTGCGCATCCTGCAGGGCTTCGCGCTCGGCGGGGAGTGGGCCGGCGCGGTGCTGCTGGCCGTCGAGCACAGCCCCGCGGGCCGCCGCGGGCGCTTCGGCGCGATCCCGCAGGTCGGTTTGGCGCTCGGATTGGCCTTGGGCACCGGCATTTTCGCGGGCCTGCAGATCGGGCTGGGCCAGGCGCGGTTCCTGGCGTACGGCTGGCGGATCGGGTTCCTGCTGAGCCTGGTGCTGGTGGCGATCGGCATCGTGGTCCGGTTGCGGGTCGAGGAGACGCCGGCGTTTCGCGAGCTGGCGCAGCTCGAGGCGATGTCCACCGTTCCCATCCGCGAGGTCGTCCGCGAACCCCGATCCCGGCGCAACACCGTGCTTGGGCTGCTCTCGCGGTGGGCCGAGGGTTCGGCCTTCAACACCTGGGGCGTCTTCGCGATCAGCTACGCCACCGGCGCGTTGGGGTTCAACAAGGTGTCGGTTCTGGTGGTGGTGACCGTCGCCGCGCTGCTGATGGCGGCGCTGCTGCCGGTGTCCGGAATCCTGACCGACCGGTTCGGGCCGCGGCGGGTGTATTTGGTCGGCGTGGCGGGCTACGGCCTGCTGGCGTTCCCCGCCTTCGCGTTGTTCGGCACGAAAAACCTACTCCTGTTCGGCCTCGCGATGGTGGTCGTGTTCGGTGTCGTGCACGCGCTGTTCTACGGCGCGCAGGGCACGCTGTACTCGGCGCTGTATCCCACCGCCACCCGCTACACCGGGTTGTCGTTCGTTTACCAGTTCTCGGGCGTCTACGCCTCCGGCGTCACACCGATGATCCTCACCGCGCTGATCGCCGCCGCCGGCGGCAAGCCGTGGCTGGCGTGCGGGTACCTGGTGGCGACGGCGGTCATCAGCGTGGTCGCCACCGCGCTGATCCGGGATCAAGACCTGTACCTGTGAGCTGACCGGCCGCGCGCCGCGCCCGCCCTTCACATCGAGACTGCGGTGAGCGCGTGATTTTCGCAAAAACTCGCGATCGGTGCGCAGTCTCGGCGCCGTGACGAGGCGCTCGATCCGGTCGCGCCCCGCCCGGCGATGTGATGTGGTTAACCGTGGCCAGCGGCACGCAACTGCGGCAAGGGCTGTCGCAGCGGCAGCTCAGCATGATCGCGCTCGGCGGCGTGATCGGCGCGGGCCTGTTCGTCGGGTCCGGCGTGGTGATCAAGGACACCGGGCCGGCCGCGTTCCTGACCTACGCGCTGTGCGGCCTGCTGATCGTCCTGGTGATGCGGATGCTGGGCGAGATGGCCGCCGCCAACCCGTCGACGGGATCGTTCGCCGATTACGCGGCAAGCGCATTGGGCGGCTGGGCCGGGTTCTCGGTCGCGTGGCTGTATTGGTACTTCTGGGTGATCGTGGTCGGGTTCGAGGCCGTTGCCGGCGGCAAGGTCCTGGGCTACTGGTTCCACGCGCCGCTGTGGCTGCTCTCGCTGTGCCTGATGGTGCTGATGACCGCGACGAACCTGTTCTCGGTGTCGTCCTTCGGCGAGTTCGAATTCTGGTTCGCCGGAATCAAAGTCGCCACGATCGCGATCTTTCTCGGCCTCGGCGCGCTGTTCGTGTTCGGCCTGTGGCCCGGTCACCGCGCGGACTTCGCCAACCTCACCTCGCACGGCGGGTTCTTCCCCAAGGGTGTCGGGGCGGTCTTCGCGGCCATCGTGGTGGTGATCTTCTCCATGGTCGGCGCCGAGATCGTCACCGTCGCCGCCGCCGAAAGCCGCGACCCCGAGCTGGCGGTCCAGCGCGCGACGCGATCGGTGGTGGCGCGCATCGCGATCTTCTTCGTCGGCTCGGTCTTCCTGCTCGCGGTGATCCAGCCCTGGGATTCGGTCGAGGTGGGCACCTCGCCCTACGTCGCGGCGTTCAAGCACATGGGCTTGCGCGGCGCGGATCAGGTGATGAACGCCGTCGTCCTGACCGCGGTGCTGTCCTGCCTGAACTCGGGCCTGTACACCGCGTCGCGCATGTTGTTCGTGGTCGCCGACCGGGGCGAGGCGCCGGCCCGGCTCGTCAGGCTCAGCGGGCGCGGGGTGCCCCACATCGCCATCCTGTGCTCGTCGGCGGTCGGGTTCGGCTGCGTCATCATGGCGTGGCTCGCGCCCGGCACCGTGTTCCTCTTCCTGCTCAACTCGTCGGGCGCCATCATTTTGTTCGTCTACTGGCTGATCGCACTGTCGCAGATCATCCTGCGGCGCAGGACATCTGAGGAGCGGCTGCGGGTGAAGATGTGGTTCTTCCCGGTGCTGTCGATCCTCACCCTCGCCGGCATCACCGCCGTGCTGGTGCAGATGGCGTTCGACCGCTCGGCGCGCAGCCAGCTGTGGCTGTCCCTGCTGTCCTGGGCGGTGGTGCTCGGGCTGTACTTCCTCGCCCGGACCCGCGGCCGGGTCAGTCGGTCTTGGTGAGCAACACCGCTTGCTCGAACGGCAGCCGGGCGAATACCGGGCGCCACCCGCGGGCAACGTGCGGTGCCGCCTCGGCCTTGCTGACCACCCGCGGGTCGGCGACGCCGAACGTCTTGCCGTAGCGCCGGATCCGCGCGCTGCCGGCCGCGGTGATGTTCTTCAGCCAGTCGCGGTCGGGTCCGTAGGTCAGCAGGATCGCGACCCCGGGCTTGCCGTCGACCTCGGCGGTGAAGACGGTCACCGGGGTGCGGTACGGCTTCCCGGAGCGCCGTCCGACATGTTCGACGATGCAGAACGTCGGTGCCCAGCCGGCCCACAGCCGCTGGACGGGGTTGGTGACGTGCCGATTGAACCGCGCGAGTCCTTGAGGAAGTTGCATACCCCTATCCAACTCGTCCGCCCCGGCCGGCATCAAGACGTTCGGCGCGTCGCGGGCAGCAGGTTGCGCGCCAGCCGGGCCGCGCGAGACGGGGGCGGATGCCACGGCTGATGATCGTCTGACGGCCATGCGTAACAAGGGGTTTGGTCATCCAGGAGCCGTCGCAGCCCGGGAATGGCCAGCTCGCTTGCCGACCAGTCGTAGAGAAGTCTGACTCGGGGTTGAATGACCCCGACATCGAGCAGATGCCCGACCCCGTGCTCGGCCCGCAGGTAGGGAGCGAGGTCATCGCCGAGCGGATAGCGATCGGGGAGCACTCGGGAGAGGGACAGGAAGATCCCTGTCATGCCCAGGCGCGGGTCGCCCAGCGGCCGGCCCGCCGGGGCCAGCCAGCCGAGGGCGAGGCGGGGGGCGGCGACCAGGGCGTGGGCGTAGAGCACACGCATCAGGACCAGGTTGATGAAGAAGCGCTCGACGCGGGACTCTCGGGAGGCCAGGTGCTGGTTTCCGAGGTATGCGCTGACGACGCTGACGTTGTGCGCCCGATACCAGCGTCGGGCCGAGGGCCGGCGGATGAACTCGAGCGCGGCGGCGACCGCCGGAGAGCCGGGATCGCCGGGATGGCCGAATGCGAGAGCGCGCGCCTCCCATCCGTCGCGGAGCAGGCGCTCGTTCATCGCGCGCCACCAGGGGCTCCCCGGGGCCGGCCCGCCGGCCGGGTTGAGCAGTCCGCGTCGCAGCTGCCAGCCCATGAAGGCCGACGCTGCCTGCCGAAACGGCAGGTGGCCGCGGTCCACGTCGGCCGGGACCTCGTAGAGCTCCCGCATCAGTGCCAGCCGGCCGCGTGGGTCGTCTCGGACCGCGGCAACCCTCGCCGAAGCGACGTCGGCGGCCATCTGCCGTGTCACCTGCGCAAGCGTAGTGTCGCGTCATGGCCGATTCACCGGGCGACGAAGCCGGCGAGGCCGCCCGCCGCGACCTGCAGGCCGACCAGCAAGACGCCTGACGGCCGCCGCTCTGCTACACCCTGTAGTTGAACGATCGGCCGAGGCTGGGACACTGGTCGGCATGGGTAGCAGTGACCAGGCCACCGCGCACGCCGCGACGACGGCGGCGTCGGCGCGGCTGTTCGAGGACGCCTGCGCCGTCATCCCCGGCGGGGTGAATTCTCCGGTGCGCGCGTTCACCGCGGTCGGCGGCACCCCGCGCTTCATCACCGAGGCGAACGGGTGCCGGCTGACCGACGCCGACGGCATCCGCTACGTCGACCTGGTGTGCTCCTGGGGGCCGATGATCCTGGGCCACGCCCACCCCGCCGTCGTCGACGCCGTCGCCACGGCCGCCGCCTCGGGCCTGTCGTTCGGGGCGCCGACGCCGGCGGAGAGCCAGCTGGCCGCCGAGATCATCGGGCGGGTGGCGCCGGTCGAGCGGATCCGGCTGGTGAACTCCGGCACCGAGGCCACGATGAGCGCCGTCCGGCTGGCCCGCGGGTTCACCGGCAGGGCCAAGGTCGTCAAGTTCTCCGGCTGCTACCACGGCCATGTCGACGCGCTGCTCGCCGACGCGGGTTCCGGCGTGGCGACGCTGGGCCTGCCGTCCTCGCCCGGGGTGACCGGCGCGGCCGCGGCCGACACGATCGTGTTGCCCTACAACGACATCGCCGCCGTTCGGCAGACGTTCGCCCGGTTCGGCGACGAGATCGCCGCGGTGATCACCGAGGCCAGCCCGGGCAACATGGGCGTCGTCCCGCCGGCGCCGGGCTACAACGCGGCGCTGCGCGCGATCACCGCCGAGCACGGCGCGCTGCTGATCGTCGACGAGGTGATGACGGGGTTCCGGGTCAGCCGAAGCGGTTGGTACGGAATCGATCCCGTCGCCGCCGACCTGTTCACCTTCGGCAAGGTGATGAGCGGCGGGCTGCCGGCCGCCGCGTTCGGCGGGCGCGCCGAGGTGATGGAGCGGCTGGCGCCGCTGGGCCCGGTGTATCAGGCCGGCACGCTGTCGGGGAACCCGGTGGCGGTGGCCGCCGGGCTGGCCACGCTGCGCGCGGCCGACGACGCGGCCTACGCCGCGCTGGACGCCAACGCCGACCGCCTGGCCGGGCTGCTGTCCGAGGCGCTGACGAAAGCCGGTGTGCCGCATCAGGTTCCGCGGGCCGGCAACATGCTCAGCCTCTTCTTCTCCGAGACGCCGGTGACCGACTTCGCCTCCGCGCGGGCCAGCGAGACCTGGCGTTACCCGCCGTTCTTCCACGCCCTGCTCAACGCGGGCGTCTACCCGCCGTGCAGCGCCTTCGAGGCGTGGTTCGTCTCGACGGCCCTGGACGACGACGCATTCGACCGGATCGCCGCCGGGCTCGCGCTCGCGGCCCGCGCGGCAGCCCAGGAGGACAGGCCCTGATGGCCGAGCAGACCAAAGTCCACGTGGTGCGCCACGGCGAGGTGCACAACCCCAGCGGCGTCCTCTACGGCCGCCTGCCCGGATTCCGCCTGTCCGAGAGGGGGCGGGCGCAGGCGGACGCGGTCGCCGAGGCGCTGGCCGACCGCGACGTCGCCGCCGTCATCGCCTCCCCGCTGCAGCGGGCCCAGGAGACCGCCGCGCCCATCGCCGCAAAGCACGGCCTGGCCGTCGACACCGACCCCGACCTGATCGAATCGCTGAACTTCTTCGAGGGCCGCCGCGTCGGCCCGGGCGACGGCGCCTGGCGCGACCCGCGGTTCTGGTGGCAACTGCGCAACCCGTTCACCCCGTCGTGGGGGGAGCCCTACGCCGAGATCGCGGCCCGGATGACGACCGCGGTGGACAAGGCACGCGCCCGCGGCACCGGGCAGGAGGTGGTGTGCGTCAGCCACCAGCTGCCGGTGTGGACGCTGCGGCTGCACCTGAGCGGCCGGCGGCTCTGGCACGACCCGCGGCGCCGGGAATGCGGGCTCGCCTCGGTGACCACCCTCGTCTACGACGGCGATCGCCTCGTCGACATCGAGTACTTCCAACCCGCGGCGCCATGACGATCCGGCGGCTGGCGATGGCCGGGGCAGCGGTGGCCATTTTGCTGGCTGGCTGCTCGGGTCGCGACGCGGTGGCCCAGGGCGGCACCTTCGAATTCGTCTCGCCCGGCGGCAAGACCGACATCTATTACGACCCGCCGTCCAGCCGCGGCCGGCCGGGCCCGCTGTCCGGGCCGGACCTGGCCGACCCCGCGCACCCGCTGTCGCTGAACGACCCGGTCTTCGCCGGCCGCGTCGTCGTCGTCAACATCTGGGGCCAGTGGTGCGGCCCGTGCCGCGCCGAGGTCGCCCAGCTGCAGCAGGTGTACGACGCCACCCGGGGTGCCGGGGTGTCCTTTCTGGGCATCGACGTCCGGGACAACAACCGGCAGGCGGCCCTGGACTTCGTCGACGATCACCACGTCAGCTACCCGTCCATCTACGATCCGGCGATGCGCACCCTGATCGCGTTCGGTGGCAGGTACCCCACCACCGTGATCCCGTCCACGCTGGTGCTGGATCGCGAGCACCGGGTCGCGGCCGTGTTCCTGCGCGAACTTTTGGCCCAGGACCTGCAGCCCGTCGTGCAGCGGGTGGCCGGGCAGTGACCGGCTTCGCCCAGATCGCCGCCGCCGGGCCGCTGCTGCTGGCGCTCGGCGCGTGCCTGCTGGCCGGGCTGGTGTCGTTCGCCTCGCCGTGTGTGGTGCCACTGGTCCCGGGCTACCTGTCCTACCTGGCCGCGGTCGTCGGGGTGGACGAGCAACCGCCACCCGGCGCCCTCAAGGCGCCGCCGGCCGCCCGGTGGCGGGTCGCGGGATCCGCCGCGTTGTTCGTCGCCGGCTTCACCACGGTGTTCGTGCTCGGGACCGTCGCCGTCCTCGGCATGACCACCGCCCTGATCACCAATCAGCTGCTGCTGCAGCGCGTCGGCGGCGTGCTGACGATCGTGATGGGGCTGGTGTTCGTGGGCCTCATCCCGGCGCTGCAGCGCCAGGCCCGGTTCAGCCCGCGCCAGCTGACCACGGTCGCGGGGGCGCCCCTGCTCGGCGCGGTATTCGCGCTCGGGTGGACGCCGTGCCTGGGGCCCACGCTGACCGGGGTGATCACCGTCGCGTCGGCCACCGACGGCGCCAACGTCGCGCGCGGCGTCGCGCTGGTGATCGCCTACTGCCTGGGGCTGGGCATCCCGTTCGTGCTGCTGGCGTTCGGTTCGGCGGGGGCGGTGGGGGCGCTGGGCTGGCTGCGGCGGCACACCCGGGCCATCCAGATCTTCGGGGGCGCGCTGCTGATCGCCGTCGGCGCCCTGCTGGTCACCGGGGTGTGGAACGACTTCGTCTCCTGGCTGCGCGACGCGTTCGTGTCCGACGTGAGGCTGCCGATTTGAGACAGGTCCTCGCTTGGACGCGCAACACCTGGCGCGCGCTGACCTCGATGGGCACCGCGCTGGTGCTGCTGTTCCTGCTCGCGCTGGGCGCGATACCCGGTGCGCTGCTGCCCCAGCGCAGCCTCAACGCCGGCAAGGTCGACGAGTACCTGGCCACCCACCGGGTGATCGGGCCCTGGCTGAACCGGATGCAGGCCTTCGACGTGTTCTCCAGCTTCTGGTTCACCGCCATCTACGTGCTGCTGTTCGTCTCCCTCGTCGGCTGCCTGACCCCCCGCATGATCGAGCACGCGCGCAGCCTGCGCGCCACCCCGGTGGCGGCCCCGCGCAACCTGGCCCGGCTGCCCAAGCACGCCGCCGCCGAGGTCGCCGGCGACCCGGCGGACCTCAACGCCCTGGCGAACACGATCGCCGGCCGGCTGCGGGGTTGGCGCACGGCCATCCGGCACGAGGGCGAGGTCGTCGAGGTCTCGGCGGAGAAGGGCTACCTGCGCGAGTTCGGCAACATCGTCTTTCACTTCTCGTTGCTGGGCCTGCTGGTCGCGGTGGCCGTCGGCAAGCTGTTCGGCTACGAGGGCAACGTCATCGTGATCGCCGACGGCGGCCCCGGCTTCTGCTCGGCCTCGCCGGCCGCGTTCGACTCGTTCCGCGCCGGCAACACCGTCGACGGCACGTCGCTGCACCCGATGTGCATCCGGGTCAACGACTTTGCCGCGCACTACCTGCCGTCGGGGCAGGCCACGTCGTTCGCCGCGGACATCGACTACCAGAACGGCCGCGACCTGGCGGCCAACAGTTGGCGGCACTACCTCCTGGAGGTCAACCACCCGCTGCGCGTCGGCGGCGACCGGGTGTACCTGCAGGGCCACGGCTACGCGCCCACCTTCACCGTGACATTCCCGGACGGGCGGACGCGCACGTCGACCGTGCAATGGCGGCCCGACAACCCGCAGACCCTGCTGAGCTCGGGGGTGGCCCGCATCGACCCGCCGGCCGGCAGCTATCCGAACGCGGCGGAGCGCCGCCAGCACGAGATCGCGATCCAGGGCCTGCTCGCGCCGACGGAGCAACTCGAGGGCACCCTGTTGTCGTCGCGCTTCCCCGCGCTCAACGCCCCCGCCGTGGCGGTCGACATCTACCGCGGCGACACCGGCCTGGACACCGGGCGGCCGCAGTCGTTGTTCACGCTGGATCCCCGGCTGATCGAGCAGGGCCGGCTGACCAAGGAGAAGCGGGTCAACCTGCGCGCCGGCCAGGAGGTCCGGCTGGATCAGGGCCCGGCCGCCGGCACCGTCGTCCGCTTCGACGGGGCCGTACCGTTCGTCAACCTGCAGGTCTCCCACGACCCCGGCCAGACCTGGGTGCTGGTCTTCGCGGTCACGATGATGGGCGGGCTGGTGGTGTCGTTGCTGGTGCGCCGCCGCAGGGTGTGGGTCAGGCTCAGCCCGGCGGCCGGTACGGTGAACGTCGAACTGGGCGGGCTGGCGCGCACCGACAACTCCGGGTGGGGCGACGAGTTCGAGCGGTTGACCGAGCGGTTATTGGACGGACTGGGCGAGCCCGCGTCCACAAGGAGTTCTCAGGTGGACGTCAAATGAACACCCTGCATGTCAACGTCACGCTGGCGCGCTACTCGGACTGGGCGTTCACCTCGGCGATAGTGGCGCTGGTCGTCGCGCTGCTGCTGCTGGCCGTGGAGCTGGCCTACGTCGGTGCCCGCCGCGCCGAGCGCCGCGACGCGGTACTGGCCGGCTCGGTCGCCGCCGACAGCGCCGTCCCGGGCATCGTGGAGGACGCCGACGCGCGGCCGTTCGACGAGCGCGTCGGGCGGGCCGGGCTGGCCGTGCTCTACCTCGGCATCGGGTTGCTGCTGGCCTGCATCGTGTTGCGCGGCCTGGCCACCGTGCGGGTGCCGTGGGGCAACATGTACGAGTTCATCAACCTGACGTGCTTCTGCGGCCTGGTCGCCGGCGCGGTCGTCTTGCGGCGCGCGCAGTATCGCCCGCTGTGGGTCTTCCTGCTGGTGCCGGTGCTGATCCTGCTGACGGTCTCGGGACGCTGGCTCTACACCAACGCCGCGCCCGTGATGCCCGCGCTGCAGTCCTACTGGCTGCCGATCCACGTGTCGGTGGTCAGCCTGGGCTCCGGGGTGTTCATGGTCGCGGGCATCGCCAGCATCTTGTTTTTGCTGCGCACGTCGCGGCTGGGTGACCCGGAGGCCGAGGGGGCGTTGGCCCGCATGGTTCGGCGGTTCCCCGACGCTCAGACCCTGGACCGCGTCGCCTACCGCACCACGATCTTCGCGTTCCCGGTGTTCGGTTTCGGCGTCATCTTCGGTGCTATCTGGGCGGAAGAGGCCTGGGGCAGGTATTGGGGCTGGGACCCCAAGGAGACGGTTTCGTTCGTCGCGTGGGTGGTATACGCCGCCTATCTGCACGCGCGGTCGACGGCGGGATGGCGGGACAGGAAGGCGGCCTGGATCAACGTCGCGGGTTTCGTGGCCATGATCTTCAATTTGTTCTTCGTTAACCTGGTGACCGTGGGCCTGCACTCGTATGCGGGCGTGGGATGACAGTCAGCAACCGACCCGAGTAACACACAGCAGGGGGAGTGCACGTGTCCGACCATCCGACCACCGGCGTGGGTGCGCCCGAGCCGCCGACCACACAGACGCCCCCCGAGCCCCCGCCGGGGGGACCGGGCGACGAGGCACCCACCCGCGCTTTCGCCGGGTTCCGCACCGAGCGGCGGGTCCCCGGACCCGAGCGGCGGCAGGCGGCGGCCCCCACCGCGCCGGGTCCGGCGCCCGCCGGGATGCCGCCCTGGGACCCGACACCGGTGACGGGGATCCCGCGCGTCGACCCGACCGCGTTCGGGGCCTATTACAACGGGCCCGTCGAAGCGCCTCCCGCCGAGGCCCAAGCGCCGCCGTACCGGCCGGAGCACCTGCCGCACACGCCCTATCCCGAGCTGTCCACCGGGATGCTGCTGCGCCCGATCAAACCGCCGCCATCCGAGGGTTGGCGCCGGTTGGTCTACGACCTGTCCGGGCACCTGATCAACCTGGGCGAGAGCCGGCGGGCCCAGCGTCACAACAACCTGGTGGCGCAGGTCAACCGCCCCCTGCGGGGTTGCTACCGGATCGCGCTGCTGTCGCTGAAGGGCGGCGTGGGCAAGACCACGATCACCGCGACGCTGGGGTCGACGTTCGCGACCATCCGCGGCGACCGGGTGGTGGCCGTCGACGCCAACCCCGACCGCGGCACCCTGAGCCAGAAGATCCCGTTGGAGACCGCGGCGACGGTGCGCCAGCTGCTGCACGACGCGGGAGCCGTCGAGCGCTACAGCGATGTGCGCCGGTACACCTCGAAGGGCCCGAGCGGGCTGGAGGTGCTGGCGTCGGAAACCGACCCGGCCATCTCCGACGCGTTCGGCGCCGAGGACTACAGCCGCGTCCTGGAGATCCTGGAGCGGTTCTACGGCCTGGTGCTCACCGACTGCGGCCCCGGGCTGCTGCACTCGGTGATGTCGTCGGTGTTGGAGAAGGCCGACGTGCTGTTGGTCGTCGCGTCGGGATCCATCGACGGCGCGCGCAGCGCCTCGGCGACGCTGGATTGGCTGGACGCGCACGGGCACGAGGAGCTGGTCCGCAATTCCATCGCGGTCATCAACGCGGTGCGCCCGCGCACCGGCAAGGTCGACATGAACAAGGTGGTCGACCACTTCTCGCGCCGCTGCCGCGCGGTGCGGCTGATCCCGTTCGACCCGCACCTCGAAGAGGGCGCCGAGATCGACCTGGACCGGCTGCGGCGCGGGACCCGCGAAGCGCTCACCGAGCTGGCGGCCGTCGTCGCCGACGGGTTCCCCGGCGACCAGCGCAACCCGGGTCTGGTTTAGGAGGGATTAGCGGGGGTTATCCCCGTGGCCTAACCGCCGCAAGAAGTCGGGATCGTCGTCCGGTCCGATGACGCGGGTCTTCGGCCGGTGGGCCTGCGACCGCGCCGCGCGCCAGCCGACGTAGATCAGCGTTCCCAGGATCAGAACGAGTAGCAGGTAGAGCACTCAACACCTCCTCCGAGCGAATATACGCGGGCCGTAGGCTCGGGGTGTGTCAGAAGGGCCGAGCGACAGCAGCACTGAAGAGCGCCCGCGCAGTCGGGTGGTCGTCGACGTTTTGCTGTACACGGCGGCGCGCCTGGCGCTGGTCGCCGCGCTGAGCGGCGCCATCTACGGGCTCGCGCGATTGCTGGGGATCGCCCAGTTCCCCGTCGTGGTGGCGGTGTTGTTCGCTCTGATCATCGCGATGCCGCTGGGCATCTGGCTGTTCGCCCCGCTGCGCCGCCGCGCCACCGCCTCGCTCGCGATAGCCGGCGAGCGCCGGCGCCGCGAACGCGAACAGCTGCAGGCCCGGCTGCGCGGCGAGGAGCCCGACGCGTAGCTTCTGCCCGCGCGTGTGCGTCCAGGGCGTTGCGTGTGCATCCACGGCGAAAAAAATCGCCCGGATCCCGCCGCCAGCTCACACTCAAAACCCTCAGCGCACACTCAGTGCGCGAGGGCCAGCGCCGTCGCCACCGCGATCGCCCACACCACCATCGCCAGCCCGGTGTCCCGCAACACCGGAATCAGCTCGCGCCCTGCGCGGCCCGAGCGCACCGGGGCGAGCGCGCGTAGCGCCAACGGCGTCGCGACCAATCCCACGGCGCACCACGGCGTGGCCGCCATCAGCACCAGCGTCGCGACCCCGGCTGTCGCCAGCAGCGCCTGGTAGAGGACCCGGGTGCGGGCATCGCCCAGCCGCACCGCCAGGGTGATCTTGCCGGACTGCGCGTCGGTGGGGATGTCGCGCAGGTTGTTGGCCACCAGCACCGACGACGACAGCGCCCCGACCGACACCGCCAGCACCGCCCCGACCCAGTCCACCCGCAACGCCTGGGTGTACTGCGTGCCCAGGACGGCGACCAGGCCGAAGAACACGAACACCGCGACCTCGCCGAAACCCGCGTAGCCGTAAGGCTTTGAGCCGCCCGTATACAGCCACGCCCCGGCGATGCAAGCCGCGCCGACCGCGATCAGCCACGGCGCGCTCAGCAGCGCCAGCGCCAGCCCGGCGACCGCGCCTACCGCCAGGCTCGTCACCGCCGCGGTCAGCACCGAGCGCGGGGCGGCCAGCCGCGAGCCCACCAACCGGACCGGGCCGGCGCGCTCGTCGTCGGTGCCGCGGATGCCGTCGGAGTAGTCGTTGGCGTAGTTGACGCCGACGATCAGCGCCAGCGCCACAGCCAGCGCCAGCAGCGCCTTCCACCACACCGCGGATCCCAGCCATGCCGCGGCGCCCGTGCCCGCCACCACCGGCGCCACCGCGTTGGGCAGCGTCCGGGGCCGGGCACCCGAGACCCACTGCGCGAGACTGGCCACCAGGTCATCCTGCCTCATGCACCACAATGGGCGGATGCTCGGAGTCATCGGCGGCAGCGGCTTCTACACGTTCTTCGAGTCCGAGACCCGCAACATCGACGTCGACACCCCGTACGGGCCGCCCAGCGCCCCCGTCACGGTGGGCGCCGTCGGCGACCACGAGGTCGCCTTCCTGCCCCGGCACGGTGCGACCCACCAGTTTTCGGCGCACACCGTGCCGTACCGGGCCAACATGTGGGCGCTGCGCAAGCTCGGCGTGCGGCGGGTCTTCGGCCCCTGCGCCGTCGGCAGCCTGAACCCCGACAACGGCCCCGGCGCGGTGGTGGTGCCCGACCAGCTGGTGGATCGCACGACCGGCCGCCCCGACACCTACTTCGACTCCGGCGCCGTCCACGTCGACTTCGCCGACCCCTACTGCCCGACGCTGCGGGCCGCGGCCACGGGCCTGCCCGACGTCGTCGACGGCGGCACCATGGTGGTGATCCAGGGGCCCCGGTTTTCCACCCGGGCGGAGAGCCGCTGGTTCGCCTCGGCCGGGTTCAGCCTGGTCAACATGACCGGCTATCCGGAGGCCGTGCTGGCGCGCGAACTCGAAATATGTTACGCAGCAATAGCTTTGGTGACCGACCTGGACGCCGGCATCGCGGCCGGCGAGGGGGTGAAGGCCGTCGACGTGTTCGCCCAATTCGAAAAGAACATGGGGCTTTTCAAGGGGCTGGTGCGCGCGGCGATCCACCGGGTCGCCGTCGAGCGCAGCTGCACCCACTGCCAGCCGCACACCGGCGTGACCCTGCCGGTGGAGCTGCCATGAGGGTGCTCTTGACCGGTGCGGCCGGCTTCATCGGCTCGCGGGTGGACGCGGCGCTGCGGGCGGCGGGCCACGAAGTGATCGGCGTCGACGCGCTGCTGCCCGCCGCGCACGGCCCGAATCCGTTGCTGCCGCAGGGATGCCGACGCGTCGACGTCCGCGACGGCGACGCACTAGCCCCGCTGCTGGACGGCGTGGACCTGGTGTGTCATCAGGCCGCGATGGTGGGCGCCGGCGTCGACGCGGCCGACGCGCCCGCCTACGGCGCCCACAACGACTTCGCCACCACCGTGTTGCTGGCGGGGATGTTCGCCGCCGGCGTGCGCCGGCTGGTGCTGGCCTCGTCGATGGTGGTCTACGGGCAGGGTCACTACGCCTGCCCCGAGCACGGCCTCGTCGACCCCCCGCCGCGCCGCCGCGCCGACCTCGACGCCGGGATCTTCGAAAACCGTTGTCCAGCATGTGGACTCGACGTAGCGTGGCAGCTGGTCGGCGAGGACGCCGCGCTGCGGCCGCGCAGCCTGTACGCGGCCAGCAAGACCGCGCAGGAGCATTACGCGCTGGCGTGGTCGGAGGCGACAGGTGGTTCGGTGGTGGCGCTGCGCTACCACAACGTCTACGGCCCCGGGATGCCGCGCGACACCCCGTACTCCGGGGTGGCGGCGATCTTCCGCTCGTCCCTGGAAAAGGGCGAGCCGCCAAGGGTTTACGAGGACGGCGGGCAGATGCGCGATTTCGTCCACGTCGACGACGTCGCCGCCGCCAACGTGGCCGCCGCCGAGGCCGACCGTGATGGCTTCACCGCCGTCAACGTCTGCTCCGGGCGGCCCATCTCGATCCTGGACGTCGCGACCGCGCTGTGCGAGGCGCGGGACGGTTCGGTCTGCCCGGTGGTCACGGGGCAGTACCGCAGCGGCGACGTGCGGCACATCGTCGCCGACCCGGCCCGGGCCGCCGAGGTGCTGGGTTTCCGCGCGGCCGTCGACCCGCGCGAGGGCTTGCGCGAATTCGCCTTCGCGCCTTTGCGTTAACTCTGCGGCGGCCGGAAGATCCGGGGCTTCTGGACGGGGATCTGCCGGGTGGCCGAGTCGTCACCCCGGAAGATCCGCGGCGAACCGGCCAGCTGCGGCGTGGCGCCGCCGGCCGGGATGCGCGTCGTCGCCGCGGCCGACGGCGGGGCCCCGTGGCCGACCGGGATGCGCGTCGTCGGCGCGCCGGGCCCCGGGTGGGTGCCGGCCGGGCCGCCGCGGGTGTGGGCGGGACGGCGCCGCTGCCGTCGCGCGCGTCGCGCGCCGAGTTGACCGGTGACGATGGCCGCCGCGAGGATGCACAGGGCCAGCACGCACAGCGCGACGTCGAAGGTGCTGGTGATCTGCTGGGCGAGGTTGTTGCCGTACACCGGGTTCGGGGCGGGGGCGTTGGGCGCCTCCTCGAACCGCGGCGCCAGCGCGACGCCGACGACGACGCGGGAAATGCCCAGTGTCGCAACGAGTCCGCACAGCGACGAGATCAGTTTGGGGGAGACGGCGTCGTTGCCCAGGTTGATGCGCAGCCAGATCGCGAGCACCGCGGTCGCCAGGTCGAAGGCGGCCAGCACCATGCTGTCGTAGCGCGAGAACGGGTAGTTCAGGCTCACGGCGACGACCAGGTCGGTGATGCGCATGAGCATCGACCCCAGGCACCAAACGATGATGAGCAGCAACCCATTTCGGGCCGCCGCGCGCCAGGCGTTCTGCTCCGTCACCGATGCGTCACGGCGGGCCGACAGCGCCGCCGGCGCGAAAATGGCCGCGGCCGCCGCCCACGCCAGGTAACCCTCGAAGCCCACCCCCGCCGTCGACGTGTTCTGCGCGATGCCGTGGAACGCGTCGATGTCGCGGCCGGCCGGCAGGAGCCACACCAGGATCCCGGCGACCAGCGTCGAGACCCCCAGCGCCACGGTCGCCAGCCGGGAGGCCCGAGTGCTGCGCAACAGCCACCTCGACCCGACCAGGACCGCGACCAGCGCCACCACGCCGTACACCAGCGCCGTCGCGATGACCGCGATGTTCTGCTTGCCGAAGCCGGACGAGCCGCCCGCGTCGTGCAGCGCGTATTTCAGCCGCCAGAACAGGTTGAAGCAAAAGCTCAGCGCCGCCCCCACCATCGACCCGTAGCCGATGGCCCGCACGGCCCTGTTGTCGGCCTCCGCCGGGCCCGCGGTCACCGGCCGCGCGCTCAGCAGCGCGCCGGCGATTCCCAGCCACGCCCCCGGCCCGACACCGCCGGGCACGTTCACGCTGCCACCGAACCGGGCGGTCTCGAACACGTCGAACGCGACGAAGCCGACGACCAGCAGCGCGTAGGGGGCGTTGAGCGCCAGCCGGAGGCGCCCGGCCAGCGCGGGATTGAACCGTGGGCTCGCCGACCTCCAGGAACCGGCCAGCGCGATCGACGCGAGGGACAGCAGCGTCACGACGAACAGCACCGCCAACAGCGGCTTGTTGCTGCCGTCGATCCCCATGCCGAAATACAGGTTCCACGGCAACAGCAGCGCCACGACGAGCATGGCGGCCGCGGTCAAGTCGACCGCGACGTTCGAACGCCGGCTCGGCCCCGCGCCCGTCGGCGTCGGCGGCGCCTGCTGCGTCCGCCCGCGTATCGGGCCGGTAGGGGCGTCGTCGCTGCTCTGGCTCACGGTTCCCCCCGGGTGTCGAGGACGGCTTCTGGCGGCGCAACTTTGGTTGCGGAGCGGGGGAACCCCCTGCCGCATCGACCGCGTTGCTTACTTGGAAACATAATCTCCGTTCGGGCGACGCGGCAGTGGTGAGAACGTGTGCGTTTCCGTGGTGAGCGCCACGCGGTTACGCTGCGCTCACAGGCGAACACCGAAAACCTCGTCGCCCAAATGACTGTTACCGCCGACGGTATCGCAGTGTAATGATGCCGGGACATGCTGGCTGTGGGGTAGCCGGCCGAAGGAGAGTCGGGATGGACGTCGTGCTGGGGGTCGCGGTCACTGGTCCCCGTGCCCGGTTGGCGCTCGTCGGTTCGGGCGCCGGGGGCGCCGACCTGATCGACGAGTCCGTCGTTGACCTTGCCGATCGCCCGATCGAGAAACTGACCGAGACGGTCGTCGGGACGAATCGGTTGCTGGCCGAGGAGAACCACCGGCTGCTCGCGACGCGGCTGTGCTGGTCGGATCGGCAATGGGCCGAGCGGTTGCGGCGGGCCTTGGAGGATTCGGGCGTCCAGAACGTCGCGGTGCTGTCGGAATCGGAGGCGCTGTCCGGGGTGGGCGCGCAGCCGCAGCCCGACGACGACCCCACCGTCGCGCTGGCCCGCGGCGCGGCCATGGCGGCCGGGATCGGCGGCGACGCGACGGCGATGGCGCCCGCGGTCGGGTCGGCCGGCGACGCGACGGCGATGGCCCCCGCGGTCGGCTCGGCCGGGGACGCGACGGCGATGGCGCCCGCGGTCGGCGGGATGCCCCCGGCCGGCCAGGTGGGATCCGACCTGGCGTACTCGATGGCCGGCGAATCCGACCTGCTCCCGATGGAATGGCTGACCGAGGACGACGACGACGCCAAAACCGGGCCGGTGGGCCTCACCTCGCGGCGGCTGGGGGCGATGGACGCGGTGCTCGGCATCGCGGTCGCCGGGTCGGTCGCCCGGTTGGCGCTCGTCGGGCCCGTCGGGGGCGGCTACGCGGCGATCAAGCACCTGGTGGTCGAGCTGTCCGTCGAGCCGTTCGAAACGTTGATTCAGACGGTGGCCGGCGCGCAGCAGGCGCTGGCCGCCGAGGGCCGCCATCTGGTCGCCACCCGGCTGTATTCGCCGGATCCCGGACAGGCGGAAGCGTTTCGCCAGGCGTTGGCCGGCTCCGGGATTGCCGACGTCGGTGTGGTTTCGCAGGCCGACGCGGTGACGGCGCTGCTGCGGACGGTCTTCCGCGGCGCCGCGCTGCCCGGTGCGGTCGCGCTCGTGGTCACCGCCGAGGCCGCGACGTTGATCGCGCTGGGCGCCGCCGGTGTGGCGGACGTCCTGGCCAGCGTCGCCCTGCAGGGCGTGGACGCCGCCGCCGCGGCGGCGGACATGCTGCTGGACTGGCTGCGGTCCGCGCCGTTCGCGGTGAGCGCCGCGTACGTGCTGGGCAACCTGGAAGAGCTGACGAGCCTCGCCGAACGGATCCGCGCTCGCTCGCCGCTGCAGGTGGAGGTGCTCGAGCGGCCCGACTTCGCGTTCGCGCGCGGAGCGGCGCTGGCGGCGGGTTTGGCGCCCACGACGCCCCAGCCCCCGGTCACCGCGGGCGCGGCGACGTCGATGGCCCCGGCGCTCGGGGTGCTCGGGGACGCGACGGCGATGGCCCCGGCGACCGCGGCCGCCGGCGAGGCGACCGGGATCGCCCCGACCTCCGAGCTGGCGGGTTCGGGCGGGGAGGAACCGCAGCTGGCGTACTCGCAGGCAGAGGACGCCGATCCGTTCGCCGGCGAGGCCGGCGAGGACGGCTACTTCCCCGACGACCCCGAAGACCCGGCCCTGACCAGCCGGATGCCGCTGAGCAGGCGGTCGTTGGTGCTCGGCAACGCCGTGATCGCCTTCGCCGTGGTCGGATTCGCGACGCTGGCCGCCGCGGTCGCCATCGCCGTTCGGCCGACCGCGAGCGCGCAGCCGGTGATCGGGCACCAGAACGCCGCCCCGGGCAAGTTCATGCCGCTGTTGCCGACGCAGCAGCAGGCGCCGGTGCCACCGCCGCCGCCCGATGTGCCCAACGCGGGGTTCCAGGGCGGCGTCATCCCGGACTCCAATGGCTTCATTCCGCCGCAACTGGCGTCGCCCGGCGGTTCCGCCCCGGTTGCCCCGGCGCCCGTTCCCGCTTTCGTGCCCAACCCCGATCCGGGCATGCCGCTGCCCGTTCCGGTCATCGTTCCGTACCCGGGCTGGCGCCCCCCGTACTACCCGTACCCGAACGGGCCGACGACCACGACGCCGACGACGACCACCACCACGGTGACGACGACCACGACGACGACGGATACGCCGTCGACGACCACGACGACACCCACGACGACGACGACCGTGCCGACGACGACAACGACCCAGCCGACGACCACGACGCAGCCGCCGTCGACCACCACCGAGCCGACGACGACGCAGGCCCCGAAGGTGACGACCACCGTCCCGACGACGACCGTCGCCCCGAAGCCGACGACGGTCGCGCCGACCACCGTCGCGCCGAAGCCGGTGCAGCCGCAGCCCACGCAGACGGTGGCCCCGAAGCCCGTGACCCCGCAGCAGCCGGTGACCCCGAAGCCGCAAGTGCCGCCGCCGGCCACCACCCATCACTGATCGCGGCCCCGCATGCCCGACGACTCGGTGACGGTGGTGCTGCCCTGCCTCAACGAGGAGGAGTCGCTGCCGGCGGTGCTGGCGGCCATCCCCGCGGGCTACCGGGCGCTGGTGGTCGACAACAACAGCACCGACGAAACCGCCGCGGTGGCAACCCGTCACGGCGCCCGGGTGGTCGCCGAGCGACGGCCCGGCTACGGGTCGGCGGTGCACGCCGGCGTGGTGGCCGCGACCACTCCGATCGTCGCGGTGATCGACGCCGACGGCTCGATGGACCCTGGCGACCTGCCCCGGCTGGTCGCCGCGCTCGACGGCGCCGACCTGGTGACCGGCCGGCGCCGGCCGGTGCCCGGGCTGCACTGGCCCTGGGTCGCGCGGGTGGGCACCGTGGTGATGAGCTGGCGGCTGCGCACCCGCCACGGCCTGCCGGTGCACGACATCGCGCCGATGCGCGTCGCCCGGCGCGAGGCGCTGCTCAACCTCGGCGTCGCCGACCGGCGCTCCGGCTACCCGCTGGAGCTGCTCGTCCGGGCCGCCGCGGCCGGCTGGCGCGTGGTCGAGCTGGACGTCAGCTACGGCCCCCGCACCGGCGGCAAGTCGAAGGTCAGCGGCTCGCTGCGGGGCAGCATCACCGCCATCCTGGACTTCTGGAAGGTCATCTCGTGAGCGTCCTGCCGGTGACCGTCCTGGTGGTCGCCAAGGCGCCGGAGCCGGGCCGGGCCAAGACGCGCCTGGCGGCGACCGTCGGTGACGGCGTGGCCGCCGACATCGCCGCCGCCGCGCTGCTGGACACGCTGGACGCCGTGGCCGCCGCGCCGGTGGCGGCGCGGGTGGTGGCGCTGACCGGCGATCTCGGCGCGGCCGCCCGCGCCGCCGAGATCCGGCGGCGACTCGAGTCCTTCACGGTGATCACCCAGCGCGGTGACGATTTCGCCGACCGGCTCGCCAACGCGCACGCCGACTCCGGGGACGGTTATCCGGTCCTGCAGATCGGGATGGACACCCCGCAGGTCAGCGCCGAGCTGTTGACCGACTGCGCGCGCCGCCTGGTGGGTTCCCCCGCCATCCTCGGGCTGGCCCACGACGGCGGCTGGTGGGTGCTCGGCGTCCGCACGCCGAGCATGGCCGAATGCCTGCGCGGCGTGCCGATGTCCCGGCCCGACACCGGGGAGTTGACGTTGAAAGCGTTGCGCGACAACGGCATCGACGTGGCGCCCGTGCAGCGTCTGGCCGACATCGATGTCGTCGACGACGTCGCGGCGGTCCGCGACGCGTGCGCGGCCGACAGTCGCTTCGCGCGGGTCACCCGCGCGGCCGGGCTGTGAGCGCGCGCATCTCCGGGTGAATCCTGGCACAAGTTTGTCGGCGTGTCGGCGCCCACGTTTCACACTGAAAAGCCGTCACCGCACACTCGATCACCAGTTGGTGACGATGAGGATGTTCACCAGCAGGGCGCCAATGGCGTTGATCGCCAACCACACCCGGTGTGAGCGCACCGGCATCAGAGCGGGCGCCGTGGTGAGCCAGATCGTGAACGGCAGCCAGATCCGTTCGACCTCGGCCTTGCTGAGCATGGAGAGGTCCGCGCAGGCGATGGCGGCCAGCATCGCCAGCAGTATCAGGTGAAAGCCGGAGCGGCGGCGGATGGCGGACCGGTCGAACACCCGCGTGATGCCGGCCACGCTGCCCAATCCGATCGCGCAGACGACGCAGGCCAGGTTGGCCCACCACCAGTACTGAAACGGTCGGTCCTTGGCGATGCCCTGCCAATAGCGTTGCTGCACAAGGGTATAGCCGTCGAACCAGTAGAACCCCGCGACGGCGAACGCGATCGCCACCGCCAGCGCGGCCAGCGCCGCCGGGCCGAGGGCGCGCAGCACCGCGCGCCAGTCGGCCGCCGAGACCAGCACCGCCAACGCCGGCAGCCCCAGCAACATGAGGCCGTAGCTCAGGAAGACGCTCCACCCCAGCAGCAGGCCGGCGCCGGCGGCGACCAGCGCGGGGAACCGGACGGGGCGGTGCACCGCCACGGCCAGCAGCGCCAGGCCCCACGCCGCGACCCCGGCGAAATACCCGTCGGCCGAGACCGCGACCCAGATCGCGGTCGGGGCGACCGCGACGAACGGCGCCGCCATTCGCGCGGTCCGCTCGTCGGCCAGCGCGCGCACCGCGATTACGACGGCCGCCGCCGCGCTGGAGCCGGCCAGCAGGCACAGCAGCCCGGCCCAGGCGCCGCCGTGCAACCCGATCCGGTCCAGCCACACGAACGTCAGGAGCGCGCCCGGCGGGTGCCCCGACACGTGGGTGACCCACGAGTTCGGTTGGTAGTCGACGATCCGGCTGGCGAACGTGCGCACCGCCGCCGGGATGTCGGTGATGGCGGGCACCTGCGACAGGTATTCGTCCCGGGTGGTCAGCCGCCCGGCGAAGCCGCGTTGCCAACCGTCGATCATCGCCAGGGCGAACGCCCACGCGCCCGCGGTGGCCCAGGTGCCCAGCGTCAGCGCCCGCCACGAAAGCCGTTGCGCCACATGGGGACCCCACACCACGGCGGCCACCGCGAGCAGGATGGCCGGTCCGGTTCCCCAGCCGGCGTGGATTTCCCACGCCCCGAAGATGGGCGTGGCCCCGGTGTGCGTGCCGAACCGCTCCTGGCCGACGTCCAGCCGCGGCCGGACGCCCAGGTGCAGGCGCGGCAGCACGAACGCCGCCGCCACCAGCACGACCCCGACCGCGACGCCCAGTGACTCCCGGCGCGCGACCCTCACGGTCGCCCAGCCTATTGGTCCGTGCCGGCGAACCGGCGCACCAGCGCGGCCCGGTCGACCTTGCCGATGCCGCGGCGCGGCAGCGCGTCCACCACGTGCAGCTCGCGGGGGGCGGCGGTGGCAGCCAGGGTGCGGGTCACGTGGGCGCGCAGCGCCTCGAGCGTCGGTGCCTCGCACCCCGAGCGCACCACGATCGCCGCGACCACCCGCTGCCCCAGCCGGTCGTCGGCCAGACCGAACACCGCGCAGTCGCCGACGGCGGGGTGGGAACACAGCGCGGCCTCGACCGGCTGCGGCAGCACGGTCAGCCCGCCGGTGCTGATCGCGTCGTCGGCGCGGCCGAGCACGGTCAGCACACCGGCCTCGTCGATCGCGCCCACGTCGTCGGTGTGAAACCAGCCCGGCTCGGCGAACGGGTCGGGGTCGACCTGATTGCGATACCCCTTGGCCAGCGTCGCGCCGCCGATCGCGATGCGCCCGCCGGGCGCCACCCGCAGCGCCACCCCGTCCAGCGGCACGCCGTCGTAGACGCAGCCGCCCGCGGTCTCGCTCATCCCGTAGGTGCGCACCACCGCGATGCCCGCGGCCGCCGCGGCGTCCAGGACCGGCCGCGGCGCCGGCCCGCCGCCGAGCAGCACCGCGTCCAGTTCGGCCAGCGCGGCCGCGGCCGCCGGGTCGGCGAGCGCCTTGGCCAGCTGGGCGGCGACCAGCGACGCGTACCGCCGGCCGGGTCCCAATCGCCCTACGGCGGAGGGCAATTCGGTGACGTCGAATCCGGCGGAGACGTCCAGCTCGACGGGTGCGGAGCCGGCGAGCACGCTGCGGACCAGCACCTGTAGGCCGGCGATGTGGTACGGCGGCAGGGCCAGCAACCAGGCGCCGGGCCCGCCGAGGCGGGCGTGGGTGGCCGTCGCGCTGGCGGCCGGGGCGGCGGCGGTCAGCAGCGCGCCCTTGGGCGCGCCGGTGGTGCCTGACGTCGTCACCACCAGGGCCACGTCGTCGTCGATGGGCTCACCGACCCGCAGCCCACCGGACGCCCGGTCGTCGCCGGCCGGCACCGCGACCAGCGCGGAATCGCGGCCGTCCAGCACCCGCTCCAGGGCGGGCATCAACACCGGGGCGGCGGAGCCCGGCGCAACGCCGAGCGCGCGCAGCAGGGCTATGCGGGGTCCTCCGCGGCGCCGCGGGGTTCGTCGAACGGCCAGCCGTGGGCGGCCAACCGCGCCCGCACCCGCTCCACGTCGTCTTCCGACGGCAACTCGTCGGTGAGCTTGCTGATCGCCACGCCGATGTCGATGTCGTCGAATTCGCCGCGCTCCATCAGCTCGCAGGCCACGGCGAGGACCTCGTCGTTGCTCAACCGTCGGGTCAGCAGCGCGAGGACGGCGAAGGTGTCGGTCGGCGGGACGCCCTCCGGGTATCCCGCGCGCAACCACGAAACAATCGAGCTGAGGAATCCGTTCACTTTGCTCTCACTCCGCGCGGGGGATCGGCTGGTGGACGATTCAATCCTACTTAGGCTTGGCTCCAAGGAACGCCTGACCCGTCTGGTGCGCGATGAAGTCGCGCGAGATGTAGAGCAGCGCGAAGAGGATCACCGCCACCACCACCGCGTAGATCACCCAGGCGATCGCCAGCAGCGCCGGGTTCTTCTGCGGCGGGCTGCCGTCGGGGCTGACCTGCCCGCCCCCGACGGCGTGGAACCGCAGCCCGAGGGCGAACATCCCGGGCAGTGCGGCACCGGCCAGCATGCTGAAGACCAAGATCCTCAGGGAGGCCTGGTAGTTGAACCAGTCGCTGAAGTGGCTCATGAGGGGTTCCCTGCGCTAACGGTGTCGTCGTCGGACCCGACCCTGGGTCCGCTGTCCGAAGGCGGATGTTCGTCCGAGCCTTCCAGGCCCGCGGTGAGGCTGCCTTCCCATTCGGCGTTGACGTTCTTGTGGTCGACCTTGACCCGCCGCGACCGGATGTAGATGAGGGTGGAGACCGCGACCAGCAGCCCGAAGCCGATGATGGCGCCGGGGTAGCCGCCGATCAGGTGCACGGTCCAGTAGGTGATCGCGCCGACCAGGCCGGCCAACGGGAGCGTGATCAGCCACGCGGTGACCATCCGGCCGGCCACGCCCCAGCGCACCTCGCCGCCGGGTTTGCCCAGCCCGCTGCCCATCACCGAACCGGTGCAGACCTGCGTCGTCGACAGCGCGTAGCCGAAGTGGGTGGACAGCAGAATGACTGCGGCCGAGGATGATTCGGCCGCCATGCCTTGCGGCGACTTGATCTCGACGAGGCCCTTGCCGAGGGTGCGGATGATCCGCCAGCCGCCCAGGTAGGTGCCGGCCGCCATCGCCAGGGCGCAACAGAGGATCACCCAGAACGGCGGCGACGACTCGGTCTTGCTGACCGCGCCGTAGGACATCAGGGCCAGGAAGATGATGCCCATCGTCTTCTGCGCGTCGCCGGTGCCGTGCGCCAGGGAGACCAGCGAGGCCGAGCCCCACTGGCCGTACCGGAAGCCGGCCTCGGTGCGGTTGGTCGGAACGCCGCGGGTGATCCGGTAGACCAGCCAGGTCGCGATCGCCCCGACCACGATGGCCAGGACCGCGGCGACGACGGCCGGGATCAGCACCTTGGACACCAGGCCCTTCCAGATCACCCCGTGCGAGCCGACCGCCGCGAGCGTGGCGCCGACGATGCCGCCGATCAACGCGTGCGAGGAGCTGGACGGGATGCCGAGGAGCCAGGTGAGCAGGTTCCAGACGATGCCGCCGACCAGGCCGGCAAACACCAGTTCCAGCGTCACGATGTGCCCGTCGATCAGGCCCTTGGCGATCGTGGCAGCGACCGCGGTGGACATGAACGCGCCCACCAGGTTCAGCACCGCCGACAGCGCGACAGCGGCCTTGGGCGCGAGCGCGCCGCTGGCAATGGACGTTGCCATCGCGTTGCCGGTGTCGTGGAAGCCGTTGGTGAAATCGAAAGCGAGTGCCGTGATTACGACAATGATGAGGAGGAACAAATCGATGTTCACAGCGCCTGATTCTCGTAGTAGGGGGCTTAAATTGTCGAATGGAGCGGTGGCCGAAACGCAGGTGTACCTCGACTTGCCGTCAGATGTTAGCCGTTAGTTAACCGGGCGTTCCCTCAATCACCGCGGGTGTCGCGGCGCAGTGGATGGTCCCCCGGAACCTCGACAAAAATCAGCGTGATGCCATCCGGGTCGGTCACGTGCATCTCGTGCAGGCCCCACGGCTCGCGGCGCGCCTCGCGGGCGATCGGGACCCCGCGGGCCTCTAGTTCGGCCTGGGTCGCGGCGACGTCGCGGACCTGCAGCCACAGCGCGCCCGGGAAGGGCCCGCGGGAGTGGTCCGGGGAGCCGAAACCGGCCAGCTCCAGCAAAGACTGTCCGGCGAAAAAAACAGTTCCCGCGCCGTAGTCGCGGGCTATCGCCAGCCCGATCTCGTCGCGGTAGAAGGTCAGCGACCGCTGATAGTCCGCCGGCCGGAGCAGCATCCGGCTGGCCAGGATCTCCATAGCCTCGTGTCTATCACGTCACGCTTCGTGGTTCGGCTGGATGGACTGCCGCTGCATGAGCGTGTTGACCCAGCGCGGGCCGAAGGTGTCGAGCGCCTTGGCGGCGATGGCCATGCGCGGCGCGATGCGCACCGGGCGGGTGCGGGCCGCGGTGACCATCCATTCGGCGGCCTCCTGGGACGTCAGCGCGGGCATCCCGTCGTAGGCCTTCGTCGGCGCGATCATCGGCGTGGCCACCAGCGGGTAGTACAGCGTCGTGGAATGCACGCCCTTTCGGCCCCATTCGGTTTCGACGACCCGGCTGACCGTCGACAGCGCGGCCTTGGAGGCGTTGTAGACCGAAAACAGCGGCGAGGCCTCCGACAGGACGCCCCACGTCGAGACGTTGATGATGTGGCCGTCACCGCGCTCGAGCATCGCGGGCGCGAACCCGCGAATCAGCCGCAGCGGCGCGTAGTAGTTCAGCACCATGGTCCGCTCCACATCGTGCCAGCGTTCCAGCGAATCGGCCAGGGGCCGGCGGATGGAGCGGCCGGCGTTGTTGATCAGGATGTCAACGCCGCCGAGGCGCTTTTCGACGTCGGCCACCAGGGCGTCGACGGCGTCCATGTCCGAGACGTCGCAGGGGATCGGTACGGCGCTGCCGCCGGCCTTCGCGATGCGGTCCGCCAGCGCCTCGAGCAGGTCCCCGCGGCGGGCGACCACGACCACGGTCGCGCCGGCGTGGGCCAGCTGTTCGGCCCCGGCCTCGCCGATGCCCGACGACGCCCCGGTCAGCAGGATCCGCTTGCCGTCGAGGTCGACCGGCTTGATCGCGGGCCGGTTGAGAAGTATCTGCGGCGAAGCGGGCGGTCGCATGGTCGCCAGCACCAGCTGGTCTCGGAACCTGCCTAGGGGACTCTTGCTCACGTGGGGAGTCTAGGCGGGTGCCCCGGGCGACTCAGAAGTAGCGCGGGAACGCGCTCCAGTCCGGCGGCCTCTTCTCCAGGAACGCGTCGCGGCCCTCCACGGCCTCGTCGGTCATGTAGGCCAGCCGGGTGGCCTCGCCGGCGAAGAGCTGCTGGCCCACCAGCCCGTCGTCGAGCAGGTTGAACGCGAACTTCAGCATGCGTTGCGCCTGAGGGGATTTCGCGTTGATCTCGGCCGCCCACTGCACGCCCACCTTCTCCAGGTCGGCGTGGTCCACGACCTCGTTGACCGCGCCCATGCGGTGCATCTGCTCGGCGGTGTAGGGCCGGCCCAGGAAGAAGACCTCGCGGGCGAACTTCTGGCCCACCTGACGCGCCAGATACGCGCTGCCGTAACCGCCGTCGAAGCTGCCCACGTCGGCGTCGGTCTGCTTGAAGCGCGCGTGTTCGCGGCTGGCCAGGGTGAGGTCGCAGACCACGTGCAGGCTGTGCCCGCCGCCGGCGGCCCACCCGTTGACCAGGCAGATGACCACCTTGGGCATGAACCGGATGAGCCGCTGCACCTCGAGGATGTGCAGCCGGCCGGCGCGGGCGGCGTCGACGGTGTCGGCGGTCTCCCCGCTCGCGTATTGGTAGCCCGACCGGCCGCGGATGCGCTGATCGCCGCCGGAGCAGAACGCCCAGCCACCGTCCTTGGGCGAGGGGCCGTTGCCGGTCAGCAGCACCACGCCCACGTCGGGGGACATCCGGGCGTGATCCAGCGCGGTGTACAGCTCGTCGACGGTGTGCGGCCGGAACGCGTTGCGCACCTCGGGGCGGTTGAACGCCACCCGCACCGTCGGGTCGGTGACGTGGCGGTGGTAGGTGATGTCGGTCAGGTCGCCGAACCCGTCGACGGGTCGCCAGGCCTGCGTGTCAAATGGGTTGTCACTCAAGGCTGTTGAACTCCGTCCTTGCTGATGGTGAGGTCGCCGCAGCTGATCGTCTGCGCCGAGACCACCGCGGGGTCCTGCGCGGAAGTGGCCGTCACGGTATCGGACGCTCCGATGGTAGCCAGCGTGCCGTTGAGAATGATCTCGGTGCGGCGCACCGTCCACTGGCCGTCCTGGTTGGCGGCCCGCAGCCCGACCAGGTGCCGGCCCGCCGAGGGTGGACCCAGGTCGCTGCAGCCGATCCCGGTGCCGTTGTCGCGCAGATTTTGCAGGTCGAACAGGAACGGCGCGCCCTGGTTGTCGGCGGCGGCCTGCAGCCGGCAGTCGGCGAAAACGTACAGGCGCGCGCTGCGCCCGTCGCTGACGATGATCTGGTGCTGCCCGTCCTGCTGTGCGTCGATCGCCAAGGCGCTCAACGGGATTGGGCTCGCCGAGGTGATCTGTACGCCGGAGTTCGCGCCGCTGGCCGTCGTGACGCCGGCGATTCGGTCGGTGCGGCCGCTGCCGTCGCGAAACTGCCCGAGCCACAACGTGTCCGGCTGGCCGTCCCAGTCGAGATCGGTGACCTTGCGCTGGGATGCGCCGGCCGGGGGAGGCGCGCCGCCGGGGGCGCAGCCGGTCGCCGCGAGGGAACGGCCCGGGGGCACGCTCAACGCGGCCACGAGCAGCGTCACCACCAGCAGCAGACGGCGCATCGTGCCTACGCCGGGTCCAGCCGGAACACCGCGCACCGGCCGGCCAGGGCCTCGAATTCCTCGGGGCGACCGTCGGTGACCAGCCCCGCCCGCTTCATGAAGCCGACGCCGGTGGGGACCTCGGTCGGGAAGGCCCGCAGGATCGGCCGCGCGTCGTCGGGCGCCAGCTCCACCATCCGCACCGTTTGGACGCGGCGGCCGCGGGCCACCGTCGCCCGCCCGGCGGCGCGCGCGTTGGCCACCCAATCGGCACCGGGAAACCCGGCGACGACGAACTCTTTCCCGTCGACCGTCATCGGGGTCACCGGCGTCGACCGGTCCCGCCCGGACTTGCGCCCTTTGACCGTCAGCACCACGGGGCTCTCCCCGCCGAAACTCATTCCCAGCCGCGACATCTGGATGAAGACCTTGTTGGCCGGCTTCAGCCACCACGGCGGCCGGACCGATTTGGCACTTCCCACGGCAGCGACGTTACCCGCCGGCGTGCGCCTCGAGCCGCGCGAGTGCGTCGGCGCCCAGCTTCACGTCGCCGGCGCCGAGGTTCTCATCGAGGTGCGCCACCGACCGCGTGCCGGGAATCAGCAAGGTGTTCGCCGCGTGCGCCAACAACCACGCCAGTCCGACTTGGGCTGGCGTGCAGCCGATTTCGCCGGCGACCTCGACCACCACCGCGTCGTCGGTCACCTTCGCCGAACCGGGGAACGCCGATCCCAGCGGGAAGTACGGCACCCACGCGATGCCCTCGGCGGCGCACAGCTCGAGCGTCTCCTCCTGGGAGCGGTCCAGCAGGCTGTAGGCGTTCTGCACGCAGGCGATGCCCGCGGGCAGCGCCCGGCGTACCACGTCGAACGGCACGCTGCTGATGCCGATCGCGCCGATCTTGCCCTCGTCGCGCAGCGCGATCATCTCGGCGAGCTGGTCATCGAGGTCGACGTCCTGGTCACCCTCGACGGCCGCGGAAGGCCCAAGGTCCATGCGGCGCAGGTTGACCACCGGAACGCGATCCAGGCCGAGCTGACGCAGGTCGTCCTCGACCGCGGCGCGCAGCTCCGCGGGCCTTTGCGCGGCGCCCAGTGGTATCGGCCGCTCGCCGGTGTAGCGCGCGCCGACCTTGCTGACGATGACGAGGTCCTCGGGATAGGGCGCGAGCGCGGCGCGGATCCGGCGGTTCACCTCGCCCGGGCCGTAGAACGACGCGGTGTCGATGTGGTTCACGCCGAGTTCGACGGCGCGGCGCAGCACCGCGGTCGCGTCCTCCGGCGCGGCCTCGAACAGTTGCATCGCGCCGTAGCCGATGCGGGCAACGGTGGGAAAGGTCGTCATGGTGCTCCCGTCTGACACACTGGAGAAATGCGGAGGACCCTCCGCTTGCGCCGAGCCTAGCAGAAACGGAGGAACCTCCGCTTTGGCCCAGCCGAGCCGGTCCGACGCGCGACGCAACCGCGAGAAGCTACTGGCGGTGGCGACGGCGGCGTTCGCCGCCGCGGAGGGGCGGCCGGTGTCCCTCGAGTCGATCGCGCGCGACGCGGGCGTCGGGATCGGCACGCTCTACCGCCATTTCCCGACCCGGGAGGCCCTCGTCGAGGCCATCTACCGCGCCGAGCTCGCTGAGGTGGCCGCGGCGGCCGACGAGCTGCTCGGGCGGCATCCGGCCAGCACGGCGCTGCGACGCTGGATGGACCGCTACGCCAGCTTCGTGGCCGCCAAGCGTGGGATGGCCGAGTCGTTGCAGGCGATCTTCGCCTCCGGCGCCATGGAGCCCAGCCGGACCCGCGACAGCATCGTCGGTGCCGTCGACACGCTGCTGCGGGCCGGCGCCGGCGACGGGACGCTGCGCGCCGACGTGCGGGCCGAGGACGTGGTGTCCAGCTTGCTCGGCATCTTCCTGGTCACCGGTTCGCCGGAGCAGACGGGCCGCATGCTGGACCTCTTGGTCGCAGGCGTGTCTCGCTAATCGGGGTCGGCGTAGCTACAGAACCCATCAGGTTGTTTTGGCCTGCAGACCGAGCTTTTGTTCGACGGGTCAAAGAGGAAAAAGATGACCGGCCACAATACCGGCGATCATCAGTGAGACGATCGCAGCCGGAACGGCGATCACGACAATCCACAAAAAAATTCTCTGAAACCGTATTTGGGTTGGCCCCGGCGTCGGCGCCGCGTAGGGGGGTTCAAGCCAAACCTTTTGCGGGTTGGCCGAATCCACCGTCACCGCGACAGTTCCGCCGGGGCGCACTCCGGCGTCGGCCTGCTCGGGTCCAATGGGTTCTTTTATCTCTGCTGGATACGGTTCGCTGCCCGGTATGTGCACTCTCAAGAGGATGCGGGCGACGGGGCGGTCCCGTTGGACGGTCTCGGTGAAGTTGACCGATACGACATCTGCGTGTGCCGACTTAGGCGGCGCTTCCTCCGCCGGGTCGCCAGAGGATGACGGGATCCGCCTCCGGAGGACGACGAAAGCAATGACAAGGGACCCGAGAACAATTGCGCACGGGATTGGGAAGAAATAGAGCAGGTCGAAAACGGCACGACCGCAACTCCTGCACCCCTGCTGTGCGGGGTATGCCACGTACACGCGATCTACCTCCTCGCCTATGTACTGCCTCGGATGAGCGAGAGTGGTTCATTCCGGTGCTGTTCGTCGGTCCGATGAAGAACGATGAAAGAATGAAGCGAATCTGTCTTCGCCAACGGCGTGTCGTCGGCAGCGCCATGATTAGCTGGCGCTAGCCGCCGCCGTTGCCGCCGGCGCCGCCGGTGGCGTTGCCGGGAGTCAACACCACGGGAGCGCCGAGGCCGCCACCTCCGCCGATCCCGGCAGCGCCGCCGGTGCCGCTTATCAGGTCGGGGACACCGCCGGGGTTGCCCCCGGTGCCGCCGTCGCCGCCACCCAGGTATAAATTCCCGCTCGATCCGGCGTCGACCTGGGCACCGCCCCCGTCGCCGCCGGTGCCGCCGAAACCGGGGATTCCGCCGCCACCGCCGCCACCGCCGCCACCGCCGGCGGTGACCGCGTTGGTCGCCCCGTTACCGCCGGCGAAGGCACCGCCGCCGCCTTGACCGCCGTCGAGGACGCCGCCACCGTTGCCCCCGCTGCCTCCGGTGATTCCGGTCCCGGTGGCACCGTCGGCCCAATGGGCGTCTTCGATCACCCAGACCCAGGTGCGCCCGTCGCGCAGGACCGCCAGCAGCCGCCGGTAGAGCACGCCGGTGTCACCAGATTGAATCGCCGCGTCCAGCGCGCCGGCCGCGGCGGGGCCCACCCCGGCCAACGCGTCGATCAGCGGCCCCAACGGGCGCGGCGCGACCAGCGGATCACACCAGCCCCGCAGCACCCGCATCGAGGAATCCAGTTTGGCCGCAAAGTGATCCAGCACCGCGGTCTTTCCGACCCCGGCCTCCCCCCGCACCAAAACCAGCCGCCCCGCACCGCCGCGGGCAACCTGCCGCGCCACATTGCCGAGCTCGGCGAGCACCGCCGAGCGCTCCAGCAACCCCTCCACCGACGCCGCCTCGTTCTGAGAAGACCCCAACCGTGTGTACCGGTTGCCAGAAAGATGGGCCCAATTACCCATCAACCGCGCCTCCCCGCCGGCGCACACTACACACACGCGCCCCGGGCGGGCCGCCGCGGCCACAGCAACCGCACATCCGGAATGATGCGGCTCTCACTGTATCCGCGACACCGCCCGGACGCGTCCCATTCCGCCAACCGACGACCCTGCCGCCGACCAGGAGCCGACACATCAGAAAAGAGCGGCCCGACCGGCCAACGATGTACCGATCGCGGCCGCACTCCCAACCATCACCGCTAGTAGTTCGAAGGATCCGCACGTGTCGTTCGTTTTCGCAGTGCCCGAGTATGTAGGGGCGGCAGCAACCGAGCTGGCCAGCATCGGTTCGAGCATCAGCTCCGCTAACGCCGCGGCCGCGGGCCCAACCACACGCCTGCTCGCCGCCGCCGAAGACGAGGTATCGGCGGCGGTGGCGTCGCTGTTCGCCGGGCAGGGACAGGCCTTTCAGCAGCTCAGCGCTCAGGCCGCGGCGTTCCATGCCCAGTTCGTGCAGGCCCTGAGCGGGGCCGGGGGTGCCTATGCGGCTACCGAGGCGGCCAATACCTCGCCGCTCGAGACCGCGTGGCAAGAGGTGCGCGGGGTTATCAACGCGCCCACCGAGCTGTTGTTGGGCACCCCGTTGATCGGAAAGGGCGTCAACGGCGCGCCGGGCACCGGGGCGCCCGGTGGGACGGGCGGGTTGCTGTTCGGTCCCGGCGGTGACGGCGGATCGGGCGCGCCCGGGCAGCCCGGCGGCCGGGGCGGCAACGCCTGGCTCTTCGGCAACGGTGGCCGGGGCGGTGCCGGTGGGACCGGCGTCACCGGCACCACGGGCTCGGCGGCGAGCCACGCCGATGGCGGCACCGGCGGCACCGGCGGGGCCGGCGGGGCGGGCGGCAACGGTGGGCTGATCATGGGCAGCGGCGGCGCCGGCGGTGTCGGCGGGCTCGGCGGCCTGGGCGGTGCGGGCGGTGCCGGCGCCTCCGGTGTGCTCGCCGGAAGCGGCACGAACGGCGGTCAAGGCGGCAACGGCGGCACGGGTGGGGCCGGGGGCCAATCGGAGGGACTGGCGGGCTTCTTCGGCGGCCATGCGGGCGCCAACGCTGATGGCGGCGCGGGCGGCGACGGCGGCCAGGGCGGCCAGGGCGGTTCTCCGCTGCTTGCCGGCTCCGGCGGTAACGGCGGCAACGGCGGCAATGCCGGCCTGGGTGGCAGCGCGGGCGGCGCCGGCGCGGTCGCGGGCGTCGACGGCAATGGTGGCAATGGTGGCCACGGCGGCAACGGCGGCCTTTTCGCCGCCAGCGGCGACGTGGGTGGCAACGGCGGCAACGGCGGCAGCGGCGGCAACAGCGTCGGCGGCAACGGCGGCAACGGCGGGGACGGCGGCAACGGCGGCGGTGGTGTGATCACCAACATCACGAAAGGCACCCTGGCGGGTGGTGATGTCGCGGGCGTTGCTGCGCTGACCGCGGGCACCCCATAAGATCGGCAGTT
>NZ_LZLY01000004.1 GCF_001673535.1 Mycobacterium sp. 1081908.1 | reverse complement strand
GGCGGCGACCGTTCACCCGCTGATGGTCGAGCTCAACCGCAATTCGTTTGTGCAGCTGGTGATGTCGAATTGGCTAGGACTCAACGGCCCGGCCATCGCCCAACTCGAGGGCGACTACGAGGCAATGTGGGCCCAGGACGTGGCGGCGATGGTGGGCTACCACGGCGGGGCATCGGCGGCGGCCGCGGGATTGTCGCCCGCAGCGTCGCTGCAGGACCTGCTGGCCAGCCTGCCCAACCTCGGCGTCGGCAACCTCGGCAACGCCAACCTGGGCAGCGGCAACACCGGCAACGGCAACGCCGGAAACGGCAACACCGGCAGCTCCAACCTCGGCGGCGGAAACAGCGGCAACCACAACGTCGGCGACGGGAACACCGGCAACCGAAACTTCGGCTCCGGAAACGCCGGCTTCGGAAACATCGGCTTCGGCAACACCGGAAAGACGGCCACCACCGGGCAAAACGTCGGCATGGGCAATGCCGGCAACAACAACATCGGTTTCGGCAACAGCGGCGACGGCAACCGCGGCGGCGGGAACTTCGGCAACAACAACATCGGCGGCGGGAACACCGGCAACAACAACATCGGCTTCGGGCTCACCGGTAACAACGAGATCGGTATCGGCAACACCTATTTCAACACCGCTACCAATCAGTTCAACTTCGGCGGACTGAACTCGGGCACCGGTAACATCGGCTTCGGGAACTCGGGGACCAACAACATCGGCTTCTTCAACTCCGGCAGCGGCAACGTCGGCCTCTTCAACACGGGCGAAAACACCCTCAATCTCGGCAACATCAACGACATCGGTTTCGGGAACTCGGGCAGCAACAACATCGGCATCGGGAACTCCGGCCTTGGAAACAACGGCTTCGGCAACTCGTGGGAGTTCAACACCGGCTTCGGGAACTCGGGTGCGCAGAACACCGGCTTCGGTAACGCAGGAGTCGACAACACGGGGAACTGGAATTCGGGCACCGTCAACACGGGTGATGGAAATTCGGGCTCCGTCAACACCGGAATGTGGAATGCGGGCCTCGCGAACACCGGCGTCGGCTTCACCACCTATTCCGGCATGCAGAACTCGGGCATCGGCAACGTCGGTGAGGACGTGTCGGGCTTCTACAACACGGCCAGCGGCGGAGCAAACTTCAACGGTTTTGTCTCGGGCTTCTTCAACTCGGTCACCGGCGGATCGGTCTTCAACTACAACGTCTCAGGCGTCGGAAACCACATCGTGCCGGACCCGAACGGCTTCTTGGGCACCGCCGTTGCAGGGTATGCGTCCGGCATGTTCAACGCGATCACCGGCTCATCCGGGTTGTTCGGCCTGAGCCGGATATTGCCGTAACCGGTGGCTCATGGAGGCAGCGGGTTCTCCCAAAGCCGGGACTGCCGGTCGGCGCCGCCGTAGCATGTGTGCCGAATACTCGATTCCATTCGGCACCGGCCACCCGCTTGGCGGCCGGGGAACGGGTAGGAGGCCACGATGGCGAATTTCGCGGTGTTGCCACCGGAGATCAATTCTCTCTTGATGTTTTCTGGCGCCGGTTCAGCGCCCATGCTGGACGCGGCGGCGGCCTGGGACGGCTTGGCATCGGAGCTGGGTTCGGCGGCGTCGTCGTTCGCCTCGGTGACGTCGGGGCTGGCCGGTCAGGCCTGGCAGGGTCCGGCGGCCCAGGCGATGACGGCCACGGCCGCACCGTATAGCGGGTGGTTGGGCGCGGCAGCGGCTCAAGCAGCGGGAGCGGCCGGCCAGGCCAGGGCGGTGGTGAGCGCGTTCGAGGCGGCGCGGGCCGCGACCGTACACCCGATGATGGTGCAGCTGAACCGCAATTCGCTGGTGCAGATGGTGATGTCGAACTGGTTCGGCCTCAACGCGCCAGCGATCGCTCAACTCGAGGGCGACTACGAGGCGATGTGGGCCCAGGACGTGGCGGCGATGGTGGGCTACCACGGCGGGGCATCGGCGGCGGCCGCGCAGCTGGCGCCCGCCCAGACCCTGCAGGAC
>NZ_LZLY01000003.1 GCF_001673535.1 Mycobacterium sp. 1081908.1 | reverse complement strand
GGGCTTGAACGGGTTGACCGCGAACTGGATCACCCGGTACGGCGCGCGCGCCCGGGCGCGGGTGTCCCACTGACTGACGAAAATGCGCAGCTCGTCGAGGGTGGACCCCGGCGAGATGTATCCGCCGTACGGCTGCGCGAGCCGGTTGTCGTAGGCGGGCGGCAGGCTTTCGGCCGGATCGGGCCACTCGTCGTGCTGCACCACCGTCGTCACGGGCGCGGTGCCCAGCGACGTCGGGTCGTCGGCCACCCGGACCTCCATGTTGCCGGTGCTGGCGTTGAAGTAGGACAGCACCGCCTTGCCGTCGATCTGCCTGATGGACATCTCGCCCACCTGATCGGGCCACAGGGGTGTCGGCGGCCTGCCCCACCCGCCGTCGGGCCCGGCCGCCCAGCCCTGCCACCGGGATCGGTCGATGAACGTCTGCGGCGTGGCCCGGTACAGCAGCACGGGATCTCGCCGCGTGAAGCTGTTGGCCACGATGTACACCCAGCCGCCCGGCGAGTCCGGCGTGGGGACCGGGTCGTAGTAGCCGCTGATCTGCGACTGCCGCCCGCCCTGATAGGAACCGTCGCGGCGGGTCCCGGCGACGGTCTGCCAGCCGCCGCGCGACGGTTCGGCCATCACCAGCCGTGAGCTTTGCGGCTCAAGGTCTTTCGTCGTCGTGACCATCAGGTAGTTGCGCCGGTTCACCTGCACCACCCCGGCCGGCAGCTGGGAATCGCCGGGCGGCGTGGGGTCGGCCAGCAGCGGCTTGCCGATTCCGGTGACCCCGGTGTAGCGCACCCCGGCGGGGTCGTCGACCGACGCGGTATCGACGTGCAGCGCGATCGGCGAGTACCAGCCGCCGAACCCCACACCCTGGCCGGCGAAGCTGTCGCCGCAGACCTGCAACAGCTCGGTGGGGAACTCGACGAACTCGCACAGGTCCGTCGCGCCGACGCCGTAATCCCCCGTCGGGGTTCCGGTGCCGGCCGTCGGCCCGATCCGCACCACCTGGCCCGGTGCCAGCGGCTGCAGGACGGGCTCCGGAGCCGGCGCCGGCGGATCGGCGCGCGCTTGCCAAACAGGCTGGGGCGCAACCAAACACAAAACGCTTAGCAGGGCGACCCGGGCCGAGCTCACCCGGGAACTATAGTTCGGCGGCCAGCAGCTCGGCGATCTGGATGGTGTTCAGCGCGGCACCTTTGCGCAGGTTGTCCCCCGACACGAACAGCGCCAGGCCGCGCCCGTCGGGCACGCCCGGGTCGTTCCGGATCCGGCCGACCAGCGATTCGTCGACACCGGCGGCGGCCAGCGGCGTCGGCACGTCGACGACCTTGACGCCCGGGGCGCCGTCGAGCAGCTCACGGGCGCGCTCGGGCGACAACGGCCGCGCGAATTCGGCGTTGATCGACAGCGAGTGCCCGGTGAACACCGGAACGCGCACGCAGGTGCCGCTGACCGACAGGTCCGGGATGCCGAGGATCTTGCGGCTCTCGAAGCGCAGCTTCGCGTCCTCGTCGGTCTCCCCCGAACCGTCGTCCAACAGCGATCCGGCGAGCGGCAGCACGTTGAACGCGATCGGCGCGACATAGGTCTTCGGCGCCGGGAAATCCAGCGCGCCGCCGTCGTGCACCAGCCGCTCGATGTCGTCGGCGACCACCGCACGCGCCTGCGTGGCGAGCTCGTCGACGCCGGCCAGCCCGCTGCCCGAGACCGCCTGATAGGTCGAGGCCACCAGGCGCACCAGTTGCGCCTCGTCGTGCAGCACCTTGAGCACCGGCATGGCGGCCATCGTCGTGCAGTTCGGGTTGGCGATGATGCCCTTGGGCCGGCGCCCGGCGTCGCGGGCGAAGTTGACCTCCGACACCACCAACGGCACGTCGGGGTCCTTGCGCCAGGCCGACGAGTTGTCGATCACCGTGACGCCCGCCGCGGCGAACCGCGGCGCCTGGACCAGCGACATCGTCTTGCCGGCCGAGAAAAGCGCGATGTCCAGCCCGGACGGGTCCGCCGTCGCGGCGTCCTCGACCTCGATCTCCTGGCCGCGGAACTCCAGCTTGCGGCCCTGCGAGCGGGCGGACGCGAAGAACCGCACGCTGGTCGCCGGAAAGTCGCGCTCGTCCAGCAGCCGGCGCATCACCTGGCCCACCTGGCCGGTGGCCCCCACTACCCCGATGGCAACCATCTACCTACCCGTCCCCGCATATACCGTCGCCGACTCGTCGCCGCCGAGACCGAACGCCTCGTGTAACGCCACGACGGCCTTGTCTAGTTCGGTGTCGCGGCACAGCACCGAGATCCGGATCTCGGAGGTGGAGATCAGCTCGATGTTGACGCCGACGGCGGCCAGCGCCTCGCAGAAGGTCGCGGTGACGCCGGGATGGCTGCGCATGCCCGCCCCGATCAGCGACACCTTGCCGATGTGGTCGTCGTACAGCAGCTGGGTGAAGCCGATCTCGTCGCGCAGCGCGTCCAGCTTCTCCACCGCGGTGGGCCCGCTGTCGCGCGAGCAGGTGAAGGTGATGTCGGTCTTGCCGTCTTCGACCTTGGACACGTTCTGCAGCACCATGTCGATGTTCACGTCGGCGTCGGCGACGGCGCGGAAAACCCGTGCCGCATAGCCGGGTATGTCCGGCAGCCCGACGATGGTCACCTTGGCCTCGCTGCGATCGTGCGCGACGCCGGTCAGAATGGGGTCTTCCATGCCTATGTCCTTGATCGATCCGGTAACGACGGTGCCCGGCTTGTCCGAATACGACGAGCGGACGTGCACCGGAATGTCGTAGCGGCGAGCGTATTCCACGCAACGCAGCATCAGCACCTTGGCGCCGCAGGCCGCCATCTCGAGCATCTCCTCGAACGTCACACTGTCCAGCCTGCGGGCGTTGTGCACGATCCTCGGGTCCGCGCTGAAGATGCCGTCCACGTCGGTGTAGATCTCGCAGACGTCGGCGCCGAGCGCAGCGGCCAAAGCGATCGCGGTGGTGTCCGAGCCCCCGCGGCCGAGGGTGGTGACGTCGCGGGTGTCCTGGCTGACCCCCTGGAACCCGGCGACCAACACGATGCGGCCCTCGTCGAGCGCGGTGCGCAGCCGCCCCGGCGTCACCTCGATGATCTTCGCGTTGCCGTGGGTGCCGGTGGTGATGACGCCGGCTTGCGAACCGGTGAACGAGCGGGCCTGCGCGCCGAGCGATTCGATCGCCATGGCCACCAACGCGTTGGAGATGCGCTCACCGGCGGTCAGCAGCATGTCGAGCTCCCGCGGCGGCGGGGCCGGGCAGACCTGCTGGGCCAGATCCAGCAGGTCGTCGGTGGTGTCGCCCATCGCGGAAACCACCACCACGACGTCGTTGCCCTGCTTCTTGGTCGCGACGATGCGCTCCGCGACGCGGCGGATCCGGTCGGCGTCCGCCACCGATGATCCGCCGTACTTCTGCACGACGAGCGCCACTGTTGTTCTTTCGGTCCTCGGGGTATAGGTCCACAACAGAATACGTGTGGCGGCGAATCGTTTTTGCGGCCGCCGACCCGCCCGCTCAGTTCATGTTGGCGATGACGGCCCACGTCGCGATGGCCGACCCGACCGAGGTCCAGTAGCCGTAGCGCTTGTAGATCTGGTTGGCCCAGCGCGCCTGCGCTCGCAGGTCACCGATGTCAGTGGAGACCTGCGGGTCGCTGGCGTTGCGGATCGAGCACCACGCCGGTGGGTCCGGCAGGCCGGCGAGGGCCAGCGGCAACGTCGCGTCGTCCATCTCTTCCGTCCGGGCGTCCGGGTAGTTGCGGACGATCCCGTACGAGTCGTCGGTGTTGGCGAAGCCGAAGTAGTCGACGGTTTCCACGCCGCCCAGCGCCGCGCCGAACGTCAGCGTCGGCGGCCGGGTGGCCAGCGGCTGCAGCCGGCCCGCATTCGGCGCCACCAGCGCATCGAAGGCGGCCGCGTGCCCGCCGGCCTGCACCGGCGAACCCGTGAACAACTGTTGGGCCCACGGCTTGCTCTTGAATTCCTTGGTGCAGTTGAACTTCGCGTTGGTGACGACGAAGACGTCGCCGAGCCCGGTGGCCGCCCCGATGCCCCCGGCGGTCCCGGTGGTGACGACCAGCTTGGGCGTGGCCTCGCTCACCATTTGCTGCCATAGCTGCACCAGCGGCGCCGAGACGCTGTCGGTCGCCAGGTGCAGCTCGGACTTCACCGCCAGCACCTCGATGTCGCCGATCCTGACCCGGGCCACGTAGGCCAGGCAGCCGGCATCGCGAGCGGGCGAGCGCCAGGTGAGCTGAGGCTCATAGCTCGCCCACCCGTGGGCGTAGGGATTCCAGCTGCGGCTCGGCATGCCCGGGGTGAGCACGTCGGCGAGGGCCTGCGCCTCCGCCACCGTCCAGGTCACCACCAGCACGTCGCAGGACGGCAGCGGCTGGTTGGCGGCCCGGTCATACGGGGTGCCGACGGGCGCCAGCCCGTCCGGCCACGGGATGGGGGCGGGCGCCTCGTGGGGCACCTGGTACGTGATGCGGTCGAGAAGGAGATCGTTGCTCAGCTGCGCTATCGACATGGCGGTAGTTCCCTTCGAGGTGCTGTGATCCCGGATTCGACACGCATCACGTCCGGGTGCGTTACGAGGTGGTGCTAGGACCCGACCATCTGGATCGCCCAGAAATCGCTCGCCAAGTGCGCGCGGGTAACGGGCGAGGCATCCGAGCTGACCTTGGATCCGGTCAGGTACTGGTAGGGCATGTAGAAGTAGCCGTGGTCGCCCCACGACGGTCCCCACGAGTTACGAACAATCAAGTGGCTCTTGGGATCCGAGTAGCCGACGGCGAGAACGGCGTGCCCGCCGACCGGCGCCTCGCCGTGCTGGGGCATCGGCATCACACCCGTGTCCGCGACGGCCTGCGATTCGAAACTCTGGTAGACGGTAAACCCGAAGACGACCGCCAGGTCCGAGGCAATCGCATCCTTGAGGTCCCCCAGCGTCTGGATCGCCTCGTACTGCACCGCCCGGTCTTTCTGCGCGGCGACGTAGCAGCGCCTCGGCGGCTTGACCGTGAACACCCCGATGTCATAGGGCCACAGCGTCTCCGGGCACACGCCTTCGCGGTTGACCACCTTGATGCCGTCCCTGATCACCGCGCCCGCGTCGCTGGATACCGTGCCTTCGAGCGCGCGTTCGTTGTAGTAGATGAACAACCGCGAAGGAATGAAATCGGGGAAGCCCTGCCGGTCCCGCTCGTACTCCATCGCGGCGGCGATGGCATTTCCGGTGCACGACCCGAGCTGGCCCTGGTCGTAGACCGCCGGCATCGACGGACGCAGGTCGTACTCGGGCGGCGGCGCGGACTTGAGCCTGGCCGCGTAGACCTTGTCGCGGGCATCCGGGAGCTGCGGGCGCCACCCGAATCCGCGAACGTGGCTCCAGTCCTGCTGTCTCCCACTGCTTTTGACGTGCCGCGACTCTTGCAGAGTGGTCATTGAATCCTCCTAATCTGGGCGGTAGCTCAGACCGTAGGCGCGGGGATCCGGGGCTGGGATGCGTAGTGCGCTACCCCATTCCTCGGCGGGGACCACTCATGCCGACGGACGGATCGCCGGCAGAAACACAGGTAGCGCGTTACGCGTGCCCGCACCGGCGATCACGGGCATCGTTGATCTCCAGAGGAGGGCCAACGAGTGCGGAGGAGCCATGGGGAAGGCTGATGCGGCTTTGCGCAAGCAGGCATTGCGCAGGCTGCGCTCGGGCGAGAAGGCCGCCACGGTCGCGGCCAACTGCGGCGTCAGCGAATCCACCGTGTATCGGTGGCGACGCGAAAGTAGGCGTGCGGCAACGAAATCGGCGGTCCCCGTGGAGGGCTACGTGGGCGACATCACCGGCCCGGGCATCACCGACAAATGGGGGGTGACGTGCACCGATCTGGGAGTCTGCGCGGTGGCCCCCAACGGCAAGCTGGTGTCGGTGTTCGGCGACACCTTCTCGGGCCCGGCGGTTGGCAAGGGCGACTGGCGCGCCCCGGTCGCCCTGATCGGCAGCGGTGACACCAACAACCGGATCCGCTATGAGAGCGCGGGCGGCGCGGACGCCGACTACGCGCACCAATTGTGGAGCTATGTCCACGACGGCCCGCCCTGGAGCCAGGGCGGGATCAGCACGGTGATCCCCTCCGACCTCCTGGTCATCGGGAAGACGATGTACCTGCATGCGATCGTCAATCGCGGCTTCGGCAACGTGATCTGGACCGGGATCTGGGCCTCCACCGACAACGGCGTCAGCTGGCGGGAGATGGGCGCCAAGGCAACGTTTCCCGCGTCGTTGCACGACGGCTACGCGCAGCTGTGGTCGTGGGACTACGACCCGATGGACGGTTGGGTCTATGTCGTCTCGACCGGGTTCCAACGCGACAAGGGCATCATCCTGCGGCGTGTGCGTCCGCGCCACATCGGCGACCTGACCAAGTACTCCGGCTGGGGCTGGGACGGCAACCAATGGGCGTGGGGCAACGCACCCACGCCCATCACACCCCCGGCCGAAACGTGGGGCGAGCTGACGCTGCGCAGGCTCGAGACGGGCACGTGGATCCTGGGCGGCTTCCTGTCGTCCGGGTACGCGCTGGGATACCGGACGCTCGACTCCCCCACCGCCAACCTCTATGAGGCCGAAATCCAAACGCCCGTGGTCGGGACGAGCTGGGACGCCCAGGACCTTGCGAACAATCGGGTCGCCCAGCTGTACGGCGGATACATCCTTCCGTCTTCGCGGCTGGACGTTCAGGGCGGCGTCGGGCTGGTGGTGTCCCAGTGGGACACGGCGACGGGCTGGCCGTACCGGGCGATGCAGTTCCGGGTGACGCTCAAGGACACCACGGCGGCGGCCCGTCGTCCGGTCGCCAGTGGTTTTGGCGCCCGGCGTCGGCGCGGTAGAGTGCACAACGTGCAGCGGGTGCTCCTCCTCGGACGCCGCGACGGGGTCTGATCAAGACCGGCTTCCCGTCGCGGGAGTTCGCGATGCGCCGGTCTGAGGTTCCTTCTCATCCCCCGGAGCAACTACCGTGACCCATCCAGATTCGCCCGACGCCTACAAGTCGGCACGCACCATCGTCAAACCCGCGGGCCCGCCCGGACCCGACCAGCCCGCGTGGAATCCCCAGCGCGGCTCGTCGATGCCGATCAACCGGTACCGACCCTTCGCCGAGGAAGTCGAGCCCGTCCGCGTGGCCGACCGCACCTGGCCGGACCGGGTCACCACCCGCGCACCGCTCTGGTGCGCCGTGGACCTGCGCGACGGCAACCAGGCGCTGATCGACCCGATGAGCCCGGCCCGCAAGCGCCGCATGTTCGACCTGCTGGTGCGGATGGGCTACAAGGAGATCGAGGTCGGGTTCCCGTCGGCCAGCCAGACCGACTTCGACTTCGTCCGCGAGATCATCAGCGACGGCGCCATTCCCGACGACGTCACGATCCAGGTGCTGACCCAGTGCCGGCCGGAGCTGATCGAGCGCACCTTCCTGGCGTGCGAGGGCGCACCGCGGGCGATCGTGCACTTCTACAACTCGACGTCGATCCTGCAGCGCCGCGTGGTGTTTCGCGCCGACCGGGCCGCCGTGCAGGCCATCGCGACCGACGGCGCGCGCAAGTGCGTCGAGGAGGCCGCCAAGTACCCCGGCACGCAGTGGCGTTTCGAGTACTCACCGGAGTCCTACACGGGCACGGAGCTGGAGTACGCCAAGCAGGTGTGCGACGCCGTCGGCGAGATCATCGCGCCGACGCCCGACAACCCGATCATCTTCAACCTGCCCGCCACGGTGGAGATGGCCACGCCCAACGTGTACGCCGACTCGATCGAGTGGATGAGCCGCAACCTGGCCAACCGGGAGTCGGTCATCCTGAGCCTGCATCCGCACAACGACCGCGGAACCGCCGTCGCCGCAGCCGAATTGGGCTACCAGGCGGGCGCCGACCGGATCGAGGGCTGCCTGTTCGGCAACGGGGAGCGCACCGGCAACGTGTGCCTGGTGACGCTCGGGCTCAACCTGTTCTCCCGCGGCGTGGATCCGCAGATCGACTTCTCGAACATCGACGAGATCCGCCGCACCGTCGAGTACTGCAACCAGCTGCCGGTGCCCGAGCGTCACCCGTACGGCGGCGACCTCGTCTACACCGCGTTCTCCGGTAGCCACCAGGACGCCATCAACAAGGGCCTCGACCAGATGAAGATCGACGCCGACGCGGCGGACACCGACGTCGAGGACATGCTCTGGCAGGTGCCGTATCTGCCGATCGACCCCAAGGACGTCGGACGCACCTACGAGGCGGTGATCCGGGTCAACTCGCAGTCCGGCAAGGGCGGCGTGGCCTACATCATGAAGGCCGACCACGGCCTGGCGCTGCCGCGCCGGCTGCAGATCGAGTTCTCGCAGGTGATCCAGAAGATCGCGGAGGGCACCGGCGGCGAGGGCGGCGAGGTGTCGCCGAAGGAGATGTGGGACGCGTTCTCCGAGGAGTACCTGGCCCCGATTTGGCCGCTGGAGCGCATCAAGCAGCGGGTCGATGCCTCGGAGGACGACGGCGGCAGCACCACGATCACCACGACCGTCAAGGTCAACGGGGTGGAGACCGAGATCGTCGGCGTCGGCAACGGCCCGCTGGCGGCTTTCGTGCACGCGTTGGGAACCGTCGGGTTCGACGTCGCCGTGCTGGACTACTCCGAGCACGCGATGAGCGCCGGGGACGACGCGCAGGCGGCGGCTTATGTGGAGGCGTCGGTGGCGGGCAGGACCGTGTGGGGCGTGGGCATTGCGCCGTCGATCACCACCGCGTCGCTGCGGGCCGTGGTGTCGGCGGTCAACCGCGCAAGCAAGAGACCGTAATCGGACGGCGAGGGCGAGACCGTGACAGGACCCCAAGAGCAACCACCGCGACCACCCTTGCAGCCGAGCGCCGGCGGCTACCCGCCCCAGCCTCCCTATCCACCGGCGCCGGTGCCCTACAGCTATCCACCGCCGCCCTACCTCGGCCCGGCTCGGTCTCGGGCGAACAATCTGGGGACGGTGTCGCTGGTGCTCGGCATCGTCGGTTTGCTGATTTCCTGGGTGCCGATCGTGGGTCTCGTCCTGGGAATATCCGCCGCCGCGACGGGGATTCCGGCGCGTAGGCGGGCAAAGCGGGGCGAAGCCGACAGCGATCGCGGCGCTCTTGCGGGCATCGTGCTGGGCAGTGTGGCGATCGTCATCGGTGCTGCGATTTTGATTTGGATGTTGTACGCGATGATCAGCTATCAGTGGTGCATAGGGCATGCCGTCGGCCGCTACGAATACTCGAGGTGCGGCTGACGGCGTTATGCCTCGAAAAATGCGGTCAGCAGCCGGTCGACGAGGCCGCCAGGGTCGTCGGCGCCCGGGAGCGTGAGATTGCTGAACACATAGCCGTTGAGCAGCCGGCTCAGCTGCTCCATCTGCCGCGGCTCCGGGGTGAACCCCGCCGCCTCGAAGATGAGCGTCGCGGACTTCACCGCGGCGGCCTGCAGATCCTTGAGGAACGGCTGCAGCTCCGGACGGCGCGTGCCCTCCATGAACAGCTCGAACCGGGCCAGCGTGTAGCGGCGGGCCTCCACGTCGGGGTCGGACAGCATCCGCGTCAGCAGCGCCTCGATGCCGTCGCGTGTGAGCGACCCGACCGCGGCCTGTAGCGCCTCCACGCGCCGCCAATGCAGGTCCACGGTGCGCGCCGCCGTGGCCTCGAGCAGCGCCTGTCGCGTCCGGAAGTAGTTCGATGTGGTGCCCGCGGGCAGGCCCGCGCGCTCGTCGACCTGGCGATGCGTCAGGCCCCCGACGCCGGTGTCGGCGAGTATGCCGATGGCGGCGTCGAGGAGCTGCGCGCGGCGTTCCGGGTTAGGCGGCATCAGTCTTTGTAGCGCAGCCGCCAGAACATCGTCAGGAAGGCGGGATAGACCACGATCAGCAGCAGGTAGCTGAACCACATCGGAAACCACATGTACAGGGATAGGTCCTTGGTGACGTACGAGCACCAGATGTGCAGGGGGACGCTGCCGGCGATGTACACCAGCGACGCCATGAAGAACGCCCGATGCGGCTTGTTGGCGAACCGCACGCGCCGCCACACCAGGACCCCGGTGACGGCCGCATATGTCATCGGGACGAGCAGGATCCTGTCGGTCGTCAGGGTCATGGCGTATTTCAGCGTGAGGTCGTCGCCGAAGATCACCCGGTACAGGTGGATGAGCACGCCGAGCGAGATGGTCAGCATGGCCGCCTGGCGGAAGAAGTAGCCGTGCCGGCGGTAACCGGCCCACCAGCTTTGGTGTACTACATCTGTAGTGGTTGTCATGGCGCAAACGGTACTACTACGGGTGTAGTGATGCAAGGGGCCGCTCAGAACAGCGCGAGCTGCGGGTGCGCCGCGCTGACGTCGGTGAATTCCTCCATGCTGGTGCCGCCGGCGACGGCGCCCACGCAGTCCATGAACTGCGCGTCGGACACCACCGGCACGCCCAGTTGTCGGGCGTGATAGCCCTTGCCCTGCTCGGGGGCGGCGTCGTTGCAGACCACCAGCGAGGTCTCCCCGTCCACGACGTCGCTGTAGGCGAGCCCGGCGTGCAGGATCCGCTCGACCAGTTCCTCGTGAGTGCGTGCCACCTCGGCGGCCAGCGCCACCCGCATGCCCTGGACCAGCGGCCGGCCCAGGACGTACGGGCCCGGGTTGAGATAGGGGCACGGCATCCGCGAGGCCAGCACCTTCAACGGGCGCAGCTCGTCGTGGGTCACCCGCCCGTTGGGCCATTGGCGCCGCGTCACCGGGCGCACCGGCAGCCACACGTCGCGTTCGCGCGCCCGCTCGAGCGCCGACTCCAGCACGCCGGTCAGCACCATCGCGTCGTCGAAGGCGTCGTGCGGCCGCTCCTGGATCACGCCCCAATGCGCCGCAAGCGTCTCCAGCCGCAGATTGTCGACGCCGAGGTCGAGCCGGCGCGCCAGCTCGACCGTGCACATGACGTGGTCGACGGGCAGCTCCGCCTCGGCGAGCTCGGCCTCGGCCGCCAGGAACGCGTAGTCGAAGGCGACGTTGTGCGCCACCAGCGTGCGGCCCCGCAGCACCTCGACGAGGTCACCGACGATGTCGCAGAACTGCGGCTGGTCCTCCAGCATCGCCGGGGTGAGGCCGTGCACGTGGGTGGGTCCGGGGTCCACCCCGGGATTGAGCAGGCTGACCACCGATTGCTCGACCCGGCCGTCGGCGTCGAGTCCGAGCGCGGCGACGCTGATGATCCGCGCCTGGCCCGGCCGAAACCCCGAGGTCTCGACGTCGATAACGGCCCAACCCCCGCCCGGCTCGCTGGCCGGCCGCCCCCAGGACACCCGGTTCATGAACTGAGGATGGCATGGCGGGCCGACATCGCCGGTTCGCTACGAGTCGTGTCGCGCTTCTAAACTGCGCGGGTGATCACCACCCGTGCACGCCTGGCGCTCGCCGCCGGAGCGAGCGCGCGTTGGGCGTCGCGGGTCACCGGGCGCGGGGCCGGGGCCATGATCGGCGGCCTGGTCGCGATGACGCTGGATCGCTCGGTGCTGCGCCAGCTCGGCGCCGGGCGGCGCACCGTCGTCGTCACCGGCACCAACGGCAAGTCGACCACCACGCGGATGACGGCGGCCGCGCTCGGGACCCTGGGCCCGGTGGCCACCAACGCCGAGGGCGCCAACATGGACGCCGGCCTGGTGGCCGCGCTGGCCGCCGATCGGCGGGCCGGGCTGGCCGCCCTGGAAGTCGACGAGATGCACGTGCCGCACGTCTCCGACGCGGTGGAACCCAGCGTCATCGTGCTGCTCAACCTGTCGCGCGACCAGCTGGATCGGGTCGGCGAGATCAACGTGATCGAACGCACGCTGCGCGCCGGCCTGGCCCGGCACCCGAACGCGGTCGTCGTGGCCAACTGCGACGACGTGCTGATGACCTCCGCGGCCTATGACAGCCCCAACGTGGTGTGGGTGGCCGCCGGCGGGGCGTGGGCGAACGACTCGGTCAGCTGCCCGCGCAGCGGCGAGGTCATCGTCCGGGACCAGGGGCACTGGTACTCGACCGGCGCCGACTTCAAGCGGCCCAGCCCGCAGTGGTGGTTCGACGACGAGACGCTGTACGGGCCCGACGGCCTGGCCCTGCCGATGCGGTTGGCGCTGCCGGGCGCGGTGAACCGCGGCAACGCCGCCCAGGCCGTCGCCGCCGCGGTCGCGCTGGGCGCGGACCCCGTCAAGGCCGTCGAGGCGGTTTCCGAAGTCGACGAGGTCGCGGGGCGCTATCGCAGCGTCCGCGTCGGTGAGCACGAGGCGCGGATCCTGCTGGCCAAGAACCCCGCCGGCTGGCAGGAGGCGCTGTCGATGGTCGACAAGCACGCGGCCGGCGTGGTGATCGCGGTCAACGGACAGGTGCCCGACGGCGAGGACCTGTCCTGGCTGTGGGACGTGCGCTTCGAGCACTTCGAAGAGACCGCCGTCGTGGCCGCCGGCGAACGCGGCACCGACCTGGCCGTGCGCCTGGGGTACGCGGGCGTCGAGCACACGCTGGTTCACGACACCGTCGCGGCCATCGCGTCGTGCCCGCCCGGGCGCGTCGAGGTCGTCGCCAACTACACCGCCTTCCTGCAGCTGCAGCGAGCATTGGCGCGCCATGGCTGACTCGACCGTGCGGATCGGGCTGGTGCTGCCCGACGTGATGGGCACCTACGGCGACGGCGGCAACGCCCTGGTGCTGCGCCAGCGCCTGCGGCTGCGGGGGGTGGCCGCCGAGATCGTCGAGATCACGCTGGCCGATCCGGTGCCGGAGTCGCTGGACCTGTACACCCTCGGCGGGGCGGAGGACTACGCGCAGCGGCTGGCCACCAAGCACCTGATCAAGCACCCGGGTCTGCAGCGCGCGGCGGACCGCGGCGCGCCGGTGCTGGCGATCTGCGCGGCCATCCAGGTGCTCGGCCACTGGTACGAGACGTCGGCCGGGGAACGGGTCGACGGCGTGGGCATGCTGGACCTGACCACGGCACCGCAAGACCGGCGCACCATCGGCGAGCTGGTGAGCGAGCCGCTGCCGGCCGGGTTGACCCAACCGTTGACCGGCTTCGAAAACCACCGCGGGGGAACGGTTTTGGGGCCCGCCGCGTCGCCGCTGGGCGCGGTGGTCAAGGGCGCGGGCAACCGGGCGGGCGACGGCTTCGACGGCGCGGTGCAGGGCAGCGTGGTCGCGACCTACATGCACGGGCCGTGCCTGGCCCGCAACCCGGAGCTGGCCGACCTGTTGCTCGGCAAAGTGGTGGGTGAGCTGCCGCCGCTGCAGCTGCCCGAGGTGGACCTGCTGCGCCGCGAGCGCCTCCGCGCCTGAGGCCTTCCGCGCCGCGACACTTAAACGGCTGCGACGACCCGCCGGTGCGAGTCGCAGTGGTTTATATCTCGCGGAACGCCGCCACCTGCGCTCCAAGAATCCTTCAAGGATCCGTCTAGGGCCGCCGCCCAGCCTTTTCTCGAGGCCCCACCGAGAAAAGGAACCCCATGACCAACGCCAGGACCAGGGTCGCCAACGCGGCGCGCATCGTCGGGCTCGCGGCCGTGCTGAGCGCGGCCGCCGGCTCGATGGTCGCGTTCGCGGGGACGGCCGACGCGGCCCCCACCCCGCGACACGAGGGGATGCACGGCGACCCGGCCGCCGCCGCGCCGTACTGGCGCTACCAGCAGCAGGACCTCGACTGCGGCGAGATGGCGGTCGCCGACGTGGTCGGCCAGATTACCGGCCGCGAGCCCTCCGAGGACGAGGTCACCGCCGTGGCGGGAAGCATCCCGAGCGTGAGCCATCCAGGACCCATATACAAGCCCAGCGGCAAGACCAAGAACTCGGACCTGCCCGTGCTGCTGGCGCACTACGGCATCGCGTCCGACGCGGTGCACACCAACATCGGCGCCCTCGAGCAGGATCTCGACCAGGGACGCAAGGTGATCGTCGGGGTCAACGACAGGATCATCTGGAACTCGCCGGGCGACCGCTCCCAGGAGAACCACTTCGTCGTCGTCATCGGCATCGACACCAAGACCAATCTGGTGCACCTCAACGACAGCGGCGCCGCGGCCGGCCGCGACGAACAGGTTTCCATCGCCACCTTCGAAGCGGCGTGGAACACCAGCGACAACTTCGCGGTCGTGACGAGGTAAGGGCCCGCAGAATTACAGGCCCGCGGCAAAGCAGACGGTCAGACCATCGCCCGGCGGCCGGTGAGCGCGCGGCCCAGCGTCAGCTCGTCGGCGAACTCCAAGTCGCCGCCCATCGGCAGACCCGAGGCGATGCGTGTCACCGTCAGGCCGGGGATGTCACGCAGCATCCGGACCAGGTAGGTGGCGGTCGCCTCCCCCTCGGTGTTGGGGTCGGTGGCGATGATCACCTCGGTGACCTCGACGTCGTCGACGCGCTCACCGATGCGGGTCAGCAGCTCGCGGATGCGCAGCTGGTCGGGACCCACCCCGGACAACGGATCGAGCGCGCCGCCGAGCACGTGGTAGCGGCCGCGGAATTCGCGGGTGCGCTCGACGGCCTGGATGTCCTTGGGCTCCTCCACCACGCACACCTGCGAGCCGTCCCGACGGGGATCGGCGCAGATTCTGCATCGCTCGTCGTCGGAGACGTTGCCGCACACCGCGCAGAACCGCACCCCGTCGCGGACCTTCGCCAGCACCGCGGTCAGCCGGTCGATGTCGGGCGGCTCGACCGACAACAGGTGAAATGCGATGCGCTGCGCGCTCTTGGGCCCGATGCCCGGCAGCTTGCCCAGCTCGTCGATCAGATCCTGGACGGGTCCCTCAAACATGTCGGTATGGCGTCACAGCCCCGGCAGTTGAGTGGGCGGCGCCGGCGGCTTGGCCTGGACCATGCCCCCGGCCAGAGCGCCCAACCGCTCCTGTGCCATCTTGGTGACCTGCGCCGACGCGTCACCCATGGCGCCGACGATCAGATCCTGCAGGGTCTCGATGTCCGCGGGATCGACGACCTTGGGGTCGATCTGCACGCCGACCACCTCGCCGCTGCCTTTGACGGTTACCTTGACCAAGCCCCCGCCCGCCTCCCCGTGCACCTCGGAGTTGGCGAGCTGTTGCTGGGCTTCCAGTAGCTTTTGCTGCATCTGCTGCGCCTGGGCGAGCAGTTGTGACATGTCGCCTCCGGGTTGCATGACAATCCCCTCGCATCTTGGTCTCGAGTTGGTTTCGCCTGCTGGTGTCGGGCGATTCGGAACACCCAGCGTAGACCGCGCGACGTTACCTTTGCGCGGTGGACCTACGACTGAGCAGGCGTGTCGGAATCAAATTGGCGGTCGGCGTGCTGGTTGCCGCTTCGACGGCGATCATGCCGACGGCGACCGCCGTCCCGTCCAACATCGCCGGCATGGTCGTTTTCATCGACCCCGGCCACAACGGCTCCAACGACGCGTCCATCTCGCGCCAGGTGCCCACCGGCCGCGGCGGCACGAAGGACTGCCAGGCCAGCGGGACGTCGACCAACAGCGGGTACGGGGAGCACACGTTCACCTGGGACACCGCGCTGCGGGTCCGCGCCGAGCTGAACGCCCTGGGCGTGCGGACCGCCTTGTCGCGCGGTGACGACACGGGGCTGGGTCCGTGCGTCGATGCGCGCGCCAACATGGCCAATTCGTTGCACCCCAACGCGATCCTGAGCATCCACGCCGACGGCGGCCCGCCGTCCGGGCGGGGCTTTCACGTCAACTACTCGGCGCCGCCGCTGAACCAGGCGCAGGCCGGGCCGTCGGTGCAGTACGCGCGCATCATGCGCGACCAGATGCAGGCCTCGGGCATTCCGCCGGCCAACTACATCGGCCAGGACGGCCTATACGGCCGTTCGGACCTCGCCGGCCTGAACCTGGCGCAGTACCCGTCGATCCTCGTCGAATGCGGAAACATGAAGAATCCGGTGGATTCGGCGCTGATGGAGTCCGCCGATGGCCGGCAGAAATACGCCGACGCGCTGGTCCGCGGCGTCGCGGGCTTCCTGGCCAGCCAGGGCCAGGCGCGCTAGCTCTCCAGTTCCTTCTTCAGGTTCGCCAACACCTCGGACTGAATTCTCTTCAGCCCCAACGGCGCAAAGGTTTTCTCGAAGAAGCCCTTGACGCCGCCGGCGCCGGTCCAGGTGGTCTTCACCGTGACGCTGGACCCGGGTCCGGCCGGAGCCACCGTCCAGTTGATCACCATGGACGAGTTCGCGTCCTTCTCGATGACGGTGTGACCGGCCACATCGACGTCCACCCGAACGTCACGAACCCGCGACTTGGTCGCCTGCAGCTTCCACTTGGCGACGGTGCCGGCTCCCTGGCCGCCCTGCAGCACCTCGTACTCGCTGTACTGCGGCGACAGGATCTTCGGGCGCACCTTCTGGTAGTCCGCGACCGCGGCGAGGGTGGCCTCGGGCCCGACGTTGATCAAGATCGTGCTGGCTGCGCTCACCTGGCCCATCAGGCCCGACTCCTCCGTTGATGCCGCCCGCGCGCGGGTGCACGGGCTGTTTTCGAAGACTAGGGTATATGTGGTGCCTGTCCCTGGATCTGCACTCTCGGCTCACGCGGCGGGCGTTGATCGGTTGATGGCGAGTTATCGGTCCATCCCGGCAACGTCCGCCGTCCGGCTCGCCAAGCCCACCTCAAACCTGTTCCGCGCCCGCACCAAACGCGATTCACCCGGACTGGACACCTCCGGTTTGACCGGCGTTCTCTCGGTCGATCCCGAAACGCGCACCGCCGACGTCGCCGGCATGTGCACATACGAGGACCTGGTGGCCGCGACCCTGCCGTATGGCCTTTCGCCACTGGTGGTTCCGCAATTGAAGACGATCACCCTCGGCGGCGCGGTCAGCGGCCTGGGCATCGAGTCGGCGTCGTTTCGCAACGGCCTGCCGCACGAGTCGGTGCTGGAGATGGACATCCTCACCGGCGCCGGTGAGTTGCTGACCACGTCCCGCACCCAGCATCCCGACCTTTTCCGCGCCTTTCCCAATTCCTATGGCACACTGGGCTATTCGACCCGCCTTCGGATCGAGCTGGAGCCCGTCGCGCCGTTCGTGGCGCTGAGGCACATCCGATTCCGCTCGCTGCCCGAGCTGGTCGCGGCGATGGAACGCATCATCGACACCGGCGGGCAGGGCGGCACCCCGGTGGACTACCTGGACGGCGTGGTCTTCAGCGCCGACGAAAGCTACCTGTGCGTGGGCCGGCGGACCGCCACGCCCGGTCCGGTCAGCGACTACACCGGGAAAAACATTTACTACCAATCGATTCGGCACGACGCGGTTGGGGTGGAGGCCACCAAAGACGACCGGCTGACGATCCACGACTACCTGTGGCGCTGGGACACCGACTGGTTTTGGTGCTCCCGCGCGTTCGGCGCGCAGAACCCGCGGGTACGGCGCTGGTGGCCGCGGCGCTATCGGCGCAGCAGCTTCTATTGGAAGCTCGTCGCGCTGGACCAGCGTTTCGGCATCGCCGACCGCATCGAGAAACGCAACGGCCGCCCGCCGCGCGAACGAGTGGTGCAGGACGTCGAGGTGCCGGTCGAACGGACGTGCGGGTTCTTGGAGTGGTTCCTGGACAACGTGCCCATCAGCCCGATCTGGCTGTGCCCACTGCGACTGCGCGACCACGAGGGCTGGCCGCTGTATCCCATTCGGCCGGATCACACATACGTCAACATCGGGTTCTGGTCCTCGGTGCCGGCGGGCGCCGGCGAGGGCGCAACCAACCGGGCCATCGAGGCCAAGGTCAGCGAGCTGGACGGCCACAAGTCGCTGTACTCGGACTCCTTCTACACCCGCGAGGAGTTTGACGAACTCTACGGCGGGGAGACCTACAACACCGTGAAGAAGACCTACGATCCCGATTCGCGTCTTTTGGACCTGTACGCAAAGGCGGTGCAACGGCGATGACGACCACCAAAGAGCCCCACCACACCACCACCGGCAAGCTGAGCATGGCGGAGATCCTGGAGATCTTCGCCGCGACCGGGCGCCACCCCCTGAAGTTCACCGCGTACGACGGCAGCACCGCCGGCAGCGAGGACGCCGAGCTGGGCCTGGACCTGTGTTCGCCGCGCGGCGCCACCTACCTGGCCACCGCCCCCGGCGAGCTCGGCCTCGCGCGCGCCTACGTCTCGGGTGACCTGCAGACATACGGCGTGCATCCCGGCGATCCGTACCAGCTGCTCAAGACCCTGACCGACCGGGTCGACTTCAAGCGGCCGTCCGCGCGGGTGCTGGCCAACGTCGTCCGTTCCCTTGGCTTCGAGCACCTGCTGCCGGTCGCGCCGCCGCCGGAGGAGGCGCCGCCGCGGTGGCGGCGGGTCGCCGCCGGCGTCATGCACAGCAAGGCCCGTGATGCCGAGGCCATCCATCACCACTACGACGTCTCCAACACCTTCTACGAATGGGTGCTGGGTCCGTCGATGACCTACACCTGCGCGGTCTACCCGCACGCCGACGCGACGCTGGAAGAGGCGCAGGACAACAAGTACCGTCTGATCTTCGAAAAGCTGCGGCTGCGGGAGGGCGACCGGCTGCTCGACGTCGGCTGCGGCTGGGGCGGCATGGTGCGCTACGCGGCGCGCCGCGGCGTCCGCGCGATCGGCGCCACCCTGTCGGCCGAGCAGGCGAAGTGGGCGCAGCAGGCCATCGAGGACGAGGGCCTGACGGACCTCGCCGAGGTGCGCCACTCCGACTACCGCGACATCGAGGAAGACGGATTCGACGCCGTCTCCTCCATCGGCCTGACCGAGCACATCGGCGTCAAGAACTACCCCGCGTACTTCGGATTCCTGAAGTCCAAGCTGCGCACCGGCGGCCTGCTGCTCAACCACTGCATCACCCGCCACGACAACAAGTCGACCTCCTTCGCCGGCGGGTTCACCGACCGCTACGTGTTCCCCGACGGGGAGCTGACCGGCTCGGGCCGCATCGTCACCGACATCCAGGACGTCGGTTTCGAGGTGTTGCACGAGGAGAACTTCCGGCATCACTACGCGATGACGCTGCGCGACTGGTGCCGCAACCTCGTCGAGCACTGGGACGAAGGCGTCGCCGAGGTCGGGTTGGCGACGGCCAAGGTGTGGGGCCTGTACATGGCGGCCTCACGAGTTGCCTTCGAGCAGAACAACCTTCAGCTGCACCACGTGCTGGCGGCGAACGTCGACGCCCGCGGCGACGACGAACTGCCGCTGCGGCCGTGGTGGACGGCGTAATTCCGGCCTAGCCGCCATCGATCCGGCGCGCGCCGAGCTCGTTCTGCAGCAGCTCGAGTGCGGCCTCTTCCGGGTCGCGCCGCGGCGCCGCCTCGCCGCGACCGGCCTCGGCGAGCATGTGCTCCTCTTCGTCCCGCTGGGCCGAACCCCCGTCGGCGGGCTCGTCCGGGGGCGCTTCCTGCCGGGGGGTCGGCGGCGCGGTTGGCCCGGGTTCGCCCGCGCCGACCTCGCAGCGCACCCGCCAGCTCACCCCCAGCGCGTCCTTGAGCGCTTCGGCGATGACGTCGGCGTTGCGCTGTTCGGACAGCCGCTTGGCCAGCGGTGCCGACGCGTGGGTCAGCACCAACGTGTTGTCCTCCACGGCGCGGACGGTGGCGCCCGCCAGCATCACCTCGGTGGTGCGGGACCGCTGGCGCACCTTGTCCCGCACCGTCGGCCACATCGTCCGCACCGCTGACGCATTGAGTTCGCCTGGGGCAGAAGCAGATTCGGGCTCGGGCGCGGGCGTGGGCGTGGGCGCCGGCGGCGGAGCCGGTTCGGGGACGGGCTCGGGCGCGGGCGTGGGCTCGGGTTTCGGCTGGGGCCGGGAAACGACCACCCGCCGCGGCGGCGGACTCGGCTCGGCGGGCGCCTCCGACGCGGGAATGGAGACGCTCAGCCGGGTCTCGATTCGCTCGACGCGCTGCAGCAGCGCGGACTCGGCGTCGCTGGCCGAGGGCAGCAGCAGCCGCGCGCAGATCACTTCGAGCAGCAGCCGCGGCGCGGTCGCGCCGCGCATCTCTCCCAGCCCGGCCTGCACGACCTCGGCGTAGCGGGTCAGGGTCGCCGGGCCGATTCGCACTGCCTGCTCGCGCATCCGGTCCAGCACGTCCTCGGGTGCGTCCACCACGCCGCGGCTCACGGCATCCGGAACCGCTTGCAGCACAATGAGATCGCGGAAGCGCTCCAACAGATCGGTGGCGAAGCGCCTCGGGTCGTGCCCGGCGTCGATCACCGATTCGACCGCGCCGAACAACGCGGCGGCGTCCGCGGCGGCCAGCGCGTCGACGGCGTCGTCGATCAGCGCGACATCGGTGGCGCCCAGCAGGCCCAGCGCCCGCTGATACGTCACGTGATTGCCCTCGGCCCCGGCCACCAGCTGATCCAGCACCGAAAGCGTGTCGCGGGGCGAGCCCCCGCCGGCGCGGATCACCAGCGGATACACCGCGTCGTCAACGACGACGCCCTCCTGCTCGCAGATCCGCCCGACCAGCGCCCGCATGGTTTTCGGCGGCAGCAGCCGGAACGGGTAGTGATGGGTGCGAGACCGGATCGTCGGCAGCACCTTCTCCGGCTCGGTGGTGGCGAAGATGAAGATGAGGTGCTCGGGCGGTTCCTCCACGATCTTGAGCAGCGCGTTGAACCCGGCGGTCGTCACCATGTGCGCCTCGTCGACGATGAACACCCGGTAGCGCGACTGCGCGGGGGCGTAGAACGCGCGGTCGCGCAGCTCGCGGGTATCGTCCACGCCGCCGTGGCTGGCGGCGTCGAGCTCCACCACGTCGATGCTGCCCGGCGCGTTGGGCGCCAGCGCGACGCAGGACTCGCACACCCCGCACGGGTTGGCCGTCGGGCCCTGCGCGCAGTTCAGCGACCGGGCCAGGATGCGCGCCGAGGACGTCTTTCCGCAGCCGCGCGGCCCGGAAAACAAGTAGGCGTGGTTGATTCGGCCGGCTTCCAGGGCGATGGACAGCGGCTCGGTGACGTGCTCCTGCCCCACCACTTCGGCGAAGGTTGCCGGTCGGTATTTGCGGTAGAGGGCCACGGTCAGCAGGCTACCGGCGCGCGCTGACTAAAGCCCGAGGGGCATTGAGTGTGCATCTGTGACTTTCGGTGTGAACCTACGGTCGACTCGATCGGCGTGTCGTCGCCGTCAGCTCACACTCGACGGGGAGGAGACCAGCATCGACTCCGTAGCCGCCAGCAGCGCGCAGGTCGCCAGCCCGTCGACCGCGTCGCGCAGGTCCGGCAGCGACGGGAAGGTCGGCGCGATCCGGATGTTCTTGTCCTCCGGATCCTTGCGGTACGGGAACGACGCGCCCGCCTCCGTCACCGCGATGCCGGCGTCCTTGGCCAGGGCGACGGTCCGCCGCGCCGTGCCGGGAAACACGTCGAGGCTGATGAAATAGCCGCCCTTGGGATCGGTCCACGAGGCGATCTTGGAGTCGCTCAGCCGCTGGTCCAGGATCTCGAGCGTCGCCGCGAACTTGGGCGCCAGGATCTGCTGGTGGCGCAGCATCTGCAGGCGGACGCCGTCGGCGTCGCCGAAGAAGCGTAGGTGCCGCAGCTGGTTGACCTTGTCGGGGCCGATCGACTTCTTGGCCGCGTATTGCAGGTACCAGGCGATGTTGCCCAGCGACCCGCCCAGGAAGCTGACCCCGGCGCCGGCGAAGGTGATCTTGGAGGTGGACGCGAAGACGTAGGGCCGGTTGGGGTTGCCGGCCGTGGCCGCCAGACCGAGCACGTCGACCTGGCGGATGAAGTCGTGCGTCAGGGTGTGCACCGCGTACGCGTTGTCCCAGAACAGCCGGAAGTCGGGCGCCGCCGTCCGCATCTGCACCAGCCGGCGGACCGTCTCCCAGGAGTAGGTGACACCCGTCGGGTTGGCGAAGACCGGTACCGCCCACATCCCCTTGATCGCGGGGTCGACGGCGACCAGTTCTTCGATGAGGTCGATGTCGGGGCCGTCGTGCAGCATCGGGATCGGGATCATCTCGATGCCCATGGTCTCGGTGAGGTTGTGGTGCCGGTCGTAGCCGGGGACGGGGCACAGGAACTTGACGCTCGGTTCGTCCTTCCACGGCCGCGGCGAGTCCACGCCGCCGTGCAGCAACGAGAAGACGACGATGTCGTGCATCAGCTCCAGGCTGGAGTTGTTGCCCGCGATCAGATTCGGCACCGGAATGCCGAGCAGCTCGCCGAAGATGGCCCGCAGTTCGGGCAGGCCGTGCTGGCCGAGGTAGTTGCGGGTGTCGGTGCCCTCCGCGTCGCGGTAGTCGTCCTCGCCCGGCAGGCTCAGCAGCCGGTTCGACAGGTCCAGCTGCTCTTCCGCCGGTTTGCCGCGGGTGAGGTTCAGGGCCAGCTTCTTGGCCTGCAGCTCCGCATATTGCTCCTGGTGGCGTGCGTGCAGGGCCGCTAGCTCGTCAGGGCTGAGGGAATCGAACGACGCCATAGCTATGCGGGCCCTTTCGCGGTCCAACCGGGGTAGGTCAAAGAGGGGACCCCGCGCACCCGACAGAGCCCATTGACCCTTGCTGCCTTCCGGCCCTGGGGGAGTTCACAGGATAGACGCCGCGCGGGGTCCTCCGGCGAGTCTAGTACCTGGACGGAAGCGAATAGCGGCGGCCATTAAAGGAACGCGCACGCTCGGTTACCATGGCCCACGGAGGATTCGCCTAGTGGCCTATGGCGCTCGCCTGGAACGCGGGTTGGGTTAACAGCCCTCGCGGGTTCAAATCCCGCATCCTCCGCCACCGGTCGCCCTCGGTTGAGGCGACCACGCACGGGGGTTGTTTGGAATCGCTTTGACCGGCCTTTAGGCTGGCTTGGGCTTACCAGCAGCATGAGGAGGCGTATGGGGCGCAAGGTCGCCATACCGTGGCACGCGTCGTTTTCGGTCGCTGCCGGCGTCCTCTACTTCTTTTTCGTGCTGCCCCGCTGGCCTGAGTTGATGGGCGACACGACGCATTCGTTGGGGACGACGCTTCGGATCGTGACGGGTGTGCTGGTGGCCCTGGCGGCGCTGCCCGTGGTGTTCACCCAGTTGCGGACCCGAAAGCCTGAGCTGGGGACGCCGCAGCTGGCGCTGTCCATCAGGCTCTGGTCGATCGTGGCGCACGTGCTGAGCGGCGTGCTGATCGTCGGCACGGCGATCAGCGAGATCTGGCTCAGCCTGGACCACGCCGGGCAGTGGTTGTTCGCCATCTACGGCGCGGCCGCCGCGATCGGCGTGATCGGCTTCTTCGCCTTCTACCTGTCGTTTATCGCCGAGTTGCCGCCGCCACCGCCGAAACCGATCAAGCCGAAGAAGGCCAAGGAGCCCAAGAAGCGAGGCCTGCGCCGCAAGAAGGCGGACGAGGCCGAAGAAGTCACCGAAGCCGACGAGACCGAAGAGGCCGAGGAAACCGGCGAAGCCGACGAGACCGAAGAGGCCGAGGAAACCGGCGAGGCCGAAGAATCGGAAGCGGCAGAACAGCCGGTCGAGGCCACCGCCGAGTCCGAACCGGCCACCGAGGAGACCGAGGACACCGACGCAGCGCCGGCAGAAGCGGAAGCCGAGGCCGCCGACGCGCCCCGGGGCGGACTGCAAAACCGCCGGCCGACCGGCAAGGGCTCACACCGGATGCGGCGCAGGCGCACCCGCGGCGGCGTCGCGCTCGACGAATGACGCCTCAGCGGCGGCGAAGACTCTCGACGTAGGCGGCGATGCGCCGCCGCGTCTCGTCGGAGGCCCACAGCCGGCGCACCTCGCTGTCGACCAGAGCGCCCTCGCGCATCCGCGCCAGGATCGGGGCCCGCAGCTGCGCCTTCGTATGGCGATAGGCCTCGATCGGAATGCCGCCGAGGTCGGCAGCCTCCGCCACCGCCGCCGCGACCCGGTCGTCGGCGACGACGCGATGGGCCAGCCCGTTGGCGATCGCTTCCTCGCCCCGGTAGACGCGGCCGCCGAGCGCCACCTCCTCGGCGCGGTCCCCGCACGCGTAGCGCATCACCTCGAGCGCGGCGACCGGAAACGCCACGCCGACGCGGACCTCGGTCGCCCCGATCTGTGCTTCCGGAGCGATCAGCCGGCGGTCGCAGGCGCAGGCCAGCACGCAGCCGCCGGCGATGGCGGCACCGTTGATCGCGGCCACCGTCGGGCCCGGGTAGCAGAACAGCGCCTCGAACGCCTCGGACAGCGCCGGGATCAGCCGGTCGGTGTATCCCGCACCGCCTTCCACCACACGGTTGAGCTCGACCCCGGCGCTGAACGCGCGGCCGGCGCCGGTCACGACGAGTGCGCCGCCGCCGGAGTGCTGCAGCTCGCCAAGGGCGTCCGTCAGCTCCTTGAGCAGGTCGACATCGAGGGCGTTGACGCGCCCGGAGGAAATGGTGAGTACGTGGACCGCACCGGCGGCTTCGATCTGGATCACGATGAGACGATAACGACGGGGATGTCGGTGTTCTCGTCGGTGTGATAGCTCGCGCAGACCCGGTGGTAGCCGTCCGCGATCTGCAGCGGGACACCCGTCGTGAAGTCGCCGCGCACCAGCAGAATCGGTGACAGCGCCTGCCCCTTCTTGATCTTGGACAGGTCGGCGGCGACGTGCGGGTTGTCGTCGGGCAGCAACCTCAGCTGCGCCGCCCGCAGAATGTCTTTGGCCTTCTTGTGGCTGACGACCCCGGCCTTGAGTTTTTCGGCCAGCTGATTGGCGGTGCCTGGCTCCGCGAGCAAGGCGAGATAGTCGGCCGCCGCCGGGAAGTCGTGCGCCTCAGGCTGTTCGAGCCACTTCACGCTCGCCATCGCGCGTCTCCCTTCGTTGGGCCGTGTCGAGGCAGCCTACCGGGTGGGCTTCGAAATTGGGATCGGTAGCGACGCGGCCGGTCTGTACTTGCGCCCATGACGACGCCACTGGGGCGGCGCATGAAGGAAGGAAATGCAGTGAATCGACTTCTCGTGGGAGCGATTGGAACCCTCGGCGTCGCATCTGCGCTGGTGGGCTGCTCGAGCGGCGGCCACTCGTCCAGCCCGGCGTCGAGCGCGGCGCCCAGTGCCTCCACCGGCACCGGCACCAACGCGTCGGTCAAGGTTGGCGGCACCGACCTGGCCGGCCTGAACCCGTCCGCGGTGACCTGCGTCAGGACCGGCGGCAAGATCGACATCGGCAGCGGCTCCACCGGCGGGCCCCAGCAGGCGCTGGCCGTGGTCATGACCGACGCGAACCCGCCGTCGGTCGAGTCGCTGGCGCTCTTCGTCGACGGCAACGCCTTGTCGGTCAGCAACGGCATGGGCGCGAAGGTCGGCTCGGCCAATGTGGCGGTGGACGGCAAGACCTACACCATCACCGGGCAGGCGCAGGGCGCCGACATGAAGAACCCGATGGCCGGGATGATCACCAAGGACTTCACCATCAAGGTGACTTGCGGTTGATCGATCGAACGCCGGGGCGGCGGGCGTGCCCTCACTCACACGCCCGCCGCTCCGGTTCCTCGCCACGTCCACGGCGGCGGACTTATGATGCAGCCGTGTCGATCCCCGGCGAATTGGAGAACGCCCGCCAGTTGGCGTTTGCCGCCGACGAAACGCGGGCGCGGGATCTGCTGCTGTCGCTGATCCCGCAGATCGAGCGGGAAGACCGGGACGATCTGATGCTGGAGGCGCTTGCGCAGCTCGGTGAGATCTACCTGGCGCGCGGGGCGAATGACGGAGTGCGCGAGTCTATCCGGCGCATCCGCGACTGCCTTGCCGTCTATGACGCGATCGCCGCGGGCACCATGCCGGAGGCCGCCGAACGCGTGCGCATGTCCGATGCCGAGGTTTCGCACATGAGCGTGCGGTACTCGCGACGGGCGCAGTTTCTGGAAACGGGCCTGGCCGCGGCCCTCGGCGATCACGAGGGCGCCGCGGCGGCGCTGGCGGCGTTGTCGGACCCGGGCCCCGCGAACGATTTTGCCGACCTTGCCGACGAGCACGGCTACCTGGTCACCTATGCCCAAATGCTGTGCGCCGGCGCGCTCTGCGACGACGACCTGCATGTGCAGTCGGTTCCGCTGTGGGAGCAGGTGCTGGCCGCACTGGAGGATCCCGACCGGCTGAGCAGCGCCAGCCCGTTCGGGGACTATGTCCGGGTGGCGGCGGCCACCGAATACGGCAGGTTCTGCGTCGAGACCGGGCGATTGGCCGAGGCCGAACCCTGGCTGCGCCGTGCGGGGGCCCGGGCGCAGGCGAACGGCTGGGAACTGGCAACCGCCAGAACACAATTGGAGCGGGCGGTCGCCTGCTGGTCGTCGGCCGATCACGCCGGCACCGAGAAACTGGTCTCTGAGGCCTACCCCGTCATCGCGCGCTACGATCGGGCGCACGACGTCGCCCGCTGCTGGCTGTACATGGGGTTCACCCGGCTGGGATCCGGTGCCCTGCAGGAGGCCGACGAGTGCTGGGAGCACGCCGAGCGGCACTGGCGCGAGCTGGGCAAGCCGCTGTACCTACACCGTATTCTGTTGCAACGCAGCTGGATCGCGATCTTTTGGAGTAAGTTCGCCGACGCGGTCGAGCTGATCGCCCAGGCCCGGGAACTGCTCGACTCGTCGCCGCGCAGCAGCTGGCTGCAGTACGCCCAGCTCGACAACCACCTCGGCACCGTGTGGCGCGCGGATGCGTTGGCGGACCTCGGCTTTGACAGCTCGGGCGATCCCGACGAGACGCTGGAGGAAACCGAGGCGCGGCAGGCCGAGGGCCTCGGCATCCTCAAGGGTGAGATCGGTACCCCGGAATACTGGCGCGGCATGAGCAAGCTCGAACAGGCCGCGGAGCTCAAGGTGCCGGCGGCGCTCGCCGTGGATTCGGTGCGGTATTCGATCGCCGACGCCGACGCGAGATCGCGCTGGGCGACCAGCGTTTCGGCGCCCATCCTGGCCGGGGCCTTCGCCGTCGCATGGGAATGGGAGAACACCGAGCTGATCAGCGAGCTGGTCGAATACCACAGCGCCCGAGGGACTTTCGACATGGAACCGGAGCGCGCCAAAATCGGCGAGTGGGCATCCACGGCCGCCCCACCGGTGCTCATCGAGGACGGCGAGGCACTGGCCGCGGCCGGTCCGCCGGCGGGCGGTGGCCGCTCGCTCACGCGGCTGGGCCCCTTGCCGCCGCTGCAGATGCAGCCCGATGCCGCGCCGATCATGAGCCACTACCGCGAACTCGCGTTGCAGCGCTACGGCCGCGAGGTCACCGCCCGCGAACCAGCCTGGTCCACTTGGCCATGAGTGATACGGACCGGCCCACTCTGGTCCTGCGGTTCGCCGACGTCGGGATCGTCACGTACGCGAGTTTGCGGATAGTCGGTCAGCCGTCCAGGACCGTCAATTGGGTGATCGAGGAGCCGATCCTGCTCGCGGCCCTACAGGAGCTGGTCGGCGCGTTGCCGGAGCCGCACGGCACCGAGAGCCTCAGCGACGCGATCGAGCGCGCACTGACGACGGGCCCGTTCGCGGCACCGGACACCGAGCTGACGATGGCCTACATCCTGGGCGTGCTGCTCATCGGCGCGCCCGGCTGGCAACTGTTGACGGAATGCGCGGCGACCCCGCGCGCGGCGTTGTTCGTCTCGCCCAGCTCCCGGCTGGCTCGCGTGCCGTGGGGCCTGCTGGCGGTGCCGAAATCGGGGCCGAGCAAGGAAGAGCTGGTGCGGGCCCGCCAGGATGCGATCACCGCCAGCGGCCGCGTCGCGGCCCAGATCCCCTGGCAGCTCGACGATATCGGCGCCCGCACCGACGGCCACCGGCTGATGGAACTGGTCGACGTGCTGATGGCGGTGCCGCCCAACATCGTGCACTCGCCGCGGGCGCCGGCCGGCTGGGACGCCCGGCGCGACGGCCCGCCGGTGCTGGTCCTCGACCCGCGGGTGCCCGGGCAGCGCCCGGACTCCGCGCTCGGCTCGGTGCTCGGCCGGCCCTCGGCGGAAACCCAACTGGCGCAACACTTCGCCGGACTGATGAAGCGCCGGCCGGTGCTGCCGGACGTCGACGACGCGGTCGAGCTGTTCCGCCGCCAGGACGCCGACCGTGTCTGGCTGGCCAAGCAGCTCGCGCGATCCCCGAGTCGGCTCGTGTACGTCGGCCACGCCAGTTCGGCACACGGCCAGGCCGACCGCGCGGCGCTGCACCTGGCCTGCACGGCGGAGATTCCCGGGGACGCCGAGGCCATCGGCGATCATCGGCCGCTGACGGCTTCGGACCTGATGTCGTTGCAATTGCCCATCCCCCCGCGGGTCGCCCTGCTGGCCTGCGGGTCGGGCGGCGACTATCAATTCGACGAGGCGACCGGCCTGGTGGCGGCGATGGTCCTGGGCGGCGCCGAGTTGGTGAGCGCCACTCTGTGGTCGCTGCCCACCTCCGCGGCGTATCGACGGTTTGCGGCCCACGAATCCGCCGACCCGATGGCCGATGTCGTTGTCGCCGTGGACGACGCGCACGACGGACCCGACGCGGGGTGCGCGGTCAACCGTTGGCAGCGCGCGCAGATGCGCCGCTGGCGCGACGGCGCCCTCACCGCCAGCCCGCTGTATTGGGGCGCCATGGTCAGTTTCGCGGTGGACGGCGCGCGTTAGCGCCGTCAGGTCGACGCCAGCCAGGACGCGTTGACGGCCAGCACATCGTCGGGCAGCGAAAGCTCCTCGCGGGCAGCGGGATCGAACGCCACCAAAACGACCAGGCCGGGGCGCAGCATCGACACGTCGGCGTCGCCGTCGCAGCTCGCCAGTTTTCCGATGAACGTCTCGCCGGACACCGCCACCACCTCGATGAATACCTGGCGCTCGTCGCCGACGGTACGCACGGTGCCGACCCCGACGGTGGGCCCCGCCGCGTTCCGGCGCCTGGTGAACCGGATCCCGACGGCCCCCAACAGCAGCATGATCAGCTTGTTCATGCCACCACGCTCTAACGGCCAAGCGGCTACCGAACCCAACTTTTCGGCTGCCGATATTTTTCAAAAGCCCCTATCCTGTCCAGGTGAGCGCGGATTCGCAGGTTGCGACTGACGTCGCCGTGGGCCACCCACGCCGGTCGGTGATCGAGGCCGCGTGGCGTGCGATCGGCCCCGGCGTCGAGGTGCTCAGCAGCGACGACGGCGGCCCCTTGAGCCGGACCGTCAAGCGCATCATCGACCCCCTGGTGCTCCGGCTGCGATCCAATCCGCAGTATTCGGCCCCCGTCGTCGCACCGGAGACCGCGGCGGCGATGCACGAGCTCATCGTCGGCAGCGCACGCGAACTGCGTTCCGCCGCAGCGTGGTTCGACACACTCAAGCTCGAGCGCCGCCGGCAGCGCATCCGCACCGGCAACGCCCAGGAACTGTACTTCCCCGTTTGCTTCGAGCTCGCGGTGACGAAAGGCCCACCGGCGCCGCAGGATAGCGAGACGGCGGCCGCGGTGCTCAACGACATTCACCAGGGCCGCGACCGCACCGCGATCGAGGTGCTGCACCAATACGTGGCGAGCCCCGACGTGGTGGCCGGGCTGGCCGCTCAGCTCGACCGCAGCTGGCGCGACGTGCGTCCCGCGGAAACGGACCCGGCGACCGGCGCCGGGCCGTTTTTTGCCGAGCTCGGCATGGTGCTCGGGCCGGCCAACAGCCACCGCGCCGCGGCGGCCCGGCAGCGGGTCTGGTCGGCGGTGATCGCCGACGCCACCCCGTACAACCTCGGGGCCGTGGCCCGGGTCGAGGCGGCCGAACTGCCGTGGTCGATCGTCGGGCTGGGCCTGAGTTCGGTTCAGCCACAACGGCAACCACCGATCGCGGGTGGCTCCGACAGCGATCGCCCGCTGGATCGCACCGTGGTGGACCGGGTGCGCGGCACGCTGCGGCGCGCGCTGGACCGCGACGCGCTGCCCGACATCCCGCTGCTGTGCGAGGAGGAGGTCGACCGGGCCGCGGCGCCCTGGGGGCTGCTGTCCGAGGACAAACAGGCGACCCTGGTGGCCGGCATCGAGATCGCCGTCGAGCTGGCGCCGCTGGACCCCTCCGTCTCCAGCCGCTACGCGCTGGCGGCCCAGATCCAGGCCCGGCTGCGCAAGGAGGCCTACGTGCTGCACGCCCGGCGCTACCTCGCCGAGGGCGGCCCGATCCATCCGCGCCAACGGCAAGTGGTCGACGACCTCGCCGCATACGCCCAGCCGTACCTGAGCCGGCTGTGGGCGCGGCTGCACGGACGCGACGTCTGGCAGGAGCCGTGCGATGACGTCGACGAGGTGCGGTCCCTGCTGGAGGGCGTCGCGCGGTCGGTGAGCCTCGACCACCGCCAACGCATCAAGGCGATGCTGGAATTGCAGGTGGCCGGATGAGACTGGTTGCCGATTCCGGACTGTGGAGCACCGGCCCGACCACCGCGGATAGCCCGCTGGCCGCGGTGCTGGAGGTCAGCGGCGGCGTGCTGTCGTGGACCCTCGACGACCCACCCGGCGCCGCGTCGGCCCGGATCACCTTCACCGATTTGGCGCGCGCCGACTGGATTTGGCGCGTGCTGGGCGAATCCGGGCACGTCGCGCTCGCCACCGCGGTCGAGGGCGCGCCCGACGAGCCGCACATCGAGCTCGCCGGGGTCGACATCGTGCCGGGCTCGGTCGATCCGCTGCGGCGGCTCGCGATCGGGCACTGGCTGCGGCGGTGGTGGCCCGCCAGTCGCCTCGAGGGCATCGCCGGTCTCGATCGCGCGCTGCTGGACGTCGAGGTCGCGCTGCTGACCTCCGGGGCGCAGGGTTTCTTCACCGACGACACTCTGGATTCCGACGTGGTGGGGCTGCTGGCGCCGCACGCCCCCGCCCTGATCGCACACCTGCGCGGCGGCGATCCGCGGGTCCGCGATTTGGTGCGGGCCGGCGCCGGCCTGGCCGAGGAGGTCGGCGTGGACGGCGACGGCTGGGCGGAACTGTATGCGGCCCTGGATGATCCGGGTGCCGAGGTCGCCGCCCCCAGCGGGCGCCGCGACGACTACGCGCTGGCCGCCGGCGCCGACGCCGGTCCGCGCGGCGGCGCCCCGATCGCCCGCGGTGTCGCGTCCCTCGGCTGGGGCGCCGTTCCGCCCCGGGTCTTTGACGCGGGCGAGGACACGGTCGACTGGACCGTCCAGCTGGCCGACGCGGCGGTGGTCGCCGTCGTGCGGGCGGCCGTCATCGGGCCGGACCCGGCCACCGGCATCGCGGTTCGACTGCGATCCGGGGCCCTCAGCGGCAGCGGCGCCCTGGACGCGCACGGCGGCGCGATCCTCCCACTCGTCGACGGCGGGCAGCACCCGGTGACGGAAGCCGCCGCCTGGGACCATGATTGGTCGGCGACGTCGGTGATCGTCGGCGCCCCGGTGTCGGAGGCCCGCGAGACCCGGGACCGGGTTCGCCGGTGGGCCAGGGCACGGCTGGAACGGCCGCCGCACGACGCGTTCCTGGCGGAGATCCTGGCCGGCGAATCCGACTACTGATCGCACGCGCCGCGCGGAAACTTCACTCTCGCTTCCGAGAGCGTCATTCTCTATGCTGAGCGAGTGCCAAACAACTATCGCGTCGTCCAGTGGAACACCGGGAACGTCGGCAAGAGCTCGCTGCAGTCGATCGCCGACAATCCCATGCTCGAACTGGTGGGGTGCTACGCCTGGTCTCCGGACAAGGTCGGCCGCGACGCCGGCGAACTCGTGGGCATCGCGCCGCTGGGCGTCGCCGCCACCAACGACGTCGACGCGCTGCTCGCCATGAAGCCGGACTGCGTCGTCTACAACCCCATGTGGATCGACGTCGACGAGCTGGTCCGCATCCTGTCCGCCGGTGTCAACGTGGTGACGACGGCGTCGTTCATCACCGGAGCCAACCTGGGCGAGGGCCGCGACCGGATCGTCGAGGCCTGCCAGAAGGGCGGCTCGACGATGTTCGGCTCGGGCGTCAGCCCGGGCTTCGCCGAGCTGCTGGCCATCGTCTCGGCGATGGTGTGCAACCGGATCGACAAGGTCTCCGTCATCGAGGCGGCCGACACCACGTTCTACGACTCGCCCGACACCGAGAAGCCGGTCGGCTTCGGCCAGCCGATCGACCACCCGGAGCTGGCGGAGATGGCCCGAAAGGGGACCGCCATTTTCGGCGAGGCCGTGCGCCTGGTGGCCGACGCGCTCGGCGTCGAACTCGACGAGGTGCGTTGCGTGGCCGAATTCGCCCAGACCACAGCCGATCTCGAGATGGCGTCCTGGACCATCCCGGCCGGATGCGTCGCGGGCGTCTACATCAGCTGGCAGGGCGTCGTCGGCGACAAGACGTTGATCGACCTCAACGTCCGGTGGCGCAAGGGACAGACGCTCGAGCCCGACTGGAAGATCGACCAGGACGGCTGGGTCATCCAGATCGACGGGCAGCCAACGGTGACAACCAAGGTCGGCTTCCTGCCGCCCCCGTACTTCCAGGCCGAGACGATCGCCGACTTCATGGCGCTCGGGCACATCATGACGGCGCTGCCCACCATCAACGCGATCCCGGCGGTCGTCGCCGCCCCGCCGGGCATCGTCACCTACACCGATCTGCCGCTGACGCTTCCTCGCGGCTTCGCGAAGGTGTAATCGGCGAACAGCCCGGGCTAACCCCCGCCGGATGCCACCGCGGCCCGACGCCGGGCGGACTTGTAGGCCGCTCCGAGCGCCGGCACCTCGAGCGGGCCCTGATGGCGGGCGGCCTCGATGGCGTTGCGCAGCGGGCTGGCCAGGCCCGCAAACGATCCCATGTCGAAGAGCAACGGCGTCAAGAGCCGGTTGTGCACAAAACCGAAGGCGCTGCCGGATTCCGGGTCGGCCCAGCCGAGCGTCCCGCCCAGGCCCACGTGACCAAAGCCCTTGAGCAGGCCGGGCACCGGCGACTCGTGGTAGCCCAGGTGAAATGGCATGGGCACCACCATGTTTGCGTCGGGCCACTTGCGTTGCGGCTGCCCCGCCAGGCCGCGCGCCAACTCCTCCGACAGATATTTCTTGCCGTCGATCCGGCCGTCGTTGGCCAGCGCGGCGTACATCTTGGCGAGCCCGCGGCCGGTCACCACGCCGTTGGCCGCCGGCACCTCGCCGTCCAGGAATCCGGTGTCCCCCTTGATGAGCGAGATGACGCCGGGGAAATACATCGCCCCCAGGGCGCCGGAGAAGGGCAGGCCGGCCAGCTTCGGTGCGATGAAGTTGAACACCGGGGCGCGCAGCCTCCCCTGCGGTATCAGGATCTGGGCCGCCCTGGTCGGCGCCCCCTCGGGCGGGCGGCCGAGGTGCAGGCCGTCGGTGTTGAGCGGGCGCGCGATCTCCTGGCGGATCAGCTCCCGCATGCCCTTGCCTGTCACCGCCCGGGCCAGACCGGAGAGCAGCCACCCGTAGGTCAGCGCGTGATAGGCCTGCACGCCGCGCAGGTGATCGACGGGCGCGGCCGCCAGGCGCTCCTCCATGAGCGCGTGGTCCATCAGCTCCGTCTTGGTGACACCGCGCAGGTGCGACAACCCCGATCGATGCCGCAAGACGTCGCGGACCGAGATGTCGCCCTTCCCATTGGCCGCGAATTCGGGCCAGTACTCGGCTACCGGATCGTCGTAGGACAACAGGCCGCGGTCGGCCAGCCGGTGAATCACGGTCGACGCGACGCCCTTGGTCGCCGAGAACACCATCGCGCCGGTGTCGGCGGTCCAGCGCTCGGTTCCGGCCCGGTCCGACCACCCCGTCCAGACGTCGACGACGGGCGCGCCGTCGATGTAGACGGCCAGGGCTCCGCCGCCAAAACGGCGGCCGGGGAACAGCCGCGAGAACAGCCCCACCACGTTCGCGAAATGGGGGTCGGCCGCACCGGACACACCGCGGGGCAAGCCATCGTCGGTCACCAGCAGGGTCGATCCCCGGCGCGATGCCATCACGGCATCAAGCTATCAGCCGCCAAAAGCGCTGAACACAGCTCAATCCGGCGGGAGGTGGGGGTGTTCACCAGGCGGTTGATCCGGGGGCGGGGCGTTCAACCACTTCCTGAGCCGAAACAGCTGATTGACCACCATGCCGATGCCCAACAACATCAGTACGGCCACGATCGCCACCACCACCGCGGTGCCCACAACGTCCATCATGACAGGCGGTGCGACCTGCGGGTTTCGATATGGCCCGCCGCGGGGTAGCCACCATCCCATGAGCGCTACAGACAAAGCAAAGAACAAGATCGACGACTTGGGCGGCCGGGCCAAGGAAGCCGTTGGCCGGGCCACCGGGGACGACCGCACCAGGGACGAGGGCCGAGCCGATCGGGCGAAGTCCAGCCTCAAGGATGCCGGCGAGAAGGTGAAGGACGCCTTCAAGAGGTAATTGGGTCGTCGCCCAGGCCGGCAATCCACGGCCCACGCGGCGTCGAATGTCAGGTAAACGACACCGATGATGCGGAGGGTCTACGAACATGCGCCGATTCACGACATCCCTGGGAGTTGCGGCGCTGTTGGGCGCCTTCGCACTGTTGGGCGCCCCGGCGCCCACCTCCTTAGCTGACCCGTGCCCCGACGTCGAGGTGGTGTTCGCCCGCGGTTCCGGTGAGCCGCCCGGCGTCGGCGGCGTCGGCGGGTCCTTCGTCGACGCGTTGCGCGGACAGATCGGCGGCCGGTCGCTCGGCGTGTATCCGGTCAACTACCCGGCCAGCACCGACTTCGCGAACCCCGATTTCCCGGCGACCGTCGTCGACGGCATCCGCGACGCGGGCACGCACCTCGAGTCGATGGCGGCGAACTGCCCCAAGACCCGGGAGATCCTGGGCGGGTACTCCCAGGGCGCGGCCGTGGCCGGATTCACCACCTCGGCGGCCATACCGCCGGGCGTCCCGGCGTCGGCGGTGCCGCGGCCCATGCCGCCGGACGTCGCGAACCACGTCGCCGCCGTCACGCTGTTCGGGACGCCGTCGGGTCCGTGGCTGCAGAAGTACGGCGCACCGGTGATCGCCCTCGGCCCGCTGTATCAGCCCAAGACGCTCGAGCTGTGCGCGCCGGGTGACGGGATCTGCGGTGACGGCAACGACGCCTTCGCGCACGTGTCCTACTCGGTGAACGGGATGACAGGCCAAGCGGCGACCTACGCGGCGAGCCACCTGTAGGCCCGTGCAGAATCGCAGCATGCATGTTCTGGTCACGGGCGGCACGGGATTCGTCGGCGGTTGGACCGCCAAGGCCATCGCGGACGGCGGGCACTCCATCCGCTTCCTGGTGCGAAATCCCGATCGGCTGAAGACGTCCGTCGCCCAGTTGGGCGTCGACGTGTCGGACTTCGCCGTCGGCGACATCACCGATCGCGTTTCGGTGCGGGAGGCGCTGCGCGGCTGCGACGCCGTCGTGCACAGCGCCGCCCTGGTGGCGACCGATCCGCGTCAGACCAAAGAGATGCTGACGACGAACATGCAGGGCGCGCAGAACGTCCTCGGCCAGTCCGTCGAGCTGGGCCTGGATCCGATCATTCACGTGTCGAGCTTCACGGCGCTGTTTCATCCGGGCCTGGAGACGCTCACCGCGGACCTGCCGGTGGTCGGCGGGGCGGACGGTTACGGAACGTCCAAGGCGCAGGTGGACATCTATGCCCGCGGGCTGCAGGACGCCGGCGCGCCGGTCAACATCACCTACCCCGGCATGGTGCTCGGCCCGCCGGTCGGCGATCAGTTCGGTGAGGCCGGCGAGGGCGTCAAGGCCGCCGTGCAGATGCATGCGATCCCAGGTCGCAGCGCGGCGTGGCTGGTCGTCGACGTCCGCGATCTGGCCGCGTTGCACGCCGCGCTCTTGGAGCCGGGGCGCGGACCGCGCCGCTACACCGCGGGCGGGCATCGGGTTCCGGTGGCCGAGCTCGCGACCATGCTCGGCGAGGTTGCCGGGACCCCGATGGTCGCGGTTCCCATCCCGGATTCCGCGCTGCGCATGGCCGGGGCGGTGCTGGACCGGGCGGGCCGGTTTCTGCCCTTCGAGACACCCTTCACGTCGGCGGGGATGCAGTACTACACGCAGATGCCCGCGTCAGACGACTCGCCCAGCGAGCGAGAGCTCGGCATCACCTATCGGGACCCGAAGGACACCGTGGCCGACACGTTCGAGGCCCTGCGGAGCGCGGGCAGCTAATTTCGGCGCGAGTTTCGCCGAGCCTGTAAATCTGCAGACAAAGTGCGAGTGCGGGCCTGCAGATTTACAGGCTCGGCGAGGCTATCTGGGTGCCGGCCGGCGTAGGAGGATCGAGAGATGAAGACCGTCACGTGCACCAACGCGAAGCTCGAAGTCGTCGACCAGCCGAGCCCGGTGCCGGGCAAGGGCCAGTTGCTGATCGAGGTGCTGCGGTGCGGCATCTGCGGATCCGATCTGCATGCGCGGCACCACTGCGACGAGCTTGCCGACGTGATGGTCGAATCCGGCTACGACGCGTTCATGCGATCGAATCAGTCGGTCGTGTTCGGTCACGAATTCTGCGGCGAGGTGCTCGATTACGGGCCCGGTACCCGCAAGGCCCCACGAGCCGGCACCCGGGTCGTCGCCTTGCCGCTGCTGCGCCGCGGCAAGGAGGTGCACGGGATCGGGCTGTCGACGATGGCCCCGGGCGCGTATGCCGAGCAGCTCCTCGTCGAGCGGTCGCTGACGCTGCCCGTCCCCAACGGGCTGGCTCCCGAGGTGGCCGCCCTGACCGAGCCGATGGCCGTCGGCTGGCACGCGGTGCGGCGCGGCGAGGTCGGCAAGGGCGACGTCGCGATCGTGATCGGCTGCGGGCCAATCGGTCTCGCGGTGATCTGCATGCTCAAGGCGCACGGCGTGCGCACCGTGATCGCCAGCGACTTCTCGCCCGGCCGGCGCGCGCTGGCGACCGCCTGCGGCGCCGACACCGTCGTCGATCCCGCGCAGGACTCGCCCTACACGACGGAGGCGAGCGGCAAGCACCTGCAGGGCATCCTCGAGGCGTTCGACCTCGCGGTCGGCACCATCGAAAAGCTGCAACGGCTGCGGTTGCCCTGGTGGCACTTTTGGCGCGCCGCCGAAGCCGCCGGCGCGGCGACGCCCAAGCACCCCGTGATCTTCGAATGTGTCGGTGTCCCAGGCATTATCGACGGGATCATCGCGGGCGCGCCGCTGTTCTCGCGCGTCGTCGTGGTCGGCGTCTGCATGGGCTCGGACCACATCCGGCCGGCGATGGCGATCAACAAGGAGACCGACCTTCGGTTCGTGCTCGGCTACACCCCGCTGGAGTTCCGCGACACGCTGCACATGCTCGCCGACGGCAAGGTCAACGTCGCCCCGCTGATCACCGGGACGGTCGGGCTGCCCGGGGTCGAGGCCGCGTTCGACGCGCTCGGCGATCCGGAGGCACACGCGAAGATCCTCATCGACCCGAAGAGCGACGCTACGCAGCCGGTGTGATCTCCAGGCCGACGTGCACCTTGTCGATGCCGCCGCGCACGATCGAGTGCGCGTAGAACCACCAGGCGTGGTACCAGTACCGCTTGAGCACGGCGTTGTAGACGCGCCGCGTCTCGGACTTCGGCAGGACCCGGGCGATCCCTTCGACCGGTTCGCCCTTGGGCTTGCCGAGCGCGGTGCTGCGGGCGATCGTCACCCGGGGCGTGTTGTTGATCCGCCTGACCTTCCACGACCCGTCGTCGGTGATGACCAGCAGCTTGTCGTCGTCAGGCACACCCCAGATCGCCGTCGGCTTGGGCCGGCCGTCCTTGGTGAAGGTGGTCAGGAGCAGGTACTTGGACTTCACGACGTCGGAAAAACTGGGAGCCACACCTCATGCTTATCAGGTGTTGCGGCCGCCGTTGACCCCCAATATCTGGCCGGTGACGTAGCCGGCTTCCTCGGACACGAAGAACGCGCACGCCGCGGCGATGTCTTCGGGCCTGCCCACCCGGCGCACCGGGGTGCGTGCGATGTGGTCCTCCACGGTGCCGCCCAGCAGCTGCCGCCGCTCGGCGCTGCGCAACATCGGGGTGTCGACGAACCCCGGCGGCACCGCGTTGACGGTGATCCCGCTCGGACCGTATTCGAGGGCCAGCGACTTGGTCAGGCCGTTGACCGCTGACTTGGCCGCCACATAGTGGGCCATGAAGGGCTGCCCGGAATGAGTGCTCGACGAGGAGATGTTGACGATGCGCCCCCATCCCGCCTCGACCATGTCGGGAAGCACGGCCTGAATGGTGTGGAACACGCCGTTCAGGTTGACGTCGATCACCTTCGACCACGCCTCGAAGGACATGTCCAGGAATTTCTTGAACCCTTCCACGCCGGCCGCGTTGACCAGCACCAGGATTGGGCCGAGCGCCGCGCGGATTTCCGCGATCGCGGCATCGACCTGCGCGCGATCGGTGACGTCCGCGACGTAGCCGAAGCCGTCGTCGGTGGCCGACAGATCGATGACGGCCACGCGGAATCCGTCGCTGCGCAGTCGTTCCGCGACCGCGCGGCCGATCCCGGAGGCACCGCCGGTCACCACGGCAGTCTTCACGCGCACCCACCTTCCTGAGCGATCGCCCAGCACGTGGGCTCGACATTGCCTATCACCCTTTCGCGAGGTGGGTCAAGTGGCCGCACGATCATCGCGGCGGGCGGTTGATTTTTGGCGATCGCCCAATTTAGGGTCGGTAATGGCCAGGGACTCCACGACGCGCGACATGCTGATCGACGCGACGATTCGCATCATGATCGAGGAGGGCTACGCCGCGGCCACGTCCCGGCGGGTGGCCGCCGAGGCCGGCGTCAAACCGGCGTTGGTGCACTACTACTTCCCGACGATGGACGAGCTGTATCTGGACGTCTTTCGTCGCGGCGCCGCCGTCTATCTGGAGCGCCAGCAGAAGGCGTTGGCCTCCGACCGCCCACTGCACGCGTTCTGGGAGACGCTCATCGAACCCAAGGACACCCGGCTGTTGCTGGAGTTCATGGGTCTTGCCAACCACCGCAAGGAGATTCGCGCCGAGATCGCGGCCTGGCAGGAACGCTGGCGCGAGGCGCAAATCACCGCGCTGAACTTCATCGTGCGCGAGCATGACATCGATTCGGATGAATTCCCGCCGGCGGCCTTGGCGGTCGTCATCGCGTCCATCGGCCGCATGCTCATATTCGAGCAGGGGCTCGGTTCCAAAGTCGGTCACGATGAGGCCATCGCGCTCGTCAACCGATTCCTGGACCGGTTCGAGATGCCCAAGAAGGGGCGGCGCGACTGACCGGTTAGGGCAGCACGACCCGCAGGCGCTCCCAACCGCGCACGGTCGACGTGGACGCCAATTGCGCCGTGTCGTAATCGATGTCCCATTCGGGCCACCGATTGAGGATCTCGTCGAGCGCCACGCGGCCCTCGAGGCGCGCCAGGTTCGCCCCGAGGCAGTAGTGCACGCCCTTTCCGAAGGTGATGTGCGAGATGTTGTCGCGGCGGATGTTGAACGTGTCGGGATCGGTGTACCGGCGGTGATCGCGGTTGGCCGCGCCGAACAGCAGCAGCATGGCGCTGCCGGCCGGAACGGTCCTGCCGTAGCACTCGAAATCCTGTGCCATCCAACGGGCGACGTGCGGGCCGGTGGGCTCGAACCGCAGCGTCTCGTCGACCGTTCGGGTCAGCAGCGAGCGGTCCTGGCACACCTCGCGGCGCTGGTCGGGGTGCTCGGCGAGCACCTTGGCCAGCCAGCCGATCAGCCGGCCCGTCGTCTCGTTTCCGGCGCCCGCGACCACCTGGGTGTAATGCAGTACCTCCTTGCGCGTCAGCTTTCGGTGCACCCCGTGCTCGTCGTCGAACTCGACGTTGAGCAGGGTGGTCATCAGGTCGTCCGACGGGTTCTTGGACCGCCATTCGACGTAGTCGGCGTAGATCCGCCCGTCGGCGATGGAGTCGGCGTCGGCGACCTTCATCGGTGTGCCCGGCTTGGTGCGCAGGTTGGCGTCGTTGGCGTCGCGGACCGAAACCTGTTCGGACTCGGGGATTCCCAGCAGCATGCCGATCACCCGCATCGGCATCATCGAGGCGAGTTCGGCGATGATGTCGAATCCCCCGGACCCGACGAGCGGGTCCAGGCACCGCACGCAGTACCGCCGGATCTGGTCTTCGAGCTCGGCCATCCGGCGCGGGGTGAACACGCGCGACATCAGGCCGCGCAGCCTGGTGTGTTCGGGCGGATCCTGGAACATCATGACGCCGCCGGGCATGTCGAATTTCGATTGGATCAGCTCGAGGATGTCGCTTCTGCGGTTGGAGAAGGTCTCCCAGTTCGCCAGCGCGCGTTCGACGTCGGAATGCCTTGATATCGCCCAGAAGTCATAGCGCTCGTTGTAGTAGATCGGCGCCTCTTCGCGCAGCCGCGCGTAGGTCGGGTACGGGTCGGCGATGATGCCGGTGTCGTAGGGGTCGTAGTAGACGTCGGTGTCGTTGGTGACGGTCATCGATGCTTCCTTACTTCAGGCAGCTGCCGGCATCCACCGGCAGCGCCACACCGGTGATGTAGCGCGCTTCGTCGGAGGCCAAGAACAGCACGGCATTGGTGATGTCTTCGGGGGTCACCCAGGGGATCGGCAGGTAATGGAAGCTCTGACACACCGGCGCCAGGTCGTCGGGTCCCGGGTTCTCCAGCTCCGGCCGGAAGGCGCGGTAGGTGGCCTCGTTCATCAGCAGCGGCGAGTTCACGTGCGTCGGGAGGACGGCGTTGACCCGGATCATGCGCTGGCCCAATTCCACCGCGAACGAACGCATCAGCCCGATCACACCGTGCTTGGCCGCGACGTAATGGCCCATGTGCGGATAGGCCTTGTTGCCGGCCACCGAAGACGTCAGCACGATCGACCCGCCGCGGCCGCCGTCCAGGATGTGCGGGACGCCGGCCTTCACCGTCTTCCACACCCCGCTGAGGTTGACGTCGATCATCTCCTGCCACAGCGCCTCGTCGGTCTTGTGCAGCTTTCCCGCCGTCGTGCCGATGCCGGCGTTGGCGACGATGACGTCCAGGCGCCCCAGCTGTTCGACACCGCTGTCGACGGCGGCGCGCAACGCGTCGAAATCGCGGACGTCGACTTCGGCGGTGACGACGCGGCCACCGGCGTCCTTCACCAATCCCGCCGTCTCGTCGAGGTCTTCGGGGGTCGCGCCGTCGGCCGGGGACGCCTCGAACTCGCGGCAGATGTCGACGGCGATGATGTCGGCGCCTTCCCGCGCGAGCCGGACCGCGTGACTCCTGCCCTGCCCGCGCGCCGCGCCGGTCACGAACGCGACCTTGCCCTCCATCCGGCCCATTGCCACCTCGCTCCCGATATTTGGGCGATCGCCCAAACTTGGGCGCACGCCATGTCTAGCAGCACCGGGAGGAGCTAGTCAAGGGCGCAACGCGGCATCGATCAGGGTGGCGGCGGCGGCCCGGGCGTGGACGACGGGCGCGGTGTCGTTCAGCGACGTCGCCATCGCCGTGGCGCCCTCGAACAGCACGGCCAACTGCTGTCCGATCAGATGCGCATCGGCGACACCTGCCTGCTGCGCCACCGCGATGAGGCGTCGGGTGAACTCCTGCTTGTGCGCCCGCACGATCTCGTCCGCGCTCGGCAGACACCCCGCGGATTCCACGGCCGCGTTGTGAAAGGGGCAGCCCCGCAATACTTCTCGAGGCGGCATTTCGAAGATCGCCAACAGGCGGTCCCGCGGGGACATGGCGGTGTCTTCCAGCCGCCGCTCATTGGGCGAGCCGCCGCGGGCCTCGAAGCCGCGCAGGTAGTTGTCCACGAGGTCGTTCTTGCTGGCGAAGTGCTGATAGAGCGTGCGCTTGGAAACGCTGGCCTCCTGGGCGATCCGTTCGACGCCGGTTGCGTGGATTCCGTTGCGGTAGAAGAGCCGCGCCGCCGCGCGCTCGATGCGTTCGCGGGCCCCCCGCCCGCCGGCCGGACGCGTCTGGGATGTGGCATCGTTCACACTGTCATCGTACACCGAACGGTTTACAGAGCTCGTAAGCAGCGGTAGGTTCGGTTACAAATGTAAACCGATCAGTTTCCGGAGGCGGGGGCATGAAGACTTCAGTCGGCTGGGGCGTGGAACAGTCGCGGGTGGTCACCTGGCGCGACCCGATCACCACGCAGGCCGCGGCCGCGTCGATGTCCGGGCTCGCGTACTGGCGGGCGGTCGCCGACGGGCAGCTGCCGCCCTCACCGATCGCCGAGCTGCTGCGGATGCGCCTCGAGGATGTGCAAAACGGGCGCATCGAGTTCTCCTGCACCCCGGATGCGTCCATGTACAACCCGCTGGGCGTGGTGCACGGCGGCGCCGTGTGCACCCTGCTGGACACCGCAGCCGCCTGCGCGCTGCACACCACGTTGCCCGACGGCATCGGCTACACCTCGGTCGAGATCAAGGTCAACTACCTCAAGGCGGTCACCGTCACCAGCGGCACGCTGACCGCCGTCGGCAGCGTCGTCAAAGCGGGATCGCGGATCGGGTTCGCCGAAGGGGAAGTGACCGACGCGTCGGGCAAGCTCGTCGCGACGGCGACCAGCACCCTGTTGATCTTCGAGTTGCCCAGTGGGCCAAAGCCTCCCAGCACCAACGGAAACCACTCCTGAAAGGACTGCCCGCCATGTCATCCGTTCTGATCACCGGAGCCAGCCGCGGCATCGGCCGCGCCATCGCCACCGAGTTCGCCCGCCGGGGCCATCGCGTCGTGGCCACCGCGCGTGACCCGCGCGCGCTCGCCGACCTCGACGTCAGCGAGCGGCTGGCGCTCGACGTCACCGACGACGCGAGCGTGGCGGCGGCCGTCGCGGCCGCCGGCCGGATCGACGTCCTGATCTCCAATGCCGCCGAGATCGTGTACGCCGCCGTGGAGGCCACCCCGCTGGCCGAGCTGCAGCGCCTGCTCAGCCTCAACACCGTCGGCGCCATCCGGGTGGCCCAGGCGGTCCTGCCGCAGATGCGCGCCCGCGGCGAGGGGAAGCTGATGTTCATGTCCAGCGTCGTCGGCCGCGTCGTGCTGCCACCCGGCGCGGCCTATGCGTCGACGAAATGGGCGCTGGAAGCCTTGGTCGAGGCGCTCGCCATCGAGGTCGCCCCGTTCGGCGTCCAGGCCGCCCTGCTGGAACCCGGCGCGGTGAGCTCCGGCGCCCTCGACGACGTGACCACCTACACGCTGCCCGACGATCCGTACGCCGCGATTCTCGCGGGCGGCGGCGCACGCGCCGGGATGATCACCCCGGAGCAGGTCGCCGCCGAGGTTGCCGACGCCGCCGAGAAACCGCAACTTCCGCTGCGTATCCCTATCGGTGACGCCGCGCGGGCATTGCTGTCGGCCCGTCACGCGGCACCCGACGACGTTCCCTTCGTCCCGGCGGCCTATTTCGCCTAGTCGGACCCCGGGTGACCGGCCCGCCGTGATGGTTCCGTGAAGATTAATCACACGCGTGTGAAAGCTTCGTTAAGAACGCGGCAGACACCGCTTTGCGCCTGCACCTTGGAAGCATGACGCTGTCCGAGCTGCTTGTGTCGCAGCGGCGCGAGGTGAGACCGCACCTCGACCGCGCGATCTGGCCGCTGAGCAGCTCCGTCGACGAAACGGGCCGGTTGTGCATCGGCGGGTTGGCGGTCAGCGAGCTCGCGGCGGAGTTCGGCACGCCGGCCTACGTGCTCGACGAGGAGGACTTCCGGGCCCGCATCCGCGGCTACCGCGCGGCGCTGCCCGGCGTCGAGCTGATCTACGCGGGCAGGGCCCTGCTCAGCGCGGCCGTCGCGGGGTGGGCCGCCGAGGAGGGCGCGGGCGTGGAGGTCTGCTCGGGCGGCGAACTGGCTACCGCCCTGACCGGCGAGGTGCCGCCGTCGAACATCGTGCTCAACGGCACGGCCAAGAGCGCCGGCGAACTCGACGACGCCGTCGCGGCCGGGGTGGGCCGAATCGTGATCGACACCCCGAACGAGATCGCGCTGCTCGCCGGGCGAGTGCGCCGCCGGCAACGGGTGCTGATCCGGGTGATTCCCGACATCGACGCCGTCGACCAGAGATTCGGCTTCTCCCTGGCCGGCGGCCAGGCGGCCGGCGCGGTCAAGCGCCTGCTCGGGGAGCCGTGGCTCGACCTGGTCGGGCTGCACTGCCAATTGGGGTCGCAGCTGGCCGACGCCGCCCTCTACGGTGCGGCGATCCGGCAGATCCTCGCCCTGATGGCCGAGGCCCGCGATCGCCATGGTGTCGTACTGACCGAACTCAGCCTCGGCGGCGGACACGCGGTTCCCTACCGGAGCGGCGAACCCGCCTTCAACCCGCGGGCGTTCGGCACGGTCATCGACGCCGCGCTCCAATCCGCCTGTGCCCAATACGATTATCCCCGACCGCGGATCGTCATCGGGCCGGGCCGCGCGATCGCGGCACGCGCCGGGATGACGCTGTACCGGGTGGTCGCGGTCAAGCGCCGGGCCGACGGGCACACCTTCGTCGCGGTGGACGGCGGGATGAGCGACAACCCGCGGCTGGCTCCGGCCGGTGCGAAATACACCGTGGCACTGGCCAACCGGCACGCATCGGCGGCCACCGCGCCGGTCACGGTGGTGGGCCGGCACTGCGAGGCCGGCGACGAGATCGCCCGCGACGTCGAGCTGCCCGCCGACCTCCACCCCGGCGATCTGCTGGCGGTGGCGTGTACCGGCGCTTACCACTACTCGATGGGATCGAGCTGCAGCGTGGCGGGACGCCCGCCGCTGGTCGCGGTCGCGGGGGGCCGGGCGCGTGAACTGGTGCGCCGCGAGACCACGGCGGACTTGCTCGCCCGGGACCGGGGCTGGTCGGGCCGTTCGGATCGAGGCGAATAGCCGTGGCTACCATGGCTATTCGCGACAACGCCGAGCGTTGGTCCGCCGTGGCCGCGCGGACCGTGTCGGGCGCGGCGTCGGTGCGCATCACCGCGGCATACGCCGTCCTCCTGGTCGCGGTGTCGCTCGTGCTGACCGCGCTCGGTCCGCACGCCCGTGAGGTCGCGGTCAGTCGCATGAGCACCAACCTGCACAATTTGGCCCACGGCCGCCTCACCACGCTCATCGGCAGCGCGTTCGTCGACGACGGCGGCGAGATCTGCGCGTGCCTGCCCGGACTCGTCTGCCTGCTGGCTTTGGGCGAATTGATCTGGCGCGGCCGGGGTTTGATCATCGCGTTCGCGGTCGGTCATATCGGTGCCACGCTGATGGTGGCGGTCGGGCTGGTCGTCGCGGTGGAGGTTGGCTGGCTGCCGTTCTCCATTGCGCGGGCGAGCGACGTGGGCGTCAGCTACGGCGCGGTTTGTGTCCTCGGCGCGCTGACGGCATCCATTCCGTCGCGCTGGCAGCCAGTGTGGATCGGCTGGTGGCTCGGCATCGCGGTGACGGTGGCGATGGGAGCTGATTTCACCGCCGTCGGACATGTCCTGGCCCTGCTGCTCGGCATCGCTTTGTCCTACCGGCTGCCCTCGGCGGCCGCGTGGACGCCGCCGCGAGTCGTTTTGCTGTGCGGCGGCGCCGCTTTCGGATACTTCATGCTGTCGGCGTCGTCGGCGGTGGCAACGGTCGCCGGGTTGGCAGCGGCGCTCATCGGCCTGCTGGTCGGCCGGGTATCGCGGTCGCAGCCGTCGCCCGCATAGCTGTCCGGCGGTCCGGCTCCTCTAGCGCCGCTGTGCGCCAACGGATGCCGTGTCGCCCTCCAGGTCGTCGAGAATGGCCTTTTGGGCCTTGGGGGGCAGCGTGTGCAGTATCTCGCGAACCCGAGCGCGGCGGCGCTCGACGGCCTTGCGCTCCGGCATCCCCGGCGTGGCGACGACCTGGGGCGGGACGCCCTCGACGTCCTCGACACCGCCGGCGTGCTGGCCGGCGTCGACCATGGCCTGCTCCTCGGCCATCGTCGACTCGTCCTTCTCCTCCGACATTCCGATCGGGCCGATGCGACGCCCGTTGAGGAATTGCCCCACCACCGGCTCGTCGCTGGTCAGCAGCACCTCGCGCGGGCCGAACATCACCAGCCTGCGCCGGAACAGCATGCCGATGTTGTCGGGCACCGTGCGGGCGACGTTGATGTTGTGCGTGACGATCAGAATGGTCGCGTCGGTCTGCGCGTTGATGTCGATCAGCAGCTGGCACAGGTAGGCGGTGCGCACCGGGTCCAGACCGGAGTCGGGCTCGTCGCACAGGATGATCTCCGGGTCGAGCACGAGCGAGCGAGCGAGGCCGGCGCGCTTTTTCATGCCCCCGGAGATCTCGCCGGGCATCTTGTGTTCATCGCCGCCCAGCCCCACCAACTGAAGCTTCTCCATGACGATGTCGTGGATCTCGCTTTCCTTCTTCTTGGTGTGCTCGCGCAGCGGGAACGCGGTGTTGTCGTACAGGTTCATCGATCCGAACAGCGCGCCGTCTTGGAACATGACGCCGAATAGGCGGCGGATCTCGTAGAGCTCCTTGGCCGTGCTCGTGATGATGTCCTGGCCGTCGATGACGATCGAGCCGCGCTCCGGCAGCAGGAGCCCGATCAGGGATTTCAAAAACACCGACTTGCCGGTTCCTGACGGACCTATCAGCCCGCTGACCTCACCAGCCGGGATGTCCATCGTGACGTCTTCCCAGACTCGGGACGGCCCGAACGACTTGGCCAGCCCCTTGACCGAAATTCCGATGCCCATGTGTGTTCTCCCTGCGGATTTGCCGGCCACCGCATCAATGGCCGTATGACTGGGGTAGCCGTTTAGTCGCCGCGCAACCGTCCCAGCTCAGAATTCATCGCCGGCGGTGCCGCGGGGGCCGCCGGCGGCGCCTTCGTCGGGGGTCCGGTGCCTCGGCAAAGCCACCGGCGGCGACGGCGGGTCGGGCGGCTAGTCCCCGCGCTTGTTTTTGAGGTCCGTATCCCGGCTCGGCTGAACGCGTTTCGGTTCGCCCGGCATCTTCGGGTAGTTCGGCGGATACGGCATATCACCGAGCCCGCGCTCTTCGTCGGCCGCGGACATCTCCAGCAGGGGCGCGATCGACTGGTGCACGTCGTCGATGGCGGCCCACGGGTCGTCCCGCCGCTTCACGAAGTCGGGCACGGTCGCCATCGTGTAGTCGTCCGGGTCGGCGCCCGCCAATTCGTCCCACGTCAGGGGCGTCGACACCGTCGCGATCGGCGTGCGCCGCACCGAATACGGCGACGCCATGGTGCGATCCCGGGCGTTCTGGTTGAAGTCGATGAAGATGCGCTCGCCGCGCTCCTCCTTCCACCACGACGTGGTCACCGCGTCGGGCGCGCGGCGTTCCACCTCGCGCGCGAGCGCGATGCCGGCCCGGCGCACCTGCACGAAATCCCAGTCGGTGGCGACGCGCAAAAACACGTGCACACCGCGTCCCCCGGACGTCTTTGGGTAGCCGACCAGACCGAGTTCGTCGAGCAGCGGCCGCAGCACCTCGACGGCGACCGACCGCGCCTGCTGAAAACCGGTGCCGGGCTGCGGATCCAGGTCGATGCGCAACTCGTCGGGATGATCGGTGTCCGGGCAGCGCACCTGCCACGGGTGCAGCGTCACCGTGCCCATCTGCGCCGCCCACACGATCGCCGACGGGTGGGTCACCTTCAGCGCGTCGGCGGTGCGACCCGACGGAAAGGTCACCCGGCACGTCTCCAGATAGTCGGGGCGATGCTGCGGCACCCGCTTCTGGTAGATCTCCTCGCCGTCGATGCCGTCCGGGAAGCGCTGCAGATGGGTGGGCCGGTCGCGCAGCGCGGTCAGCATCGGTCCGCCGGCCACGGCCAGGTAGTACTCGACGAGCCGCCGCTTGGTCCCGTTCGACCCCAGCTCAGGGAAGTACACCTTGTCGGGGTTGGTCACCCGCACCGAGACGCCGTCGACGTCGATTTCCTCCGCTGCTACAGCCACATGACGATTCCAGCACAATGACCTCATGCAGTTGCCCGTCATGCCGCCGGTGTCGCCGATGCTGGCCAAGCCGGTGCGATCGATGCCGCCGGACTCGTCATACGAGCCCAAATGGGACGGATTCCGGTCCATCTGCTTCCGCGACGGCGACGAAGTCGAGCTCGGCAGCCGCAACGAGCGGCCGATGACCCGATATTTCCCCGAGCTGGTCGCGGCCGCCAAGGCCGAGCTACCGGAACGCTGCGTGATCGACGGCGAGATCGTCGTCGCCACCGACCACGGCCTGGACTTCGAGGCGCTGCAACAGCGGATCCACCCGGCCGACTCGCGGGTGCGGATGCTCGCCGAGAAGACGCCGGCATCCTTCATCGCGTTCGACTTGCTCGCCCTGGGCGACGATGACTACACCGGGCGCCCGTTCAGCGAGCGGCGCGCGGCCCTCGTCGACGCCCTGGCCGACTCCGGGCCGTCGATCCACGTCACGCCGGCAACCACGGACATGGAAGTCGCCCAACGATGGTTCGAGGAGTTCGAGGGCGCCGGCCTCGACGGGGTCATCGCCAAGCCGCTGGCCATCACCTACCAGCCGGACAAGCGCGTCATGTTCAAGGTCAAGCACGAGCGGACCGCCGACTGCGTGGTCGCCGGCTACCGGGTGCACAAGTCCGGCGGTGACGCGATCGGCTCGCTGCTGCTCGGGCTCTACGCGGACGACGGCCAGCTGGCGTCGGTCGGCGTGATCGGTGCCTTCCCGATGGCCGAACGGCGGCGGCTATTCGCCGAATTGCAACCGCTGGTCACGACTTTCGAGGGCCACCCGTGGAACTGGGCCGCGCACGAGGCCGGTGAGCGGACCCCGCGCAAGAACGAATTCTCGCGCTGGAACGCCGGCAAGGACCTCTCGTTCGTCCCGCTGCGACCCGAGCGGGTTGTCGAGGTCCGCTACGACCACATGGAAGGTCCGCGGTTCCGCCACACCGCCCAGTTCAGCCGGTGGCGACCCGACCGCGACCCGCGCTCGTGCACCTACGCGCAACTCGAACAACCGGTCACCTTCAGCCTGCGCGACATCGTGCCTGGCCTGGGGCCGGCCACGGATCACGCGTGAGGGCAGAACATTCCGAGGATCTGCTGGCAGTTGTCCTTGTTGATCAGGCCCGGCGGCGCCGGCGGGGGAGGCGGCGGTGGATTGTCTCCGTCCCAGATGTTTTGGGCGACGTTCCCCTGCCCGAAGTAGACGTAGTAGTACGTGTGGCAGATGTTGTTGTCCCAGATCACCGGGTTGGTGACGTGATTGCCGGTCGGCGGCAGCGGTTCGCCAGGGCACCAGCGGTGCGGGCCGCCATCTGCGTGCGCCGTGGCGGCTGTCAGACCCAAACCGGCCATTCCCATCGCGCCGGCGACGAACGCGGTCGTCGTCCACCGCACGATTCGCCGGGTCATAGAGCGGACGTTGCTCATGATTGTCCTTTCCGTTGGTCGTTGGAGCGACTACACAGGGCCTGCTCGGCTACCGGTCCCAAGTTCAAGGCGCCGAGCAGCGCCGCTAGGGACACATGAACGCGATCGGTGGACACCCTCGCGGTGTGATCGCTTCCGGCGGCGGGTTGTCGCCGTCCCAAATGGACATGGGCCGGCCTTGGCTGGTCACGTTCCCCATCCCGTAATTGGTGGGGTACCAGGTGTGGCAGACGTTCCAATCCCAGTCGATCAAGTCGTTGACCACATAGGGCATGTTCTTGGGGTTTCCCGGGCACCAGCGGTGTGGACCATCGGCGTGGGCGATGCCCTCGCCCAGCCCGAGTCCGGCCGCCGCCAGCCCTCCCGAAAGCAACGCGCCGGCAAGGATCGATTTCCGGGTCCGGGTGTTACCCATGGTGGCTCCTTTCGCCTGTCGGCCGTAAGCTAACGTCGGCCACTTGCGAAATTCTTGCGACTGTCGCGTCGAATTGGAATCCCCGAATTCGGCTGCCGGACACCCACTAGGCTGTCGTGATGCTCAATATCGCCGCGCTGTTCGTGGCCGGTACCGCCACGCTCGACGAGACGGGCGCGATCTATGCCACCCGCGTACCCACGACGGGCTTTCAGGTCGCGCAGATCCCTTTGACGGCAAAGGTTCCGGTCGTCCTGGTGGTGCACGCACGCTGCGGCGGGGACTACGACGCGGAACTACATGTCGTATGCAAAGATCCGACGGGGACGCCGCGCGGCAGCCTCCAGGGTTCTTGGCACTGGCCGGACGAGGCCGATAAACCGTCCAAGTACCGGTGCTTTACCCAAGACCTCGTCATCTCCGTCGAGGCGGAAGGCGAGTACACAATCGGCGCCTATTACGACCCGCACGGCAAAATCGAGATGGCGACACCAATACCGATTTCGATTTCCTTGGTCGCGGCAAGTCCGGTCGGCGATTCCGGGGACGGCACCAACGCCGAGGGCTAAACGGCGTTTATCCGGGCCCGGGAGCGGGCACGCGAAAAAGATGTCAGTAACAGCATTTAAGGACCTTCCGCTGGCCGATCGCGACCGCAAGTGGGACGGCGACGCCGCCGAAAAGCGGGTGCGCAAGTGGGCCGGCGCGGAGGACAAGCCGAACCAGAAATACCGGGACGCCCACATCTGGTACGACAGCGACAAGAAGGACAACTTCACCGCCTACAAGCTGCTGTTCGCCGACGTGATCGGCGGCAAACTCAAGGCGGTTCCGCGGGGAGTGATGATCGCGGGCGCGATCATGGACGGTGCGCGTGGCGGCATCGACCTGCCAAAGGCCGACATCGACCGCGTCAGAAGCCACCTGGCGAAGTACTACCAAAAGATGGACGAGACCGCGCCGTGGGAGCGCGGCTGAACTCACCGGCCCCGACGGTTGCCGGTGAGCAGGTCGTAGCACGTAGATCATCGCGGGCAGCGTTGCCGCAACAGCACTTTCGTACGGTGATGCCATGTTACGACGAGAAGCACGACGATGACCTGGTACTGCTGGGCGACCCAACTGATCATGGTCATTGCCCTTACCGCACGCCAGCTGAGATCGCACGGGACGGAAAGCGACCGGTCGGCGGACCACCGCGGGATCAACGACGAGATCTACCGCCAGCGCATCATGTGAACTTTCGCCCCGGCGGGGACTAGACGGAGACCGTCAGCTGCGACAGACCGCGCAGGGTGACGTTCGCCTTGTATTGCGGCTCGCCTGCCAGTCGGGCGTCCGGGAAGCGGGCGGTTACCGCCGACAGGGCCGCGCCGGCCTCCAGCCGCGCCAGCGGCGCGCCCAGGCAGTAGTGAATCCCGCGGCCAAACCCCAAGTGCCGCACGGTCCCTCGATCCGGGTCGAAGGTGTCGGGCCGGTCGAACTCGGCGGGATCACGCTGGGCCGCGCCCAGCAGGACCATCATGATGTCGCCCGCCGGCACGTCGACCCCCCCGATCGTCATGTCCGCGAGGGCGACTCGCCCGGCCAGTTGCACCGGCGGGTCGTAGCGAAGCGTCTCCTCCACGATCGCCGGCGCCCGGCCGGGGTCGGCGCCCAGCGCAGCCCAATGAACGGGGTTGCGCAGCATGGCCAGGACGGCATTCCCGATCAGGTTCACCGTGGTCTCGTGTCCGGCGATCAGCAGCAGATTGCAGGTCGAGACGATCTCCTCCTCGGTCAGCTGATCGCCCGACTCCTCCACCGCGATCAGGCCCGACAGCAGGTCCTCGCCGGGCTGGGAACGGCGCCGGTCGACCAACTCGTGGAGGTATCCGCGCAGCCACTTCGCCGCCTGCATCCGCTCGTTCATCACCTCCGGCGGCACGCCCGTGATCGTCGAGAACGGGTCCAGCGCCTGTGCCAGCACGGCCGACGCCCAGCTGAATTGCGGCTCGTCGTCCAGCGGCACGCCGAGCAGCCGGCAGATCACCGCCACCGGCAGCGGGTAGGCGAAATCCTCGACGACGTCGAACTCGCCCTTGCCGGCAATCCGGTCGAGCAGCCCACCCACCAGCGCGCTGATTTCGGGCTGCAACGCGTTCACCACTTTCGGCGAGAACGCCTTGGCGACCAGCTTGCGCAGCCGGGTGTGGTCGGGGGGATCGAGGAACAAGAAGCCCGGGGGGAACGTCCGGGGCTGCACCACGCCCTCCTCGAGCTGACGCTTGGTCACCGTCGAGTTCGCGTTGCTGCTGCTGGACGACGGGTGCCGCAAAACCTCGTCGCACTCCCGGTAAGCCGAGAAGACGACCAGCGTCGTCTCCGGCACGACGATCGGTCCGTGGTCACGAAACTGCGCAAACAGCCGATACGGGTCGGCGCGGTTGGCGGGGTCGAGCAGCTGCAGCAGCAGCCCTTGCGATTCGGCCTGGGCGGTCGTCATGCCCACATTCTGCCCGCACCGCGCGGAGGGGCTCAGCGGCGCAGGAACTCCACGATGCAGTTGGCCAAGTCTTCCCCGGCGTCCTCCTGCAGAAAGTGGCCGGCGCCGCGAATCGTCGGATGCTCGATGCCCTGCGCGCCGCGCATCTCGCGCTGGAAGATCGCGGCCATCGGCCCGGTGATGGGATCGCCGTCGCTGAACGCGACCAGCATGGGCGTAGGGCTGACGGACAGCTTGGCCCACGCCGCCCTGTTGGCTTCGGCCGCGGGATCGTCCGGTGTCGTCGGCACCAGGCCGGGCATCGCGCGCGGCCCGGCGCAATAACTGTCGTCCGGGAACGGCGCGTCGTAGCCCGCCCGCTCCTCGCCGCTCATCTGCTCGCGACAGCCGCCCTGCACGAACCAGCCGATGTTCAGGTTCGGAGCGATGGCGATGGCCCTTCGGAAGCGCCACCAGTCGTCGGCCATCGGCTGCTCGCCGTTCGGCAGCCCGGTGTTGGCGACGACCAGGCGGGCGAACCGTTCGGGGTGCTCTGCGGCCAGCCGCAGGCCGATCAACCCGCCCCAATCCTGGCCGACCAGGGTCACGTCGCGCAGGTCGAGGACGTCGAAGGCGACCGCCCGCATCCATTCGACGTGGCGCGCGTAGCTGTGGTCCTCGGGGCGGGTCGGCTTGTCCGAACGGCCGAACCCGACCAGGTCGGGGCAGATGACGCGATGCCCGGCGGCAGCCAGGATCGGAATCATCTTGCGGTACAGGTACGACCACGACGGCTCGCCGTGCAGCATGAGAACCGGATCGGCGCCTCGCGGGCCGTCCTCCACCCAGGCGACCCGCAGCGTTCCGCCGTCGCCGTCGGCGACCTCGCAATAGCTTGGGGCATAGGGAAAGCCGGGCAGGTCGTCGAACCGCTCGTCGGGTGTGCGCAGTGTCTGCATGTCAGTCCCCCTCCGTTAGGCCCGTCACTGCCGGATGCGCCATCAAGCGATCGAGAAACGGGCGCTGCCCCTTGAGCAGCTTCGCACGCGCCTGCGCCACAGCAAACCAGCCGACCCGGTCGACCTCGGGGAACTCCCGCATCCGGCCCGAGCCCTTGGGCCACTCGATCTGGAAGGTGTTGCTGTGCGCGTCGGTGACGTCGAGATCGGCCCCGACGGCGAAGGCGGTCACCACCTTGCCGCTGGGTTGTTTCAGCGGGCCGAAGTCGAGTCGCGGTCCGGCCGGCACCGGCAGCCCGAGCTCCTCGGAAAACTCGCGCTGCGCGACCGTCCAGGGGTCCTCGCCTTCGGTGTACTCACCCTTGGGTATCGACCAGGCACCCTCGTCTTTGCGGGCCCAAAACGGGCCACCCGGATGCGCGATCAGGACCTCGACGACGCCGTCTCGCGCCCGGTACAGGAGCACGCCGGCACTGAGCGTGGGCATGGACGGTCAGACCCCGACGGCGCGTTCCAGATCCTTCAGTGACGACTCCAAGTGCGCGAGTAGGTGCTGCAGGTGCGGAACGCTGCGACGGCATCCGACCAGACCGAAATCGAGGTTGCCCGCGTTGTTCACCAGGGTGATGTTCAGCGCTTGTCCCTCCGGGAGCGCCGACAATGGGTAGCTGCCGTCCAGTCGGGCGCCCCCGTAGTACATCGGCTCGGCAGGTCCCGGCACGTTCGAGATGACGAGGTTGAACGGTGGTGGAGTTGACGAGATGAGGCCCGGGATAAGCGCCAGCGTCAGCGGTGCCATGTAGAGGGCCGATAACGCCAGCACCTGCATTCGTGGAAGTTCGGCCAAGATTTTCTTGTTGCCGCGCATCGACCCGCTAATCGCCTGTATCCGCTCCGCGGGGTCCTCGATGTCGGTGGCCAGGTTGCACAGGATGCTGCCGACCATGTTGCCGCCGGCGTCGGCCTCTTCCTTCGAGCGCAGGCTCACCGGAACCATCGCGATCAGCGGTGCGTCCGGCAGCGCATTCTGTTCGATCAGGTAGTAGCGCAGCGCGCCCGAACACATGGCCAAGACGGCGTCGTTGAAGCTCACGCCGGCGGCCCTCTTGACGCTCAAGATGCGATCGGCCGGCCAGGACTGGGCGGCGCAGCGGCGCGCGCCCCCTATCTTGACGTTGAGCATCGTGTGCGGGGCCGCCATCGGCAGGCTCAACTGTTGCTCGAAGAGAGCCGCACGGGCCAGCTTCACCGTTGAAGGGGCAAGTGCCGCAACGGATCCCGCCGCATTGACCAGCGTGCTCAGCGGGGACGAGCCGCCCGACTTGGGGCGCGGTCGCCGCGGCAGGCTCCACATCGCCCGCACCTCGCGGTCGTCCGGGTCGAGCGACAGCGTGCGCTGCATCAGCTTCATCGCGGAGATGCCGTCGATCAGCGCGTGATGCATCTTGCTGTACAGGGCGAACCGGCCGTCGTCGAGCCCCTCCACCACATAGAGCTCCCAGAGCGGGCGGTGGCGATCGAGCAGGCTGGTATGCAGCCTCGAGGCCAGCTCGAGCAGTTCGCGGACGCGCCTGGGCGATGCCAGCGCCGAGCGCCGGACGTGGTAGTCGACGTCGACCTCGTCATCGACGGCCCACGCCATGGGGGTGATTCCGCCCATCACCGTCGCGGGGTGCTTGCGGAAGGTGGGCTGGAATTCGTCGTTGGCGATCAGGGCGTCGGTGAACTCACGGACGAACTCCGGGCCGGCGTCCTCCGGTGGCTTGAACAACGACAGGCCACCCACGTGCATCGGGTGCTCGCGCGTTTCCGCGAACAGAAATACGCCGTCGGCGGGCGCCATCATTTCCATCCACCCATTAGACCCCCAACGGCGCAGTAAGCAAGGCCTTGCCGTGAGCGCCGCATCCCCGTCCTCGGTTAGGCGACCGACCACGCCGAGGTGGCGATGAGGTCGCCGCGCTCCAGCCCGGCCGCGCGATGCTCGTGCACTTGTGCGTACTCCGGCGTGGTCACCATGTCGATGAATGCCTGCGGCGTCGGGTATTCGACGATGAGAATCGCGTCCCACCAAGGTCGTTCGCCGTCACCGATGACGACGGTCGGTGCCGCGCCGGCGTATCGGAGGGTGGCACCGACGCGTTGCAGGTGCGGCGCGACCTCTTGCCCGTATTGCAGATACGATTCGAGGCCGCCCGCGGTCTTGAACTTCAACAGGTTGACCATCACGACGGGTTCGTCGACGGGCCGCGCCGCCAGTGCCGCGAACTGATCGGGGGTGGGTTCCAGCGAGTTGCTCATCTGAATCTCCTTGCAGCTAGCCGGCGGGCGTGATCCCCGCGTTGGAGATGGAAAAGCCACGACCGGACGTCACCTTGCACGTGACGCCGCTGGCTTCCGACCGACAGCTGAAGGGGCCGAGCGTGGCGGTTTGGCCGTAGGCCAGGGTGGGCGTGCCCTGTCCCGCGTTGCCGAGGCACGACTCGCCGGTGCAGCTCTTGAACGTCCCGTCGGTGGACAGGTGCACGGACTGCGGCGGCGAGTTCGACTGGCAGTACGTTTCGTCGGGCATGCCGGCCGCGCGTTGATAGTCCATCTCGCAGCCGATGTTGCGGGACGGCGACAGGAAGGAACACCACGTCTGGCTACAGACCGGATTGTCGGCCGTGGCCCGGGGCGCACCCACGCACCCAATTACAGCGATTCCGAGTGCGGCCCCCAGTGCGGCAGCGACTGTCCGATGCACCATGCCTCCCCAGCCGAACCATTGGCGTGTCCGGAAAGTAGCAGATCTACGCCGGTCGAGGGAGGCGATTTCTACAGCAGGTCGGTGATGGTCTTCAGGCCCGCGTCGTAGAGCACGCCGGGCAGCATGCCGCCGTCGCATTCGATGGTGGTGCCGTTGACGAAGTCCGCGTCCCCGCCGGACAGGAACACACAGACGCGGCCCACCTCCGCGGGTTCTCCCGCGCGGCGCAACGGCACGGCGGCGAAGTACTTTTCGCCGGTCGGATCGTCCTTGGGCAACACGAACGACCGGAAGTTCTCGGTCATCGTGGGGCCCAGCGCGACGCAGTTGACCCGGACCTTCGGCCCCCACTCCTCGGCCAGCGACCGGGTGAGGTGGTTCAGCCCGCTCTTGGCCGCCCCATAGGAGACCAGGGTCGGAGATCCGGCCGGGTGCCCCGCGCCGCTGGAGATGTTGATGATGCAACCCACACCGTCCTGGGTGCGCATCTGCCGGTAGGCGCGGACCGCGAACCAGAGCGGGCTGATGAGGTTCATCTGCACCGCGAACGCGTGAAACAGCGCCGTGCGCTCGTACTCGTCGTCGCTGCCCGGCGCGCCCTGAATGCGTGAAACGAGTTCGGGAATGCTTTCGGCGTGCGGCGCCGGCACCGTGCCGCCGGCGTTGTTCACCAGGATGTCGAGGCGCCCGTGGGCGGCCACGACATCGGCGATGAACGAGTCGATCGAGCGGTAATCGCCTTGATCGCACACCTTTTGGGAAGCGCGGGGCGCCCAGTCGGCCTCGATGCCCGGGATGGTGTCCAGGGGCGAGCGGGAGCAGCCGACCACCGTGGCACCGGCACGCAGCAATTCGTGCGCGATGCCGACGCCCACTCCGCGGCTGGTCCCGGTGACGATCGCGATCTTGCCGTCGAGTACGCCCATCGCCAGCCTTCCCATGCATCATTGACAGTGACTGTCAGCGGGTCATACTGTGCCATTTCAATCGACGGCGTGTAAAGCACTCGGGAGGTCACATATGGGCATTCGTGTCATCCAATGGGCGACCGGGGGTGTCGGCAAGGCCGCCATCGCGTGCGTGGTGAATCATCCGCAGCTCGAACTCGTCGGGTGCTGGGTGCACAGCGCCGGCAAGGACGGCGTCGACGTGGGGGAAATCATCGGAGGCCCGCCCCTGGGTGTCGCGGCCACCACCAGCGCCGACGACGTGCTGGCCCTCGACGCGGATTGCGTCGTCTACAGCCCCCTGATCCCCAACGACGACGAGGTCATCGCGATCCTGCGGTCCGGCAAGAACGTGGTGACCCCGGTCGGCTGGGTCTACCCCGACCCGGGCAACCCCCGACACAAAGCCGTCGCCGACGCCGCGCTCGAAAGCGGTGTGACCCTGCACGGTTCGGGAATCCACCCCGGCGGAATCACCGAGCGATTCCCGCTGATGCTGTCCTCGCTGTCCTCGGCGGTCACGCACGTCCGCGCCGAGGAGTTCTCCGACATCCGCACCTACAACGCCCCGGACGTCGTGCGCCACATCATGGGATTCGGTGGCACGCCCGAGGAGGCGATGCAGGGGCCCATGGCCGGGCTGCTCGAGGCGGGATTCAAACAGTCGGTGCGAATGGTGGCCGAACACCTGGGATTTCGGATCGAGCCGAACATCAGGACCATCCAGGACGTCGCGGTGGCGACCTCCGACATCGACTACGCGCCGTTCCCGCTCACCGCGGGAACGGTGGCCGCGCGCCGGTTCCGCTGGCAGGCCCTCGTCGACGGCGAACCGGTCATCACCGCCGCGGTCAACTGGCTGATGGGCGAGGAAAACCTCGATCCGGCATGGGATTTCGGCGGGCGCGGCGAACGCTTCGAGGTCGAGATCACCGGCGACCCCAGCGTGAGCCTCACCTTCAAGGGACTGCAACCGGAGACGATCGCCGAAGGACTGGTGAAGAATCCAGGCGTCGTGGCCACCGCCAACCACTGCGTCAACGCCATCCCCGACGTCTGCGCCGCCGAGCCGGGCATCAAAACCTACCTGGACCTGCCGCTGTTCGCCGGGCGCCCCGCGCCCAATCTCGCGGGAACGCCGTGACCACCCTCAGCGACGTGTCGTTCTGTCACCTGGTCATCGGCGTGACCGACATGGACCGCGCGCTGGCGTTCTACCGCGACGCGCTCGGCATGGACGTCGTCTTCGAAACCCTGATCTCCGGCGAGCCCTTCGACGCGGCGCTGCACGCGAGGCGAAAGCAGGAGGGCCGGGTGGTGGGCGGCCTGCTGGGCGGGCTGATGGTCGAGCTGCTCTCGCTCGGCACCAAACCCGACACCGAGAAACAGCGGCGCGGCGTCACCGGCATCCACAACGTGTCGCTGCGGGTTCCAGACCTCGACGACGCTAACCGCCGCATCGCCGCCGCCGGCTACCCGCCCGACCAGGAGCCGTTCGAAATAGGCGGGGTGCGAATGTTTTTCGTCAAGGACCCGGACGGGACACCGGTCGAGTTCATCGAGCTGCCCGACGGCGCGCGCAGCACCTACGAGATGCACCGCGGCGTGCCGCTCCAGTTAGGGCCGGCGCGATGAGTTACTGGCACCCCGACTCGATGCGCGGCCACGTCGCGATCGTCACCGGCGCCGCGCAAGGCGTCGGCAAGGGCATCGCCGCCGCCCTGCTGGAACGCGGCGCGTCGGTGCTGCTGGTCGACATCCAGGACGAGGTCCTGGACGCGACGGCCGCCGAGCTCAAGGAGATCGGGCGCGTCGAGCAGCTCGTCGCCGACTTGCGGGACCCGGCGAGCGCGCAGCGGTCGGTGGCGGCCGCGGTCGACGCCTTCGGCACCGTGCACGGCCTGGTGAACAACGCCATCGCCACCAACGAGCCCAAGCGATTCGTCGACATCACCACCGAAGACCTGGCGCTCGGGTACGACGTCGGGCCGCGCGCCACCTTCCTGCTGATGCAGGCCGTGTATCCGCTGATGGTCGAGGCGGGCGGCGGCTCGATCGTCAACCTGGGCTCGGGCACCGGCACCGGCGGCGAACCCAAGTGGGGCGGTTATGCCGCCGCCAAGGAGGGCATCCGCGGGCTGTCGAAGGTCGCCGCGCTGGAGTGGGGGCGGGACAACATCCGCGTCAACGTCATCTGCCCGTTCGCCGAGTCCGACGGTGTCAAGGCGTGGAAGCAGTTCGCGCCCAACGACTATGCCAAGGCGGTGGGGCGAGTCCCGATGAAGCGCATCGGCGACGTCCGCACCGACGTGGGCGCGCTGGTGGCGTTCCTGCTCGGCACCGACGCGACGTTCATCACCGGTCAGACGATCCAAGTCGACGGCGGGATCGGCAGCTTCCGGTGAGCCAGTCGTTGCGGGAACGGCAGCGCGCCCAGATTCGGGCCGACATCAGGCGCGCGGCGTTCCGGCTGTTCATCGAGCGCGGCTACGACGCCGTGACGACGGAGGAAATCGCCTCGGCCGCGGGCCTTTCGCCGCGCACCTTCTTCCGGCACGTGCCGACCAAAGAGGAACTGCTACTGGCACCGCTGCGCCATGGCGGCGCCGCCATCGTCGATTTGCTCGAACAGCGGCCCGCCACCGAATCCCCCGACGTCGCGTTGGTCAACGCGATCGTCATCCGCACCCGGTCGTTCGACCCGGCCGACTGCGAAGAGTGGCGCGAGGCGCTGCTGGTGGCGCCCGGTCTGCTGGACAAGGTCACGCTGCACACGCCGGCGGACAAGGCGCGGGCGACGAAGCTGATCGGGGAACGAATGGGCGCCAACCCCGAGACCGACATCCGGCCCGGACTGCTGGTCCAACTGGGCTTCGCCGCAGGCGATTTCGCGTTCCAGCAGTGGGTGCGCCAGTCGACCAAGAAGCCGCGCCCGCTCGACCGCTACGTCACCGACGCTGTCGAGGCCATCAAAAGTCCGCACTGGAAGAGAAAGCCGAAATCGTGAACGACACGTACAAGGTCGCGGTCTGGGCCACCGGCGGGGTGGGGAAGTACGCGATCCGAACCATCACCGACCGCCCCAACCTCGACCTCGTCGGGGTGTGGGTGCACTCGGACAACAAGAACGGCAAGGACGCCGGCGAGCTCGCGGGCATCGACCCGTTGGGCGTCGCCGCCACCCGGGACGAGTCGGAAATCCTCGGCGGCGACGCGGACTGCGTCGTCTACGCGGCGCCCGCGCCGCCACGGATGAAGGAAGCCATCGGCGACCTGTGCCGGATCCTGTCCGCCGGGAAGAATGTCGTCACGACCGCGATACCGGGGTTGGTCTACCCGCGGGGGTCGCTGCCCGCCAAGGTGACCGACGCGATCCGCGGGGCGGCCGAAGCCGGTGGCAGTTCGTTGTTCTCGAGCGGCATCGAGCCGGGATTCGGCGCCGACCTGTTCCCCATCGCGCTGATGTCGATGTCACACAAGGTGTACTCGGTGCGCGGCATCGAAATCACCAACTACTCCGAATACCCGGCCGAATACGACATGCGCGAACTGTTCGGCTTCGGCCAGCCCCTCGACTACCAGGGCGGGCTGATGCTGCCCGGCGTGCTGCGCTGGGGCTGGGGCGCCGCCGTCACCATGGTCGCCGAGGCGCTGGGGGTGGAACTCGACGACATCCGGGAGACGTGCGAGTTCTTGCCCACACCGCGCGAAATCCCCACCGCCTTCGGGCTTGTGGCGGCGGGAACGGTCGGCGCCACCCGGGCTCGTTGCATCGGCGTCGTCGACGGCGTCGACGTCATCACCATCGAGCACGTCGACCGCATCGCCGACGACCTGGCCCCGGACTGGCCGAAGGGCCGGACCGGCGGAACCGACGGCATCTGGCGCGTCGTCATCGACGGTGAACCGAGCTTCGACGCCGAATTCGAGGTGGGGCATCGGCCCGGCGACAGCCACAACGATCACGGGCTGCTGGCCACCGGCATGCGCGCGGTCAACGCCATCCCCTGGGTCTGCGCCGCGGAGCCCGGAATCGTTGACGCGCTGCACATTCCGTTGACCTCGCCGGTTGGAGCGCTGCACCCGCACCGCGACGGGATCTCCGCCTTCTAGGGGTCAGAAGCTGTCGTTGCCCCCACCGGAGTCGAACCCGCCGCCGAAATCGCTGCCGCCCGAATCGAACCCGCCGCCCGAATCGAATCCGCCGCCGGAGTCCCAACCGCCGCCGAATCCGACGTCGCCGCCGCCGGAGTACGAGTCGCCGCCGAAACCGGTGTCGCCGCCGCCCGAGTACTGGAAGTTGCCGTCGAACCCGACATCGCCCTGCTGGCTGTCGTAGCCGCTCTGGTAGCCGTCATAGCCCGAATTGGCCAGGGCCGAGTCCCGCCCATCCTCGAAGCCGCGGTCGTAGCTGCCGCCCCAGTGGTCGTCCAGCATGGCGTCGATCAGCAGGACGTCGGCGATGGCCCAGCCCCAGCCGGGGCCCCAGAACGCGTACGGGTAGTAGCCGGGGTAGAAGAACATCCCGTTGTAGTAGCCGCCGGGATAGTAGTTCGCGTAGCCGGGCTGCGGGGTGGTGCTGTAGTTGTTGTTGTTGATCGTCACGACCTGCCCGGTGTCCGGGTCCCGCGCCTGCACGGTGGCCTGCTTGCGGTCCTCGCGCGGCACCGAGGCCACCGCGTTCACGTTCGGGTATGCCGCCGGGTTCAGCTTGCGGTTGGCCTTGTCGACGGTGGACTGCACCGCCCGAAGGTGCGCCCGTGCCGCGGTGTAGTCCCCCGCCTGGTACGCCTTGCGGGCGTCGGACAGGCTGGAGTTGGCCTTCAACGCCTCGGCGCTGACGTCCGTGTCGGCGTTGGTGACCACCGCGCTATCGAGGTCCGCGACCTCGGATTCGGCGGCGATCAACTGTTCCTTGACCCGCTCTCGCGCCTCGGCGTCCTTGCGGCGCTTGCGGTTTCGGCTCACCGCCACCCAGATCGCCAGCCCAACGCCGACGAAGGTCAGCAACAACCACAACCAGGTCCAGCTGGTGTGCTTGGCCGTCCCGACGGGGGAGGTCGCTGCGGGGCCGCCCGACGTGACGCTCGCACCGGCCAGTTTGCCGACGAATTCGCTGGTCGCGCCGTAGGGGTCGTTGCGGTGCGCCCGCGCCGACTGGTCCAGGAAAGAGTTCACGCTGTCGGCGATCTGCCTCGGCACGTTGTAGGCCCGCACGTGGTAGCCCTTGGTATCGATCACCAGGATGACGCCGCTGAACCCGGGATCGCGGCCCACGATGACGTTATGGATGGCATCGGCCGTCGTCACGCCGGTCTGGTCGGGGGCCACCGCGGCCACCCAGAGCCGGGGTGCCGAGCTCCACGCCCAGCGACTGGTCAGGATCTGATCGTTCAGCCTGTCGGGATTCTGCAGGGGCGGCCTGGCCGCCGGGTCGGCCACCACATGGGTCTGCGCGTTGAACCTGTCCACCACCTGGTCGGTGTAGGCGTCGGCCCACGCCGACGGCGCGAGCAGCATCGCCAGCACCGAGATGAACGGGATGACGAAGATCCCGCCGAATCGTCGCGTCACTTTTCTCCTGACCTTGTCTTGTGCTGATCGAACCACACGGTCACACCTCGCCGCCCGGCGATTCACGGCGAGCTGAATGGGCACAGTAATGCCATGAGTGTTGTGGTGATCGGTCAAATCGGGCGCGATCTGGTGTTGCGCACGGACGGGCCGCCGTCGGCGAGTGAGGCCATCACCGTCCTGCGGCGCGACGAGCTGCTCGGCGGCAAGGGCGCCAATCAGGCGGTCGGCCTAACTCAGCTCGGCGTGCCGGTGGCGCTCGTCGGCGTGGTGGGCGACGATCCGGCCGGACGCGCGGTGCTGCAGCAAGCCCACGGTGACGGCATTGACGTCGGCGGTGTCGCGCAGCGCGGCGTGACGGCGCTGCTGATCGATATCGTCGGCCGGCCGCCGGAGCGCATGCTGCTCGAAGACGTGCCCGAGACGTCGCTGGTCCGGGTCGAGGACCTCGACCGGTGCGCCTCGCTGTGGGAGGCCGCCGACACCGTTTCCATTCAGCTGCAGCAGCCGGCCGACACCGCGCTGGAGGCGGCGCGGAGGGCGCGGCGGCGGGGGCTGCGGGTGGTCGCGGATGGCTTGCCGCCGCCCGATGTGCGCGACGATCTGCTCGCGATGGTCGACGTGCTGCGGGCCGACGCGACCGAGGCCGCACTGATCGCCGGCGCGGAGATCACCACCGTTGAGCACGCGGCGACGTTGGCCGGCGATCTGTTGACGCGCGGCCCCGGGCTGGTGGCGCTCGCCGTCCCGGACGTGGGCGACCTGCTGGTGTGGCAGGGCGAGCGCGAGCTGTTCGAGTTCGCGGACGTGGAGGTCGTCGATCCCACCGGCGCCGGCGACGCCTTCGTGGCCGGGCTCATCGCCGCGCTGCGTGACGGCGCGGGGCCGAGCCAGGCGGGCGGCCGCGCGGCGGCGGCCGCCAGCTCGACGGTGCAGCGCCTCGGCGGACGGCCCGACCTCACCGGCCTCGCTTCCTGACTGCGGCGACCCCTTATTCGGCCCGGCAATCAGGTGAGCGCGGGCAGGACCTTGTCGGTGAGCAGCTGGACCGACTTCCACGCTTCGTCGACGGGGATGCCGCCCACCAGCGGGTGCATGACCAGCGGCCCAAAGTCCTCGGCGTCGCGCACCTCGGCGACGAGCTGATCGGGCGTGAGGAACCGGTACCGCCCCGACGCCCTGACCTCGTCCAGGGTCTGAACGCCGGGCAGGTGCATGAGCGAGCGCTGCTCGGCCGACCAGCCGCCGTAAGTGACTGCCTCCCAAAGGATGTGGTCGCCGAGTTCCGCCCAGGCGCGATCCGGGTCCTCGTGCAGGAAGATCATCCCCCGGTTGATCGCCGCGGGCATCACGACGAGCGGCTTGAGGCCGACCTCGGCGCACAACTCGCGATAGTAGGCGTCGATGTCGGGCAGGTGGTCGGCGAGGCTGAGCGGAAGCCGGAAGCGGGCCGCCCGCCGCGCCGTCGCGCGCGAGCCGCCGCCGACGAACAGCGGCGGATGCGGCCGCGTCCAGGTGCCGGTGCAGATTCCCGCGTCCGCGCCCGCACCGGACCACACGCTCAGCATCCGCTCGACCAGGCCGTCCATCAGCTCGCCGCGGCGGCCGAAATCGACTCCGAGCGCGGCGTATTCGACCGTGCGATAGCCCAGGCCTACCGTGGTGAGCAGCCGGCCGCGGCTCATGTAGTCGACGAGCGCGATGTCTTCGGCGAGCCGCACGGGATTCCACAGCGGCCCCAGCGCGCAATCGACGCTGGCGAACAGCGTCGTGGTTCGGGCCAGGAACATCGACGCCGCCATGATCGGGTTGCAGCTCCAACCGTGCCCGGTCGCGTGATGCTCGTCGACGCTGATTGAGGTGATGCCGTGGGACTCGCCCCACTGCGCCAGCTCCAGCGCGGCGCCCAGCAGGGCACTCTGGGTGCGCGGATCGCCTTGCGGCGACGCGAAATTGAAGCGCAGCACGGTCAGCAGCACGTCATACCTCCTCCTGCCCCGCCATCGACTGCAGGAAGGCGGAGAAATCGGGGAAAAGCGCGCGGTCGACGATCTCGATCCGGGTGCCGGAAGCGTCCGTGAAGTAGGCGAACAGCGCAAGGTCGGACCCGGGCGTGTCCGCGGTCATCTCGAGGGTGAAGCCGTTGGCCTTCAACGCCCGGGCGCTCTCGGCCAAGTCATCGCTGAAGTAGCCGAGGTGGTGGACGGCGTTGCCCGGCGCTGCCGTCCACGGGCTGCCCGGTACCTCCTGCACGAGTTCGACGTGGGGGCTTTGCAAGGAGTAGACGATCGTCGAGGTCAACTCGCGGACGCCGGCGGCGGTGCGAAAGGGCAGTGTGTAGCTCATCGGATTGATCCACCGGTACCCGGCCATCGCGCTCAGCCTGGCCATCGCCGCGTCGAGGTCGGGCACGACGATTCCGGTGTGGTAGAGGTCTTCGGGCCGCAAAGCGAATGTCATTGTGAATCCTTGCTATTCAGATGCAGTCCGACGCACCGTCGACGACGAAGAGCGAGCCGCTGGTATAGCTGCTTTGCTCGGTGCACAAGAAGGCCACCGTCGGCGCGATTTCTCCGACGGACCCGAAGCGGTGCAACGGGATGTGGGCCAGCTCGGATTCGACCAGCTCGGCCGCGCCGTGCATGGGGGCGGTCATCGGGGTGTCGATCGTGCCCGGTGCCACCGCGTTCACCCGGATTCCCTTGCCCGCCCATTTCACCGCGAGATTGCGGGTGATGCAGACGATCCCGGCTTTGGCGGCGCCGTAGCCGGGGACCAGCGGGACGGCGCGCAGCGCGGACATCGACGCGAGGTTCACCACGCTGGCGCCCCCGGTCGCGGTCGACGACCTCAGCGCCCGGTACAACGCGACCGTGAGCCGGTACGGGCCGGTCAGATTCAGCGCGACCGACGCGTCGAACCCGTCGGGTTTCGACTCGTCAAGGCCGCCGGGGAAATTCGCGCCCGCGTTGTTCACCAGGACGTCGAGGCGCGCGAAGGCCTGCGCCAGCGCGTCCACCGATTCGGGATCGGTGATGCGCAACTGCCGATAGGTCATGCCCGACAGGTCCGTGTCGTAGTCCGCCGCCGAGGGTTTGGTTCCGGTGATGGTGACCTCGGCTCCGGCGTCGCGGAACAGCGTCGCGGTGGCATGGCCGATCCCGCTGGTGCCGCCGGTGACCAAGACCGCCGTCCCGGTGAAGTCGAAGCTCACCCGCGCCGTCATGAATTCCTCGCTAGTTGGTTTCGCAGCCAGGCGCTTTCCCAGAAGTTGGTGCTGTCGGCCAGCAGCGTCTCATGCGCCCTCGCCAACACGTCGCGGGCCCCGGCGTGCTCGTGGGGAACCAGCTCGGCGAGGTGGATGGCGTGCAGTGGCCGCCCCGCGTCGAGGTGCGCCCGCGCCCGGTCCACCAGGGCGTCGGCGCCGGCCAGCTCCACCACGTCGGCGGCGACGGCGTCGAAGCCGACCGGGTAGAGCTCGGTGGTCGACCGGTGATGGAACCAGCCGGAGTAGTTCTCCCACACGGCGCGCACGTCCCAATCGACCTTTCCGTAGCCTTGGCCCACTTCGCATTCCGGGGGCAAGGCGATCTCGCGCATCAGGGTGCGGACGTCCTTGCCCGCGTTCATCCCGGCCACCGTCTGGTCGTGGACGTGCTGGATCGCGTCGCGCAGGCGGGTCAATTCGGCGTTGATGCGCTGCCGCCCCGCGATCGGCTCGAAGTGACCGGTCACCAGGAGGTCGGGCTCCAGATCGCGCACTCGCTCGACCGACGCGATGGCGGTCAGGGCGTCGCGATACCGGTCGCCGCGCATTGTGACCAGGTTGGGAATGTGGCCGAATATCGGGCCGAAGGTGTTTCCACACAGGCAGATCCGCTCGTCCGGCAGCCACACCACCAGCGAGTCGGTGGTCTCACCGCCGGGCACCGCGATCAACTCCATGCGGCGGCCGCCGAGCTCCAGGGTCAGGGTGTCCTCGAAGTCGAGATCGACGGTCGGGACGCTCTGGGCGGCCAGCCGTTTCGTGCCGAGACGGCGCTGGATGTCTTGGATGCCCGACGCCAGCGTGTCCTTGAACGCGAAGGCGCTGCGGGCGGCGCGGTACGGGATCAGCCGTTCGTTGTCGTCGCGCCACGCGGTCCAGTTCGCCTGCGCGACAACGGTTGTGTTGGGGTCGCGGACGCTGTCCAGGCCGCCGACGTGGTCGACGTGGCCCTGCGTGAAGATGATGTAGCGCACCGGCGAGGGGTCGACGGCGTCGAAGTTGGCGCGGTGCACCGGCCCCTCGAAGCCCATGCCGGTGTTGACGATGACCCGCCCGTCGGCGGTGGTCAGCAGGTAGGCGTTCGACAGGCCCGGCGAGCACCACAGGCCCGGGGCTATCTGCTCTGCCGTGTCGGCCGAAGCCGGGCGTAGCGCGTCGGCGCCCGGCCTGCTGCGATAGACCGGTTCGAACATCGCTGTTGACTCCTTCATTCGGGACGGACGTCGAATCTGTCGAAGTAGAAGCCGAAGCGCCCGCGGAGTTCGTCGGGCGAGATGGCGAAGTGGCGTTGCAGCTCGTAGCGGACGCGGCCGTGCTTCCCGCGTGGATTGCCGTCCAGGTAGTTCTGCAAGCGACCGCGCACCTTGGGCGTCAGTTCGACTCCCCCGCGCTGGTAAAGCTGCTCCAGCAGCGGCATTTCGTTGCCGTTGAGGTGGTGGAAGCTAATGTCGATGCTGCGGTGGGCCGGGACCAGGTCGCGATCGCGCACGCACGCGCCGAGCAGCCGCTGCACGCGGTCGGTCCAGTAATCCAGCAGCCACTCGGGGTCGATGCTCGTTCGGCGCAGCCGGTCGGAGTAGGCCATCATCGTGATTGCCGACTGGACCACGGCGACGGGATCGCGGTGGGTGAAAGCCACCGTCGCGTCGGGGAAGGTCGCCATCAGCGGACCGAGCTGCTCGCAGTGCTGCGGGCTCTTCAGCACCCAGGTCCGCGGACCGCGCAGGAAGGTCAGCGCCTGCAGGACCTTCTTCATGTACGCGTAGTGCCGGGTCTGGTCGAGGCCCAGGTAGTAGTCGCGCCAATCCGGCACGCGCGCATGCCATTCCAGGACGTAGGCGGCCAGGTCGAGGTCGAGGAGTTCGACCTCCTCCTCGATCGCCTCGGGGAAGCGGTCGTGCATGGCGGCCACCACCGGGGCGCTGGCCATCAGCGCGTCGTGCTCGGCCTTGGCCCGCGCGTAGCGGGGGTCGACCCCGAAAATGTCGGGGCCTTGGCCGCGCGCGGGTATCGGTTCCTGGCTCTCCCAGTACGGCAGCGCGCGCCGGCGCGGGTCGGCGGCAATGAGGTTGACCAGATGCGTGGTTCCGGATCGCGGCATCCCGACCACGATGAAGGGCTTCTCGATCGCGATCGATTCGATTTCTGGATACCGCTTCACCAGTTCGGTCAGCGACAACCGGTTGCGCAGCAGGCGAACCACGCGTTGCCGCAGCGTGTTGCGAGTCAGCTGGGTCAGGCCTTCGTCGGCTTCGATCGCCGCCACGTGCGCGGTCAGCCGGTCGCCGAACCCGGCGGTGTCGTCGAGGTCGTCGGCACCCGCCTGCTCGACCGCGTCGGCCAGCATCGCATCGACATCGAAGTCGACGCGTTTGGCCTCGGTGAATTCCAGAATCTGGCGCTGGATGTCGGTCAGCCGGGGCGACGTCAGGTCGTCGAAATCGATGTCCTCCACGTCGACCGCATGACCCACGCGCCCGCCTCCTCGACATCGACTGCGTCGAAGTTACCGTGCGGCGTGCGGGCGCGTCAGGGAGCTCTACAGGTTGGCCAGGTCGTCGGGAACGTCGACCTTGTGTTCCTGCAGCGCCTCCAGGGGCACCACCTCGAGCGTGCGCTCGTGGGTGGACGCCAACACCACGGGCGCGGCGCACCCGTCGTTGTGGGCCCGGAGCCAGTTCAGGGCGGTGACGCACCAGCGGTCGCCGGGCAGCAGGCCGGGGAACCGGTGCTCGGGAACCGGCGTCAGCAAGTCGTTGCCGATGGAGCGCTGGTGTTCCAGGAACTCAGCGGTCATCACCGCGCACACCGTGTGCCGGCCGAGGTCTTCTTGGCCGGTCGAGCAACAGCCGTCGCGGTAGAAACCTGTCAGCGGGTCAGTGCCGCACGGTTCCAGCGGGCCGCCGAGCACGTTGCGATCAGGCACCGGTTAAGTATCGCGCTCCCGGGCGCAAAAGTTGTAGTCACTTTCGCCATCCGCGCGGGCTTTTTTCCGGGTGTCCGGCGAGCTGTGGACGGACGCGGCGGCGCGGCGTTGCATCCAGCCACTGTCGACGCCGAACCAGCCGGGGCCCCTTCGGCGACCCGGCCCGCGGCTGGCAGCAGCAGCCGGGCATCGCGTGGGCCGTCGTCGACGCGACCATGATGTTCACCGGCGGCGTTAAGGACAATTACGGGCGCAAGCCGCGTTAGTCATTCCATACGCGATCGGCCCCGCTGCGCGGTAGGTTCTGCGTGTGAAACTTTCCGGGGCTTTCCTGGCGGAAGCGGCCGCGACGGTCGACAACAAGCTCAACGTGCAAGGCGGCGTGCTGTCGAAATTCACGGTCGGGCCCGACCGGTATGCCCGATTTGTCCTCGTGGTGCTGACGCAGTCCGAAAGCGAGGATTCGGACCGGCGAGTCGACGTCGAGATCAAGCCCCCGACGCTCGACGCGGCGCAATACAAATGGTTCGACGCGCCGGAGGCCGCGGTCGGGGAATTTCCGGGGTTCGCCTTCTTCGAAATCGAGTCGCGGCTGCCCGTCGACGGCCGCTGGACGATCGAGGTCAGTTGCGGCGATTCGTCGGTTTCGCTGCCGCTTGTCGTGAACGGGTGGACACCGCCGTCCCTTGACATTTGAGCAAGCCCGTTTTCGCCCCGCGCGCAACGGCGTTGCACACCAAGGGAATCCGCCGCTCGTGGGCCGCCCGCCTGGCGTAGCCCGCGGCCGAGCACGCGAATGCCGGTAGGTCACAACAAGATAACAATTCGCGCTGCGCCGAGAAGCCGGCGCGACGCGCTGGCCAAATGCCGGGTACCGGGCCCCCGGAAATTTATCGTCTTTTTGTGCACCGTCGTACGGCCCTGAAGCTCCCATTGCTGCTGGCGGCGGGCACGGCCCTGGCCCATGCGCCTCGCGCCTCCGCGGACCCGGCGCCGCGCTCCTCCGGGGAGATAATCCGGTGGTCCCCCGACCGCGCGAACCGCTGGTATCAAGCGCAAGGATGGCTGGTCGGCGCGAACTACATCACGTCGAACGCCATCAATCAGCTCGAGATGTTCCAGCCGGGCACCTACGACCTTCGGCGCATCAACACCGAGCTGGGCTGGGCCCGGGCCTACGGCTTCAACAGCGTGCGGGTCTTCCTGCATGACCAGCTGTGGGCCCAGGACGCCCGGGGCTTTCACAACCGCCTCGCGCAGTTCGTCAGCGTCGCCGCGAGCCACGGCATCAGGCCACTGTTCGTGTTCTTCGACTCCTGCTGGGACCCGTTCCCCAAACTGGGGCCGCAGCGCGCGCCGCGGCCCGGCGTCCACAACTCGGGGTGGGTGCAGAGCCCCGGCGCGGAGCGCCTCGGCGACCCCGCCTACACCCAGGTCCTGCACGACTACGTGACGAGCGTTTTGACCCAATTCCGAAGCGACAACCGGGTTTTGGGATGGGACATGTGGAACGAGCCCGACAACCCCGCGCGCGTGTACGCCAAAGTCGAACGGAAGGACAAGCTGGAGCGGGTCGCGGAGCTGCTCCCCCAGGTGTTCCGTTGGGCCCGTGCGGTCGATCCCAGCCAGCCGCTGACGAGCGGGGTTTGGCGTGGCGCCGATCAGGGCGAGCGCGCCGGCGCCAGCGCCATCAGCGACATCCAGCTGAACAACGCCGACGTGATCACCTTCCACTCCTACGCCGAGCCGGCGGGCTTCGAGGCGCGGGTCGCCGAACTCGCGCCGATGGGGCGGCCGATCATCTGCACCGAATACATGGCCCGTCCCCAGGGCAGCACGATCGAGTCGATCCTGCCCATCGCGAAGCGCCGCAACATCGGCGCGTTCAACTGGGGGCTGGTCGCCGGAAAGACCCAGACCTACTTCCCGTGGGACTCGTGGGATCACCCCTATGCGGCGCCGCCGAAGGTGTGGTTTCACGACCTGCTGCAACCCGATGGCCGGCCCTATCGCGACAGCGAATTTCAAACGGCCCGCAGCCTGGGCGGCGGCGGGCCCACGTAAAACGCCCTCCGAACTGCGCAAAGAGCCGGAGGGCTGTGGCGGTGGCGGAGGGATTTGAACCCTCGGACGGTTTTAGCCGTCACACGCTTTCGAGGCGTGCTCCTTAGGCCGCTCGGACACGCCACCGCCAGGCAGCTTACCGAACGCCTGGCCGCTCACCCCAATCGCTGGCGCGCGAAGAACGCCTCCAGCGGCGCGGCGCACTCCTGCGCGAGCACGCCGCCCCGCACCTCGGGGCGATGGTTGAGCCGACGGTCGCGGACCACGTCCCACAGCGACCCGACGGCTCCCGTCTTGGGTTCCCATGCCCCGAACACCAGCCGCGCGACGCGGGCCAGCACCAGCGCGCCGGCGCACATGGTGCACGGCTCGACGGTCACCGCGAGCGTGGCCCCCTCCAGCCGCCACCCGTCGCCGAGCGCGCCGGCCGCCGCCCGCATCGCCAGGATTTCCGCGTGCGCGGTCGGATCGCCAAGGGCCTCACGGGCATTCACCGCCCTGGCGAGCTCCGTCCCGTCGGCGCCGACGACCACCGCACCGATCGGCACGTCGCGGGGACCCGCCGTCGCGGCAACCTCCAGCGCGGTGCGGATCAGGTCTTCGTCTGCGATCACCGACCGGGCTTGATGGCGGCGACCCGCTTCGCCCGGCTCCGCCGCGCTCGCGATCACCGACCGAGGCGGTCGATCACCGCCGACAGCTGGTCGGCAAAGCCCATCTCGCGGGCAATGCGCCCCAGTTGCTCGTCGGCGTACAGGTCGGTCTCGTCGAGGATGACGCCCAGCACCGCCTCGGGCAGCCCGACGTCGGAGAGCAACCCGAGATCGCCCTCCTCGAACGGGTCCGCGTCCTCGAGGTCCTCGGGATCGATGTCGGCGTCGAGATTGTCCAGCACCTCGGCGGCGATGTCGTAGTCCAGGGCGGCGGTGGCGTCCGAGAGCAGCAGCTGGGTCCCGGACGGGCCGGGGCGCACGATGACGAAGAATTCGTCGTCGACGTCGAGGAGCCCGAACACCGCGCCCGAGCTGCGCAGCTCGCGCAGCTCCGTCTCGGCGGTCTGCAGGCTCGTCAACGCCTTGGCGCCCATGGGGTAACAGCGCCACTGACCCTCTTCCCGCACGACCGCGACGCCGAAGCCGTCCGGTGTGTCCGCGGACGGGCCTTGCGCTGGCGCCCGCTGTGCTCCCATGGGCGCCTACGCTAGTCGCTGAGCAGGCCACCTGACCAGATGGAACACCGCCGCCCGCCAAAAGTATGCAAACCTAAGACGGTGGGCCGCCCTGTATCCAAGACCCCCGTCTGCGTGCTCGGACTGGGCCTGATCGGCGGCTCGATCATGCGGGCCGCCAACGCGGCCGGGCGCGACGTGTTCGGCTACAACCGATCGGTCGAGGGCGCGCACGCCGCCACCGCCGACGGCTTCGACGCCAGCACCGATCTCACCCAAACCCTGACCCGGGCGGCCGACACCGGCGCGCTGATCGTCCTTGCCGTGCCGATGCCGGCGTTGGCGGGCATGCTCGCCCACGTCGCCGAGCTGGCCCCCCACTGCCCGCTGACCGACGTCACCAGCGTCAAGAGCGCGGTGCTGAGCGAGGTTGCCGCGGCCGGCCTGCTGGAACGCTTCGTGGGCGGTCACCCGATGACGGGCACCGCCGACTCGGGCTGGGCCGCCGGATATGCCGGGCTGTTCACCAGGGCCCCGTGGGTGATCAGCGTCGACGACCACGTCGATCCGGGGGTCTGGTCGATGGTGATGACGCTGGCGCTGGACTGCGGCGCGCTGGTGGTACCGGCCAGGTCGGACGAGCACGACGCCGCGGCGGCCGCCATCTCGCATCTGCCCCACCTGCTCGCCGAGGCGCTGGCGGTCGCCGCCGGCGAGGTCCCGCTCGCGTTCGCGCTGGCGGCCGGCTCGTTCCGCGACGGCACCCGGGTGGCCGGCACCGCCCCGGACCTGGTCCGGGCGATGTGCGAGAGCAACGCCGAGCAGCTGCTGCCCGCCGTCGATCAGGTCATCGAGCTGCTGGGCCACGCCCGCGAGTCGCTGGCCAGCCACAACTCACTTGCGGACCTCATCGACGCGGGCCACGCCGCGCGAACCCGTTACGACAGCTTCCCGCGCTCCGACATCTTCACCGTCGTCATCGGCACGGAGAAGTGGCGCGAGGAACTGGCCGCCGCCGGCCGGGCCGGCGGGGTGATCAGATCCGCTCTGCCAAGCTTGGATAGTCCACTATGAACCCGTGCTCGTCGACGCTCACGGTGGTGTCGGCGACGGGTGAGCGCAACTTGATTCCGTCGAGCCGGCCCTCGCTGGTGTAGCTCACGGTCGCCGCGGTGACGGACATGTCGGGCACGTTCACGTAGACCATCGGCAGCGTGACCATGTCCGCCCGCTCGTGCAGCGCGAGTCGCCGGATCGGCAGCGCATTGAAGAACGGGCTGAACACCACGTCGACGTCGAGCGCGCCATTGAATCCGGCGCGCCGCTCGCCCTGGTGGTCGGTGATCAGCCACATGTTTTCCTCGTCGCGGGCGATGGAAAGCACGCGTTCGCGCTCGGCCAGCGTCACGGTCAGGCCGAGCCGCTTGGTGGCGCCGGTCTCGTCGGTCTGCAGGTCGTAGTAGGCGCCGAACGCCGGGTTGGTCGGGGTGGCGGCGGCCACGATGCGCCCGTTGGCCCTGATTCGCTTGTTGGACAGCTGGATTCGTACCGATTCCATGCGCGAGATGTCCTGTGCGCGCCAGGTCAACATCGCCTGCCATACGCGCCGGGCGGGGTCGGAGGGGGCTGCGTTCACGCCTCTACCGTAAAACTTGTCCACCGACGACGGCAGCTTTGTCCGGAAGTGCGGTGGGCGTCACGTGGTCGCGCGGGCGGATGCGCCCGCGTAACCGGCCGGTGCCGGGCGCCGACGCCCACACCGCGAGCGCCAACAGGCCGTCCAGGATCAGCGCCAACGCGGCCACCATCAGCGCGCCGACCAGCGCGAGCTGGAACTGGCGTTCCTTGATCCCGTCGATCAGGTATCGGCCCAGGCCGCCGAGGCTGGCGTAGGCGGCGACGGTGGCGGTGGCGACCACTTGCAGGGTGGCGTTGCGCAGCCCGCCCAGGATCAGCGGCAGCGCGTTGGGGATCTCCGCGCGCAGCAGCACCTGCGCCTCCGTCATGCCCATCGCGCGGGCGGCGTCGACGACCGTGGGCTCGACGTTGGCGATGCCCGCATAGGTGCCGGCCAGCAGCGACGGCACGCCCAGCAGCATCAGGGCGACCAGTGGCGGCCCCAAGCCCAGCCCGAACAGCAGCACCCCCAACAGCAACACGCCCAGCGTCGGCAGGGCTCGCAGGCCGTTGACGGCGCCGACCACCAGGAGCGTGCCGCGGCCGGTGTGCCCGATGATCAACCCGATCGGAACGGCGATCAGCGCCGACGCGCCCACCGCGATCGCGGTGTACTCCAGATGCTCCAGAATGCGCGCCGCCAGCCCGACCGGACCGGTCCAGTTGTCCGCGGTCAGGAGGTAGTCGAGGGCCTGCTGCACGAAGTTCATCGCGCTCCGCCCACGACCGGGGCCACCACCGAGCGGCGGCGGGGCGTGCGCCCGGCCCGTTCCCACGGCGTGGCCAGCCGGCCCGCCAGGACGATGAGCGCGTCGATGGCGATCGCCAGCACGAACAGCGCGATGATGCCGGCGACGATCTGATCGCTCTTGTCGGTCTGGTACCCCTCGGTGAACCAGGTGCCCAGGCCGCCGATGCCGATCACCGAACCCACCGAGACCATCGCGATGTTGGTCACCACCACCACGCGCAGCCCGGCGACGAGCACCGGGATGGACAGCGGCAGTTCGACTCTCAGCATCCGCTTGATGGCGGGGTAACCGACGGCGGTGGCGGCGTCGCGCACCTGGGCCGGCACCGCGTCCAGCGCCTCGAGCACCGCCCGGACCAACAGCGCGGCGGTGTAGGCGGTCAGGGCCACCATGACGTTGGCCTCGTCGAGGATGCGGGTTCCGATGATCGTCGGCAACACCACGAACAGCGCCAGCGACGGGACGGTGAACACGACGCTGGCGGTCGCCGTCGTCAGCCGCCGGGCGATCGGCGCGCGCTGCACCAGCACGCCTAGCGGCACCGCGACGGCCAGCCCGATCACGACCGGCACCAACGACAGCCGCAGGTGGACCACGGTCAGGGCCCAGGCGTCGTCGAGATGGGTGAGCAGGTAGTGCATGCCTAGGCCCGTCGCCGGGCTTCAACCGCGGCCAGCACGTCGGCGGCCAGCACGCCGCCGATGAGCGTGCCGCCGCCGTCGACGGCCACACCCAGGCCCGACGGCGACGACAGCGCGGCGTCGAGGGCGTGGCTGAGGTTGCCGTCGGGGCGGAACACCGACCCGATGCCGCCCATGCTGTCGGACAACGACGCGCCCGCGCGGTGCTTGCGCAGGCCGTCGGCGTCGATCCAGCCCACTGGAGCGCCGGCCTCGTCGACCACCACCGCCCAGCCGCCCGGCAGCTCGGCCTCCGGGAGGGTGCCCTGGGTGATCCGCGCGATGTCGTGCAACGGCAACCCGTCCGCGTCCATGAGCTGCAACCATCGGTATCCGCGGCCGAGACCGATGAACCTGGCGACGAATTCGTTGGCCGGACGCGAGAGCAGCTGCGCGGGTTCGTCGTATTGCTGCAGCACGCCGTCCCTGAACACCGCGATCCGTTCGCCGAGTCGCAGCGCCTCGTCGATGTCGTGCGTGACGAACACGGTGGTCTTGTGCAATTCGCTTTGCAGACGCAGTATTTCGTTCTGCAGCTCGTGGCGCACCACCGGGTCGACGGCGGAGAACGGCTCGTCCATCAACAGAATCGGCGGATCCGCGGCGAGCGCGCGCGCCACGCCGACGCGCTGCTGTTCGCCGCCGGAGAGCTGCGCCGGGTAGCGGGTGGCGATCTTGGCGTCGAGCCCGACGCGCTCGAGCACCTCGTAGGCGGCCCTGCGGGCGTCCCGGCGCGGCCGGCCCTTGAGCACCGGAACCGTTGCCACGTTGTCGATCACGCGTTGGTGGGGCATCAGGCCCGCATGCTGGATGACGTAGCCGATCCCGAGGCGCAGCCGCACCGGGTTGACCGTCGAGACGTCGGCCCCGTTGACGGTTATCCTGCCCGAGGTCGGCTCGATCATCCGATTGATCATCCGCAGGGCCGTGGTCTTGCCGCTGCCCGAAGACCCCACGAATACCGTCAATTCGCCGTTGGGGACGACCAGGCTCAGCCGGTCGACGGCGGTCGTCCCGTCGGCGAATACCTTGCTGACATTGTCGAATACGATCACCGCGATTGGCCGATCGGGTGGTTGAAGCCGTTGTCGCGCACCCAGTTTCGCGCCGCCTGGTCGGGATCGATGCCGGCATTGCCCGACACCGCGGCGTTGAGGCCGGCCAGGCCGGCGGTGGTCAGCTTCGCCGAGACGGCGTCCAGCACATCCTTGAGGTGGTCCGATTTCTTTTGCGAATTCACCAGCGGCACAATGTTGCCGGCCAGGAAGTTGTGCTGCGGATCCTCGAGCGGCACCAGATGATTCTGCAGCATCGCCGGGGAGGTGCTGAAGATGTTGGCGGCCGTCACCTTGCCCTCCACCAGCGCGCGCACGGTCACCGCGCCGCCGCCGTCGTTGATCGCGACGAAGTTGCCCGGGGCGATGTTGAGTCCGTACTTCTGTCGCAGGCCCGGCAGCCCGGACGGGCGCGTCTCGAATGCCGAGGGCGCCCCGAAACGCACGTCCGGCGAGTGCGCCGCCAAATCGCCGATGGTCCGCAGGTTCCAGTCGCCGGCCGTGACGGCGGTGACGGTGACCGTGTCGGTGTCCGAAGCCGGCGACGGCGTCAGCACCGAGAGGTCACCGGGCAGCTTCTTGTAGAGCTCCAGCTCGACGTCGTCGAGCATGGTCGCGGTGGAGTCGGGGGCGAAGTACAACAACAGGTTGCCGATGTATTCGGGCACCAGGTCGATGGAATGATCCTTGAGCGCAGGCACATAGGTCTCCCTACTGCCGATACCCATCCGCCGCCCGATCTCGAAGCCATTGGCCTGCAACGCTTCCGCGTAGATCTCGGCGACGATCTCCGACTCGGGAAAGTCGCCGGAACCGACCACGATTGATTTTGGGCTGCGCATCTGCGCACCCAGCGGATCGGAATTGCTGCACGCGGCGATCAGGCATACCGTCGCCAGCCACGCTGCCGCCCGGACGGTCCCGCGGCGGACGCGCAGCGGCATCCTCATACCGCCGACACTAACGGCAGAACCGCCGCGGCGCCCCCGGTGGCGCGGGCGGTTTTGGGTGGATTTGTTTCAATCCGCGCAGGAAGGGACAAAGATGACACTATGAGCGGCCAACCCCCTGCCA
>NZ_LZLY01000002.1 GCF_001673535.1 Mycobacterium sp. 1081908.1 | reverse complement strand
CTCCTGGGCGCACACCGCCCCGCGATCATAGGGTGGAATGGATTTGCAAACCACTGCATAACCATGCAGAATCGGCCAGATGGCCGACGTGTTGAGGGTGGCGGTTGCCGGCGCCACCGGTTATGCAGGCGGGGAAATCCTACGGCTCCTGCTCGGGCACCCGGGCTACGCCGACGGCCGCCTCACGATCGGCGCCTTGACCGCGGCGGCAAGCGCCGGCAGCACGCTGGGTGAGCACCATCCGCATTTGATTCCGTTGGCCCAGCAGGTGGTCGAGCCCACCGACGCGGGCGTTCTTGAAGGCCACGACGTGGTGTTCCTGGCCCTGCCGCACGGTCATTCGGCCGCGTTGGCCGAACGTCTTGGCCCGGAAAGCCTGATCGTCGACTGCGGCGCCGACTTCCGGCTCACCGATGTGGGCGCCTGGGAGCGGTTCTACGGGACGACCTACGCCGGCAGCTGGCCGTACGGGCTGCCGGAGCTGCCCGGCAGACGCGAGCGGTTGCGCGGCGCCCGCCGCATCGCGGTTCCCGGCTGCTACCCGACGGCGGCCCTGCTCGCGCTGTCTCCCGCGATGGCCGAGGACCTCATCGAACCGGCCGTTACGGTGGTTGCCGTCAGCGGCACCTCGGGCGCGGGCCGCGCCGCCAAGACCGACCTGCTCGGCTCGGAGGTCATCGGATCGGCGCGGGCCTACAACATCGCCGGCGCGCACCGGCACACCCCGGAGATCGCCCAGGGGCTCGGCGCCGTCACTGACCGCGACGTCACCGTGTCGTTCACCCCGGTCCTGATCCCCACCTCCCGCGGCATCCTGGCCACCTGCACCGCGCGCACCCGAGCGCCGCTGTCGCAGTTGCGGGCCGCCTACGAAAAGGCTTACGACGCGGAGCCTTTCATCCACCTGCTGCCCGACGGACAGCTACCCCGTACCGGGGCCGTGATCGGCAGCAACGCCGCTCACATCGCGGTGGCGGTCGACGAGGCCGCGGAGACTTTCGTGGCGATCGCCGCGATCGACAACCTGGTCAAGGGCACCGGCGGCGCCGCCGTGCAGTCGATGAACCTGGCGCTGGGTTGGCCTGAGGCCGAAGGCCTTTCGGTGGTGGGGGTGGCGCCGTGACGGAGGTTGCCGCCGCCGCGCGGTTGCTGCGCGAACAGGGTGTCACCGCCCCGGCCGGGTTCCGGGCCGCCGGAATCGCCGCGGGGATCAAGGCATCCGGGGCCCGCGACCTCGCGCTGGTCTTCAACGAGGGGCCCGACTACGCGGCCGCCGGGGTGTTCACCCGCAACAAGGTCAAGGCCGCGCCGGTGCTGTGGACCCAGCAGGTGCTGACCACCGGGGCGCTGCGCGCCGTCATCCTCAACTCCGGCGGCGCCAACGCCTGCACCGGTCCCGGCGGCTTCCAGGACGCCCACGCCACCGCGGAGGCGGTGGGGGCGGCGCTGTCGGACTGGGGCACCGAGACCGGCGCCATCGAGGTCGCCGTGTGCTCCACCGGGCTGATCGGCGACCGGCTGCCGATGGACAAGGTGCTCGCCGGGGTGCGCGAGATCGTGCACGAAATGGCCGGCGGGCTGACCGGCGGCGAAGACGCCGCCCAAGCCATCATGACCACCGACAGCGTGCCCAAACAGGTTGCGCTGCACCATCCCGACAACTGGACGGTCGGCGGGATGGCCAAGGGCGCGGGCATGCTGGCCCCGTCGCTGGCCACCATGCTGTGCGTGCTCACCACCGACGCGGCCGTCGACGCGGAGGCGCTCGACCGGTCGCTGCGGCACGCCACCGCCCGCACCTTCGACCGGCTCGACATCGACGGCTGCTGCTCGACCAACGACACCGTGCTGCTGCTGACTTCGGGCGCCAGCGAGATCACCCCGCCGCAGGCCGACCTCGACGAGGCAGTGCTGCGCGTGTGCGACGACCTGTGCGCCCAGCTGCAGGCCGACGCCGAGGGCGTCACCAAGCGCGTTACCGTGACCGTGACCGGGGCCGCCTCCGAGGACGAGGCGCTGACCGCAGCCCGGGCGATCGCCCGCGACAGTCTGGTCAAGACGGCGGTGTTCGGATCCGACCCCAACTGGGGCCGGGTGCTCGCGGCCGTGGGCATGGCGCCGATCGACCTGGATCCGGACCGAATCCGGGTGTCGTTCAACGGGTTCGCGGTATGCGTCGACGGGGTCGGCGCGCCGGGCGCGCGCGAGGTGGACCTTTCGGGCGCCGACATCGACATCACCGTCGACCTGCGCATCGGCGACGGCCGGGCCGCCGTCCGGACCACCGACCTCTCGCACGGCTACGTCGAAGAGAATTCGGCCTACAGCTCATGAGCCTCCGCGTCGAAGAATTGCCCACCGAGGTCAAAGCGCAGGTGCTGGCCGAAGCCCTGCCCTGGCTCAAGCAGTTGCACGGCAAGATCGTAGTCATCAAATACGGCGGCAACGCCATGACCGACGACACGCTGCGCCACGCCTTCGCGGCCGACATGGCGTTCCTGCGCAACTGCGGCATCCATCCCGTCGTCGTGCACGGCGGCGGACCGCAAATCACCGCGATGCTGCGCCGGCTCGGCATCGAGGGCGACTTCAAGGGCGGCTTCCGGGTCACCACACCCGAAGTGCTCGACGTGGCGCGGATGGTGTTGTTCGGGCAGGTGGGTCGCGAGCTGGTGAACCTGATCAACGCGCATGGCCCCTACGCCGTCGGCATCACCGGCGAGGACGCGCAACTGTTCACCGCGGTGCGGCGCAGCGTCACGGTCGACGGTGTGGCCACCGACATCGGGCTGGTGGGCGACGTCGATCTGGTCAACACCGCCGCGGTGCTGGATCTGATTGCGGCGCGGCGCATTCCGGTGGTCTCGACCCTGGCGCCCGACGCCGAGGGTGTGGTCCACAACATCAACGCCGACACCGCCGCGGCGGCGCTGGCCGAAGCTCTGGGAGCCGAAAAGCTGTTGATGCTCACCGATGTCGAAGGCCTGTACACCAGCTGGCCGGACCGCGAATCGTTGGTCAGCGAGATCGACACCGTCGCCCTGGCGCGATTGCTGCCCACGCTGGAGACCGGCATGATCCCCAAGGTCGAGGCGTGCCTGCGGGCCGTCACCGGGGGTGTGCCCAGCGCGCACGTCATCGACGGGCGGGTCGAACACTGCGTGCTGGTCGAGCTTTTCACCGATGCGGGTACGGGCACGAAGGTGGTGAGCGCGTGACTCACACCGACGCATTGAAGCAGCGGTGGGACGCCGTGATGATGCACAACTACGGCACCCCGCCGGTGGCGCTGGCCAGCGGCGACGGCGCCGTCGTCACCGACGTGGACGGCAAGACCTACGTGGATCTGCTCGGCGGCATCGCCGTCAACGTGCTCGGCCATCGCCACCCGGCCGTGATCGAGGCCGTCACGCACCAGATGACCACGCTCGGGCACACCTCCAACCTTTACGCCACCGAACCGGGCATCGCGCTGGCCGAGGAACTGGTCGCGCTGCTGGGTGCCGACGCGCCGGCGCGGGTTTTCTTCTGCAACTCCGGCACCGAGGCCAACGAGGTGGCGTTCAAAATGTCGCGGCTCACCGGTCGCACGAAACTGGTTGCCGCACAAGAGGCCTTCCACGGCCGCACGATGGGATCCCTGGCGCTGACGGGCCAGCCGACCAAGCAGGCGCCGTTCGAGCCGCTGCCGGGATTCGTCACCCACGTGCCATACGGCGACACCGACGCGCTGGCCGCCGCGGTCGGCGACGACACCGCTGCGGTGTTCCTCGAACCGATCATGGGGGAGAGCGGCGTCGTCGTCCCGCCCGAGGGCTACCTGGCCGCCGCGCGGGACATCACCGCACGCCACGGCGCCCTGCTGGTGCTCGACGAGGTGCAGACCGGGATGGGCCGCACCGGAGCGTTTTTCGCCCACCAGCACGACGGCATCACCCCCGACATCGTCACCATGGCCAAGGGACTCGGCGGCGGGCTGCCCATCGGGGCGTGCCTGGCCGTCGGGCCGGCCGCCGAACTGCTCAGTCCCGGCCTGCACGGCAGCACCTTCGGCGGCAACCCGATCTGCACCGCGGCCGCGC
>NZ_LZLY01000001.1 GCF_001673535.1 Mycobacterium sp. 1081908.1 | reverse complement strand
CCCGGCGCGAGATGCGCTTGAGCCCGGTTAGCTTGTCCGGCAACAGTTCTGGCAGCTCCAGCCCGAAGCGCGGCCACGCGCCCTGGTTGGCCGGCTCCTCCTGCACCCAGAAGAACTCCTCGGCCGCCGGGTAGCGGTCCAGCGTCTCGTTGAGCCGGCGCTTGGGCAGCGGCGCGAGCTGCTCGATGCGCACGATCGCGACGTCGTCGCGGTTGTCCTTGGCCTTGCGCGCCACCAGCTCGTAGTAGATCTTCCCGCTGGTCAGCAGGATCCGCCGGACCGTGCCGCGATCACCGATGCCGTCCTCGTAGGTGGGCTCCTCGAGCACCGAGCGGAACTTGATCTCGGTGAAGTCCTTGATGTCGCTGACCGCCGCCTTGTTGCGCAGCATCGACTTCGGGGTGAACACGATCAGCGGGCGCTGGATGCCGTCCAGCGCGTGCCGGCGCAACAAGTGGAAGTAGTTGGACGGCGTCGAGGGCATCGCGATCGTCATCGACCCCTCCGCCCACAGCTGCAGGAAGCGCTCGATGCGCCCGGAGGTGTGGTCGGGTCCCTGCCCCTCGTGCCCGTGCGGCAGCAGCAGCACCACGTTGGACAGCTGGCCCCACTTGGCCTCGCCCGAGCTGATGAACTCGTCGATGATCGACTGCGCGCCGTTGACGAAGTCGCCGAACTGCGCCTCCCACAACACCAGCGCGTCCGGGTTGCCCACGGTGTAGCCGTATTCGAAGCCGACGGCGGCGTACTCCGACAGCGGCGAGTCGTACACCAGGAACTTGCCGCCGGTCGGGGTGCCGTCGAGGTTGGTCGCCAGCAGCTGCAGCGGGGTGAACTCCTCGCCGGTGTTGCGGTCGATGATCACCGAATGCCGTTGGGAGAAGGTGCCGCGCCGGGTGTCCTGCCCGGACAACCGCACCAGCTTGCCCTCGGACACCAGCGAACCCAGCGCCAGCAGCTCGCCGAACGCCCAGTCGATCTTGCCCTCGTAGGCCATCTCGCGGCGCTTTTCCAGCACCGGCTGCACGCGCGGGTGCGCGGTGAAACCGTCTGGCACGGAAAGGAAAGCGTCGCCGATGCGGGCCAGCAGCGACTTGTCCACGGCGGTGGCCAGCCCGGCGGGCACCGGCTGGTCGGCCTCCACCGACGCGCTGGGCTGCACGCCGTGCTTCTCCAGGTCGCGGACCTCGTTGAACACCCGCTCCAGCTGGCCCTGGTAGTCGCGCAGCGCGTCCTCGGCCTCCTTCAGCGAGATGTCGCCGCGGCCGATCAGGGCCTCGGTGTAGCTCTTGCGCGCCCCGCGCTTGGTGTCGACGACGTCGTACATGTACGGGTTGGTCATCGACGGGTCGTCGCCCTCGTTGTGGCCGCGCCGGCGGTAGCACAGCATGTCGATGATGACGTCCTTGTGGAAGCGCTGCCGGAAGTCGACGGCCAGCTGGGCCACCCACACGCAGGCCTCCGGGTCGTCGCCGTTGACGTGAAAGATGGGCGCCCCCACCATCTTTGCGACGTCGGTGCAGTATTCGCTGGAGCGCGAGTACTCGGGCGCGGTGGTGAAGCCGATCTGGTTGTTGACGATGATGTGGATGGTGCCGCCGACGCGGTAACCGGGCAGGTTCGCCAGGTTCAGCGTCTCGGCGACGACCCCCTGCCCGGCGAAGGCGGCGTCGCCGTGCAGCATCATCGGCACCACCGAGAAGCTCTTGCCGCCGTCGTCGTCGGCGCCGCGGTCCAGCAGGTCCTGCTTGGCCCGGACCAGGCCCTCCAGCACCGGGTCGACGGCCTCCAGGTGGGACGGGTTGGCGGTCAGCGACACCTGAATGTCGTTGTCCCCGAACATCTGCAGGTACACGCCGGTGGCGCCCAGGTGGTACTTGACGTCGCCGGAGCCGTGCGCCTGCGACGGGTTGAGGTTGCCCTCGAACTCGGAGAAGATCTGCGAGTACGGCTTGCCGACGATGTTGGCCAGCACGTTGAGCCGGCCGCGGTGCGGCATCCCGATGACCACCTCGTCGAGGCCGTGCTCGGCGCACTGGTCGATGGCGGCGTCCATCATCGGGATCACGCTTTCCGCGCCCTCCAGCGAGAATCGTTTCTGCCCAACGTATTTGGTTTGCAGGAACGTCTCGAAGGCCTCGGCGGCGTTCAGCTTGCTCAGGATGAACTTCTGTTCGGCCACGGTCGGTTTGACGTGCTTGGTCTCGACCCGCTCTTCCAGCCAGCGCTGCTGTTCGGGTTCGAGGATGTGGGTGTACTCCACGCCGATGTGGCGGCAGTAGGCGTCGCGCAGCAGGCCCAGCACGTCGCGCAGCTTCTTGTATTCGCAGCCGGCAAAGCCGTTGACCTTGAAGACGCGGTCGAGGTCCCACAGCGTCAGGCCGTGGTTGAGGATCTCGAGGTCGGGGTGGCTGCGGAACCGGGTGCTGTCCAGGCGCAGCGGGTCGATGTCGGCCATCAGGTGCCCGCGGTTGCGGTAGGCCGCGATCAACTCCATCACCCGGGCGTTCTTGTCGACGATCGAGTCCGGGTTGTCGGTGCTCCAGCGCACCGGCAGGTATGGGTTGCCCAGCTCGCGGAAGATCTCGTCCCAGAAGGCATCCGAGAGCAGCATCTCGTGGATGGTGCGCAGGAAGTCGCCGGACTCCGCGCCCTGGATGATGCGGTGGTCGTAGGTCGAGGTCAGGGTGATCAGCTTGCCGATGCCCAGCTCGGCGATGCGCTCCTCGCTGGCGCCCTGGAACTCGGCGGGGTATTCCATGGCGCCGACGCCGATGATGGCGCCCTGGCCGGCCATCAGCCGCGGCACCGAGTGCACGGTGCCGATGGTGCCCGGGTTGGTCAGCGAAATCGTCACGCCCGCAAAGTCTTCCGCGGTCAGCTTGCCGTCGCGGGCGCGGCGCACGATGTCCTCGTAGGCGGTGACGAACTGCGCGAAGCGCAGTTCCTCGCAGCGCTTGATGCCGGCCACCACCAGGGACCGCTTGCCGTCCTTGCCCTGCAGGTCGATGGCCAGGCCCAGGTTGGTGTGCGCGGGCGTGACCGCGGTCGGTTTGCCGTCGACCTCGGCGTAGTGCCGGTTCATGTTCGGGAACTGCTTGATCGCCTGCACGAGTGCGTAGCCCAGCAGGTGGGTGAAGGAGATCTTGCCGCCGCGGGTGCGCTTGAGCTGGTTGTTGATGACGATCCGGTTGTCGATCAGCAGCTTGGCCGGGACGGCCCGGACGCTGGTCGCCGTCGGCACGTCCAGCGACGCGGACATGTTCTTGACGACGGCGGCGGCCGCGCCGCGCAGCACCTGCACCTCGTCGCCCTCGGCCGGCGCGGGAGCGGCGGGCTTGGCCGGCGCCGCGGGTGCCGGCGCCGCGGGTGCCGGGGCGGCCGGTGCCGGGGCGCCGTTGCCGGCGGTGGGTGGCGGCGGTGCCGGCTTCGCCTCGGCGGGGTTCGCCGCCACGGCGCCCTGTCCGTCGGGTGAGGCCGCTTGTGTCGCCTCGGTGGCGGGTTCGGGGTTGTAGTCGACCAGGAACTCGTGCCAGCTCGGGTCGACCGAGGAGGGGTCGTCGCGGAACTTGCGGTACATCTCCTCGACCAGCCATTCGTTTTGCCCGAATGGTGACATGTTGCTCACGGCCGCTGTTCGCCTCAATTCTTTTGTCCTGCAGGCGCGCTGTACGCGTTATCGGCGGGGCACCTCACTCCCGCAATGGTCCTGGAACGTTTCCGCCCCAATAAAGGCTAACCTTTCGCGAGCGATTCGCGAGAGGGACCGGGTCGGGCCGCCGTCAGCCGGCTTCGTGGACCGGCGGCAACAGCCGCAGCGTGCTCGGCCAGCGCGCGGGCGGCAAGCCGAACGCGTGGCGGGCGTTGCGGACGATCTTCTTGCCCACCATCCGGTTGCCGGCGCCGCCGACCACGGCGCCGATGCCGACGGGCAGCGCCTTGCCGAACATCAGGGCGCCCTTGCGCAGGGCGTAGCGCTTGACGAAGTAGCTGAGCATCCGGCTGTTCAACCGCGACAGCGTCGGCAATGGCAGCGACGCCATGCCCTCGGCCAGCCAGCCCCCGTTGGTGCGTCCGGGTCCGATCAGCTCGCCGATGGCGCGCTGGCTGTCGTCGCCGACCAGGACGGAAAGGACCAGCGCGCGCCGGCGTTCGCGGTGGTCGGCCGGGATGTTGTAGACGACCGCCTTGGCCAGCACGAACAGCGCGGTGGCCTCGATGAAGAAGACGGTTTCCCCGGCGCCCGCGGACACCGCCGTCAACGTGCCGACGCCGGGAAACGTCGCGGCCGAGCCGACCGCGGCGCCGCTGGCCGTCAGCGCCGCCAGGAAGCGCTTCTCCAGCTTGGCGTCGATCTCGGCGGGGCCGGCGGCCGGGTGCGCGCGGCGCAACCTCGACACGTAGGCCTCCGCGGCGGGGCCGTGGACGCGCGTGCTGCGCTCGATGACCTGCGCCAATGCCCGCGCCGACGCCTTGGGCCGGCCGCCCGGGCCGGCCGCCGCCTGCTCCGGCGTCGGCATGCGTGACGCTCTGTTCCGTCGGGCCCGCATACTGCCTCTCTTCCACATGTCCTTCCAGGCTAACGTGCGGTCACGGATGCGCGGCCGAGCGGCGCATTTGCCCACGCGGGATAATGCGGGCTGGGTGGCGATTCATGCCGACGGTGCGAGGGGGTTACGGCAGATGAACACGGCGACGCCTTGGTCGCCGGGGGGGATCCGGCGCGCGGGGCCGAGTCGCGCCGAGTTGATGAAGCGCTGGAACTCCCTGCTCGCGTCCGGCCCACGGAACCCCTGGAACGCCCTGTTCGCGATGATGATCGGCTTCTTCATGATCATGGTCGACTCCACGATCGTCGTCATCGCCAACCCGACCATCAAGATCGACCTGCACACCGGGTACGCCACCGTGGTCTGGGTGACCAGCGCCTACCTGCTGGGATGCGCGGTGGTGTTGCTGGTGGCCGGGCGGCTCGGTGACCGGTTCGGCACCAAGAACCTCTACCTCCTCGGGCTGGGCCTGTTCACGCTCGCGTCGCTGTGGTGCGGGCTGTCCGGCAGTGTGGCGGTGCTGATCGCCGCCCGGGTGGTCCAGGGCGTCGGCGCCGGCGTGCTCACCCCGCAGACCCTGTCGATGATCACCCGGGTCTTCCCGCCGGAGCGGCGCGGTGTCGCGGTCAGCGTGTGGGGCACCACCGCCGGTGTGGCCACCCTGGTCGGGCCGCTGGCCGGTGGCGCGCTGGTCGACGGGCTGGGCTGGCAGTGGATCTTCTTCATCAACGTCCCCATCGGCGCCGCCGGGCTTGCGCTGGCGGCGTGGCTGGTGCCGGTGCTGCCCACCCAGGCGCAGCGCTTCGACCTGGTGGGCGTCGGGCTGTCCGGGGTGGGCATGTTCCTCATCGTCTTCGGCCTGCAGGAGGGCCAGGCCGCCCACTGGCAGCCCTGGGTCTGGGCGATGATCGTCGCCGGCGCCGGATGCATGTCGGTGTTCGTGTACTGGCAGGCCGTCAACACCCGCGAGCCGCTGATCCCGCTGCGCGTCTTCGCCGACCGCGACTTCGGCCTGTGCAACGCCGGGGTCGCCGTCACCGCGTTCGCGATGACGGCGATGATGCTGCCGCTGCCGTTCTTCCTGCAGGCCGGGTGCGGGCTGTCGTCGACGCGTTCGGCGCTGGTGATCGCGCCGATGGCCGTCGTCGGCGGCGCGCTGGCGCCGTTCGTGGGGATGATCGTCGACCGGTACCACCCCGGGCCGGTGCTCGGTTTCGGCTTCTCGACGATGGCGATCGGGCTCACCTGGCTGTCGTTCGAGATGTCCCCGTCGACGCCGATCTGGCGGCTGCTGCTGGCCTTCGCCGTGATCGGTGTGGGCAGCGCCTTCGTGTGGGCGCCGCTGACGGCGACCGCGACGCGCAACCTGTCCCCGGAGCTGGCCGGGGCGGGCTCGGCGGTCTTCAACTCGGTGCGGCAACTCGGCGCCGTGCTCGGGAGCGCGGGCATGGCCGCGTTCATGACGTGGCGGATCGGTTCGGAGATGCCGTCGGCGGCCCCGTCGGCCTCGGCGGAGGACGCCACCGCGGTGCAGCTGCCCGAGTTCCTGCGCGAGCCGTTCGCGGCCGCGATGGCGCAGTCGGTGCTGTTGCCCGCGTTCGTCGTGTTGTTCGGCGTCCTCGCGTCGCTGTTCGTGCTCGGGTTCGCGCCGGCGGCGGCCGCGGGGCTGCCTTATGAGGGCGACGTGGCCGACGACTATGACGACGACGACTACGTGGAATTTCTGCTGGTTCGCGAACCGGACGTGGCGCCGCCGCCCCGTGCCCGGGCGGTACCCGTGCGCAAGCCCGTCCCGGCCGGACCGATTGGATTCGCGCACAACGGGTCTCGCGTCGAGGGCGGGAAGCGGCTTCGCCCGATGGCGTCGCCGGGTCATCGCTACCGCCCGGATCCGGACGACGACACCGCCGGCTACGGCCGGCACTCGTCCTAGTTAGTCCCTCTCGCCGCGCCGACTGTGGGGGTTATGTACGGATTTTGTCGAATTTTGATACGTAGCCCCCACACTCGGCGCACTAGTCGCGCGTCAGCGCGAGGAACGCGCCCAGGTCGACCAGCCCGGCGGGCGTACCGGGCAGGTACTCGGTGAGCAGCCGCGAGCGCACGATCACCGCCGCGTACTGCGCCCTGCTGATGGCGACGTTGAGCCGATTCCGGTTGAGCAGGAACGAGATCCCGCGCGGCACCACGTCGGCAGACGAGGCCGTCATCGACACGAACACCACCGGCGCCTGCCCGCCCTGGAACTTATCGACGGTCCCGACCCGGACCGCTCCCAGCCCCGCCTCGCCGAGCCGCCGCCGGATCAGCGTCACCTGGGCGTTGTAGGGCGCCAGCACCAACACGTCGGAGGCGGCCAGCGGCCGGGTGCCGTGTTCGTCGGTCCACGCCCGGCCGAGGAGGCGCTTGACATGCGCGGCGATTGCGTCGACCTCCTCGGGGCTGTCCGTCGAATTGCCTTGGTGTTCCACGACGCTCACGTGCACGCCCGGGCTCTGCCCGTCGAGGTGGCGCGCCTCGGTGCACTCGTGGGAGTGCAGCCGGCCCTCGTAGGACAGCGCGGAGACCGCGGCGCAGACCGCCGGATGCATGCGATACGAGCAGTCCAGGAAGTAGCCGCGCTCGTCGGGCAGGGTGCGCCGGCCGTCCACCAGCCAGTCCAGCGCCGAGGTGTCGACCGGTTCCGGATGCGTTCCCTGGCTGACCTGTGGCAGCTGCTGCGGATCGCCGAGCAGCAGCAGGTTGGCGGCCGCCGGTGCCACGGCGATGGTGTTGGCCAGACAGAACTGGCCTGCCTCGTCGATCACCAGCAGGTCCAGGACGCCCGGCGGCACCCGGTTCGCGTTGGCGAAATCCCAGGCGGTGCCGCCGATCACGCAGCCCGTCGGGTTCGCGATGAAGGCCGGGTAGTCGCTAGAGTCGATTTCCTGCCAGCGGGGGGCGTCGTGGCCGGCGGGTTTCTTAGCGACCCGGGCCGGATCCAGGCCGGCGTCGATCACGCAGCCCAGCAGGTTCTCCACCGTGGCATGCGATTGCGCCACCACCCCGACGCGCCAGCCGTGGTCGGCGACCAGGGTCTTGATCACCCGGGCGGCGGTGTGCGTCTTGCCGGTACCCGGCGGGCCGTGCACGGCCAAGTACGAGGAGTCGAGATCGAGCGCGGCGACGGTGATGTCGTCGACTGCGTCGCCGCGGCGCGGCAGCGGGCCACCGCTTTTGGTGCGCGGCGCGCGGCGCAGCAGGACGTCGATCACCGCGGTCGACGGCAGCCTCGGCAGGCCGACGCCCACCGCGGCCGCGGTCGTTTCGATCGCCTCCCTGAGGGCGGTCGTGGCAATGGGCGGTCCCGGGGTGAGGGCGAACGGCAGCTGCTCAAAGGTGTTGCCGTCCTTGCCGACTCGCTCGGCGATCACCACCTGCGTGGGTACGGCCGGATCGTCGACCGCCACCACCTCGGCGCGGCCGGCAGCGCGCCGGTCAGGGTTGTCGGCCATTCCCGGCGGGGCCGGGGGCTCGTAGAGCGCGAATACGTCGGTCATCAGGTCGCCGCGCGCCAGCTCTCCCGTCAGGCGCACGTGTCGCCGCGGCTTGCGGGCGCGGGGCGGCGTGTGCCAGTCGGCTTCGACCGAGGCCGCATCGGCGAGGAAGACGTCGGTTTCGTCGGACCACTCCTCGATCGGGAAGTTCAGCCGGTCGAAATGCGCCCACCAGAACGGCTTGTCCTCGCGCCGGTGGTAGCCGCGTGCCGCGGCCACCAGCGCCACCGCCGTCTGTTCGGCCGTGCGCGCGCCGACGCCGGCGTCGCCGGTGAACGCCGACAACGTCGTCGCCAGCCGGTCGCGGTCCTCGACCCGGTTGCCCTCCGGAACCGGTTGCGCGCCAACGGGTACGACGCCGGATTCGTAGGCGCGCAGCATCAGCCAGTTGCGCAGTGCCTGGGTGGACCGGCAGTCGTAGTGGTTGTATTCCTCGATCTCCTTGAGCAGGGACGCGGCGTCGTCCAGTTGGCCTTCGTCCTTGAGCTGGCAGTAGCGGGCGTAGGACGTGATCGACTCGGTGGCCGTCGTGACGTCACCGGCGCGCAGCTGTGCGCCCATGTACAGCGGCTCGAGCGCCTTGAGGCCGAACGACTCCGCGCCGACCCGAATGCTCTTGCGCACCACGGGATACAGGTCGACCAGCGTACCGCTGCGTAGCAGTTCGTCGACGTCGTCCTCGCCGACCCCGTACCGTCCGGCGAGCCGCAGCAGCGCGGTCTTTTCGTAGGGCGCGTAGTGGTAGATGTGCATGTTGGGGCGGCGCCTGCGGCGCTTCTTCACCATCGCGAGAAAGTCGGTGAGCGCCTTGCGCTCGTCCACCCGGTTGTGCGCCCACAGCGGGTGGAATTCCCCGCCTGCCTCCAGGACGCCGAACAGATACTCCAGGCCCCAGTCGTGTCCGTCGGCCGTCCACAGCGGGTCGCCTTCGAAGTCGAAGAACAGGTCACCGGGGTCGGGCTCGGGCAGCAGCGTCAGCGGCTGCGGGTCGACGATCTCGTATTGCGGGGTGCCGGTGTCGCGTTGCCGGACTTGCAGTTTGGCCTGCGCGGCGAGTTTATCGAGGGCGCTCGGCGCCAGGTCCGGCACCGGCTCGGTGCGGTCGGCCAGCGCGGTGACGGTGGTGATGCCGGCGTCAATGAGCCTGTCGCGCTGGGTGACTCGCATCCCGGCGACCAGCAGCAGGTCGTCGGTTGCGCGCAGCTGCTCGGTGCACAGCGGGCAGTGGAAACACGCGCCTACGTTTTGGTCGTCCCAGCGGACCGGCGTGCCCGCGGCGTAGTGCTCGTCGAGCAGTCGCTGCAAAAGCGCGCGCTGGGAACGGTAAACCGGGATCAGGTCGCCGACGCGGTACTGCACGACGGCGCCGTCGCCCAGCTCCAGTTCGGCCTCCGGCGCGACCGGGACGCCCGCGGCGCCCAGCGCGTCGGCGTAGGCCGCCAGCTGCAGCAGCGCGGGCACCTTGGGCGAGCGGGCCAGCTTGGTGTCGGCGACCCGGTACCGCTCGCCGTCGAGCACCAGGAAGTCGGCGAACCCGACGAATCGGCCGTCGAACATCGCGGCCTGATACACCACCGGGGCGCGGTCAGCGATCGCGCGCCGGGTTGCCTCGGCGGCGGCCGTCAGCCCGGCCAGCGTGTAGGCCGGGCGGCCGATTACCGCGACACCGTCGCCGAATTCGTCCCGATATTTGTCGAGGCGGCGTCGTTCGTGCTCGGTGCCGAGGGCGGAGGTCCGGGCGAGCAGCTCGTCCTCCACGGCGACGGCCGGGCCGCGGCCGAGTTTCGCGTCGAAATCCCGCAATAGGGCGTATTCGCACCGGGCGGCGGACGCGAGGTCCGACGCGCTGTAGACGACGGTTTCACCGGTGACGAACACAGCTGCAACTGTAGGCGAGGGGACCGACACGAAAACGGAAGTTTTCCGCGGCGCCTGGAATGCATTGTGCCGCAGCGGAAGTAGCCGAGTCGCCGGGGCGCGTGCCGCGCCGGCGCACTCAGGCGGTAGCTTCGGCAGGTGATCGTTACGGGGGCCTTTCTCGCCGAAGCGGCCGCGGTGGTCGACAACAAGCTGAACGTGACCGGCGGCGTGCTGTCCCGATTCATCGTCGGGCCCGACCGGTTCGCCCGTTTTCTGCTCGTGGTGCTGACGCAGTCCGATGCCGAGGAGGAGGGCGACCGGGTCGACGTCGAGATCTGGCCCCCGACGGGCGACGAGCCCCTGCGCGTCGCCTTCCAGATGCCCGCGGCCGCCACCGTCGGCGAGATCGGCTTCGCCTTCTTCCCGGTCGAGGTGGCCCTGCCCGTCGACGGCCGCTGGGTGATCGTCGTCGCCGGCGGCCCCGGCGTGATCTCGCTTCCGCTCGTGGTGAGCGGCTGACGCGGGTTCGCCCCGGGCTCAGTGGCCGGGGCCGTTACCGATCAGCTGGACGCCGTTGCCGTCCCAATGGAATCGGACGTCCGTGTTGAGGCCGTTGATCCCGCCGGGGTAGGTCAAGGCGACCGTGTCGCCGGTGGTTTGCGCCGCGTCGATGCCGTTGAACCCGTAGGTGTCGGGCACGCCCTGCGGGATGAACTGGCCGAGGTGGAAGAGCACCGCCCGCGTCGTCGGGTTGACCGCGTTGGTGTTCGCCTTGATGATCACCGCCGAGAGCTGCGCGCACTCGTTGTAGTTGCCGGCCACCGGTTCGGGATTCCAGCCCTGCTGGCTGCGCGGGTCTTTGGGCAGCTCGGAGACGACCTTGGCGATGGTGGGCGAGGCCAGGTTCACCGCGCACGGGTCGGGCGCCGCGCTGGTCGGCGGGGCGGCGACGCCGGACGTCGGCATCGGCGTGGCCGGGGCGGTGATCGACGCGGTCGACGTCGTCGTCGTGGCCTGCGGTGTCTTGGCGACGGTGGAATCCCCTGAACCGCAACCGGTTAGCGCCGCGGCGATCAAAGCGAGGCCGGCCAGTGGCTCGGCGCGACGGGTTAGCGAACACACATCGCGAAACCGTACCGTTATCCGACCGACGGGTGCGGCAGGCGTGGCCGCGTGCCCTGACGAACGGGCTCCCCGGATACCGGTCCTCGTCGGTCTCACCGGGCAAGTGCATCGAAATCAAGCGCGAGCAATTACCAACGTGGAATTGAATTCAAACGGAAAGTTTGGAAATGGTTGGTGGATTCTGTGAATTGCGCGTATGTCCCACCTGGGATAACGCCCGTAGTCAATAATGTCGTGGGGCCGATCCGGGGGCGACTGGACGGGAGCGGCTGGTGTCCTCATTTGTGGTGGCTGGGCCGGAAGCGATGGCGGCGGCATCGGCGAATCTGACCGGGATCGGGTCGGCGCTTGAGGCGGCCAATGCGGCCGCGGCGGGTTCGACGACGCAGCTGGCGGCGGCGGCCGAGGATGAGGTGTCGGCGGCGATCGCCGCATTGTTCGCCAGCTACGCCCGGGACTATCAGGCGCTGAGCGCGCAAACGGCGGCATTTCATGACCAATTTGTGGGGGCATTGAAGGGTGCGGGCGGCGCGTATGCGCTCGCGGAAGCCGCCAATGCGTCGCCCCTGCAAACAATCGAGCAGGACATTCTCGGCGTGGTCAACGCGCCCACCCAGACGCTGCTCGGACGCCCGTTGATCGGTGATGGCACTAATGCGGCCCCGGGCAGCGGTTTACCCGGCGGCCCGGGCGGGATTTTGGTCGGCAACGGTGGCAATGGTGGTTCGGGCGGGGCGGGGCTTCGCATTCAACGCGTACATGCAGGTCCTGCTGGCCATCATGGAGATCCCCGGTTGCCTGGTGGCGCTGTACCTGGTGATGCGGCTGCGCCACCGCGGT